>AP024711.1 GCA_024363285.1 Leptolinea sp. HRD-7 | reverse complement strand
TGTTTCTCTTCCACTTATCCCCCATTTATGGGGGATGTATGTTTCTTTATCTGATTTTTGTGACTTTTCTCCTTCTATTTTAGGCCAATTCGGGTATTAAAACCTGCGAACCTTCTATCTGTCGGGCTGTGCGCTTCACCTTCGCCGTTACAAGATCAATGTCCCTTCCAGGTCCATGCTTTTTTTCGCTCCCACGTGATATACACGGGTTTTCCAATCATCACCCAGGAAGTAAAACCGCAGACTGTCGTGGTCTTTGTCCATGATCTTTTCCAACTGTTCCTGAACCTGCTTAAATAACGCAGGGTCGATTACGCATTCAAAAACAGAATTTTGCACCCGTTGACCGTAGTTCGTGCATTTTTTGGCCATTTTCGCCAGCCGCTTTTTTCCGGCGGCTGTTTCGGTGTTTACGTCGTATGTGATCAATACCATCATGGGGGGGTCCTAGTTCCAGAAAAACGGCGGATAGGCATCCAGGTCGCCGCGCAAATGCCGCGCTAACAGCAGCGCCTGTATATATGGAATCAACCCAAAGTTGACTTTCTCTTTTAAGAAAGGATGAACGATCTGGTCTTTCTTTCGTTCCTGCCACAGGGTGAGCACCTTTTTGCGGGTCTCATCATCCATCAAGATTCCTCCGCTTTCTTTTTCAACAAAACCAGAACCTGTCACCTGCCTCAAGTTAACCATGGAAAGCGCCAGCCTATCGGCAAACACAGGGCGAAGTTCTTCCATCACGTCTAACGCGAGTGACGGTCTACCCGGACGGTCTTGATGCAAGAAACCCACATAGGGGTCGAGCCCCACTGTTTCCAGCGCCGAAGCACATTCATTGGCCAGAAGTGTGTAGAGGAACGATAGCAGAGCGTTCATCCTGTCGAGCGGAGGCCGGCGGTTACGGCCGGCGAAATGGAAGTCTTCTTTTTGTTGCAAGATCATCTGATCAAAAACGTCAAAGTAACTTCGAGCGGCGTTACCTTCATAACCCATGAGATCAGATACAGCGCCGCACGCTTTCACCTGCCGCAGCATTTCTTTAAGAGACGCGGAGACTTCATTAAGCCGTTCCACATCCACCAGCAGGGCATGGTCTCGCACAGCCCGGTTGAGCACTTTACGGCTGTTTGAAATTTTTCCCAGCACAAAAGACGCGGCTATCGCAATGCTCTGCTCTTCGGTTTCAGAAACCGCGTATTGCTTCTTTCGCAGCAAAACATTGCCCCTTACCCTGCCTTCAACCCGCGCCAAAAACCGCCCTCCCGGAGAAACAAAACACAGCCCGATGTTTCTTTCGGCGCAGGCTCCCATTAACCCGGGGCTTACGCCCTGATAGTTAAAACATACGATCTGTTCCAGGTTGTGAAGCGGGAGGCGCGCGGTGGGCTTTTCTTCGTGCTTGAGGACGATGTTTTCTCCATCCAGTGAAAGGTATGTATCGGGTGACGTTATGTAAAGAACATTGAGCAGCTTTTTCATTCAATCACTCTCAATGCACCGTTCAATATACCGGGATGCCGATTCGGCTCCATCCAGGATATCGGGCAGACAAATATCCGCCAGAGAACAAGACGCGCAGGCTTTGCCTTTTTTTACTTTCGGGGTGTACCCGCGTGAAAAATATTCATGCATCTCTCGCGCTGTTCTCTCTACAAGCTGACGTTTTTCATAGGTGAATTCAACCAATGCGCGGCGTCGTATTTGCCCATAAAAGAAAAAGCCTTGAGAGATGGTTACGCTTAACATTTCTTCGAGACACATCGCCTGAGCGCACAGTTGAACTTCATCACACGGGTCGGTTTTGGGTTTGCCGTGTTTGTATTCCACCGGCACCGGGGTGAATTTACCTTCTCGGCCTGGAAGTACCACGCCTTCGCCAGAGGGAACGAATTCGACCACATCGCATACGCCATTCAGCCCCAGCCTGTACGACGCAACCGGCACAGACCGGGCGATGACCACACCTTCGCGGACTTCCATTACGAAAGGCTGATCCGCCCGGTTGTGCATGATGCGCCCTTCCGCCGTCAACACGTTTTCCTGCCACTGGCGCTCCACGTGGATGAGCGCCCACTGGCGCCGGCAGAATTGAAAGTGCTGCAGGCCTGAAAGGGGTAGTAGTTCCTCGGGGGTGTAGCTGGAGGTCACAATTTTTCTTCCATCTCCACACCATTTAATGGCCCGGACTTAACTTCAACCCGGTAATCATCATATTTTCTCGGCACAACAACATCTTCTTTCCGCTCCACATGGACCAGATCAAACAGCTTTTGTGACGGCATATTTCCCAATTCACTTTGATGTTTGAAGATAACCAGCTTTCGGGCTGTCATTTTCCCGCGTGCCGCCGAATGATCGTGTTCAAACATATTTGTGAGCGCGTCCCAGAACAGGTTGAGGTCTTCTTCCGAGAACCCGGTCCCTTTGGTTTCATCATTAGCCAGTTTAGCTGAGACATACCCCTCTACCCGGTAAAGGGCATATGGAACGATGAATTTCCGGCCCATGGTACGTTCTTTCTCTGCTTCGTCTTCCCGAGTTACTGTCAGACGGGTGATGGTCACCTCTTGCTGAACAATGGGATCAATACTTCGAGAGAAATTGATCTGTACCGGCCCGCGCACCTGACCGCAGTTGTCGCCCACACTTAAAACAGCCCCAAAAGTGCGGATGTCATAAAAGTTTCTGCACATCCAGGAGCGAGCTTCGTTTATTTTATTTAATGGAGCTTTCTTTCCATTTCCAGGTTCCATGCCATTTGCAAGATATGCTTCCTTGTGAAGTGTATTCAACGGCGTGCCTTCTTTTATATATATTCGGTATGGCGATGTATTGCCTTTGATCATTTCAACATAGTTACGCACCTTACGCTTCAGACAAACATCCGTCACAATTCCGTATCCGGTTTCCGGGTCAATGCGCGGCATATTTCCGGCATCCGGATCTCCGTTTGGGTTGCCATTTTCAACATCATAAAGCAGTACAAATTCATAACGGTTCTTGATGGGGGTAGACATGGATTATTCTCCTTGAATTTATAGTTGATTAATTAGAAGGTTCAGCTTCGCCGTCTTTATCGGCATTCTTTACATAGAAATTCGCGCGCTGATGATAATACCCAAGCACAAATATCCCCTGCTCGTCCAGAGTAAGGCGCGAAGGAAATGGCCGGGCTTCCAGCAAGTCCATCAGGTCCTGAATGCGATGGTCCAGGCTGTTACCGTATTCCGCTTTGGATGTGTAGTGGTGTGTCATTCGCATCAATGTAGGGAACGTACTGGCCGGGGTTGCGCAGGCGGAATTGAAATACTTATCTTTAATTCCCGCGTTCACTTCTCCGATAGCTTCATGTTGTGCTTTTTCGATCACGGCGAACAATCGCCCCAACACATAGGCTGGATTAGTATAGGTTTCATTAAGTGACATTTGCAGAACCTCCTTATACGGATTTTGAGCCTGACGGCGGTACTTGCGCAAAAGGCAAGCTTTAATAACTGCCGCGCGCGTGTAGTTGATCTTAATGGACTTATCCTTTTCATCACTATCGTGGCGAATACGGTTTAGATAGGCCGTATACAACCCCTCTGGGTACGGCGTTCCGTTTAGTATCGAACGCATCAGCGCACCACTCATCAACCCCCATGAAGCCTTCACCTCTTCGTCACGCCGCGACACTTTAGGTGAAACACATTCTGCAAGTATGCGGTATGGAGTAATATACTCCGGCTGGTTAACAAATTCCTTCTGGATGGCCATGTCAGCATAGTGAAGCATGATGCGTTCAATAAAACGCCCAAATGGTTCATTCAGAAAGAATCTCACAGAAAGCCTTGCCGCATTTGGCGCCAGGCCGAGAACATAGAAGCGTGTTTCCGGATCAAGATCCTGTTTCAAGGCGTCGGTATCAATAGCCTGCCCTTTCTGAAGTTTAACTGCGATTTTTCTCATCAGATCTTCCGCGTCTTTACGCCCCAAATCGTTACTCTGGGGTTCATCTCCCAGAAATGCCGGATTGATCAGGGTAGAGAACGTTCTTGCGTACGCCGGGTTACTGTTTTCCGCCCAATAAATAACGGTGGTATCACCCAGGTATATTTTTCGATTCGGGTTTTCTGATGAAAGCAGGTAATTTATTGCCACGCCACACCCGGATGCAACCCTCTGACTCACAGGGGCGTTTTCGCCTTTTTCTTTCCCATATGAAGTGAACGCGTCCAGGTTGAAGCTAACCAACGAAGCGCCTTTAGCTTGGGAATCTCGAACACCTTTGATATCCGGGTGCAGGCGCGTTACCGGTTCAAACTCTCCAGTGACCAGACACTGCATCTTTTTACTTTCCTGCCCGGACAGAAATCTTTCCCAGGCAAGGCGAATTTCCAGATCATCCAGAGCAAATTTCCCATTCACCTGAAATACAAGGTTGGCATTGGTTACCAAACCGTCTTGATGCCGGATAATCGCCGGGTGTTCACTTAAAGTCTTCCTATCGTACCGATTGAGAAATGCCATGACCGCAATGGCTACCGGGCTTTTCGCTGTTGATAAGATCTTTAGATTGTGCTGCCTGAAAGCATCAAACCGTGTTTGTGCATATGCATCATCTTTTGTCTCTTTATCTGCCAGCCCTAACACATAAGCAGCATTGTCCCACATGTAATTGGCAGAAACATTTACACTGCGTTTCACCAATTCTGGAACAGCCATCCGCCGGGGTATTTCCCGCACCTTTTTTCCGTTAGTTACAGAAGAGAATAACGGAAAAATACCCAACAATTCACCCTGTTCAGATAGGTTCAATGCGTACCCGATCAATTGAGTAGAATATCCCGGTCTGGCAATTCCACTTTCAGGGTCATCGCATACGATTTGGTAATAATTGTAGAGAGATGACAAGATCATTGCCTTACCTCCTCCCCTCCCGGCAATGTAATCACACCATCATACATCTTTGCCTTGAAGAATCTTGGTTGGATATCTTTCGGGTCAGAGAAGTCCAGATCATAGAGCATCCAACCCAATTCTCGCTCACCCGTGTAGATACTCTTCGGAATATCTTTACGATCTTCAATAACCTCCACATCTGCCGTAAATTCACGGGTGCCCAGGCACGGTTTATGAAAAAATTGACCACTTCGCAACCGACGCAGAATGATGTTGTAGTGCCCTTCGATTGTGTCACGTTCACCCCACATGCTGTCAACTTTTTCGAAGTGTGCTTCGATGACATAATCCACATCACGCAATACCATTGACGCACGCTGCTGCCGGGCTTCGGTTGTAGAAATGAACAGTGGTTTATCACTTCCGTTCATTACCTGCAACACGTTATCCACCGAGGCTTTTTCGCTTACCTCATTCCTTCGAATATTGGTAAACTGTATCTCATTTAGAACATGAATCTTATCGATCACCCAGCGAATTGCAGGTTTCCAGTAGACCGCCTCAATGATTCCGCGCGCGGCTGATGGTGTGATCACATCATAACTCACGCGCTCCACCTTCATTTCCGGCCTTGTGAATAACGCGTACGGCCCACGCACCCGAATTGTGATTCCATAACCCATAATTAACCCTCCTTTCGTACTTTGTTTTTGTCTTAGAAGAACTGGGCGTTTCCTGATCCGTTATTTGGCAAAATCAGCCCACATTGCCGGTCATAATATCCCTCCATTTCGTTTAATACCGAATATACATTTGCTTTCAGCCCAACTACTCCTCCATTTTCCAGGGTTTCAAATTCTTTTTTATATATGGAAACACTGTAAGGCTGTAATTGCCTGAGGACTTTCATCGGTTCCGTTGTCATTTCAAGTTCATTTATCAAATTCTGAGCCTTAGTATCAAAGGGAATAATGATTGGTATTGTTACATCGTCTATCAATCTGAATTCTTCCGCGGCAGTCGCAAATTCAAGGATGGGAAATCCTTTCCTGTCTAATCTGAATCGATCCAGAATTTTATGTGAATCAAATTCACCAATATCTTTTAATGAATAAAGGCGTTCAAAAAACGCGTGAACAGCCGGAATAGAAATTGGTTCATCCGAAAAATCCCGAAGAATACTGCGGGTCACTTCAACTCCACGGGCGATAAATCGTGGAGTATTTCTCTCAAGATCGGAATCAGACTCAAATATAAACATATCCGCCATCGGTTGGCGCATATTCCGGTTAACGCGTCCGGCAGCCTGGTTGATCGAATCAAGTCCAGAGAGAGCTCGATACCCAATTGGGAAATCCACATCGATCCCGGCTTCCATTACTGAAGTAGAGATCACTCGACACTTTTGACCAGATTGCAGTCTGTCTCTGATCTCTGCCAGGACTAACTTTCGATGAGCGGGGCACATTAATGTAGAGAGATGAAAATTTCCTTCTCCCTCCAACATCTGAAATAAACCACTGGCATGTTTTCGAGTATTCACAATACAAAACACCTGTTTCAATGCATTAAGCCTTGAAACTAAATCATCATCTGTTAACCTTTGTTCCAAATGGGTGATTCGTACTCTTTTGTAAAAACTAAACAATTTTTCTGGTTCGGGGGCCAATTCTGTGAACTTTACAGTTTCAGGAAAGAACCTTTCAAGGTTCGGTTGAGTAGCAGTACAAAAAACTGTGCTGGCACCATAGTTTGAAACTAATTCCCATACTGCACCCATTACAGGGTATATAAACTCGCCGGGTATCATTTGCGCTTCATCAAAAATGACCACACTTTTCGCTATGTTGTGCAATTTTCGGCAGCGGGATGACCTGTTGGCAAAAAGGGATTCAAAGAACTGCACATTGGTTGTGACCACAATGGGAATATCCCAATTCTCTGCCGCCAGCCTGAGTTTACTGATAACGTTCCATGTCCGGTCATCGGAGTTAATAGGTTCGTTGGATTCTTGTTTCCCCCAATCAAAATTGGAATGATGCTCAAGAACATTTTCCTCACCAAAAATCTCTTTAAAAATTCCGGCGTTTTGTTCAATGATCGTAGTAAAGGGAATTACATAGATAACCCGTTTCAGCCCATGGGTTTTCGCGTGATGTAACGCAAACGCCATGGAGGCCAGAGTCTTACCTCCACCGGTGGGCAAGGTCAACTTGAAAAAACCAGGCGGACGATCTGCCATACTCATGCAATTTTTCAGAGTCTCTGACCGCTTAATATTGATTGCAGTTTCCGGGTTTTTGAACCGGTTTAAATAGGCGTCAAGCTTCCGGCATAGAGAATCAATTGAATCATGTTCTCCGCGTGGTTTTACCCCTTGAACAAATTGCTCCGTATCCAGAAAGTCAGCATCAACCAGGGTCGAATAGACCATCCGGGTTAGAAAACTGACAGAGAATCCGGGGAAGCTCCTGAAAGATTTTCCCTGTTCTGAATTCAATTGAAGTGGGTATATATCAAGCCCTTGGGGTAATTGAAGAGTGGAAAGATCAATTTCTGCTTTGTATCTACTGTAATCGAATAATTTTGTTTTTATGCGCGATTGAAGGGACCCTTCACCGGGAAGGTCGGTTATATCGCCATAATCAGGAAGCCCGGAATGATGCCCAAGAATACAATATGCCATAAGCAAAGCCAAAGGTTCTTTTTCTGTACCCTTGAATAAGGATAGAAGTTCTTTTGCACCCGCCGTCGAATGGTCAACGGGATTTCGTTTACCATCCAACCGCTGTTGAAACTCAAGAGAAAACTTACCCAGGTCATGAATCAGTGCAACGGATTTTGAAAGAACAGCAGTCCCTGTATCCAATCCAAAGCATTCCGCAAGGCGGGAAGTCCCCGATAAATGATCATAAAGGCTCTGCCAGTTGGTTTTTGGTTCCCCATTTTTTGAATGAGCATAAAATTTTGCATCGGTCATCTATTTATCTCCCCTTAAACATAAATTATATATCCCAAATACCCTGGGATTGAATTGTCTCAATATTCGTTATTTAATTATTCATTCATCCGACTTAAAACAAAATATCCCCCTTCCATTAATTAATTTTTCACAGGCATTGCTCGCAGCTTCATCCCTAACGCTTTAGCCACCTTCATCACCGTGGCAAATTCCGGATGGCCATCGGGTGATAACGCCTTATAAAGGCTGGTGCGCCCCAGGCCGGTTTTCTCGGCAATTTGCGCCATGCCCCGCGCGCGGGCAATGTCACCCAGCACGGCAGCAATCAATTCTGGATCATCAGTTTCAAACACTGCTTCCAGATAGTTCATGATATCTTCTTCTGTATTCAGGTTATCCGCTGGTTCCCACAGGGTGGTGGTAATGGGCTCTTTTTTTATACGTACTATTGTATCCTATAAGATACAATAACATAAATATTTCTCCCATTACACCTTAACCTATACGCATTACACCCCCGCCGGCTCACGCTCGAAAGCGCGCATCAGCCCCACCCCGCCGAGTATCAGCAGGCTGCCAAAGAGCTGCACACTCGTCATGCGCTCACCCAGCAGCAGAAAGGCGATCACCGCCGTGAACACCGGCTCGGTGGAAACGATCAGGTTGGCCACGCTCGAAGGCAGGTCGCCCAGGCTCATGTTGTACAGCCCGAACCCCGCCACGGTAGGACCCGCTGCCAGCAGAAAGAGCACCCCCCACCCTGCCCAACGGTCACCCAGCCAGAACATGTCGGCTGGCGCGGGGGCCGTGCCGGGCAGTTTACCGCCACCGGCCAGGTTGGCAACCAGCATAAAACCGGCGGCGAAGGCGAAGGTATACATGATCGTCACCCAGGCGTTCAGCCCGCGGTTGGCCGCCGTGCGCCCCATCAGGCTGTAAACGGCATACGCCAGCCCCGCCAGAATGCCCACAATGATCCCCGGGATGTTGCCCTGCCACACCGCCGGGTCATTCGCGCCGGCCACCAGCGCGCAGCCGCCAAAGCTCAGCACAACGGCCGTCAGCTTGATGATGCCCAGGTGTTCCTTTAATAGCCACCATCCCAGCAGCGCGGTGAACGCCCCCGAGCAGTACACCAGCACCGTGGAAACCGCCGCGCCGTTGAGCACCACCGAGGTGGTCCACAGGGCGTTGAACACCCACAGCACAAACCCGTACACCAGCAGGTAAGCGAGGTGGCGTTTATCTACGCGCAGTGAGACTCGCCGCCTGATTGTCAACACAACCAGCAGGGTGACGACCACGATCAGTTCGCGCCAGAACGCCAGCACCAGCGCCGGCAGCCTGTACGTCACAGAAAGATGGCGGATGAAGATGGCCGTGGTCGAAAGCACAATGGCGGCCGCGAACGCGGTCAGGTACCCGCGCGAGGTATGGGAGGTCTGCGATGGTCTGGTCATAACGGGTAATTCTACCCGACTTGCCTGCTTCATCTGCCGCGTTAAGATGGCTTTTTTCCCACCGGAGTACCGAATTTTCCGATGAATTTTTTTTAGAAAGTGCTACACTCTATTTAATTACAGATCCTTTTTAGCCCGTATAATTGGTATTTTACCGGTACCGGTTTTTCTTCCGCTACATCAAGGCTGAATCTCAGCTTCATTGCCATAATCAATGCCGGCTTTTTTTCTTCAAAGCGACCGCCTCGCGGAACATAGTGAGGCGGCTGGGTCATTTCCTTTTAATACGATATGACCCAAACCCGGCGTCCTGTTTTCAGCAGTACAGGGAGGTACCATGGCAAGACAAGTTCCCCCTCAAAAAAAGTCATCCCGGGTGTGGATGGCCTGTGGAATAGCGGCCGTTCTTCTGTGCGTTATGGCCGTTGCGGTAGTAATCGGTTTCTCCCTTCTCCGTTCCCGCAACTGGCAGAAAGGACTGGCTATTCGAGTTGAAATTCTAGCGCCGCAGACCGGGGCACAGGTGGATGAAAGATCCACGGTAGAATTGCAGGCTTCCGGAGCTGACCCCGGCGGGATCAGCCGGCTGGAAATTTACGCGGATGGCGCGCTGATCGCCGCGCAAGATGCCCCCGGAGCCAGGGGCGAAAATCCGCTGATCTTGAACAAGCTCTGGACACCACAAAATATTGGACGGCATATTTTACTGGCGCACGGTTACACACCAGATGACAGATTCGCGGATTCCAGCATCGTCTATGTGGATGTTGTGAAAGCCGCCCCAAAAGAACTGGATGTAGACTCCATCCCCAAAGCCAAAGGAGCCGCGAACCCCAGCCTTGCGGATATCGCCGCGGCATACGGCGTCTCGCCGGCTACCCTTGCCGGCGGCAACCCGTCACTCAGCGGCACCGACCCCGCTTCGCCGCTGCCGCCGGGCACCCGCGTCAATCCACCCCCGTCACCCGGTGGGTCCTCCGGCGGGTCGCCTCCACCGCCTCCGTCGGCGCCAAATCCCCCTACCTCACCCCGCTCATCCAACCCTGCCGCCCCCACCGGCTTGCGGGTCAGCGCAGATTGCGCGTATGCCATATTGAACTGGGTAGACAGCCCCGATGAAACGTCTTATCGAATTTACCGAATCGCAGGGTTAGTTCGAAATGTGATCGGTTCCGTCGCGGCCAACACCACCACGTTCCGAAACGCTCTCCCGCCGATCGCCGGAAGGCAGACCTACAGCTACCAGGTTGCCTCGGTTCGAGATGGACGAGAAGGCATAAGCTCAATGGTAACAGCCATCACCCCGGAAACCTGCCCCGGGCCTTCAACACCTCCTGGCACAACATCCGATCTGGTCTTGACGGTAGCCACAGTAAACACAGATGCCGCGTGGCAGGGAATCTATTGCTACATTTCCATAAATTCAAGTGCGATTGAAAAGATTCCACCCGGTGATTTCACTTTCTTTGCGCCCGACCCGTCTAACAACCTGTATTACAACCTGACCCGGCTTGCCAATGGCGGGCGCTTTTATTTGACCCACCATCCCACGGGTAACCCGGTCACCTTGCAGGGAAGATGCCGCGGCCGGCGTGGTCCAACCACCGAGTGGCTGGATACCGGATACTTCTCCATCAGTCACCCACAGGCGGATTGGGATGGAACAATGCGTTCGGTACATAATGGTTCCTACCGTTTTTCGTACTGCCTGGGTCCCGCTTCAGGGCGCTGCAACCCCGTCATCCCGGGCGCGGTTCCTCCCGGCTATACCGGCATAGTAGATATTACTGAATTACTACTATATCTTCCCGCGCCAACCAACCTTCAAATCACCCGTGATGCCTCTGCCTGCCGGGCTATCACCAACCCGGTTGACCAGTTCGCCTGCTCGCTGGGCATGTCGTTGTGCGCCATTACCAGAACATGTGAAGGGCGAAGGCCTCTGCTCTGGAATTGGACCGAAAGCGCGTTTGTACCGGAATCAAGCCTTACCGGTTACACGGTTGAACGCGTCATAACAAATTTGAACACAGCCGCTCGCCGCACAAATACCTGGTCAGTTGGCCGCCAGGCAGATGGAACCCTGCCGAAACACATTCTCGGAGCAGAAAGCGACCTGCCCTGCAGCAGCCTTGTGGAATTTCGCGCGCGTGCCAATCAGGGTTCCAGGGTATCCTCCTGGAGTGATCCCCTGGTATACACCACGGCCCTGTGTTCAAATGCCGCCTATCTGGAGATCACTTTCCAAACGCTTCAGATCACCGGAATAGATGATCGCGGTGAATTTTGCCTGATCTGTCCGGCTCGAGATCAAACAATAGAGCCCTGCGGCAATATCAGTGCCGGCGGCGGCAGCCTGCCATGGACAATAAAGACATTCAGTTCTCTCACAAGCGGAATCGAAGCCGGCA
Organism: Leptolinea sp. HRD-7; assembly: GCA_024363285.1. Lineage (GTDB taxonomy): Bacteria > Chloroflexota > Anaerolineae > Anaerolineales > Anaerolineaceae > Leptolinea. The sequence continues at coordinate 200,473 of AP024711.1, read as the reverse complement.
CACATAACTGGTCAGGTATCTCTCTGTACACCCAACCTTCCGGCGGGCGTGGATACAACAATAATGTCTTCCAGACATATATAACCGATCCATCCAGCGAAATAGTGTTTGGATCGTGGATTACAGATGTAGATCATTACGACATCGTGCGAAATTCACGTCAAACGGTATTTTGCGATGTCAGCACCAGGCTTCCTCCGCTTTCGATTGAAGAGTGGAGCCATTTCAACCAAACCTTCACAATGCGTGATGACAGAAGCCCGGAAGCGGATTGCATCATCACAGTAAACATACACGGCTACCCGGCCAGGCGGTAATCTTCTGGAATGGATGAGGAGATGTAATATGAAAATAAAACCTCACGTCAATGTTATCGCGGCAGGTTTCAGCATGCTGGTGTTTTGTCTTGCTCTGGTCTCCTGCAATTCCAGTCCGGATGGTGCAGGTACCAGTACCAGTATGCGTGTCTGGCTTGACCAGCCTCCTGACGGCTATACCCTCCCATTGGAAAGATTCCGATTGATTGCCCATGCCCGCCAACCCGGAGGCGGGGTCAGACTGGTTCGCTTCATGGTGAATGACATCCTTCTGGGAGAATCCACAACCGATCAAACGGTTGAACTGGCTGAAGCCAGCCTGGACTGGAATCCATCTACCCCCGGGAGGTATCGCATTCAGGCTGTATCGTATAACGTCGGCGGAGCCGAAGCCTATTCTGAAATTGCCGTAGTATGCATCGAAGGGTCAGACAGCTCAGGGTGTCCGTCGACGAGAGAATTGGTCATATCCCCTTCTCCGATCGTTGAAGACCTGAAGGTGGGTGCTTCACCAGAAACCCTGAGAATTGGCGCCAATTGTTCGGCAACATCGGCTTCCATCAACTTTGAAGCATATGTGAGTGACATGACGGACGTGATTGAAGTGGATATTCATGGAAGAATGATCAATAACACAGAAGAAACCAGAGAGATCGTCTTCCCTCTGCGCGATTCGGGTGGAGGGAGATTTACCGGAACGTACATGTTTAACGCCGATGACCTGCGATTTTTCTCTCGAAGTGACGGCAAAATCGCCTATACCGTATCGTTAATGAATGACCGCAAAGAGTGGTTCAGGAACAGCGCGGAAAAGTATATTTTCATAGAAAGCTGCGCCGCTCAGGGAGGGAATACTATAAAGGTCGGAGGTATGCCGAACCCGGTATACATTGGTAAATGCACTCGGGGAGAAGTCACAACCATTGATTTTGAAGCGGGTACCGATGTGGATCCATCAACATTCAACCGGGTAGACCTGGCTTATGTCTGGTTTGACCCGGATGGCACCTGGGTGGGTTCTGCCGTGGGGACAGAGAACCGTGCCGCCATGACACCTGAAAGCGGTGGGTACTGGTATCACCTGAGTACCGGTTCAGCGCCGGGCCAGCTTGATTTTGGTGGAAGTATCAAATTCCGGGCAATCCTTGTCAATGCGTCAGGTATTGATGTGGGTTTTTCGGATGTCTCAGAGATCAAGATCGTTTCCTGTTCAACCGCAGTAAAGATCACACCGAAAGTTCCTACTTTAACCCCCACAAAATTTATCAGCCAGCCGCAACAGCCGGTTCAACCGCAGCCGGTAAAGCCGCGGCCGCCGGTGATCATTACAACAGAAGCACCGCCGCCGCCTGAACCCCCCGCGCCGCCGCCGGTTGAAATAAAGCCCGGATACATTTTTGGAACGGTCTTGTATGACAGCAACGGAGATGGAAAATGCGATTCCCCGTGGACGTTCGGCGGCATCAGCGTCACCGCTGGCAGCACAAAGACCGGTGTGAGTGGCGACGGTTCGTTCAATCTGGGTCCGCTCGATCCGGGAAGCTATACCGTTACCCTCAATCATCCGGGGTACAACGCCATCGGAGCCGACTCGGTGGGGGTGTATGTTGAAAGTGGCGGTACGGCATCCGCCGGTTTTTGCCTGGCTTCACCCGGATAGCGCCAGATAAGCTATAACACAAGAGAGCCTGCCCGCAACGGCAGGCTTTTCAATACCGGGGCTATCGTTTACATCCCACGCAGAAGAACGCTTTTCACCCGGTGAACTGCGTGTGCCGTGTTTTGTTCAAGCGGTATCTTTACATGCATAACATGGCAAATCCAGCTTTGCATGGTTAGACACCATCAGGAATAATCGCGCGCATACTGCTTAAGCTGTTTACAAAGCCAGCGTGTTTGTTTATAAGGCGGTATCTTCTAAAGTCACCACAGTGGCAATGTTTTTTTTAGAAATAAAAGAGGAAGGGCAGCCGGCACTATGCGCTGGCTGCCCTTTTGTGTTTCTATTTCTTATCCTTGGGAAGGATTTTCATCACAGTGGTGCCACACACAGAGCATTTGCCTTTAACGGCATTGGCACCGTTCTTGAGCACGGTTTTCTCGGCATCTTTGATGAGTTGTTTGCTCTTGCATTTCAAGCAATAAGACTCGTATTTCTCGTCAGCCATGGGGGTTATCTCCTTTCTGAAGGGTTATTGAATTTAACATCGGGATAAACCCGGTGATAATTCCGCATTAATCCAGATACGATTGAAAACAGACAACATTAATGAAACCCTGGAACCACACACTCCCCTACTCCTCTGTTTCATCCTCAAATTCAGCCGGGTACCAGCGTTCTGCTTCTGGCAGACTCAATATCTCTTGATCTTCCGGCGTTAAAGGCTCATCCATACGTACCAGCAGGGTGATGCCCGCGGTACGCACACCATTGGGCGTCATCATGCGGCGGACAGTGTACCGCAAAAAGTATTTTTTCACCAGTTCCCCCGCCAGCACATCTTTGACGGTTCGCACGGAAACACTGGCTTTAGCGGCAATTTCAGCCATATCGGTTTCCACCCGGTTGCGCAGTTCGCCGGTTTTGGGGTTCCAGAAACACATACTGCGGGCGGCCAGAATGACCGCCATCGATGAATGCCCGAGCAGCGGAAGCCAGTGTTCAAAGAAATACAGGGTGAGGAAAAGGCCGCGTTCAGGTTGAATGGCTCTTGCCCGTTCGCTGCCATACGCCCGTGCCAGTAGCACCTTGCGCGGAGAGCCTTCTTCCGGCGGCCGGGCTTTCTGTGGATCTGGTTCACTTCCCTTACGATCTTCCGCATCGCTTTCGACTACGCGCAATGATGGTTTTTCTCGCCGCGCGGGTGTTTGTTCCCCACCCTCTTCATGGAAGAACTCATTCACCACGGTGAACTTCAAACGCACAGGTCCCGGCAGCATGCCTTCGAGCAGGTTGGTCATCCGGCTGCGCAGGCGGGCTTCTACCCAGTCACGCCCGTAGGTATTCCGCGCCCCTACGGTGAATACGCCGTCACGAAAGCTGACCGGTTTCAGCGGACGCACCCAGGTCTCAAAACTGGTTCGATCCATCTCAGATTGAAGTTGACCGAGAATCATCTCCCACGCATCATCCAGTGAAGACGTTCGCAAAGCATATGCTCGGGGTTGAACCAGTTGTTCCATGGGGTGGAGTTTTCTCCTGAAATAATAGGGGTGGTTTTTTCTACCAAAAATACTCGGGGTTTATGGTAGAAATAATTACCGCCCCTCCACCAGGTGCTCGACCAGATCCATCATGTCGGTGAATTCCTGATCGGAAATACGAGAAAAGCGCGTAGAACAGATACGCGCCAGAATGCCCACGGTCTCTCCCGTGGAAATCTTACGGCCCATCAGCGCGCTGAAACGGTCTTGCCAGACCTTCAGCTCGGCTGTTTCGCCCTGTGACATAGTCACACCAACCTTGTAACGGGGAACCGGCGCGGGTGGACGCCCCACCGGCCGGCTTTCCTGTATCTGGTTGTTTCGGGCATCATAGAGTTGCAGCCACGCGGGTGGATTAACCGCCGGGTTTGGTTTTTTCACTGTTTTACCGCCTCCTCTGCGATCGCCAGGGTGATCATGCTTTCATTGCTTTGCAGCAACAGATCAATGGCCAGGTTGCACAACCGGATGATCTCCCGCGGGACACCCTGCGAGGTTTCATACAGCAATTCAAACGCGTTATCGTGAATCAGCGGCGCGTTGCGCCCGGCAACATTCAGACGGAAGAGAACCATCTGAAGGGCGCTGCCCAGAGCCAGCGGCGAAAGAGTCAATCGGGCGTAAACCCGGGCATTAACGGCTTTATTCGTCTTGAACAACCCGTCAATCTCGTTCTGACCAAAGGCCAGCACCTGAGCTACCTTGGCGTCGTAATCGAAGTTATACAGCCGGTGGATCACCTCCAGCGCGGAGGGGTCCATCAATTGAGCGTCATCCAGCAGAATGACCACATTACGCTTGGCGGTATAGGCATCCGCCATTTTACGTTCCAGGCTTTCCATCTGGCGTTGAAATGAGCGCTGCGGGTCAACCCCCAACTGGTTGGATATCTGCCGCGCGGCATCCATGCCGGATTTAAATGCGGCGGTATGGATGTAGCACACATCCATATTCGGCTCAGACGAGTGTACGTCATAAATACGCCGGGCCAAAGAGCTTTTGCCCATACCCATATCACCAATCACCAGCCCCAGGCCGCGGCGGCGTGAAATGATGCTCAGCAATTGCTTGTAGACGGTAAGATGTTCGGAACCGAGGTATAAATATCGCGGATCTGCAGAGAGTTTAAAGGGATCTTCCTTCAATCCCAACCTTTCCAGGCGGGTCATACGCCATTCTGCATCATTGAAGGCAAAGGTCATGGTTATTTCCTCCTCCTGGTAAGTATTATAGGTCAAATCGGTACCGATTTCAATAGGTTACACTATTTTCCCTCAAAAAGCAAATAATTAGCGTAATTTTTTTCATTTCCCCCTGATAATACAACAATTTACGGCCTTTTGTCCTCCTCCCTTACCGGGTGCCCGGTAAATTTGATGATCAATTTTCACAGTTAACTCCACCCATGCCAGAACAATTCGTTCTGATAAGTATATAATAGCACATATTTTCTATTTTTCAAGAGGGAATTTTCCCTTTTTCAAAAAAGAAGTCAGTATACATAAGATATTAACGAACAACCATCAAACCGACGGCGATAAACGAAACAATAACGGCGACCCAGAGGGTCGCCGTATAAAAATCTACCAGACACCATATCATTTTGCTTTGGTTATGGCCACTGTGGTGACGCCGTTCTCCTCCGTTATCTGTATGATGATAGTTGAATCACCTTTTTTGAACATCAGCGGCGCTCCAGGGACGTTTTCTGTTCCCGGTATTTGTGACCACGAAGCCTTTCTCATCGCGTCTTTATAGAATGTCTTCACTGTATCCATCGGATCTCTGACATCGAAGGTCATGCGAATTCCCGCTATTCCCTTGAAATTCTCTGCCCCGGTATAGAGGGGAATTTCAGCCGGCAATCCAGACTTTGAGGGATCCATTGTATCGGCAGGCGCAGGTGTAGCTTTTGATGGCAGAGTACTTTCCGCATTTCTGACAGCCGGTTGTAACCGCGCGATATTGACCTGCTGCTTCGTTCCTGCCCTGGTGATATCCAGCAACAGGCTTTCAGGTTTTTCTGAATGTATGAACATCTGGATTTTTCCACCATCCTGAAATGGATGCGCGTTGGCCGATTTCCAACCATCAGCTTCCAGTTTTTCTTTGTAAAAAGCGAGTATTGATTCCATGCTAGATGAAGTCAGGTACCGCATGGTATCGGGGTATTTGGAAACCTTTTCCGCGTCCGGCATCACCGGAATGCCGGTCAACACCATTGGACAGCCTTCCGGTAGGATGAATTGCGTGTTCGAGTTAATCCGGGTCAATTCGTAATTTATCGTCTGCGAACCGCTGCGGCCATTGCCAAATGTTCTATCCGTGCCGTTGATGGTCATTAGAAGTTTTACTACATAGCCGCCGGGTTCCGCCAGCCACAGGCCGCCCGTTAATTGTTCCACGTCCAATTTTCCGAACGATTTTGTATCCAGGGTATAGTGGATTACCGGAATGGAATTGATAGTTTCAGCCCCCACCCTTTTTGCCGTGAAAATTTTTGGCAGCATATCCACCGGACGAAAAACCGGCGTCAATTGGTTGGTATCATCCCAGGTAACTTTGCAAAGGCTTTTTGGTTCTCTGCTTTTACTGTAATAAGCGTTAGTGACACGGCCTTGTAATAACCGGGTGGATGTACCGGTTTCATCCTCTTCTTTCATGGTCACAAACCTGACCTGATCTGCCTTGATCTCATCCGCGTCCATTTCAAGGCTTGAATGAACCTGTATTCCGTCAGCCTCTCCCGTAAACATTTTCTCGAAATGCATGTGGTAACTTGCCAGAGCGTCCAACCCTCGGCCCGGGTCTGGAAGCAGCATGGAAGTCTGTTCTATGACTTGCTCTTCCGGTACCGCGGAAGGAGAAACAATCCCTCCCGAGCCTGCGCAGGCTGATACGATACTACAAATACCGGCTGCCAGAAGTAGGATCAAATGGCGTTTCATTCTTCTACCTCCGGGAAGGCGGAGATCAGAATATCAAACGTCACACCATATGGCAGCATGTGGATATAGTGACTGGTACCGCCATCAGCGGGAATACTCGCATCCATGGAAAATGCCAGACTTTGCAAGGGTGGAATTGATACCTCGCCTCCCCCATCGTCACCTTTACACCAGACGGTAAATCCACTGCATTGGCCTGAACGCATGTCAATTTGAAGTTTCAGGGTATCGTCAACCAACTCAGGGTTTACTTCAAATTCATTCGTACAGGTCAAAGCCCCCTTTGTCCCACAGACCATATCCGGGGCATTGCCCAGCCATATACCATCTCCAAAAGAATTTGTGGTGCCGGTATATGGATCGTTATTCCAAAGGGTATTAAAACTAGAAAATATTTTTTTTGTTCCACCTGAACCGCCTGGATTATCCTTTTTTTCCACCTCCACCCCGGTGACTTTTCCTTTCAGGTAGATCACAATCTGCCAGAACTTTTGTGCCTCATTAAACGTCTGACCGGAAGACAGGCGGGCGCCGGATTCGTCCGCGCTGATCTCAACATCAAATTTACAGGGTTTAACTATGAACGTCCACTTATCCTGTACGGTTATGAAATAGTAGGTGGCTTCAACCGTAACAGTGGCTTCCCCTTCTTCATTCGGAGTGAACGAAATTTCCGCATACCAATAACGCACCACGGGGTCTAATTTTGTTTCTAGAACTTTATCCCAAGACACAAGTCCCTGAGAAGGGGTGACATCAATAGCCGGGCCGCTCTTTTTATTTCCCAAGGGGACTAACGGTTCGAGTGGAGACAATCCTTCATCATTCTTCTGGTCCGAGTAAGCTACTCGATCAAACAGAATGCTGTAACCCAGAATTATCTTTTGATTTTGGCAGATACGCTTTCGTACCGGATTTAGTCTCAAATCTAAAATTTTTGATGTTTGAACGTTATCCGCTTTAACAGGAATCGCGGCTTCACCGGTGCCCCCAAGGGTCAGATAAAAACCTATTAATAAAGCGATGCAGAATTTCGACATGATCCCATGCATGAACCACCTCCCATGCCTGATCAGGATAATCATTGTCATATACTATTATAGAGAAGGGAAAATCATCTTCAAGTGTCTATATCTATGCGAAATATTCAGAGGTGTTCATTTATTTCGACTCAAGTTCGGAAAAAAAAGACCGATACTGACAATATGATCAATTCCGTTTCTCTTGAATCGTCTCTCGCATCCTTTGCCACCGAAAGCAAAAACCGCGCGGTGATGTCTGAAATCAGCATGGCCATCATGAAGCAAAATCTCGACCAGCAGGAAGCCATGGGACAGGCGCTGGTGGAGATGATCAGGCAAACTCCCATGCCGGATGGAACCGGTAAGATACTGAATATCGGCGCGTAACGCCGCCCGAACTCAAAAATAACGGCGACCCTGAGGGTCGCCGTTTGGATTTCCTTTACCCGGGAAAAAGGCTGGCAAAATTAAAATGTCGGCAGGCCAGATCTGGCTTGCTACTTGCACCCTGTGTCCACGAGCTTTGACGTTCGGCCTGTGGAAGAGGCTGAAGCTCTATGAACATCTCAGGGAAGAGTGCAACCAATGACCGACAAAAACTCCTTATCAGGCATAAGCCAATTCGAACTGTCGCCCTTTGTGACGGGGAATATAAAAAAGAGCCGGGCCGTTACCAAACAAACTTTTGAATCGGTGATGAGCCAAAAGCAGGAAGAAGCAATAGTCTATATTTCGGTGCCGGTACATGTATGCCAGCAGCGTCCACTGCCGGATGGCACCGGCCAGATCCTCAACATCGGGATCTGAACAATATTCCGCATCCCGCAAAACATCCGAAGCGCATAGAATGTGCTGACCACCCATTCGTGTCACTCATCAAAGAATGGATATTCAGAAACCACCGGGCGCGGTCAGCGCATCATAAGGCACCGGGAACGGATCATTATTCCGACCATCAACCCGGATACAAACATCTGATCCACCGGAAAAAGTGGTGGTTTTGGAAATATATTCAATTAATTCACTGGAAGGTTACCGGGCGGCGGCCAGAATCCCTGGAACGCGGTCTACCTGTGCCGGATACAGATCACCCGGTACTTTTTGAGAACCCAGTTCCACTTTTACCATATGGCGCGCGCATTTTGAATTATCCCCAAGGCAGTAACGTTTCTTCATCATTTCCGCGGTGGCAGGGATACTGGCCATTTTGTCATTAAAAAACACACATCCGGGTAAACACTCACACTCAGCCATATTCACCACTCCTTATCATCACGACATATTTTGTATTATCGACAAAATCAGGCATATTTATATAAATACAGGGTTAAAAATTAAACCGGAGCGAGAAAACAACGGCGACCCTCAGGGTCGCCGTTTCTATTTCTTCAAAAGTCCATCATGAATGCAAAATTCGCCTTCCGGCCAAACGGCAATATCCGCCCTCAGGCCTGCTGACATATTTTGCCTTAAGGCCAGCATGCAATTATTTCACTCTGTCCTGAATACATATTTTGCCTTCCGGCCTGCGGGAAAATGATTCATTCCGGCCAGCGGGAAAAAAATACCCCCGGGAAGCCGGGGGGAATCTTTTGCACGTCATCAGCCTGCAATTTCTGCATTTCACTGGAGTGCAAATTTTGCACGTGATTCTATTAATACTCTTTAACGACTCTTCATTACTTTAAGAGCGTTTCTTTCCATTTTTTATGATCATCCTCGGAAGGACAAGACCAGGCATTAAATTCTCCGGGAAATCCAGATTCCAATCATACCGCGGACTGCGCGAAGGCTGCTTCATGGCGTCTACGTCCACCGCGCCGGTTTCCAGGTCGTTCAAGAAACGGATCAACGCCAGGCTCACCAGTTGACTGGCCGGCAGGCGTTCCCTATCCGCCAGATCTTTGATGCGCTGGCGAAGCTGCGGGGGCAGGTCATACGTGGCGCGCTGTTCGCGGCGCGAGGTGATCTTGGCGCGCTCCTTAGCCTTTTTTTCGCGCTGCTGGCGGGGGAGCTGCGTTTCGGCTTTGCGGCGTTCCATGCCCGAAAGCAGGTCGGCCACGGCGGGATCCAGCACAGGGCGGCGTTCAAATTTGGGATCAGGCATCTAACACCTCCAGCAGACGGGTTAAGCATTGCGCGTAGCCTCCAACGTGTTTGCCGTTGTCGGCATAACCGGTCAATACCGTGGATTCGGGAGAGTATTCCCACAGGCTCTTGCCATACGCGGCCGATTCACGCGCGCGGGTATCCTGAGGGATAGGTGGCCAGACCTTCTTGCCAAACGTTTTGACAAGCTCCTGCAGTTGGGTAAGCGTCTCGCGGGTGGTGCGGTCAAAGAACGTGGGCAGAATGGAATAACCCTCAAATGCGTGGCCGCGCTGTGAGACTTCACCCATAGTGAGCAGGATCTCGCGCACACCGTCAACCGCCAGCGCGTCCAACCGGGTGGGGATGATCACGAAATCGGACGCCACTAACCCGTTGACGTGTAGCACATCCAGTGACGGCGCCATGTCCAGCAGCACCGCGTCATAATCCAGATCGGCCAGCGAATTGGCCAGAATGGACTCGCGGAAATCGGAGACGGTGATCTGGCGTTTAACCTTCTCGGTCATTTTGTCACCGGGGAGGATATCCAGATTCTCGCGGGCGTGTACCACCACTTTGCGCAGCGGCATCTCACTGACGATCAGATTAAACAGCCCCGGCTCTTTTTCAAGGCCCAGAGAAAACGCCACATGTCCCTGGGGGTCGAGGTCAACCAGAAGAGTACGGCGGCCGAGTCGGGCCAGTCCATGCGCGAGAGTGACAGCGGTGGTGGTCTTCCCGACACCGCCTTTTTGATTGGCGAAGGCAATGGTTTTCATGTATGGTTTAATCGGTTCCTTGAAATGAGCAGATTTTCCGGCTAAGGGTCGCCCTTCAGATATTATAAGGGTCGCCTATAAGATTTGTCAAGAGGCGACCCAATGAGGCGACCCTGTAATATATAAAGGGTCGCCCCTAAAGGCATTGCAGGCGCTGTAAATGGGCTTCAAAAAGCGCATAGCTATCTCTGGTCTGGTACAGGCATAATGTGTGCCAGAAAGGCCGTTTTTCAGAATGATGAAAAAGATCATCGATCTTTTTTTAATGCGACAGAAAGATAAAACTCCACTTTAAATTCCTGCTTTTCACTTGAAGGATTCCGGGGCAGGGGAGGGGGGAATCGGGATGAAGCTCCCCTGTTTAAGCATTTATCTCTTATGGACTGAAACAGGCTGTGGTTGTCTAAAAATCCGCGCGGTCCTCATACTCATACTATATGATCGTTTTGGATACATAGAAGTATTCTGTTCTACCGGTTGACCGGGTTTAAAGAGTCAGGGAAGCATTTTCTTTCACCGGGAAAGGTTTCTCGGGGCAAGGGTATCTCGTGGAAAATGGAAGAGGATAGTTGACAGGTACGATAGGGGATGAAAATAAAAATCTGCGCACAGTTGAATATGGAAGGCGGACTTGTGCCGTTATATATAAAAACAAGTGGCGACCCTTAGGGTCGCCGCTTGACTGTGACTGCTTTGAAACGTCAACTCGTGTACCTACCTCTGTTCTTTCGGGGTGATCCCATCCTGCAGATTCCGCGATAAATATTTTTTGCGGTCTGGAATGTATTTTGACCAATCCCATTGACTTCTTATTGGTTAATACTATAATCACATTCATGGAATTGAATATGTTGGACGAAAGAATACGGAATACAGCCGCTTTAGATGAACAGGCGCAGGTATTCAAACTTCTTACCCACCCGGCAAGGATAGCCATTCTCAACCTGTTGCGAGATGGCGAACACTGTGTGTGTCATCTGGAGGCTTATTTGGGGTTCCGCCAGTCGTACATCTCACAACAGCTTGCTGTGATGCGCGAAGCCGGTATTATTCAAGATCGACGAGACGGGTGGAATATCTTTTACCGCGCGGTCAACCCCAAAATATACGCGGTGCTTGACGCAATTCAGGAATTCACGGGCCGGCCTGTCGATCAGCCAAATGATATTGATGTGATATGTAATTGCCCGCATTGTTCGGCAAAGAAAAACAACGGATGATTTTTTTGAAAAATTACATTCAAAGCTTTGAATACAAAGGAGTGATCATGTTAAACATAAAGATTTTAGGTTCCGGTTGTGCCAATTGTAAACGATTGGAAGCAATGGCGCGCAAAGTAGTTGACGATCTGGGTTTAGAAGCGGAATTTGAAAAAGTGACTGAAATGAGTGAGATCATGAAGTGGCCGATCCTTTCAACCCCGGGGTTGGTTATCAACGATAAAGTTGTCTCTTCCGGCCGCATCCCCTCAGAAGCGGAAATCGCCGGCTGGTTAAAAGAATGATCATTGAAGTGGGGCAGCACTGACTGCCCTTTCTTTTGGCAATAAGATATTCAAACATGTGTATATGATCAACGATATCAAGGATTTTTTATGGATTCTGTATTGAATTATCTGGGCACATTGCTCTGGTCGGGGTGGACCGGCCTGCTGGACTACCTTGCCGCGCATGTGCTTCTGTGCCTGGTTCCGGCCTTTGTGATCGCCGGTTTTATGAGTTCAATGATCCCCAAAGAATCAATCACGCGGTTTCTTGGGCCTAAAGCCTCCAAATGGATCAGCTATCCGGCATCCGCGTTTGGTGGATTTATTCTGGCAGTATGCTCTTGTACCATCCTGCCGCTTTTCGCCGGCATCTGGAAGCGCGGCGCGGGTTTGGGTCCGGCCATCACGTTTCTTTTTGTGGGACCGGCCATAAATATTCTGGCCATAACGTACACCGGCGCGACCATCGGTTTAGACATTGCCATCTCGCGTCTGGTCCTTTCTATCGGATTTGGCATCGTCATCGGTCTGATCATGGCGTGGATATTCCGCGTGGAAGAAAGTGAACGCGAAACCGGGGAGACGGCTAACGGCGTTTTTGATCAATCCGCAAAAGTAAAGCCGGCGATATGGGTAATGTTCACTCTGCTTGTAGCGGTGTTAATTGTCGGCACGCTGCAGATCGACTTGTTTACAAACGTGTACGCTTCTTTCCATCTATCCGCCGGGTGGGAAAACAGGTTGGATTCCTTCCTGTCAACCATGAACCTGACGGTCCAGGGAGCGATTTTGATCCTGATGCTTGTGGTGATCGGTATCACCGCGTGGAGAGGATTTGAGTCTATCTTTGACGGCTTTACCGCTTGGACTTACGCGGCTTTTGCCTGTATCGCGTTGACCATTTTGCTCGCGGCGCCAAAAGAAGAGGTTGGTTCTCTGGTGATCGGCATCAATGGACGACTGATCGGTGAATTAATCCTGCTTGTTGCCATCGGGGTTGTGGCTAACCGTTCGTTCAGCCAGGACGAACTGGCAGGGTGGGTGTGGGAAACCTGGAAATTCGTCAAACAGATTTTCCCGTTGTTGATCATCGGGGTTTTCGCGGCCGGAATAGTCAAAGTGATCATACCGGAATCCTGGGTGCGCACCATTGCCGGTCAAAATACGATCTGGGCGAATCTGGTGGGTGTTATTTTCGGTGTGTTTATGTATTTCCCCACGCTGGTTGAAGTACCCGTAGCGAAAATGTTCCTGGATCTGGGCATGGCCCGCGGTCCTTTGCTGGCGTATCTGCTCTCAGACCCTGAGCTTTCGCTTCAGTCCATTCTGGTATTGAATGGTGTGATGGGCAAAAAGAAGACGGCGATATATGTCGCGCTTGTCGCCGTATTTAGCACCCTGGCCGGATATATATTCGGTTTGTTATTAGCGGTGGGTGGTTAAACGTTGCGTTCAGATCTAGACGTCATAAACGGAAATTTATCTCGGATGGAAAACCGTTGGGTTCGTCCCACGGTTGACGCATAAGCGGACGGGAATTGTGACGATATCACACGGACGCATTAATCCCCCGCCGGCATCAACCCCGTAAAAAATCACATTTTTCGGCAGGGTAGATGCAAGCGGGAGGACATGAATCTTGTAACCTGAGGCGAAAATCCGCTTGCATCTACCGTGGTAAATTCGAAATATTGTCTATGGATGAGATAAATTCCCGACAGACCAGCGGTTGATGCGGCGGGAATTGTGTAATTCTCCAATGGACACAATAATCCCCCGCCGGCATCAACCCTGCAAAAAAACCACATTTTCGGTAGGGTAGATGCAAGCGGGAGGATATGCGTCTTGTAACCTGAGGCGAAAATCCGCTTGCATCTACCGCGGCAAATTCGAGATATTGTCTATGGATGAGATAAATTCCCGACAGACCAGCGGTTGATGCGGCGGGAATGGTGCAATTCTCCAATGGACACATTAATCCCCCGCCGGCATCAACCCTGCAAAAAATCACATTTTTTCGGTAGGGTAGATGCAAGCGGGAGGATATGCATCTGTGAATATAAGACCTTTATCCGCTTGCATCTACCGCGGCACAATTTGGATATTGTCTGTGGATAGGTACGTTTCCCGGCAGACCCGCGGTTGATGCGGCGGGAATGATGCCGGTTTTATTTGGACACATTAATCCCCCGCCGGCATCAACCCTGCAGGTGTCACAATTTTCTGGTAGGGTAGTTGCAAGCGGGAGGATATGAGTCTGTAATTATTGACCTGAATCCGCTTGCATCTACCGCGGCACAATTTGGATATTGTCTGTGGATAGGTACGTTTCCCGGCAGACCCGCGGTTGATGCGGCGGGAATGGTGACGGTTTCGCGCGGGCGCATTAATCCCCCGCCGGCATCCACCCTGCAGGTGTCACATATTTTCGGTAGGGTAGATGCAAGCGGGAGGATATGAGTCTGTAATTATTGACCTGAATCCGCTTGCATCTACCGTGACACAATTTTGGTGATTTCTTTTGATTGGATACATCTTCCCAATCCCGCGGTTGATGCGGCGGGAATGGTGCCATGTGCGAATGGGCGCATTAATCCCCCGCCGGCATCAACCCTGCAGGTGTCACAATTTTCTGGTAGGGTAGTTGCAAGCGGGAGGATATGAGTCTGTAATTATTGACCTGAATCCGCTTGCATCTACCGCGGCACAATTTGGATATTGTCTGTGGATGGGTACGTTTCCCGGCAAACCTGCGGTTGATGTGGCGGGAATTGTATCGATATGCGAGGATGCAATAATCCCCCGCCGGCATCCACCCTGCAAAGAAAAGAGGGATCATTTTTTTGAAGTCAACAAAATGATCCCTCTTCATAATCATAGAAACAAATCTATCCCAATCCCAGCAGCCCCGCAAACACCTTCAACGCTGACCCCATGTCCGGCAGACAGAACCACACCCAGCCGAAGGCCACATAGTGGAAGGTGACCAGCCAGCTGCCGAATCCCAGCAGTTTCTTCCCCCACGTTGACTGCACCCGGCCCGGCGCGGAGCGTTTGGCCCACTCCGAATACCGATTCTGCGCGAACAACCCCAGGCCGTGCCACAGACCCCAGATCACAAAGTTGACCGTCACCCCGTGCCACAGGCCAATCAGCAGCATGGTTCCAAGCTGCCCGATGACCATCACCAGCGGTACGGACATTTCCGGTTTGTTCACCCGGAACCAGCGAGTGACCGGATTGAAGAAGTACGCGCGCACCCAGTTGGTGAGCGTCATGTGCCAGTTGTTCCAGAACTGCGTAAGGTTGGTGCGCAGGTAGGGGTTGTTGAAGTTCTCGGGCAGTTTGAACCCGAGGATGCGCCCCATTGCCAGGGCGATATCGGTGTAGCCGCTGAAGTCAAAATAGATCTGCAGGGTATACGCGTAGAGCATCAACCACAGCCAACCGGGTTGGGTGACCTGACCCGCGACCTGCGGATTGAGCGCGATGATCGCCAGCGTGTCGGCTACGGCGAATTTTTTGAACAGGCCGAGCACCAGCCGGCGGAAGGCTTCGGCGAACTCGCCGGAATCGAGGGCGGCGGGGGTACGCAGGTCCTTCAGGAAGCGGTCGAGTTTGTCGATCGGCCCCGAGGTGAACGCCGGGAAGAACACGGCGTAGGTCAGGTACTCCGCCAGTGTGGCGGAGGGCAGGCGGCCGGATTGCCGGTCGCGCAGTGTGTGGATGAGGCGGAAGGCCAGGTACGAAAAGCCCAGCCAGCGGATGTCAATGGGTGAGGCGCCGGCGGTGTTCTGCCCGGCGAGAGACCGCAGCCCGGCGGACGTCAACAGGGCAAGGGGAGGGGTCTTGAGGACCACGAACAGGACGATCAATATACCCAGCGCCAGCCCGGCGGAAGGCTGTTTAATGCGTATAGATATGAATACCAATACTCCCAGAACGACAAGCCCGATGAGGGCCTGTTCCAGCGGAGGAGGGGCGAGGTTGACCAGACCCGCGGGCAAGGTCACAAAGCGAGAAAGCGCCACCAGCAGCGCCGCGCCCAGCAGCCCGAGCAGGGCAGGGGCGTTGGCTTTCAGCGAGCGTTCTTCCGCCGGGGTGACAGCCGCCCAGCAGATGACCGTCAACACCAGGGTGAGGGTAGGCAGCCAGTAGTCCAGCCCGCGCACGGGCAGGGATGGCTGCAGTCCGTAGACGGCCAGCACTGACGCGGCGAAGAGCACGCCGGTACGTCCGCGTTCGGGGTGGGGGCCGGGAACGTCCTTCACCGCGGGCATGGTCATCACGCGGTAGATCAGGGCGGCAAAGAAGGCGAAGAGGATCTGCTGGATGGTCACGGAACTAGAACCCCTGATAGATCCACAGCGGGGTGGATTCGGCAGTGAACACCAGCAGCGCGATCAACATCAGCGCCAGGGCGAGAGCCAGGGCATTTTCTTTATTGAAGAGGCGGTTCATTACTTCGTATAGCCGCACATACGCCATTCGCCGCCTTCCTGTGAAACCAGGTAGGGACGGCGGTCCAGCGGGATTTCCTGATTTTCGTTACCGTAGGTGGCCACGATCTTGCCGGTGCAGGTCACTTTGACCCCGCCGTCAACGTCACCGGCTTTGGTGCAGACCAGTCCGTCGAGTTTGGCTTTGACCGCCTGGAAGGAATCGAGTTCCAGTTTGGCTTTTTCTTCCCAGGACTTGCATGAGGCGGTGGTCAGGCGGTTGGCGTCCTGATTGACCAGAGCGGTGAGGTAGGTTTCAACGGCTTTTTCAGGGCCGGCGGCCGCGGCGCCAGCAGCGCCGGAGCAGGCGGAAAGCAGCCCGGCGGTGAGAGCCAGACAGGTAATTAAGGAAAGACGGCGATAAGACATGCTAAACCCTCCGGTAGGGGAATCGGTTCAAATTTGTCCCATTTTACCGCAAAGGGAGAGGTTATTCCTCTTTAACCTTCATCACGGTACCGCCGGTCATTTTGACCAGCTCGGCGGGGGTCAACTTGAAGACAGCGGTGGGGGCGCCGGCCGCCGCCCAGATATCCGTGAACGCAAGCAGGTCTTCATCTATATAGGTGTCCAGCGGTTGGGCGTGGCCCACCGGGGGAATACCGCCGATGGCGTACCCGGTCACCTGGCGGACGAAATCGGGGTCGGCGCGGTCAATGGGTTCGCCGAGGGTTTCGGCCATACGTTTGGTGCTCACGCGGTTAGGGCCAGACGCGATGACCATCACCGGCTTTTTGCTGCGGCGGGTGATGAAAACCAGCGATTTGGCGATCTGTGCCACGGTGCAGCCGATGGCCGCCGCGGCTTCTTCCGAGGTGCGGGTGGATTGGTTGTGCTCCACCACAGTATGCGCGTAGCCTGAAGCGGAAAGGAAGTCTTGAACTTTTTGCGCGGATGATGAAAGTGCCATGGTGAAAGTCTCCTGCGGGTAATTGTAATGCGTTCATGTTAAATATTTGTTCGTAGGGGTGGATCGCATCCACCCCGAACATGGATGGGAACGATTCTTGCGGACGAGTAGGTTGCCGCATTTTACCCGAGGCGGATACTGGAAGAATACATCCAGTACAGGTACCATCCGCCACCTACGGTGGATGACTAATGTACAGAGTAGGGGTGGATCGCATCCACCCCGAGCACGGATGGGAACGATACGAATGGATGGGAAGGTTGCCACGACACGCATGGGGCGGATACTGGAAGAATACATCCAGTACAGGTACCATCCGCCTTTACGGAGGATTATTAATGTATTTCGTAGGGGTGGACCGCGTCCACCCCGAACACGGATGGGGTCGATTCATGTGCATGTGAAGGTTGCCGCGACATATCTGGGGCGGATACTGGAAGAATACATCCAGTACAGGTACCATCCGCCCCTACGAAGGATCAATCCAAATATTCCTTATCCAATTCCCATTTTGACGGGTTGTTGATGATATATTCCCGAATACGATTTAAATCCTCATCATCACGGATGATATGGTCATAATAATTCCTTTGCCAGACCGGAAAACCATGTGAACCATTGATTTCATTGACCTTTCTTGTTACTGAACCCTTGAATCCGGCAACAATTGAACCCAATGAATCTGGAGTTCTTTGAAATGTTCCCCCTTGGGGATGGGAATACGATTCTTTCATTATGATGATGGCGTGGAAATGATTGGGCATGACGCACCAATGATCCAACTCGATCTCGGGGCGAATTTCGACCGATCGAACCCATTCATCAGACACAATCCGGCCAATGGCATTGGTCACCATTTCGCCGTTGACGATATTACCGAATATTTTTTTCCGTTCATGAGTGACAAGAGTGATGAAATATCCCCCTGAATTGGCGTAATTGAAACCGGACAGGCGAGTTGGTTTGCGGTTTTGAAGTTCGGCCATGACATGATTTTACAAAATTTTCAATTGTTGCGTAGGGGCGGACCGAGTCCGCCCGGATAAAGTCCGGGAGGATTCCTGTGGATGTGACGGTTGCCGCACCTGGCTGTGGGCACGAATGGGGATATCAACAAATCCGGTTGTGCGTAGGGGCGGATTGCATACGCCCAGGCATTAAGGAGGACATATCCGATGGATGAGCAAATCGCCATGTTCAACCTGGCAATGATGTATAGATTTCGTTGAATGGAAGGTCGCCGCACCTGGTATTGGGCGGATGCCATCCGCCCCTACGGATGGATTGGAATTCTGCCCTGGACATGGATTTGAACGATTTCTGTGGAATGGATGGTTGCTGCACAAGGCCGTGGGCAGATAAAGTCGCGACAGACATTGGGCGGATGCGATCCGCCCCTACGGATTGTTATTATTGATTGCTCCCGCATACTTGACGGTTGTTATACAATACTTTTATCCATTGTGTTAGAACCGTGATCATCCCGTTATCCCGTTCCTCCTTACCCGTTATCGTGAAAGGATAACTCCCTTGACCAATAATCAGCCCAAACCTATACCGGCAGAAAAACCCGAGATCCAGTGGACCCACCGCCCATGGGGACAGCAAAAACAATATGCCTATAACGAAGAATGCACTGTCACCTACATTGTGGTCGAACCGGATCACCGGCTGAGCCTGCAAAGCCATGCCAACCGCGCCGAACTCTGGGTGGCACTGGATGACAATGCCATCATACAGGTGGGTGAGACCATCACACGGGCGCATGCCGGAGAAGAATTCTGGATCCCACCCAATACCAAACACCGCCTCACCAGTTCTGGCACACGTACTCGGGTGCTCGAAGTGGCATTTGGCAACTGGAAACAGGAAGATATCACCCGTTACGAGGATGACTACAATCGTCCAAAACAGGGTGAATAATCACGATAATCGCGCAACCCAAACAAATCAAGTTGAAAATGCCTGTCTCGAACAGGATAGTGTCATTTGTCATGCTTTTTTCGTGCAATATTCCAACGAAGATTTCTATTGACATTGCTTTCTGAAACGTTTAAACTCTTTATTAATGTCCTTTATAAAGGACTTAAAAAAACTACTTATTAAACAACCTGAAAAATACCCCCATAACCGCAACCTAATGAATGACATCTCTCCGCTCATCGAATACCCCTACATGTCGATGATGAAATCCGAAATTTCATCCACGTCGGCTGTTCGCGCCCATAACCTGAGCCTCACACTCAACCTCATCCGTGACCGGGGTTCCATCACCCGCGCCGAGATCATCAACCTTACCCGTCTTAGCGCTCCCACGGTATCGTCACTGGTGAACATCCTCATCTCCAGCGGGTTTGTACGCGAGGGCGGTATTGGAATGTCGTCCGGCGGGCGTAAACCCGTGGTGTTGGAATTCAACTATGAGGCCCGCATGATCATGGGTGTTGATATGGGCGCCACCCATATTACCATCATCATCATGAACCTTAAAGGCGAAGTGAAAAAGCGATTCTCCTGCCACATGGATGTACTCTCCAAACCGGCCGAATCGCTGCAGGTGATCCATGACGCGATCATCAAGATCATGGATGAAGCCGGATTGGTTGAAAGTGACCTTTTAGGCATCGGCTTCACGCTTCCCGCGCCGTTGGAAGATGAGAAAACCGGCTCATTTGTTACTCATTACATGCCGGCATGGAAAGACGTACGCTGCATCGGCGCCATCCGCGATGTGTATAAAGATGTGCCGGTGTATTTTGAAAATGATGCCAACGCGGCTGCCATCGCGGAACAGTGGTGGGGTTGCGGCCTGGGGTATGAGAATCTGGTCTACATCAAGCTGGGGACCGGTGTGGGCTCCGGGTTGATCATCAATGGTGTCGTTTACCGGGGATTCAGCGGTACAGCCGGAGAGATCGGCCATACCACTATCGAAGCAGACGGTCGAAGTTGCCGCTGCGGTAACCGGGGTTGTCTGGAAAGCTATATTGGCATTCAGGGAATCCTTTCAGACGGTCGCCGCGCGTTAGCGAATGACCCTAATTGGGCCGGACGTCTGGATGAGCTGGATGTTAAAGGTGTGGTGAAAGCCGCCCGCGAGGGTAACCGCGAGTGTGAAAAGATCATCACCACAGCCGGATGGTACCTGGGTATTGGTCTGGCCAATATCATCAACCTTGTCAATCCCGGTCTGCTCATCCTCGGTGGCGATCTGGCGGATGCCGGTCAAATGCTGTTGGATCCGGCTCGTCAATCATTAATGGAACGTACCGTGGGGTTCAACACGCGTACGGATAATCTGGTGATCGGCGAACTGGGTAGTAATGCTGTGGCTATCGGCGCGGCAACACTGGTGATTACCAACGCGTTCAATGAGACGAGTATCTACAATTCATTACGTGATATGGAACAGAACGCGGTAATCAATGGATAGCTTTTCTTGAAAAGGAGGTGGTTTTCAAAGGAAACGCAGTAAATGTAGTTTCGCTGTTGCAGTTGCTTTAAGTCCCGTCGGACCATCAAATTGTTCAAAATTTTGGAGGAAGATCATGTTCAAAAAGTTGCTACCTTTTATAAGCGTAGTAATTATGCTGACGTTTGTCCTTTCAGCCTGTGCCGCACCCACAGCTGCCCCCGCCGCGGAACCTGCCAAAGCGGAAGCGGCTGCCGCTGAACCCGCCAAAGCGGAAGCCGCGGCACCTGCCGGTCAGTTAGCCGTAGGTATCGTACTGCCCACCAAAGACGAACCGCGCTGGGTACAGGACGAGACCCGATTCAAAGATGCCCTGAAAGCCGCCGGATACGAAGCGGAGATCCTGTTCAGCCAGGGTGACTCCGCCAAAGAAGCCGCGAACGTTGAAGCATTGATCGCCAAAGGCATCAAAGTACTGATCATCTGCCCGCAGGATGGAAAAGCTGCCGCTGCCGCCGCTGAAAAAGCGAAAGCCGCCGGCGTCAAAGTCATTGCATACGACCGTCTGATCACCAACACCGATGCCGTTGATTTCTTCGCGACGTTCAACAGCTTCAACGTTGGAAAAGCCCAGGGGCAGTTCCTGGTAGACAAAGCCGGTTCCGGCAAGGGTCTGCCGTTGTACCTGTACGCTGGAGCTGCCTCCGATAACAACGCGTTCGTGTTCTTCTCCGGCGCGTGGTCAGTACTGCAGCCGAAAGTGGCAGATGGCACCTTTGTGATCAAGAACTCCAGTGAAGCCGTAGCCCTGCAGGGCAAAGCCGAACTGACCCGTGACGAACAGGCCAAGATCATAGGACAGATCACGACGAACTGGGACTTTGCTGTTGCCAAGACCCTGGCGGAACAGAACCTGACGGCAGCGAAAGCCGAGGACAAGGGCGATGTGTTCATTCTGGCGCCGAACGATGGCACCGCGCGCTCCATTGCCGACACCTTCGCGGCTGACAAAGATGTGAAATCCTACTATGTCACCGGGCAGGATGCCGAGAAAGCCTCTGTTCAGTACGTGATCGATGGCAAACAGTCCATGACCGTGTTCAAAGACGTCCGCACCCTGGTCAACGACGCCATCACCACCGCCGTCGCATTCCTGAAGGGTGAGACTCCCTCCGCCCCCGGTAAAGAGAACAACGGCAAAATCGATGTTCCCGCCACCGAATCCGAAGTTGTGACCGTGACCAAAGAGAACGTCAAAGCCGCCCTCATTGATTCCGGTTACTACAATGCTTCTGATTTCACCGGCATTCAGTAATCTTTTTTGAATTGAAAGGATGGTGACGGCTTGGGCTGTCACCATCCTTGTTCTTTCTTTAAGCGTAACACTGGAGCACCTATGACCACTCCAATTCTGGAAATGAAAGAAATATCCAAAGAATTTCCGGGCGTAAAGGCGTTAAGTAATGTAAGTTTTCAGGTGGCTGAAAATGAAATTCACTGCCTTGTCGGTGAGAATGGCGCCGGAAAATCAACTTTGATGAAAGTGTTGAGTGGAGTTTATCCGTACGGTACCTACACCGGCGAGATTCTCTTCAATGGAAAAGAACAGAAATTCGGTGGTATTGCCGATAGTGAAAAGGCCGGAATCGCCATCATCTATCAGGAAATGGCCCTTGTTCCGGAAATGACCGTGTACGAGAACATTTTCCTCGGTCATGAGATCGGCAATGGGACTGTAATTGACTGGGACGAAACTA
Organism: Leptolinea sp. HRD-7; assembly: GCA_024363285.1. Taxonomy (GTDB): domain Bacteria; phylum Chloroflexota; class Anaerolineae; order Anaerolineales; family Anaerolineaceae; genus Leptolinea. The sequence goes on along the minus strand of AP024711.1, from coordinate 178,048 downwards.
TTAAACAGGCTGGCGACATGCTAAAACGCGTGCGCCTGGATGTAAACCCGGCTACCAAAGTGAAAGACCTGGGAGTGGGAAAACAACAGCTCGTTGAAATTGCCAAAGCCCTGAGCAAGAATGTCAAATTGCTGATCCTCGATGAGCCTACTTCAGCCTTGAACGAGGATGACTGCGAAAACCTGTTCAAACTCCTTCGCGAACTCAAGCAGCACGGGGTGACCTGTGTGCTTATTTCTCATAAATTAAAAGAAGTGATCAGCATCGCGGATACCGTCACCGTGCTGCGAGATGGTAAAACGATCTGCACGCTCGATGCCAGAAAAGGCGAAGTAAGCGAGAGTGTTTTGATCAAGCACATGGTCGGCCGAGAAATTAATAATGTTTATCCCCCCAAAGACCATAAACCATCTGAAGATGTTGTTCTGGAAGTGCGTAATTGGACGGCGTATGATCCCACCCTTGGACGAACCATTTTAAAGGACGTGAACTTTAAATTGAAGAAGGGTGAGGTGGTGGGCTTTGCCGGTCTGATGGGCTCTGGACGTACCGAACTCGCGTTGAGCATTTTCGGCAACCCCGATCATTATCAGATCACCGGCGAGCTGTATGTAAATGGAAAGAAACGTGTTTTCCATAACCCGAAACAGGCGATCGATGCCAAGATCGCCTACGTGACGGAAGACCGCAAAACAGACGGACTAATTCTGATACAGGATGTGAAACAGAACATCTCACTGGCCAACCTGCGGGAGATCGCCAACAACGGTGTGGTAGATAACAATGCCGAAGTGAAAGTGGCCACCGGTTACCGCAATGACCTGAACATCAAGACACCCACGGTGGAACAGAAAGTGGGGAACTTGAGCGGCGGCAACCAGCAGAAGGTTTCTCTGGGAAAGTGGCTGTTCGTCAAACCGAACATCCTCATCCTCGATGAACCCACGCGCGGTATCGATGTTGGCGCGAAATATGAGATCTACACCATCATTACCCGGCTGGTCAAGCAGGGTATGAGCATCATAATGATTTCGTCTGAATTGTTGGAAGTACTGGGAATGAGTGACCGCATCTATGTCCTTTCCTCCGGAAAAATCACAGGTGAGTTGCCTATCGCGGAAGCGACCCAGGAAAAAATCATGAAACTGGCAACGGATTAAGGAGGAGCGCCATGTCTTTTGGAGCCAATCTAAAGAAAGTATTCTCGCAGAACATCCGCGAATATGGTATGTATATCGCCCTGTTCGTGATCATGGCAATCTTCGCCGTCACGACCAATGGCACATTTATTTCTGCCCGTAACATCAGCAACCTGGTTAACCAGATGGGCTATATTGCCGTGCTGGCTGTGGGTATGATGTTGGTCATTGTAGCCCGCCAGATCGACCTGTCTGTCGGGTTCCTGGCCGGGTTCCTGGGCGCTGTGGCAGCCATTGCCATGACACAATGGAACCTGCCCGTCTGGGTGGTCATCCCCATGACGCTTTTCTTAGGAATCTGCGCCGGCCTGTTGACCGGTTTCATGGTGGCTCGCCTGAAGATTCCGGCGTTCGTTGCCTCAATGGCCGGTTGGCTGGCGTACCGCGGTTTGATCCTGCTGGTGACAGAATCCACCGGCACCATCATTATTCCCGATGCTACCTTCAATGCCATCGGCAATGGCTTCATCCCTGATTTTGGCGGTGACGCCTTCCTGCCCGGAATTCACAAAGTCTCTCTACTGCTGGGTGTGATTGCCATCGTAATCTTCATTTACAACGAGATCCGCGGCCGCCAGAAAAAGATGAGCTACGGCTTTGAAGTTCTGCCCACTTCCATGTTCGTCATGAAACTGGTGGTCATTTCCGCGCTCGTGGGAACCATAACCTGGATCCTGGCATCGTATCAGGGTTTCTCGTGGACGCTGGTAATAGTTATTGTGGTGGCCGGAATCTATGATTTTGTGGCAAACAAAACCATTGTCGGACGTCACATCTATGCTGTGGGCGGCAACCCTGAAGCGGCGGAATTAAGCGGTATTTCCGTAAGCCGTATCCTGTACCTGGTGTTCGGGTCTATGGGTATGCTTTCGGCGCTTTCCGGTATTCTGTTCGCTTCACGCCTGAAATCTGCCACCACCACAGCCGGCAACCTGTTCGAAATGGACGCCATTGCCGCTTGCTACATCGGCGGTGTGTCGGCTGGCGGCGGTATTGGCAAAATTATGGGTGCCATCATCGGCGCGCTGGTAATGATGTCACTGCAGAACGGTATGCAGTTGATGGGAACGGGCATTTCATTGCAGTATGTGATCAGAGGCCTGGTGTTGACGGCTGCCGTGATCTTCGATGTGGCCACCCGCAACCGCGCAAAATAAAAATCTTTCATCCCCCCTTTTCCTTTGCCCCCTTCCCGGTTATGTGAAGGGGGCATTTTCTACCTCATCCTTTCACATACACGTAGGGTGCCGTTGACCGCGTCGTCATGTACAAATCCATCATAACAAGACCGGACATCACGATCTGCCGGGTGACGTGTGCGTCCATCTAATTCATTCCCGGCAGACCTCACCCTCATCCCGGCCTTCCCCCTCGAGGGGGAAGGTGACTTTCGCGCGCCGGTTTAATACTATTTCCGGCAAACCTTTGACGAACACGTAGGGTGCCGTTGACCGCACTGTCATATAACAAATCCACCATAACAACACCTGACATCACGAGGGCGCGGTCAACGCACCAGGGTCCGCCGGAAAGACCGTTCGTCCGGTGATTCGCACCCGGCAGACCTCACCCTCATCCCGGCCTTCCCCCTCGAGGGGGAAGGTGACTTTCGCGCGCCGGTTTAATACTATTTCCGGCAAACCTTTCACGTACACGTAGGGTGCCGTTGACCGCACTGTCATATAACAAATCCACCATAACAACACCTGACATCACGAGGGCGCGGTCAACGCACCAGGGCCTGCGGAAAGACCGTTCGTCCGGTGATTCGCATCCGGCAGACTTCACCCTCATCCCGGCCTTCCCCCTTGAGGGGAAAGGTGACTTTCTTGCGCCGGTTTAATACTATTTCCGGCAAACCTTTCACGAACACGTAGGGTGCCGTTGACCGCACTGTCATATAACAAATCCACCATAACAACACCTGACATCACGAGGGCGCGGTCAACGCACCAGGGTCTGCCGGAAAGACCGTTCTTCCGGTGATTCGCACCTGGCAGACCTCACCCTCATCCCGGCCTTCCCCCTCGAGGGGGGAAGGTGACTTTCTCGCGGCGGTTTAACACTTTTCCCGGCAGACCTCACCCTCATCCCGGCCTTCGCGCCAGATTTGAAAAAAATCGAACCCACCGGCGCCATCTTCCGGCTGGAAAACGGCGCCTTTGGGTTACCCGGGCCATGTATTGGCGGCCTCACCACCCCCTGATGGATTGTCACTATACTAGCACAAATGTACTATTTATACAACCTGTCATTAAGAGAAGGTATTGCCACCCGTTTGGGTAATATGGGGCATGATCAACGGGTAAGGAAACCCGAAAATCATTGCCAATTCACGGTTAATTTAACCTGAATGGGGTATGGGTTTGACCCATTCGATTCCATATAATCTCACCTAAAGGCTTCAGGAGGATTTTATGCGTTTCAGAATGAATTTCACCCCCATTGTTATCGCACTTGTGCTTCTGCTGGTCACAGTCGCGCCGGTGCTGGCTGCCGGTCCTGATCCCGCGGGTGCCGCCACAGCCGAAGCCAATCCGGTGGCTTCCATCAACTTCTCATGGACGTTGATATCGGCCTTCCTTGTGTTCTTTATGCAGGCGGGTTTTGCCATGGTTGAAGCCGGCCTGTCACGCGCCAAGAACACCGTCGCTGTTCTTACCAAGAACTACATGGACGGTCTTATTGGCGGCCTGGCGTTCTGGGCTTTTGGGTTTGCCTTTATGTTTGGCGGTTCGGCTCTGGCTTCAGGCCTTGAATCGGGGAACCCTTTCATTGGTTTTTCCGGTTTCATGCTTTCTGGCGACGCGTATGACGTCACCACCATGGAATTATGGTTCTTCCAAATGGTCTTCGCGGCCACAGCGGCCACCATTGTTTCTGGCGCTGTAGCCGAACGCACCAAAACTACCGCGTACCTGGCTTATTCCTTCCTTATTTCTGCCATTGTTTATCCCATTTACGGCCACTGGGTATGGGGCGGCGGCTGGTTAGCCACTCTGCCATTCGGTGTAGGCGCTCGTGACTTCGCCGGTTCCGGTGTGGTACACGCAGTGGGTGGTTTCGTAGCCCTTGCCGGCGCCATTATGGTTGGCCCCCGCCTTGGCAAATTCGGCAAAGATGGTAAAGCAAAATTCATTCCCGGTCACAATATGTCACTGGTTGCTCTGGGTACCTTCATCCTGTTCTTTGGATGGTTTGGTTTCAACCCCGGTTCAACCATGGCTGCCACTGACCTGCGTATCTCTGTCATTGCGGTCAACACCTTCCTGGCCGGCGCAGCTGGCGCTGTAGTGGGCGTGTATTACAGCCTGCTGAAAACCGGCAAGATCGATCTGACGCTTGCCTGCAACGGCGGTCTGGCCGGTCTGGTGGGTATCACCGCTCCGTGCGCGTATGTGGGAACCCTTTCCGCGGTCATCATCGGTGTCATCGCCGCCATGGTCATGATCTGGGCTCTCGGTTTCGTGGAAAACAAACTGAAAGTTGACGATGTTGTCGGCGCCGTTTCGGTTCACGGTTTCGGCGGCCTGTGGGGGCTTATCGCGGTCGGTATCTTCGCGGATGGCACCTACGGCGGCGTGAGCGGCCTGATCATGGGCAACACCGGTCAATTTATCGCTCAGTTGATTGACGCGGCTGTAGTGCTGGCCTGGAGCCTGGGTATGGGCTTCGCGATCTTTGCCCTGCTCAAAGTCACTATGGGACTGCGCGCTTCCAAAGAAGAAGAGATCAAAGGACTGGATGTACCGGAGCACGGTCTCGAGGCTTACCCCGCAGACACCCTGCCCGCGGACCTGTAGTCACTGATTACTGTAAACCAACCTCTGCCGCTGGGAAAATCCCCGCCGGCGGCAGAGGAACGATCATTTTGAATAGGAGAATTAAGACATGACTCAAGAAATGATGATGGCGCTCGGTGCTTTTGTGGTTTTCTTCCTTTTGTGGGTGGTAGTCCCAACGGTTGTCAAGAAAAACAAAACTGGTGAAGAAGAGTAATTCATATATGTGAAAATAACTCGCTCCGTCGCGCGGTGACTGTCTACCTGCCGGCTGGAGATGAGATTTCCCGAATAGCGGGGATCCGGATGACGGCATGCGAAATCCGGTGAAAGAAGCCAGGCGATTAAACTTTTATTCATAGATGCCACGCCCGGCTTCTTTATGCGTTAATACGATATGCCGCTTCTTGAAATTTCGGCGGTTTTGATTGTAGAATGAATACACAACATTACCAATTAAATACGCAATGAAGGAGGAGCAAGATGGACGAAAAGTATCAGCCTGTCTGCACGTTGCAAGACCTGTACGCGACTTCTGCCCCGATCTTCGCCAACGGAGTGATGCACGTTTTTGGCATTTTTCAGTGCACATCCGGAATAAGTATGATGTTGGTAGCCCCGTCCACTTCGGGTGAAGTCCTGTGCCCGCTATGTGGAGATATCCACATTCTGCGTGATTGTTTTATCCCGATGACCCTGGACGAATTTTTTGCGCATTACCGGTTAACCAGTTACGGCAGCAGGGAATAAGTTGCATTAACATGACTGTACAGGTCATAAATTCCTCGCCCCGAAGGGGAGAGGTCAGGTGAAGGGACAAAGCCGGCTGCTCGAGAATCAACGCATTGGATAGCAAAACACGCCGAGATGACCGGAAAGACAAGAGGCAGAGAGCGCCCTTCTGGACGTCCTCTCCACGATGGGGAAAGGAGTCATAAATTCCTCGCCCCGAAGGGGAGAGGTCAGGTGAGGGGACAAAGCCGGCTGCTCGAGAAGCAACGCATTGGATAGCAAAACACGCCGAGACGACCGGAAAGACAAAAGGCAGAGAGCGCCCTTCTGGACGTCCTCTCCACGATGGGGAGAGGGGAAATCAACCTTTACCCCAAAAACCGTGTTATCCTGACAGTATGCAAATCATCACTACTGAACGCGTACCCATCAAGCTATGGGCTGATGATATTGACGCGCAGGCCATGCAGCAGGCGCGGAATCTGGCAAACCTGCCCTTTACCTTCCGCTGGGTGGCCATCATGCCTGACGCACACGCCGGCTACGGTATGCCCATTGGTGGTGTGCTGGCCACCGATGGTGTGGTTATCCCCAACGCGGTGGGAGTGGATATTGGCTGCGGTATGGCCGCCGTGCGCACCGACCTGAAGAAGGTCACCACCACACAATTGCAGGACATCCTGTCCATCATTCGTGCCGACGTGCCGGTGGGGTTCAAGCATCACCCTGAACCACAGCCCTGGGACGGCTTCGATCGCGCCCCGGATATTGGCATTATTCAGGAAGAGCTGTACTCGGCACGCCATCAACTGGGCACACTGGGTGGCGGCAATCATTTCATTGAGATCCAGCAGGGTGACGACGGCTTTGTGTGGCTGATGATCCACTCGGGCAGCCGCAACTTCGGCCTGAAAACCGCCACTGAATACCACCGGCTGGCCAGGCAACGGAGCGCGAAAGGTAAGTTTACCTTGCCGGACCCTGACCTTTCGTATTTAGACGCGGATTCACCCGAAGGCCGTGACTATCTAACGGCAATGAACTATTGCCTTGAATTCGCCCGCGCCAACCGCGCGCTAATGGTGCACCGCTGTATGGAAGCCATCACGGCTGTCACCGGCGGGGTGGGGACGTATGAGGTCAACATTCATCACAATTATGCCGCCGAAGAGACGCACTTCGGGCACCGGGTATTGGTGCATCGCAAAGGGGCCACGTCTGCCCGGGCAGGGCAGGCGGGCATCATCCCCGGGTCAATGGGTGCGCATAGCTATATAACCGAGGGGCGGGGCAGTGAAGAGAGTTTCCAGTCATCCTCGCACGGGGCCGGACGGCGCATGGGGCGTAACGAAGCCACGCGCAAACTTAACCTGGAGCGTGAACAACAGAAGATGAAAGGCATCATCCACGGTTTACGGTCTAAACATGATCTTGACGAAGCTCCCGGCGCCTATAAAGATATTGAAGATGTGATGGCCCGCCAGCAGGATCTGGTAAGAATCGTCACGCGGCTGCGTCCATTGGCGGTGATCAAGGGGTAGGGTTTGTATCTAACGGGAAGGTTGTTCTTCCGGTGAAGCACACCCGGCAGACCTCACCCTCATCCCGGCCTTCCCCCTCGAGGGGGAAGGTGACTTACTTGCGCCGGTTTAATACTATTTCCGAAAGACCTTTCATGTACACGTAGGGTGCCGTTGACCGCGTCATCATGTACAAATCCACCATAACAACACCTGACATCACGAGGGCGCGGTCAACGCACCACGATCTGCCGGGAAGGTTGTTCTTCCGGTGAAGCACACCCGACAGACCTCACCCTCATCCCGGCCTTCCCCCTCGAGGGGGAAGGTGACTTTCTTGCGCCGGCTTGACACTATTCCCGGCAAACCTTAGACGTACACGTAGGGTGCCGTTGACCGCGTCATCCTGTACAAATCCACCATAACAACACCTGACATCACGAGGGCGCGGTCAACGCACCAGGGTCTGCCGGGTGACGTGTGCGTCCATCGAATTCGCACCCGGTAGACCTCACCCTCATCCCGGCCTTCCCCCTTGAGGGCGAAGGTTACTTCCGGGATGTTGTCTGGTCCTGAGGAACAAAATCCGGGTTGGCGGACTGTGCTTTTTTCCGGGATTTCACCGTGTACATAGCCTGATCGGCGATCTTGAACACTTCGGTTAACAGACTACCGGAAGTTCCGGTGGCCGTCCCCATCGAGAGCCCGAGCTTCTGCTCAGGCGAGAAGAGTTGGTTATGTTTTTCCAGTATTTCTTCCAGGCGTGAGATGGCCTGCCGGGCGGCCGGTTCCGCTGTGAGCGGAAGCACCACAACAAACTCATCGCCGCCCATACGGGCGACCATATCTTCAGGCCGGAAGGCGCTTTTTAAGAGCCCGGCAACCCGCTGCAGTAATTCGTCACCGGCCTGATGCCCGCGGTGGTCATTCACCCATTTCAGCCCGTCAACATCGATCATAATAATGCTGATCGGAAAGAGACGGGAATGCTGCAGCCGGTCAATTTCGGTTTCGTAATACTGGCGGTTGTACAAGCCGGTCAGCGTATCATGCGTTGACTGGTAATGCAGGGCATCTTCCACTTTCTTACGATCGGTGATATCCCGCGCCACCCAGATCACACTATCTTCGGTAAATGGTGAGACGTTTGCCGAAAACCAGTATTCCCGTCCGCCGATGGTCAGGCTGTAATCTACACGAGACATTTCTTTTAATTCCAATGTCTGTCGGATGGTGCGCATGAACAATGTGGCGATATCTTCCGGGAATACGTCTGTTATACGGCGGTGCAGCAGTTCATGCGGTGGACGGTAGTATCGCTGAGAATTGGTGGAGGCGATCTCGCGATATTCCCCGTCGCTGCCATAGACGATAATCACATCGGTCATAGCGGTAAACAATGATCGCAACTTGGCTTCTGATAAGCGTAACGCTTCTTCGGCTTTTTTTCGGTCGGTGATAAAACGTGCCTGCTGAACATTCTGATAGGCTGTATTGGATAAATATGTAGACAGAGTGAATAACGCCCGGGTCGCCTTCTCAAATTGTTCTTCCGATACTTCCTGAATTTCATTGAATGCCTGCAGCGCGTCAGTTTCGTTTAATCCAAGCTGGCGGATGTAAGCCATAGCGGCATCGGGTTTTGTTCCATTCAGTCGAACCTGTCCTACCAGCCAGTTGGCTATATGCTTGCCGCCAACCATTATCGGCGCGCTGGCATGCATTAAATTCGTATTTGGGCAGGGGACAGTATAAGGTTTCCCGTCAATCGTATTTTTGGAATCGGTTGCATTTATTGAAATACAATCCGCGCAGCCCTGAGGGTTTTGTCGGATCAACGACCCGCACAGGCGGGTGAAATTGCTATATTTTGTAATTGGCGTACCGTCAAGCCGGGTAATAACCGAGGCCACACCCAGAGCGTTCGAAAAGTCGTCCTGAATGTGTTGCAGGTCATCAAGGTTAAACAGATCATCAAGAGCGAAGTTCTGGTTCTTTTCCAGCGGAAGGGTGAGTGCCATCATACGCTTTTCGAGAGCACGTTCCGCCCTCTTCTGGTTGGTTACATCATGCACCACACCCACTATTTTTACCGGTTTATTTTTATCGTTGTACTCCACCCGGGTGATGGTGTGCAGTATGCGGGGTTCGGTCTCTCCTTTGCGCGTGATCTCAATATCAACTTCACGGTTTGGCAGAGACTCCAACCACTCACGAGATGACTCGGACCAGTGATTTCTATTTTTGAGGCTAAAAAATTTTTCCAGTTTGCCAAGTGATGAAATGCCACTTCTGGAATTCACCCCCATGATCTTGTAAAACTCGTCTGATGCCCAGAATTGTTTATCATTAAGACTGTATTCCCAGTACCCCACATGGGCGATCTCATGCGCCAACCCCAGACGCAACTCCCGTTCGCGCAGGTCCTGCTCCATTTTTTTGCGCTCGGTGATATCCCTCGCGAGCCAGATCACGGTATCTTCTGTAAGCGGTGAGACGCTGCCAGCGTACCAGAACTCTTTTCCCTCGATCACCATCCGGTAATCCAGATGGACTATTGAGCGAGTTCGCAATGTTTCCTGAATGGCATCCATGATCTGCCGGGCTTCTTCTTTTGGAAAAACATCCGCGACCGATCTACCGACAATCCGTAAAGGATCATGAATCTGACTGTTCGGTTTGGTGGGGGCAATCTCCAAATACTTTCCCTTTTGGTCAATTACCAAAACCGGGTCGGTGATTGATTGAAACAGAGACCGGATCTTATTTTCTGAAGCCATAAGGGCTTCTTCTGTTCGCCGGAACGCGGTGATATCATGGAACACCAGTAACCATCCATCCGGTTGTGTAGGATTGGTTCGAATGGGAAATAAAGCCGTATCATAATCCAAATCATTGCCTTCAATTTCCAACCGAATAATAGTAGAGCACATTTCATTGCCATTCAGCAAGCGAATAATGTCAGGCCGGGAGGCAAAAACCGCGCGGACATCACTGCCTATGCCGGCCGTCATCTGACCCAGTATCTGGCGGCCGACAGGGTTGACATCCACAATGCGCCATTGACTATCTACAACAATAAGTCCGTTGGCTGAGTTCTGAAACAGGCGTGAATAAGCAATGGGCGTTATATCCAACAGACGGTAATAAAAGAAACCGATCATTACCACAAAAGTGCTGATAAGGAACACAAAGGGGGTAAGATCTAACCCTATTGAAGGGACAATTTGCCATATTTGAAGTCCACTGACAATGACCGGTATCAGGAATCCGATAAGAATGATCATCCCCTGCTGACGGGCAACATTGATTGAATTCTGTATGTGCCGGATCAGCACTACTATAGAGAGGATAAGTAAGATATAGGTATAAACCGCGTTGAAGTGAAACCAGATTCCTCCCGCGAGAATGGAATCAGGGTTACGTGAACCGCCAAAGAACAGGTTGTGCAGAGGGTCGGTCCACAGAATAATCAAAGTGATAACCGGTTCGATAGCCAGGAACGCGTAGTGACGTAGGGAAAACTGGAACGGGTGTTGTGTGTACTGGAAAGTAAAAACAACCATAGCCGCCGGGGTTGTTACAATTCCGAGATAGGTCAAATTTAACCAGAAATAAATTTCCCGCAGGTCGCTGGTTGTCCACCGCAGGCCATATGAAAATGTCCAAATCCCCAACGCAAATAAAGTAACAGCCAGCGGAAACCCTCCGGGTGCTTTTCGGCGCTGAAAAGCTACACCTGAAAGAGAGAAGAAGATCATGGCGGTTACAATTAGCGCGTTCGCGTATTGAAAATTCACAGAGTCACTCCGTTATTATCTCAATCATGGTTTTCCCCCTGAAAATGCCGCAGCCTCTGTGAAATTTGGTTTTAAGGGGGTACTGGTTTTCAGAAACTAAGTCCTGATAGGTTCCTACCTTGTACCTACTATTATTATGTACTATACACCCTGAATGGAATAAAACAAAAATTAATATTTTCTCCATCAAACGATGCGGTTGCCGCCATGAGGTACATACAGGTATATCCAATTGTTCATAGATGTACAGAATATTCCCGTGACCCTTTACTAACCAGCAATCAATATGTTTGACAACCTGTTGGTTCTTTCTATAATGAGATTTGTCGTTGAGGGATTATTCAGCATCTTTATGCTTTAGACAGCTTTCATTATTGTTCAAAAACCAAACAGCCTTCAACATGCCGTTCTCTGTTGAAAGCAAGGATCTGGCACCAAAAATTGGTCGCTTTCCCGCTTTTTAATTGACGGGATATGGTGTCAGGGAGCCAGTAGCGAAACCGGTCCATCAGAATGGCCGGTTATTTTCGACTCCGGGGAGGGATTATGACTACCTCTACCCTGTTTTCTTCGACACCGATTGAGAAAGGTGTTGATCTGGACCTGTTGGATTCAGATATTCACCACAAACTCATTCTGGTGGTTGACGATGAAATCGACACCGTTAACCTTATCAAACAAATCCTTATGAGTTCTGGCATAGACGTGATCTCGGCTACCAATGGTCCCGAAGCGTTGAAACGCCTTTCACAGAACGCCCCCGACGCGGTGCTGCTGGATCTGATGATGCCCGGTATGGACGGCTGGATGTTGTATGAACAGATCCGCAAGGTGAGCAGTGTTCCGGTGCTGGTGGTATCCGCGTTGACAGATACCGATGATATCGTTCGCGCGCTGCAACAGGGCGCGGATGATTACATAACCAAACCCTTTCATCCTTCTGAGCTTGTGGCACGTATTCAACGGGTTACGGCTCAACGCGGCGTGAAGCACCCGTCACAAATTTTCAAGTTTCCGGCCAACGGATTGGAGATCGATAGTAACACGCGTGAGGTGACTCTTGACGGCCGGGTCACCGTTTTACCGGCGCGAGAGTTCGGCGTGTTGGCTTCACTGGCACGCCGGCCGGGTCAATGGGTTGACCTGGCCACCATCGCCTTTGACGTGTGGAACGATCCCAATATCCATGTGCAAAGCCGGATCAAATACCTGATCTTTCTGCTGCGTTCGCAGCTTGAGAAAGATCCTGGTAATCCACGGCTGATCGTAAGCCGTGAGGGTCTGGGATATAAACTGGCGGTATCTACAGACCCGGAAAAAATAATAAGGAGGTGATGCTGGGCAAATAAAAACCCGGCCTGCCAGCCGGCAGCCAGGCAGAAGGATTGGGAGCGGCAATGCTGGAATGTAACCGCCCTCCCGGGGGGAACACGACTAACCTGGTTCCAGCCTTCTTGATTTTGGTTCATTCCAAACAGGAGGTTAATACTATGGTCACAAGAAGCAAGTTTGTGATCCTGTTTCAAGTTGCGTTTATTTTGATCTTCACACTGGGTATGCTTTTCCCCGCGGGTATGGTGGCATACGCGCAAGATGGCGGAACCACGAGCCCCGGAACGGAAGAAGTTACAACCCCGGATGAAGGTTCGAGTGGAGGTGGAGAAACCGGCGGAGGAGAGGCCGAACCACCGGCAAGTCCACCGGCTGAACCACCGGCAAGTCCACCGGCTGAACCACCGGCAGAGGCTGTCGTTACAGAAGCAGCTTCTAATGGTGCTGCCGCGGAGGGATCTGCAGCACCAGAAGCCGCAGCCACAGCCGACCCGGTAGTGGAAACACCGGCCGCTCCGGCTGCGGCAGAGCCAGCCTGTGTGGAAGGCGCCGTTGACGAGGTTACCGGCGAACCGGTTGCCTGTGGCGCGCCTATTGTCGCACCGGCGGAAGTAGCGGAAGAGCCGGCAGACGAGGTGCTGGATACTCCGGCTGAAGTGCTGGCAGCCCTGCCGGCGGAAACCGAACTGGTGGTAACTGGTGTTGATGGTGAACCGCTGCCATTGGTTTCGGTGGAAGCCGAAGAGGTGCTGGTAGAAGGTGACCCGATGTGGTGCCCCGGAAATGATGTTCCATCGGATGGCACCTGTATCCATACCATGACCCTTGAAGGCGCAATTATGATCGCCTCGGCTCCGGGTAACGGTAATTCCACCATTTATGTGGCGGCTGACTATCACCGCTATACCACCAGCCCGATCGTAATTTCCAGCCCGTTCATCACTGATCTGGTCATTGTGGGCGGCGTCACCAATATGTTCACCGGTGAAGCCACCAGCCAGACCTCCCTCAGCCAGGCGTTTGTGATCAGCAATATCGCGGGTTCCGTTTCGCTGAGCAATTTCATCCTTACCACCGGTTTCTATGGCGACCCGAATCCGACGATCTCCATCAATAACTCCAGGATTGTTAACCTGGATAATATGAATATCAACAACAAGGGTAAGGGAGACGCGGTCAAGGCCACCAATAGCTTTATGGTTACCATTACCGATTCAAAGATCAAAGATTCCGACGGCGGATACGGCATCAATGCCGAGAAGCTTGCCTTCCTCGTGATCAAAAATACCAGTGTACTGGAAAAGGGCAAAGAAGGCGGAATCTTGCTTAAGAAGGTCATGAACACCTATATGGATGGGGTGAACGTGGTCTCGGAAGACAGCGGCTGCAGTACCAAGAATCCGTGTGAGATTGACGCCATCAGCGCGGTGGACAGTGGTAACATCTTTATGAAGCATGTGACGGCTACCTCTGAATGGGGGAACGGATTTAAGTCAGATGGCGGCGGCGGGTATATCACCCTGATCGACAGCGTCTTCAACCGAAATATGCACGGGCACGGGGTGCTCATTGTGGATTCACATCACAATGTGTATCTTGATAAGGTCACGGCAGATTTCAATGGCGAAGAAGGCGTGGAGATCAAGACACCCGGTATTGTGACCATCAAAGACAGTCACATGGATTGGAACCGCGGCGATTACGGCCTTGAAGTTCTGGCCGGCGGGATCAATGTCAGTGGTAGTACCGCCAATGGAAATAAGAACAACGGCGCCTACCTTGAATCCAATCGCTGGATCAACATTCTAAACTCCTACTTCTCTTACAACATGTCAGGTTATGGTTTGGAAGCGAGCGCCAAAGGTGATATTAATATCAAAGGCTCTGAATTCAACCATAACGGCTGGTGGTTTATAGAAGGCGGACCGGAACCCCGGGTAATGCTTGATGGTGGTGATGACGTTGAACGTAAACCGGTTGTTAGCGACCGCTACGGAGCGCACCTCTACAGCGGCAGCGACATCCGCATCACCGATACCATCTTCAACTACAACTACAACGAGGGTCTGTACGCTCAGGCAGGAATCTACCGCGATGGTCCTGATGGTCAAGAGGAAGAATTAAAAGCTTACGGTAAACCTTCACTGCCTAAACCAAAGGGAAGCATCTTCTTAGACGGTGTTGAGGCCAACTTTAACGGGTATCCGTTCCCATGGGCAATTTGGCCCGGAAAGGGAGAAGCTTTTGGCGCGAAACTGGTAACTGACGGCAAGTTGATCATTCTGAACAGCGAGTTCAACCATAACCGCAATTATGGTGTGAACGGCGAAGCCGGCGGATTTACCAGAGTCGCTGGAACCGATGTGTTTGGAAACGGATCTCCGATGATCGAAGGTACCTACGGAGCGATGTTCCACACATTATCCGCTTTCGTGGTGAAAGATTCCAACTTTTATTGGAACTGGGGCCCCGGCTTGCAGGTTTATGCCAAATGGCATATTACTGCCGATAACGTGAGCGCCAGCAACAACGCCGATCACCGGGGCACCCCCGGGTACGGCGCTCTGTTCGACACCATGTTCGGCGGTGTGGACATCTCTGATTCTGAGTTTGACAATAACGACGGTTTCGGTCTGTTTGTCTTCGCGAACAGAGATGTGGAGATCAACAACACAACGGCCAATAATAACTCGTTCAGCCCGTTCCTGATGTTTGGCGGTGGAGAGATATTAACTACCAGCACCCTTAAGGGCGGCGGCGGATATCCTCCGATGCCTCTGTATGATCTGAAGTGGGCCAATGGCGACGGGGCTTTCATCAAGTCGCTGCATGGTTCCATCACGATCAACGACAGCAGCTTTAATGACAACTGGGCCTTCGGGCTGGTCGGCAATGCCAGGCACGATATCAACTTGAATTTTGTCGAAGCGATCGGAAATGGCATTGGCGGCGCTGTGTTAAAGGCCGGTGGAAATATCTCCAGTGTTTGCAGCACCTTCTCGGAAAATGGAGTCTTTGGTTTGCATGCCGTGGCGAACCCGTGGCATTCAACGATCACCCTGGATTCCAACACTATCGAGAATAACGGCTGGTTTGACAAGTTCACCTGGGCACATGAGGTCATTGAGAACAATGAAACCGAATGTTACCCCGAACCACCTGTCACCCCGGGTGGTGGCGGCGGACCAGAGATTATCCATCCGTTTATCGTCAACCCGTTTGCCGCTGGCTTGATCCCGGTCACCGGTGGTGAGTTCGTGCCTCTGTCTTGTGACGGAATCAGCACAATCGAACTTCTGCCTGGCAGAGAGGCGACAATCTTCAACCAACCCATGTGCGGCTACATGGCCAGCATGGAACTGGTGAAAGATACCGATCTCCCGGCGCCTATACCGGAGCCTTGGAAATATGTAGACGGATTCACGGTTACCTTAATGTTCAATAATGAGGTGGTCACGCAGCTGCCTGCGGGCGCCACCGATACCCTGGTGTTCCCGTTGTCACCGGACCAGATCAACAATGAGTTCATCATGTTGTTCTGGGACGTAACGGCTAACGGCGGCCTGGGCGATTGGGTAGCCCTCGGCGGCGCGCGTGAAGCGCTGAAGTGGACCAAGACCCACAACATGACAGGCACCTTCCTGCTGGTCAAATGACCCGCTGAAGCCTGTCAGAATGCCCCCGCCCGTTTCCGGGCGGGGGTTTTTTTGATGGTAACCGGCAGGGTGCTGTTGACCGCTCAATTATTGACATAATTCGATGAAAGATATTCGTTAATCCTATAAGTGCGGTCAACGCACCATGACATAATTATGACGGATTCCCGTCCATGGAGCGGTTTCATCACCGTGACGCAGGCGATGCAACCGGATTGGAGGTCAACTCCCGTTGGAAGCGAAGAACCCCGATTGCAAAACCCCTACCGGAAAAAATTGCGAAAGCCACACGGACAAAAGGAAAATTCTTCTTTAAATGAAGAAGGGCTGCGTTTCAGCCCGCAACCCTTCTTCACTGTTCAATGCAAAAGCTGAAATCTTTTGGAGGAAGATCAGAGCCCTTTTGTCATGTGATAATACAGATCGTTCCACTTCAATTCCTGCTTGAAGCGGTTCAGATCCAGAGAATTATCGATACCCACATACTCAATACCGGCCATATCGGCGAAATCGCGCAGGTGATCCTGGGTCAATGAGTAGCTGAAGCTGGTGTGATGCGCGCCACCGGCATAGATCCACGCAGCCGCGGCACGTTTCAGGTCCGGCTGCGGGTTCCACAGCGCGCGGGCTACCGGCAGCTTGGGCAGCGGTTGTTCGGTGGGAACCACATCCACCTGGGTGACGATCAGGCGGAAACGATCGCCAAGGTCGATCAATGAAGCGGCCACAGCGGGGCCGGTCTGAGAATCAAAGATCAGACGGGCAGGGTCGGCTTTGCCGCCGATACCCAGGGGCAGCACCTCGAGTTTCGCCTTACCCGCGGCGATGGAGGGGCAGACTTCCAACATGTGGGCGCCCAGAATGCGATCGCCTTTAGGGCTGAAGTGGTAAGTGTAATCTTCCATGAAGCTCACGCCGCCCTTCAGGCCGGCGTTCATCACCTTCATGGTACGTACCAGAGCGGCGGTTTTCCAGTCGCCTTCGGCGCCGAAACCGTAACCGTCGTTCATCAAACGCTGGCAGGCAAGGCCCGGGAGCTGCGGAAGCCCGTGAAGGTCTTCAAATGTGGTGGTGAAGGCGGTGAATCCACCGGCTTCCAGGAAGCGGCGCATACCAATTTCCATGCGGGCGGCTTCGCGCAGGGAAGCGTGTTTTTCTTTGCCGGGCAACAGGTTCGGGGTTATTTCGTAGGTATCCAGATATTCTTTAACCAGTTTGTCAACATCGGCATCGCTGGCTTCATTGACAACCTTCACGAGATCGCCAACACCATACCCATTGACGCAATACCCGAACTGGATCTGAGCGGAAACTTTATTGCCTTCGGTAACGGCCACTTCGCGCATGTTATCGCCAAAGCGGGCCAGTTTCATGGTCTTGGCGTCCGCGATACCGCAGGCGGCGCGGCTCCAGTCACCGAGTTCTTTCTGCACGGCGGCATCCTGCCAGTGGCCGACGACGACGTGGCGTTCCATGCGCAGGCGGGCGCCGATGAAGCCGAATTCACGATCACCGTGCGCGGACTGGTGCAGGTTCATGTAGTCCATATCGATTTCAGACCAGGGGATCTCGCGGTAATACTGGGTATGCAGATGGGCCATGGGTTTCTGTAAGAGTTTCAGTCCATTGGCCCATTTTTTCGCCGGCGAGAAAGTGTGCATCCAGGTGATGATGCCCACGCATTTATCATCCGCGTTGGCTTCGAGGCACAAGCGGGTGATATCTTCCACGGTGGTCATAACCGGTTTGTAAACAATATGTACCGGGATCGCGGTGCTGGCTTCCAGCGCGGCCGCGATCTCTTTAGAATGGGCGGCAATCTGGTCCAGAACTTCAGGACCGTACAGGTGCTGACTGCCGGTGACAAACCAGACATCATATTTCTTTAGATCGATCATAATTTCCTCACTCGCCTACTGGCCATAGATATGCGTGTAGCGGTAATGCAATTTCTCAATATCTTCCTGCGGAATCGGGATAAGCTGGCCGAGTTGTTTCGCCATCCAGACGGTTCGGGCGGCGTCTTCTACCATTACAGCGCTTTTTACCGCCGCTTTGGCGTTCTTCCCGATGGTAAACACGCCGTGGTTTTGCAGCAAACACGCGGTGGATGTGCCGATATGGTCTACCACTTCTTTACCAATGGCTTCGTCACCAATGCGAACGAAACCGGCACACGGAATGTCGCAGCCGAATTCGTCACTGATGGCGGTAAGCACGCAGGGGATGGGCTGTCCGACAGCGGCGAAGGCGGTGGCATAGTTGGAATGGGTATGCACCACACCATTGACGTCATCGCGGTGTTTGTAGATATACAGATGGCTGTACACATCGGATGACGGCTTGAGGTCACCTTCTACCAACTTGCCATCCATATCCATCACCACCATGTGTTGCGGGCCCATACCTTCATACGGTACGCCGGATGCCTTGATGACGATAAGGCCAGTTTCCGGGTCACGCGCGGAGACATTGCCGCCCGTCCACACCACGAGCTTGTATTCCACCAGCTTCTGATGAAGATATACAAGTTCTTCTTTGATCTTTTCTAACATTATTCGCTTGCTCCTGAATTAGTGGGCGCTGGCCTTGATGGCTTTGAGGCGTTTCATTACATCGTTGGCACCGCGGCCAAAATAATCGTGTAACAGAACATATTCCTGATATAGCTTTTCATATACCTTCTGGTTCTCAGGGATGGGTTTGTAAACCACATCCTTGACGGCGGCCATGGCTTTGGCGGCATCCACAATGCTGTCATAACCGCCGGCTGCTTTGCCAGCCACAACCGCGCCAAACATAGCAGAACCCAGGGCGGGTGTCTGTTTGGAGGCGCTGATCTTCAGGGGAACCCCGATGACATCGGCGTAAATCTGCATCAGCATGGGGTTTTTATCGGGCAGGCCGCCGCAGGCAACCAGTTCGTTGATCGGCACGCCGTTTTTCACAAACGTTTCAATGATCATGCGCTTTCCATATGCAGTGGCTTCGATCAACGCGCGGTAGATTTCTTCCGGTTTGGTGGCCAGGGTCATGCCCAGCATCATACCGGTCAGGTTGACATCTACCAGAACAGAGCGGTTGCCGTTCCACCAGTCAAGGGCTACCAGGCCGCTCTCGCCGGGTTTCAGTTTGCTGGCTTTTTCTTCCAGCAGCTTGTGAATATCCATCTTGCGTTCAGCGGCTTCCTGAGTGTAAGAAGCGGGGACACAATTTTCCACGAACCAGGCAAAGTGATCGCCCACGCAAGACTGGCCGGCTTCATAACCGAAGTAACCGGGAATGATGCCGTCTTCCACGTAACCGCACATACCGGGAACGATGTGTTCTTCGGTGCCCAGTACCATGTCGCAGGTGGAGGTGCCCATGATCATCACCATGGTTCCCGGGGTGACAACGGTAGCCGCAGGCACGGCTACATGCGCGTCCACATTGGCGATGGCCACCGGAGTACCGGGGAGCAAGCCGGTCCATTTAGCGGCTTCTTCCGTCAGACCGCCGGCTTTCTGGCCGATGGGGATAATATTGGTGCTCATTTTCTCTTCCACCACATTTTCGATCAGCGGATTTAAGGCTTTAAAGAATGCTTTGGAAGGGAAGCCTTCACGTTTAGACCAGATGGCTTTGTAGCCGGCTGTACATGAATTGCGGGTTTCAACACCGGTGAGGCGCCACACAACCCAGTCCGCCGCTTCGATCAGGCGGTCAGCGGCTTTGTAGATGGCCGGATCTTCATTGGCAATTTGAAGAACCTTCGAGAAAAACCATTCCGACGAGATCTTGCCGCCATACCGGTCGAGCCAGGTTTCACCCATAGCGCGGGCTGTCTCGTTGATCTTATCGGCTTCGGGCTGGGCGGCATGGTGTTTCCACAATTTGACCCAGGCGTGCGGGTTCTTTCGGTATTCGGGCAGGTTGCACAGAGGAGTGCCGTCTTTCTTCACCGGCAGCATGGTGCAGGCGGTGAAATCGATACCCATACCGATTACATCTTCGGGTTTAACACCCGACTGTTTCAACACATCCGGAATGGTATTCTGGAAGGTGCGAAGATAGTCATCCGGATCCTGCAAAGCCCAGTCGAGTTCCAACTTGATGCCGGATTCGGGAAGTTTTTCATCAATAACACTGTTTGAATACGGGTAGACCGATGTAGCGATTTCTTTACCATTGCTCACATCCACCAGCACAGCACGGCCGGATTCGGAACCAAAATCTACTCCAATTGTGTATCTGGGCATAGATCCTCCTCAAATTATTTTAAAAAATGGAACATTCTTCCCGTCGGGAAGCCGTTTTAACAAGATGTTTGAAAGAGGGTGCACCCCTCAAAGAGAAGATGAAACGCCAGAAAGAAAGTCCCGGTTTCCATACAGTAGCATTCCCGCACGGAGCGGGAATGGAGCGAGATGATATCTGTGTATGAAAAGTGGGTTGTTCGGGTATCATGGTGACGCGGGTTCCAGAGTTCTAAGGCGCAGCGAACTTTCTCTGACGAGCAACTCGGGGCTCAAAATGATCGTCCGCTGATTTTCATGGCCGGAATGTTCGCGAGAACGCTCCACCGCGTGAACGATCTCTTCAACCGCGGTGCAGCCGAGCAGATATTGATCCAGCACAATGGTGGTCAGCGGGGTAGAAAGGTACGCGGATTCGGACAGGCCGTCAACACCAATAACGCCCAGATCGCGGGGGATATCGATATTGTTTTTACAGGCGATCTGAATGACAGACATGGCCATCTGATCGTTGCCCACAAAAACAGCATCCATATCGGGGTATTGATTAAGCAGTTGTTTGAAGGCCGCCTCTCCACTGGAAGATGACCAGTTGCCTTCCGTGCAATGTGATTCAAGGGCTTCAATGCCCGCGGCGTTGAGGGCAGATTTCCAGCCGGCTTTTCGCTGGCGGCTTTCCCACCAGTCCAGGGGACCGGCAATATGACCGATGCGCCGGTAACCCTGTTGAAGCAGGTGCTCAGTGGCCATGCGGCCTGCCAGGAAATTATCAAAGCTAATGATGGTAAGACCGGGGTGGTTTTCCATCGTGAGAAAGACGATCGGAATAGGCAGATCAGGGAGTTCGTCATTCAGCCACGAACGGTTGTCACCGACCTGGGGCACAGCCCAGAGGATGCCGTCAACATGGTGAGAAAGCAGGTTCTGCAGCAGGGGTTTGATGTTTTCGGTGTCAAACCGGGGTAATTCTTTTAACAGAAGTGAATAACCCATCTTTTCTGACTGGAAGGTAATACCGTTCAATGTGCGAGAGGGCCCCATATGTTTCAGGCCGGCCGTAACCACACCCAGCGTGTAACTGCGCTGCTGGATCAGACTGCGCGCCAGGGCGCTCGGTTGATAACCGAGTTCTTCAATTACCCGGTTGATCTTTTCGCGTGTTTCCCCTGCTACATCCGGACGGTCGTTAATGACACGTGAAACGGTCTGAGTGGAAACCCCCGCGGCCTGCGCAACTTCTTTGATGGTGGGGCGTTTGCTGAAATTCAAAGTCCGGTCCCTTCCTGTCATAAATTCCCGGTAACGGTATCGGGAACGATAACATCGTAGCAAAAGGAAATATATTTGTCAAGCAATCTTATCACACGAGGGACATGAAACGGGCCGGGTGCAGCCGCCCGAAACCCGGCAGTAACAAAAAACGTCCCGCAATATGGGACAAAATAGTCAAAAAAAAGGTAAAAAAGGCTCTATGAGGTGATAAATGGTGACAAAAATCAGGATGTATGTAATCAAGATAGCGGGGCTTAATTGAATCCTCTTGACATTGCCCTCTGCGTTTGCTAATATCTCAGTGTGAACGATAACGGGAACGTTATCAACAATTGGCGGGTAGCCAGGTTTTTACCCCTCGAGAGATCTTTTCCTGGCGTTTTCTTTATTCGGTACTAACCAAAACAGGGTGTGTTTTCCCCAGGAATTACCCGGATCATCGTCCTGGACCGCAAGAAAGGGTAATTGGGTGGTTTAGTGCTCTTCCAAACCACAGTTTTGAAATCATCCAATTCGTATCACGCCTGCCAGTCGCTCCTTTTTTAAAGGAAGGGGTTGCGGGCACAAAAATTCCGGAAAGTAATGAGAATTTTCCGGGAGGAGGATAACGGAAGAAGAAGAGATAAAGAAGAAGCCTTTTATCATTCTCGGCAATACCAAAAACTTGTTTGATTTCTATGAAGGAGAAATGGGATGAAAGTTTTGAAAGTTGTATCGTACGTTGCTCTGTTGATGGTCATGGTTGCCTCCCTGGTAGCCTGCGCCGCCCCTGCCACCCCGGCCCCCGCTGCTGAAGCCCCCAAAGCCGAAGCTCCTGCCGCCGCCGCCCCCGCTGCTGCGAAAGAAATCACCTACAAAGATATGACCATGTGCTACCCGCAGTTGGGCGCTGAATCTGACTGGCGCACCGCCAACACCGCTTCCTTCAAGGAAACCGCGGAAAAATTGGGCGTCAAATTGATCTTCTCCGATGCCCAGCAGAAACAGGAAAATCAGATCTCCGCTATGCGCTCCTGCATCCAGCAGGGTGTTTCCATCATCGCTCTGCCTCCTGTAGTGGAAGATGGTTGGGACGCTGTTCTCCAGGAAGCCAAAGATGCCGGTATCCCCGTGATCATTGTCGACCGCTCCGTCAAAGCTGATCCCTCCCTGTACGCTGCCCACATCGGCTCCAACATGGTTATTGAAGGCGAAAAAGCCGGTACCGAAATGAACAAACTGCTGCCCGATGGCGGTAAGATCGTTGAACTCTCCGGTACCACCGGTTCAGGCGCTGCCACCGGCCGTGCCGAAGGTTTCCGCAAGACCCTGGCCAAGAACATCGAAATTATTGACTCCCAGACCGGTAACTTCACCCGTGCCGAAGGCAAACCCGTTATGGAAGCCTTCTTGAAGAAATATGGTTCCGAAATCAAGGGCGCTTTCATCCACAATGATGACATGGCTATCGGCGCTATCGAAGCTATGAAAGCCGCCGGCCTCAAACCCGGTGACATCAAGATCGTCTCCGTTGACGGTACCCGCGGTGGTTTCCAGGCTATGGCTGATGGCTGGATCCAGGTCGATGTCGAATGCAATCCCCTCCTCGGCCCCCAGACCATGGAACTCGCTCTGAACATCCTCAATGGCAAACCCTACGATCGTGAAACCCTGACCAAAGAAGATGTTTACTACGCCGACAAAGCTGCCGAACTGCTGCCCGGCCGCAAGTACTAAAATCCTTGCGAACTTTGTAGCCAGCATCGAAGTACGTTAGTTCAATAATGCAGAGAAGCGGTGTTGCATCCCAACGCCGCTTCTCTACGAAAACCCCGGCATACTGAAATATCTGAATAGCTCCAAAAGGCAGACGTTATGATGGAAACTCCTTATATATTAAGTGCAAAAGGTATTACGAAGACCTTCCCAGGGGTTCACGCTCTGGAAAACGTGGATTTCTCGCTGAAACGCGGTGAAGTTCACGCTTTGATGGGCGAAAATGGCGCCGGCAAATCCACTTTGATCAAATGCCTTACCGGTGTTGAACATCCGGATTCCGGCGTGATCGAATTTGACGGTAAGCCCGTTGAAGTCCATTCCCCAATGCATGCCCAGGAAATTGGGATCACCACTGTGTACCAGGAAGTGAACCTGTGCACTAATATTTCTGTGGCTGAAAACGTTATGCTGGGGCATGAACCTAAAGGCTTTCTGGGTAACATCAGCTGGAAAAAAATGAACGAAATGGCGGCCAAGTCACTCCGCAAACTCGGTGTTGATGTTGATGTGACCAAACCGCTGGGCAACTATTCTGTGGCTATCCAGCAGATGGTTGCTATCACCCGCGCGTTGGAATTCGAATCCGCCCGTGTTCTGATCCTCGATGAGCCGACCTCTTCACTGGACGCGCACGAAACAAAAGAGCTCTTTGATGTAATGCGGAAATTAAAGAGCGAAGGAATTGGCATTGTTTTCATTACCCATTTCCTCGATCAGGTCTATGAAGTAACTGACCGAATCACCGTACTCCGCAATGGTAAGTATGTAGGTACATTTGACACAACATCACTCCCCCGCGTTAAATTGATCGCCAACATGCTCGGACGCAGTGTCTCTGACCTCGACGATCTGTCAAAAGCCAAGATAAAAACTGAAAAGAAAGTTGTCGGCGAGGCCGTTCTGGAAGCAAAGGATCTGGGTAAGACCAATTACCTTGAACCCACCAACCTTTGCATGCAGAAAGGCGAAGTGGTGGGTCTGGCCGGTTTGCTCGGTTCCGGACGTACGGAATTGGCTAACCTGATTTTCGGAATTGATACTCCCGATTCGGGTGAACTGTTGATCAACGGAAAAAAGGTCACCAGTTATTCACCGATCGATTCATTGAACAATGGTATCGCCCTGTGCCCGGAAGACCGTAAAGCCCTGGGTATTGTTGGTGAACTGACCATCCGCGAGAACATCATTCTGGCTCTGCAAGCCCGGTATGGTTGGTTCAAATTTATTCCGACGCAGAAACAATATGAATACGCGGATAAATACATCAAACTGCTGGGTATTGTCACCCCATCCCCCGATCAATTAACCAAAAACTTGAGCGGCGGCAATCAGCAGAAAGTTATTCTCGCCCGCTGGCTGGCTACCAACCCGCAGGTATTGATCCTCGATGAGCCCACCCGCGGTATCGATGTGGGCGCCAAAACAGAAATTCAGAAATTGGTACTTGATCTGGCAGCGGAAGGAAAATCCTGTATTTTCATTTCATCCGAACTTGAAGAGGTCTTGCGCTGCAGTCACCGTGTAATGGTTCTTCGTGATCATAAACTGGTTGCTGAATTTGGCGAAGAAGTGGATGATCAAACCATTATGCACACCATGGCAGGTGATCTATGAAGTTTAACGAACTCTTTTCTAAATTCCGGCACAGCCGTATCTTCTGGCCGATCATCGCGTTGGCCTTGCTGTTGATCTTCGACGCGATCTACGCCCCCAGCTTTTTCCGAATTGGCATACTTGACGGACACCTGTACGGCAACCTGATCGATGTGTTGAACGACGGCGCTCCTCTGGCTATTGTGGCCATTGGTATGACGCTGGTCATTGCCACCGGCGGTGTTGACCTTTCTGTGGGCGCTGTGATTGCCATTTCTGCGGCTATGGGTGCTGTGCTCATCAACCCCGCGCTGGGCGATAAACTGATCGATGTAGAGATCCTTACAGCCGATAAAACCAACACTCCGCTTCCTTTGATCGTTCTGGCAGATATTGCGGCCGGTACTCTGTGCGGCCTGTGGAATGGTTTTCTTGTTTCCCGCGTGCGCATTCAACCGATGGTTGCCACGTTGATCTTAATGGTGGCTGGCCGCGGAATCGCCCAGCTTATCACCAATGGGCAGATCATGACCATTTACTACACGCCTTACTTCTGGTTCGGTAACGGCTTTATTCTTGGCCTTCCAGTTTCCATTTATATCGTGGCGTTGGTGTTCCTGATCGCCTGGGTGCTGGTCCGCAAGACATCTATCGGTCTGTTCATCGAATCGGTGGGTATCAATTCAAAGTCTTCGATGTACAGCGGCATCAGCGAAAAGAACATCAAACTGTTTGTGTACACTTTCTGTGGTTTCTGCGGTTCCATAGCCGGCTTGATCCTTAGCTCGTACGTACATAGTTGCGATGCCAACAACATCGGCCTGGCCTATGAACTGGATGCTATCCTCTCGGTGGTTATCGGTGGTACTCTGATGGCCGGCGGCCGTTTCTCACTGGCTTCCAGTATTCTGGGCGCCATGATCATCTGGACCTTTACCCTGACTATGTACACCGTGGGAATTCCGGCCAACACACTGCTGGCCGCCAAGGCTGTTCTGGTTTTGCTTGTGATCCTGCTCTATTCCGACCAGGTAAAAGGTTTGATCAACCGGTTGGGCTCAAAGAAAGGCGGAAGCAATGTGGCCACGAATTAAGACCTTCCTCCTTAATAATGGAACTTTGCTGTTTACCATCTTTATTTTTGTGGTGGGCTACATAACCTGCGGCCAGATCTACCCGGCCATGCAGAAACCCCAGGTTTTCTTCAACCTCTTCATTAATAATGCCAGCCTGCTGCTTCTGGCCATTGGTATGACCTTTGTGGTTATCTCAAATGGTATTGACCTTTCAGTCGCTTCCATGTTGGCGCTTACAACCATGGCTACAGCCGTGCTGCTAAAGAACGGTGTCAGCGCTTTCGTTGTTATGCCGTTGATGCTGGTTATGGGTGTCTCATTCGGGGCATTCCAGGGCTTCATCATCCAGCGGTTAAAAGTGGAAGCGTTCGTTGTAACCCTGATGGGCAGCTTTTTCTGCCGGGGTATGGCGTACATCATCAGCCTGACCTCCGTCACCATCACGGATCCTTTGTATAAGTCCATCGGTCTGCAGAAAGTATTGATCCCTGGATTTGGCAAATCATATGTGTACATATACTCCGTGGTGGCATTGGTCGTTTTCTTCGCGGCCATATACATTGCCCGGTATACCCGGTTTGGCCGCACAATGTATGCCATTGGTAATAATGAGCAAAGTGCCCGTCTGATGGGTTTGCCTGTCGACCGCACCCGCATTCTGGTATACGCTTTCAGCGGCTTTTGCTCATCTCTCGGTGGTATAGCCTTCAGCCTGGCACTGCTTTCCGGTTATGGACAGTACGCGCCTACCATGGAAATGGACGCTATTGCTTCGGTGGTTATGGGCGGTACCATGTTGACCGGTGGTGTGGGTAATGTGATCGGTACACTGTTCGGTGTGTTGATTAACGGTACGATCGTTTCGGTGCTTCAGTTCAACGGGACCCTCAGCTCCTGGTGGACACGCATCGGCGTGGGCGTTCTTACCCTGCTGTTCATCGGCATTCAGATGCTGTTCCAGTTGGGAAAGAAATCGACCAATTCATAATTCTTTTGGGAGCGAAGGGGGATTTGGGCGGCGGCGTTGGGAGCGACGCCGCCGCTGTATTTAAAATATGCACGAAATTCCCCGGTGGGGAGAGGAGCAGGGCGCAAAAAAATTCCTCGCCCCGAAGGGGAGAGGTAAGGTGAGGGGAAAAAGCCTGCATTTGTATGGCCTTGCTGTTATGGCGAATTACGTCTGATTCGCCGGCTGGTTGGATGGCTAAGAACGCCCCTCACCCCGGCCTCTCCCCGGTGGGGAGAGGAGCAGGGCGAAAAAATTCCTCGCCTCGGAGGGGAGAGGTAAGGTGAGGGGAAAAAGCCTGCATTTATATGGCCTTGCTGTTAAGGCGAATTACGTCTGATTCGCCGGCTGGTTGGATGGCTAAGAACGCCCCTCACCCCGGCCTCTCCCCGATGGGGAGAGGAGAAAGGCGAAAAAAATTCCTCGCCCCGGAGGGGAGAGGTAAGGTGAGGGGAAAAAGCCTGCCGAAATATCACAAATTATTATTTGCGGTATCATTAGCCCGTTCCGCGCGCAGAAGACCCTGGCGGAATAAATTTCAAATCACTGGAATAACCCAATTCCGGTTTCAAGGCAGGTTTTTTCTTATGCGTAATTTCACAACCACTCTCAAAGGTCATTACGATAACCACCCCGATCAGGTAAGCCTGGTTGTGCAGTTTGCCGGTAAAGACGACGTTCCTATCACATACCGCGATCTGCTGAAAGGAGCGGCGGGTTGGTCCGCGCTTTACCGGAAGAATGGTATTGAACCTGGTGAAGTGATTGTGCTGATCATGCAGCATTCCATAGAACTGGTATATGCCTACTGGGGTGCCATAATCCACGGTGCCATACCTTCGATATTACCCTACCTGACAGAGAAACTTTCTCCTGAACGTTACCGCTCTGACCTGGAATCGCTCGTCAGCATTTCGCGCCCGGCTGCGATCGTAACATACCCTGAATTTGAGGAAGAAGTGCGATCTGCCCTGCACAAAGGCGACTCTGTGCGCGCGGTCATCCTTACCGGCAATGACGTGCCGGTCGAGCCGGATTTCTCTATTATGGGCGGTATGAACCGCCAACCGGAAGAGGTGGTGCTCTTACAGCATTCTTCCGGCACAACAGGGCTGCAAAAAGGTATCGCCCTCTCACACCGAAGTGTGTTTAACCAACTGGATTGTTATTCCAATACTCTGAAAGTTTCATCAGACGATGTGATCGTCTCCTGGCTGCCGTTGTACCACGATATGGGTCTTATTGCTTGCTTCCTCATGCCGGTTTTGTATGGCATCAAAATCGTAATGATGTCACCCTTTGACTGGGTGAGAGGACCGTACCGCCTGATGCAATCCGTCACCCGGTATAAGGGAACGCTGACCTGGCTGCCGAATTTCGCTTTCGTGTTTAGCGCCGAAAAGACCCGTGACCGAGATCTGGAAGGTGTTGATCTCTCCTCCTGGCGAGGGGTGATCAACTGCTCTGAACCTGTTCGCGTGGCGGCCCATGAAAAATTCGCCGCCCGGTTCACCGCGTATGGGTTAAATCCGTCGGTTCTCTGCAGCAGCTATGGAATGGCCGAAAACACGTTTGCCATCACCCAATCAGGTTTTGGCTACCCGATGAGCGTTGACGAGGTTGATCTTGAGGGTGTGCAGATCGATTGGGAGGCGCGCCCGGCTGTGGAAGGCCGCCAATCCATTCGAATGCTGTCATCCGGTGTGCCGATCAGCAACACCCGGGTACGCGTATACGGCAGTGATGGTCAGTTGCTGCCTGACCGCAAGATCGGGGAGATCGCGATACAATCCGATTGCATGCTCACAGGTTTCTATCACCGCGATGACCTTACGAAAAAGGCTTTCGTTGACGGCGGTTGGTATATGACCGGTGATTACGGGTACACCTTGAACGGTGAGTTGTTTGTTACCGGACGTAAGAAAGACCTGATCATTGTCGGCGGCAAGAACGTCTACCCGGCTGACCTTGAGCAACTGGCTATGGAAGTAAAAGGTGTTCATCCCGGGCGTCTGGTGGCGTTTGGCGTGTTCAATGATGACAGCGGCACGGAAGAAGTGGTTATTGTGGCCGAAGTAGATACGGAAGACCCGGCGGAAAAAGAAGCCATCGCCAATGAGATTCGCAAGACCGTCACCAGAGGTTCGGCTGTGGCGCTGCGCCATGTGTACCTGGTACCGAAGAAGTGGATCGTTAAAACCAGCAGTGGAAAGACCGCGCGTCCGGCCAACCGCGAGAAATACCTGAAAGAAATGGCCAAAGCCGGATAGTAAACCCCGGCGCAGCCTTAAAATGAATAGTCCCTTCTATGTGGTGAGTTTAACTTAGAAGGGACTTTGTGTATGGCAGGTTTCAGTCAGTTGTGACGGTAGAAAATTTTTGGGAATTTCGTAACAACACGAAGGCCAGCCAACCGGTGGCAATTATTGAAACAACCCCGCCAATCATGGAAGGCACACCAACCAGTGCGGGCAACCCGGTGATGATACCAACCCCGATAAGCAGGCAAAAAAGACCGCTTACAACAAATAACCCACCCGGTATACGCAGGCGCGTGGTATTCCACATCAGTAAACCATAGATCAACCCGGGTACCCCCAGAAGGAAATAGGAAAATTGATCGAACTGTTGGATCGTTGATTGCGGCCATATCTGCAACCAGTGGTGCAATAAAGCCAGGGCTATTGGCTGCGTTACAGGATCTTCCAACTGGTAGATCAGTACCGGCACCAGAACAATTTGTGAAAGATACGATACCGTTGCCAGAATGGCATACAATGGCACAAAAACCAGTCCGGCGGCGGTCCATTCAGGATGCTCTTTTTTAAGCAGACCGTAAAGACTTCCATACAGCAGCATATTGAAAAGAGTCAACATCAGGGCGTTGGCATATGTGGCATTGTAATAAAACCAGTGCCGCTCTCTGGCAAACGCCAGGGCATTATCGAAATGCTCAACTGAACCATATCTGGCGGATGCGCCGATCAATTGAGATAACAAAATTGTGGTTAGAACCAGAACAGCTGCGGCAAGAATGCCGGTGACCTGTTTTTTCATGCTTCCTCCTTATGTTTAGACGCAATCTGCAAAAATTCGGTCATGGTTTTTTGTAATATTTCACCCTGAACAGGCGGGAAAATGGAATAGCAGCCGACTAATAACGCGTAAAGCATCCTTGCCAGTCCTTCGGCACGGGTAGAGTCATAACCCATCATTTCAAACCAGCGACGTGCCTGAGCGATACGGGCTTCGTCAACGCGTTGCACATAGCTTCGCACCCGTTCATCCTGAAAAGCCCATGAGCGAAAACAAATCTCGATATCCGGCAACTCAGAAGCCAGTACTCTGGAAAAGCGATCAAAAACCAGAGCCGGGTCGCCGGCGGCTTCGGACATTTCGATCACCCGGGCTGTATACTGCTGCTCCCAGGATTCCAACAGAGCGTTCTGGTAGTCGTCCGCATTTCGAAAGTGGTGATAGAACGAACCTTTCGTAACGTTCAATTTGCGGGTGAGGGTGTCAATGGTCAGCGCCGGTGCTCCTTCGTTCACCAACACATCAAAACCGGCAGCCAGCCAGTCATCGCGAAGTAATCGTGTCATAGTCCTCCATAACATACCATACAGTATGGTATGTTATGGAGAATTCTACCATAATTCATGTCATGAAATGGATTTTCATAGACAGTTTCTGGTATTTCAAATCATTTTCTGATAAGCTATAGTATCCATAGAGGGGTTTTCCTGGTCTGATTCATTGTCTTAAAAGGCCAGAAACAGAGGTTTCATGCGTTTCTATTTCCTGCTTGCCGCATTGTTGCAATTTCTGAATCCAATCCCTGAAACCAGGGCAAACGCGGTGACCTTTACCGCCAACAATGCGTATATCGCCTTCCCAAATACCATTGATTTTTCCGTGACCATCTCCAGCGAAGAGCCCATTTCGGATGTTGTCTTCCTTTACGGAACGGATGAACGCACGTGCAGTGACGTACAGGCGATGAGTCTGCCGCAGTTTTCCCCGGGCAGGCAGGTGACCTCAAAATGGCAATGGGACATGCGCAACAGCGGCTCTTTGCCGCCCGGCACGCAGGTATGGTGGCAGTGGAAAGCGGTGACCGAATCCGGAGACGTGGTCATCAGTGAAAAAAAGACAATCACGTGGATCGATTCCGTCCACCTGTGGAAGGTGATCGGGCGCGACAGTGTGCGGGTTCATTATTATGGAATTACTGCCGCGCAGGCCGAAGAACTCCTGGTCACCGCGTTGAATGCCATATCCCGGCTGCAGACCGATACCGGAATGACGGTAACCGAACCGGTCGACCTGTATATGTACGCGTCTACGCAGGACCTGCGTGATGCCATTCTCTATGAAGCCGGTTGGACGGGTGGATTAGCCTTTACCGGTTTCAACAAAATTGCCATCGGTATGGAATTGAAGAACATGGAGTGGACCAAACGTACGGAGGCCCACGAATTGACCCACGTACTGGTAGGAAATTACACCTTTACCTGCCTTTCAAATACACCTACCTGGCTGGAAGAAGGATTGGCTGTGCTGGGTGAAGGCGAACCCGATGCGAACACCCGCGGCGCGTTCGCTAGCGCGATAGAGAATGATTCGCTCCTTTCCTTTAATATCCTTTCCGCCGGTTTCTCGGAAGATCCGGATAAGGCCGATGTTTCTTACAGTCAGTCGTACTACATGGTGAAGTACCTTATCGATACGTACGGGCGTGAGAAGATCAACCGGCTGCTTAAAACCCTTTCTGACGGAATTCTGGTTGATGATGCTCTCCGGGATGTCTACGGGTTTGACCTCGCCGGCTTTGAACACGAATGGCGCCGGTTAAATGGATTACCCTCCCGGCAAATGGCCGCGGTTTCCACACCCCTACCCACGGAAATTCCCACGATGCGGCCTATTGTGGCCGTAACACCCGAACCGATGAAAGCCGTTACGCCCACCGTGACCATTGCCCCCTCTTTCACAACCACGCCTGCCATGTCGGCCTGGTTGACGAAAGCCGTTATCACGCCTATCGCGGCGGAAACACCCGTAAAGCTTTCCCCTGATGCGGCAGGATTGACGTTGCTGTGCGCCGTTGGCGCGGTTTTGCTGGCCGTCATAATTGTGGTGTTACTCCTTATTAAAAGGAAGAAGTCAACCGGCATTTCTATTCTCATTCTGTTCATTCTGGCCGTTACCCTGGCAGGGAATTTGACGGTGAACGCGGCCTATCAGGTGGATTATCCGCCGTTCCCAACAGCTACCGTTTATAGAACACAGCCGCCGCGCGCAGACCTGTATTCCAACGAAGGGGTCGGAGTCAGTATTAAAATCTTGCCTTATGTGACTATCGACACATCAGAGGCGTCATCTAACTTCTTTTTCGCGCTTACCATGGACGGCCATATTTCCGGTTACCTGAAGTCCATCGCGAAACCGGATGGCAAAAGCCTGAGCGAAGTGGCTCATTCTTTGCGAAGTACCGACCTGCAGGGACTGGTGAACCTGACTTATGTGGACGATAAAGCCGTCACACTGGTTGACGGCACGCCGGCATGGCTGACCGTCACTGACTTTAAATTTCCAGAGGAAGCCCGCGAGTACCGGGCGGTGATGATTGCGGCGCGAGGGTACACATCTGTCATCGCGCTGGTTTTGTATTCGGGCAAAGAATTCTTTGCCGATTACGCGGACCATGTGGACGAGTTTACCCGCTCGTTATCCATTTTCGCGCCGAAGGTCAACGGTTTCACCCGCGACGAACTGCTGGTGGTTGACAGCGGAGAGACGGAAAATCCGCTGGAAAATGACCCTGCCACCGCCCGCAGTTACAGCGGTTTTGACCTGGTATTCTCCGGCCTGGTGACGTACGACCCTGATATGAACCTGATCCCCGATCTGGCTCGCGATTGGGATATATCGGATGACGGCCGGGTGTATACCTTCCACCTGCAGCCGAACGCGTTGTTCCACAACGGGCGGCCGGTCACCGCGGATGATGTGGTGTATTCGTGGGAGCGTGCCGCGGCAAAAGCAACCGGGTCAGATACGGTGATGATCTACCTGGGTGACGTGGATGGCGTGAAAGAAATGCATACCGGCGCGGCAGACCACATCCGAGGACTGACGGTGATCGACGAGCATACTCTCAAGGTCTCCCTATCGCAGCCTGTGCCGTATTTCCTGCTAAAGCTGACCTATCCCACCACATTCATCGTGGACCGGGAAAATGTGGAACGAGGAGGTAAATGGTGGCTGACGCCCAACGGCACCGGCCCCTTCCGGCTCACACGGCAGGTAGCGCGTGAGTATCGTCAATATGAACGGTTTGAGTCATTCTATGGCGATAAACCGCGGATCAAATCTATACTTCACCTTCTCTACCAGGGAACCAGCCTGCAATTGTATGAAAACGGGCGTATTGATTACGCGTATATAGGAGGCAAAAACCTCACCCGCTTTACCGACCCGTTGGAACCATTAAGCAGGCAATTAAAAACCACGGTCAGGCTGTGTACCGGCTATTTCACCATGGATACAACCATGCCCCCGTTTGACGATGTGAAGGTCAGGCAGGCATTTGCCATGGCGGTGGACAAAGAAAAATACGCCCGGCAGATCGGACGTGAAAGCGTGCTGCCTGCCGCCGGACTTTACCCACCGGCTTTGCCCGGGTTTGACCGGGAATTCAAGGGGCTGTCATTTGACCCGGAAAAAGCCAGAACATTGTTGCGGGAATCTCGATACGGTGGGGTTGACATGCCCCCGGTAACTGTATCGACCTCATCTTACGGAAATTCTGTTCCGGAAGGAATATCCGCCCTCGCGCAGATGTGGGAAGAGAATCTTGGGATCAATATCACCATTCAGAATATCGACCCCGATTATTACCAGGATGTGCTTGAATCCGACAGACACGGTCAATTGATATCCGAAGGCTGGTGTGCTGACTACCCCGACCCCGAGAATTTTGCCGATGTACTGTTCCATTCGGGGAATGATATGAATCGATCCAACTACAACAACCCCGCGCTGGACCGTCTGCTGGAGGAAGCTCGCGTGGAGCCAGACGCGGTCAAACGCATGGCGATGTACAGCAAAGCGGAAAAGATCATTGTAAATGATGCCCCGGCTGTATTCTTAACCCACTCGAAAGCATTTGTGCTGGTGAAGCCTTACCTGCGGGGGTTTGAACCGCGTCCTATGAACATTCCCGAAGAACGTTATATGTGGATTGACGCGTCACAATTCGGGGCTGACCTTCCCTGAATGAGTCTTGTTTAATTACGATCCGGGTTAATTCAACCAGGCCATGCGCCGGGCTGATTGATCTTCGGTGGAATTGATCATGGGCATTAATCCGTTTTCACGCCGGTACAGACGCCCCACCATGAGCATCATATCGTTGACTGAATTCGCTTCGAGAATCGGTTGCTTCTCATGCGGCGGAATTTGCAGTAGAGCGGCAGCCAGATAGATCAGGCTCAACGGATCATCCGGCGGGGAAAAGTGGGTAAAGTCAACATGTTCTATTCTGCTGCGGTTAAGTCCGTTCAGGTAAAGCCGCAAGTCTAACGCCAGACTGCGGGATTGGCGGTGAACATTCAGCAGGTTGGGGAATTCTAACGGGTTACTTTCTACCAGACCGGTGAGGTATGGCTCCTTATCGGTATACAGTTCAATGATCTGAAACCGTTCCAATCCAAGTACGGTGATGTGCATGGTGCCATCTTCATGCACATTGTATTCCGCGATACGCCCCAGAGTGCCCACGGCGTGGGGTAGGGGTAGAGGACCGAGAGCTTCAACGCCCTGCTTGATAAGCACGATTCCCAGAAGCGAGTCGCGTTCCAAAGCCCGCCGGATCATGCGCCGGTAGCGTTCTTCGAAGATGTAGAGGTGCAGCGGCATGCCCGGAAAGAGGACGGCATTAATCGGGAAAAGGGGAATCTCACGCATTTCAACGTTATTCTACGGGGAAGCGTGAAAAAAGAGAACGGGGGGTATAACGTTTTAAAGTAGGGTGGTGTTGACACTGGCAAATGTAGGGTGCTGTTGACGCTGGCAAATGTAGGGTGCTGTTGACCGCTCGATCTAAGACATTTCCATTTGCACGCATTCCATATACTATTGAGTGCGGGCAACGCACCACAGCCTGTCGGGAAGTCTTCACGCCCATTTGATGTGCCCCCGGCAGACCATGGTGGGTTGACCGCGCGTTCGAATTGACGGAATTCACGTATCCAGAATGGTCAATAAATAAGCGGTCAACACCACCCTACGGTGAAGCCGGTTGGGTAGGGTGCTGTTGACCGCTCGATCTAAGACATTTCCATTTGCACGCATTCCATATACTATTGAGTGCGGGCAACGCGCCACAGCCTGCCGGGAAGACTTCACGCCCAATTGATTCGCCCCCGGCAGACCATGATGGGTTGACCCCGCGTTCGAATTGACGGAATTCACGTATCCGGAATGGTCAATAAAAATCCGGTCAACACCACCCTACGGTGAAGGTGTAATGAGACTTTCTCGCGCAGAAAATGTGATTGCCTGGTCCAACCGAAAATTCCACCTCTCAAAATTGCTAACCGCTTCAAAACCGGTTGACAATGACCGGATTAGCGGTACAGTATATATGAACCTCACTATACCTCTTGCTTTCGAGGACAGGTGACCATGCAATTTTCCGTGAACAAAAAAAGCAGTCAACCCATCTACAGCCAACTGGCAGCCTGGATGGAGACACGGATCGAATCAGGCGAATGGGGGCCCGACCACAAATTCCCCGGAGAGGTTGAACTGGCAGAAACTCTGGGGGTTAGCCGCGGCTCGCTGCGTAAAGCCATGTCCATATTAATAGACAAAGGGTTGATCATTCAAATCCACGGTAAGGGGACATTCGTTGGATATCCCATAAATGATACAACGTTTACCGGGCGTTTAAGTGTGTATCAAGATTTAATGTTTATGGGAATTCCATTCACCACTAAGGTCCTTGAACAGCGAATTATGCCCGCGCCGGAGAAACAGGCACTTTTGCTTGATCTGACACCGGCCGAAGGCGTGTTTTATTTAAAACGTGTCCGGCATGTAAAAGGTGATCCCTTAGTGGTTCAGGAATTCTTTTTCCCGGCTTCGCGGTTTGGTGGATTAATGAATGAAGATTTCACACATGTCGGTATGGTAGAGACAGTAGAACGACATTACGGAATCACGCTGGAATGGGCGAATAACACCATATCGGTGGCACGCGCGGCTACAATGCTGGCGGATCTGCTGGGAATAAAAACCGGGGACCCTGTCTTGAAGATAGAAACGGTGATGTATGACGATGCGGGTGACAAAGTGACCGCCGGCGTTTCGTGGTTTCGGCCAGATAAATTCCGGCTTAAAACCACCACACGGAGGGCGCAAAACGAACCATTTTATTCCATGCTTGGACGGTCCACTTCCCTGGGCTTGCGCCCGGTCAGTTCAGAAGCGCCCACCCGCCCGTTGACTCCCCGGCGGGGTCAATCACGACTGGCGCAATTTTTACCTCTCGCGCGAATTAAAGTAAACTACCACGCCAACAACTGGGTAGACGCGGTTCTCAAAGCGGGTGAACTTCTGGCTGAAACCGGGGTAGCTGAACCCCGTTATGGGCAGGCTATGGTCAATACGGCGCGGCAGTTAGGGCCATATTTTGTGGTTTCGCCAGGGATAGCTGTAGCCCACGCGCTGCCCTCAGAAGGTGTGATCACCCCGGCGCTGGCGTTGGTCACCCTTGAGCCGCCGATACCTTTCGGAAATGAAGAAAATGATCCTGTTCGCCTGCTGATTGCCATCGCGGCGGTGGATGCCAGCCAGCATGTTGACGCGCTGAAAGATGTGGCTGACGTACTTGCTGACCCGGTTAAGCGGCAGAATTTGATGCAGGCGGCAAACCGGCAGGAAGTGTTCAATATACTGAACGCGAAACAGGGAGGATAATGACGCATTTATGAACCTGAGAGAAATGCTTCGTCCCCCGCTGGTCGCAGTGGACGTGCGGGTGAACAACTGGCAGGAAGCCGTACATTATTGCGGACGGCTCTTCTATTTAGATGGTGCCACGGAAGAAAAGTTCTCCGATGCCATGATCCGGGTGGCAATTGAATTTGGGCCTTACATCGTGGTAGCCCCCGGGATCGCGCTGCCGCATGCCCGCCCGGAAGACGGAGTAGTAAAAGCCAGTATGTCGGTTATTAAATTGACCACTCCCGTGGATTTTGGAAATGTTGAAAATGACCCGGTCTGGCTGGTTGTGGCGCTGGCTGCCATTGACGACCGTCAACATATTCAGGGACTGGCCGAGCTGGCTGCCGTATTGAGCGACTCACGCAATATTGACAGATTGAAAGCCTGTCAGACACCGGGCGAATTACTTGATGTGTTTTATTCCATTCCATTAGGTGGTTAGAATTGTGTAATATCCTATAATAATAATGTCAAAAACAAACCCGGAAGGAGTATTCGCGCATGATGGATGACAGGTTGCGCCGTGAACGAAACGGTTGGATAGCACTGGCGCTGGCCGTGTTCGCCGTAATTCTGGGTATTATGGCTAAGTAGCGATACGATTTCTTAACAGAAAGGAGCCAAAATTCGTGATCAAGATTGCTGCCATCTGTGGTATGGGTTTGGGAAGTGGATTACTGGTAAAAATGGGTGTTGAAAGGGTGCTGAAACGCAGCGGCGTTGACGAGCGAGAATTTCTGGTAGAAGTGGGCGATATCAGTACAGCGAAATCGATGGGGCCTGACCTTTTTGTCACTTCCACTGAATTTGGCCCACGCCTGCGAGAATCACAAAGCGCCCCGGTGGTGGAAGTGCATAACCTGTTTGACGAGAAAGAGATCGAAGGCGTGTTGGTTCCAGTCTTTATGGAACTGGTTTCCCGGCAAAAGAATTAATTTACAAAGGATCGTCCCATGAACATTCTGAATGCCGTGCTGGATGTTCTGGTCCAGATCATGAGCAAACCGGCAATTCTGGTTGGCCTGATCGCTATGACCGGTTTGATTTCGTTAAAAAGACCGATTGACGCGGTTGTCACGGGGACGGTCAAGACCATTATGGGTTTTTTAATTCTAAGCGGCGGCGCGAAAATAGTTATCGATGCCATTACACCGCTGGGGATTTTGATGCAGGAAGGGTTTGGCCTGCAGGGTACGCTGCCGGTGAATGAAGTTTTCACGGCCAGAGCGCAGGAACTGTATGGAACGCAGATCTCACTGGTCTTTTTCTTCGCGTTCCTGGTCAACCTGTTGCTGGCACGTTTCACCCCCATGAAGTACGTGTTTCTCACCGGTCACCACACATTGTTCGCGTCCACAATGGTTACCGGAATACTCGGGTTGACAATTTTTAAAAACGGGCCATCTTTCGCGCTGATCGCCGTCAGCGCGTTGATCGTGGGGTTTATGATGGTGTTTTTCCCCTGGCTTTCGGCTCCATTTATGGAGAAAATTACCGGTAAAAATGATTTTGTGATGGGTCACTTTGGTACTACCAATTATGTGCTGGCCGGCTGGCTGGGTGAAAAGGTGGGTGACCCGAAGGATTCCACGGAAAATATACATTTTCCCGGATGGTTCGGTTTCATGAAAGAGCCCCTGATCGCCATGGGCGTGATCATGATGATCATTTATCTGGTAGCCGGTTTGGCGGCGGTTCGGGTGGAGGGCGCGGAAGAGGCCGGCCGCAGCTTTTTAAGCAGTGATTCGTGGTGGCTGAACTGCCTGATACAGGGGTTGACGTTTGGCGCAGGTGTGGGCGTCATCTTGCTGGGGGTACGCATGATCCTGGCGGATATTGTGCCGGCGTTCCGCGGTTTTGCTGAAAAGATCGTGCCTGATGCCATCCCGGCGTTGGATTGTCCGGTGGTTTTTCCGTACGGGCAAAACGCGGTTCTAGTGGGTTACCTTTCGTCTATAGTTGGCGGGCTGGCGGCCATGGGGCTGCAGATCGCGTTCCTGCCGCCCGGCGCGTTGATGGGTACGCTGGGGGGAGTCATTCTTCCTTCGATGATCATCCATTTCTTTGTGGGCGGCACATCCGGGGTTTTTGGGAATGCCACCGGTGGGTGGAAGGGAGCTGTGCTGGGAGGATTCTTGACCGGGTTGCTTTTTACGCTGCTCGCCGGAACGTCACTGCGCGCGATCAGCGCCATTGGCATTTTCAACAGTTGTTTCGGAGACACCGATTTCGGGGTGGTAGGTTCTATTCTGGCGTTCATTTCGGGGTTATTTAAATAATCGACGTTAGGCTGGTTGGGCGGGCAACGCGCCACGATGTGCCGGAGAGGCATCACATCCATAGATACGCACCCGGCAGACGTCACCCTCATCCCGGCCCTCCCCCTCAGGTGGAAGGTGACTTTTTCGCGTGAGTTATGTGACTGCGCAGCCTTGAAAACGTAGGGTGTCGTTGAATGCCCATTCGCTGACATTATCCGCGGGGCGGTTACTGAACCGTCATGTCACCGCATTCAACGCACCACGGCCTGCCGGGCGACAAGCGCGTCGAGTTAATACGCACCCGGCAGACCTCACCCTCATCCCGGCCTTCCCCCTAATGGGGAAGGTGACTTTTTCGCGCCCGATATGAGAAGGTTCGGCTTTGATGCGGTGAACGCGCTCCTGGAATCCATTGGATAATTCCAATGGACGTAACCCATGAATGTGCGTTCACCATATCCTACATTACTGGTTGTATGGTGGTTTGTCCTAAGAGAGTCCGGTCACTCTTTCTTGCGTGCTTATCTTAAAATTTGGCTTTCCCTCAAATTGCCTATTGACTCAACCCTGCAAATTTTGTACTATATTTCTGTAAGTCCTTACATAAAAGTATATTCAGATGCTCCCTGAAGGATACTATTGTCAAAGACGACCACCCCCACCATTTACGATGTTGCCGCGACCGCTAATGTCAGTATAGCGACGGTCTCACGCGTAATCAATAACCTGGGAAAAGTCAAACCCGAAACCCGCACCGCCGTGCTTGAAGCCATCGATTCCCTCGGCTTTATCCCCAAGGCTGACGCGCGCGCACGGGCTATTCGCACCCAGCGGCGTATCGGGGTGATCACGCCGTTTTTCACCGCGCCTTCCTTTGTTCAGCGCCTGCGTGGTGTGGCCGCCGCCCTGGGGCCTACCCCCTATGAGCTGGTGATCTACACCGTCACCAACAGCAAGCACCTCAGCAACTACCTTGATACGCTGCCCCTGACCGGGAACCTCGATGGGCTGATCATCCTTTCGCTTGAGTTGGATGATCACTATGTGCAGCGCCTGTTAGATCATCACCTGGAAACTGTTCTGGTGGAATATCCCCACTCGCTGTTAAGCAGTGTTGAAATTGACAACGAAGACGGGGGCAAACAGGCAGCGGACTATTTCTACAAAAAAGGCTACCGGCGGTTCGCCTTTGTGGGTGACACATCCACAGCCGAGTACGGTATTCACCCTATTTCATTACGTCTGAATGGCTTCCGTAAAGAATTGCTTCATCTGGGCGGAAAATTGCCTGATACCCAAATACTGATTGCGCCGTATGATATTAACAAGACTCGAGAACGAGCAATGGTATTTCTGCAAAATCAGGAACTGCCGCTGGCCATTTTTGCCGCCACTGACCTTCAGGCTATATCGATTATTCAGGCAGCCCGGCAGCTTGATCTGAAAATTCCGGATGATATTGCCGTAATGGGATTCGACGATCTGGATATGGCAGAATACTTCAACCTTACGACCATCCGGCAGCACCTGGATGAATCTGGCGAGATTGCCGTCGAGATGCTGCTTTCGCGTCTCGCCAATCCCGGGCGTACTGTGCAGATGTCTAAATTACCGTTAGAGATTATTGAACGGGGAACCGTATGAGAGGAGGTGGTTGATCGTCGGGTTTTCCTTTAACCTGCAGTACCGATTTGAGAGTTTGTAGTACGCAAAACAACCCATAAGGAGAAAAGCATGAAGCGCATTGCATTGGTTTTAAGAAGTATTCTTGTTGCCGCCATGGTACTGGGTGTTATCGCCCCGGTCGTTGGCGCCCAGGCTGGCGGAACCTCCGCTCTGGATGATGCTTTCGCCGGTAAATTCAAGGGCAAAGTCGTAACCATGGCTGGTCCTTTCACCGACAATGATGCCGTCAAATTCGACGACTCTATGAAGGATTTCGAATCCAAGACCGGTATCGATATCCAGTACTCCGGCTCCAAAGAATTCGAAGCTTCCATCGGTATTGCCATTGAAGGCAACAATCCCCCCGATATCGTAGACTTCCCGCAGCCCGGTTTGCTGGCCACCTTTGTTAAAAAAGGTAAAGTTGTTGACCTGAATACCTTCATGGACATGAAGAAACTCCAGGCCAATTACATCCAGTCCTGGATCGACATGGGCACCATGGACGGACCCAAGGGCAAAATCCTGGCCGGTGTCTGGGGCCGTGTGAATGGCAAATCCGCTGTCTGGTATCCCAAGAAAGCGTTTGATGAAGCCGGTTACAAAGTCCCCACCACCTGGGACGAACTGATGGCTTTGACTGAACAGATCAAAAAAGACGGTGACACCCCCTGGTGCGTTGGTATTGAATCCGGCGCTGCCACCGGTTGGCCGATGACCGACTGGGTCGAAGAATTCATGCTGCGCACCACCTCACTTGAAAACTATGACAAGTGGGTTGCCGGCGAATTGAAATTCAGCTCCCCCGAAGTCAAGAACGCCGTTCAGAAAGTCTCTGATCTGTGGTTCGGTGAAGGTAATGTGTACGGCGGCCGCAAAGCCATCGCCACTACCGCCTTCGGTGATGCCCCCAAACCCATGTTCGAGAATCCTCCGAAGTGCTGGCTCCACAAACAGGGTAACTTCATCACCACCTTCTTCCCCGAAAATGCCAAAGCCGGTGTGGATTATGACTTCTTCTATCTGCCCGGTATCGATGCCAAATATGGCAAACCCGTCCTCGTAGCCGGTGACATCTATGCCATGTTCAACGACCGCCCCGAAGTTCGCGCCGTCATGGAATACTTCTCCACCGGTGCTTCCGTTGAGGGTTGGGTCAAAGCTGGCGGCGCCATCTCCCCGCACAAAGATTCCAAACTCGAATGGTACACCAATGATGTTGACCGCGGCATCGCCAAGATGATCCAGGAAGCCACCTCCGTGCGCTTCGATGGTTCAGACCTGATGCCGGGTGCTGTAGGTGCCGGTTCCTTCTGGAAAGAAATGACCTCCTACGTCAGCGGCTCCATTGATCTGGATACCGCCCTCAAGGATATTGACGCCTCCTGGCCGAAATAATCTTTGAGCGTTTGAAGTAGACCGTTTCCTCGGGGACAGGGAAGGATTTTTCCCTGTCCCCGAAATCCCCCTGATTTATCTACGTTATGCCCCTGATGCTGGTCGGTCGCGTTTTTTCACTTTTGCTATACTGAACTCATCCTTTTTTTTTGAAATACACGACCCATTCTCCCTACTGTAATTCCGAAAATAACAGGAGGCAGGCATGAAAACTTCCAACCTGGCACCATCTGATAAAGCCGGGCCACTGACCTGGCTTGGCGCGAATATTGGGCGAATTCTGGTATCCCTGATCGTCCCTATTTTGACATTCGTCATTCTCTGGCAGGGGTACATCTTCCTGCGCGATTCAGACGCGCCCAAACTGGTGATCGCTACGGTTGCCATCATCTGGGGTGTTGGAGGCGTGGCCCTGCTGTTTTATGTCACCAACTGGCTGGTGGAAAAGCTGCCGGGTAGTTGGGTGCACCGCATTCAGCCGTATGTGTTTGTTGGCCCCGGCCTTGCCCTGCTCGGCTGGTTCCTGGCACTGCCAGTGATCCGCACCCTTTACCTGTCGTTTTTAGATGAGACCAGCACAAAATTCATCGGGTTGGAAAACTATAAGTACGCCTTTACCGACCGCATCATGCTCGAAGCTTTCCGCAACAACCTGTTATGGATGGTCGTAGGCACAAGTGTGTGCGTGATACTTGGCCTGCTGATCGCCGTACTGGCAGATCGGTCAAAATATGAGTCTCTGTATAAATCGATTATCTTCCTGCCGATGGCGATCTCATTCGTTGGTTCCGGCGTCATCTGGAAGTTTGTGTATGCCTATAAAGGGGAAGGCGTGGGCATTCAGGAGATCGGTCTGTTGAATGCCATCGTTGTTGCCCTTGGTGGACAGGCTCAAGCCTGGCTGCTTAACCCACCCTGGAACAATTTCCTGCTGATCATCATCATGGTATGGATGCAGACCGGCTACGCGATGGTGTTGCTTTCCTCCGCCATAAAGGGCATTCCATCTGAACTGCTGGAGGCGGCACGGGTAGACGGTGCTTCCGAGGTTCAGGCTTTCTTCAAGATCACCA
Organism: Leptolinea sp. HRD-7; assembly: GCA_024363285.1. Lineage (GTDB taxonomy): Bacteria > Chloroflexota > Anaerolineae > Anaerolineales > Anaerolineaceae > Leptolinea. The sequence continues at coordinate 134,673 of AP024711.1, read as the reverse complement.
TTCCTTATATTCAAGGCACGATCATAACGGTTTCCACCACAATCTTGATCTTCAGCCTGAAACTATTCGATATCGTACGCGTGATGACCGGCGGTAACAATGGCACCAACGTGATCGCCAATGAGTTCTATATTGAACGGTTCACGTATAACAGTCCGGGACGGGCTTCTGCCATTGCTATTGTCCTGTTGATAGCCGTCATTCCAGTGATGGTTTACAACCTGCGGCAATTCCGCGAAAGGAAGGCGTTCTGATGGCTGCCAGATCCGCAAGTAAATCCGCCCAGCTTCGTACCTCCAACATTATTGTCAATGGGGTCTTGATATTGATCTGTCTCCTGTGGACAATCCCGACCATTGGTGTTCTGGTCACATCCTTCCGCGACAGCCGAGATATTTTCACCACCGGTTGGTGGACTGTTCTTCCTCACATGGCTTTTGAGGAAACCGGCGAGATAAAACTGGATAGCAGCGTGGATGTCGATGGACCTATCACGATTGACGGCGTCACCCATACCTTCGCCGAATGGCGTCAAGGTGTGACTATGCCCGACGGGCGCAAGATAACCTGGTACGGGAACAAACGTACCCGTTTGCTGAAAGTTCAACAGGAAAGATGGGAATGGTTCGGTGCTAATCTGACACTGGACAACTATAAGAATGTTCTGACCGGCCAGGATATCAGCTACCAGGACGCCGAAGGTAACACCATTGTGCGTAAGGGCAGCAATTTCAGCGTGGCCTTCCTGAATTCCATTGCCGTGACCGTGCCCTCCACTATTATTCCCATTTTGATCGCCGCGTTTGCCGCTTACGGTTTCGCGTGGATCAACTTCCCGGGCCGCAAGTTCTTCTTCACCATTGTGGTGGCTTTGCTTGTGGTACCGTTGCAGTTGGCTCTTGTGCCTATTCTGCAAGATTACACCGTGCTGGGTTTGAATGGCACCTACATGGCCATGTGGCTGGCGCATACCGGCTTTGGATTGCCGTTGGCCATCTATCTTTTGTTCAACTATATTTCCACCATCCCGCGTGACATCCTCGAATCCGCCTTCATTGACGGCGCGTCGAATTTCACCATCTTTACCCAGTTGATCTTCCCGTTGTCTGTTCCTGCGTTGGCCTCTTTTGCCATCTTCCAGTTCCTGTGGGTATGGAACGACTACCTGGTGGCGCTGGTCTTTTTGGGTGACAAAAACCGCGTGGTCACTGTGGCGCTGGCGGCCATGGTGGGTGAGAAAGGCGCCGACTGGCATCTGCTCACCTCCGGTGCGTTCATCAGCATGATCCTGCCTCTGACCATCTTTTTTGCTCTCCAGCGTTACTTTGTGCGCGGTTTGATGGCAGGTTCTGTCAAAGGATAAAACCAGGCAATGCCTGTCACATCTCCTTTTCCAACGGATGCAGCCGGGCGGACGTTTGCCCGGTTGTATCCGCGTATCGAATCCGCCTGCCGCGATTATCGCGAGAAAGATCCGGAAGGCTGGAAGGTGTTCAGCCGCCAGTTAGAAACCCATTTTGAGGCTTTGTTCAACCCGCTGGTGCAGGTGTATGGAAGTCAGTATGATTTTTATTACCACCTCGAATCCTTGTTGATGACGTTGGCTGAAAGCTGGCAGAAACGTCCGGCGGAGATGAAGTCTCTGGACCTTGCCCGCAAGCAAGACCCGCTATGGTTCCAGTCAAACCGGCAGGTGGGCGGCGTTTGTTATGTTGACCTGTTCGCTGGAAACCTTAAGGGTCTTTCCTCTAAGATCGATTACTTCAAAGAACTTGGCCTGACCTATCTGCATCTGATGCCGCTGTTCCGCTGCCCGGAAGGCGAAAATGACGGCGGATACGCCATAAGCAGTTATCAGGAAGTTGACCCGAAGATCGGCTCGATGGCTGAACTTTCTTCTCTGGCAAGACGGCTGCGCGAGAACGGTATCAGCCTGGTGCTCGATTTTGTGTTCAACCACACCGCGAACGAACACGAGTGGGCGCTGAAAGCCCGTTCCGGAGACCCGGTGTTCGAGCGGTATTATTACATGTTCCCTGACCGGGCCATGCCGGACGCTTACGAGCATACCCTGCGGGAGATCTTCCCTGATGAGCATCCGGGGGCATTCACCTGGTTCCCGGATATTAAACGCTGGGTGTGGACGACGTTCCATTCGTATCAGTGGGACCTGAATTACAGCAATCCCGAAGTGTTCATAGCCATGGCGCGTGAGATGCTTTCACTGGCCAATGCCGGTGTGGAAGTATTGCGGCTCGACGCGGTGGCGTTTATCTGGAAACAAATGGGTACCAACTGTGAGAATCTGCCGGAAGCGCATTTACTGATCCAGGCTTTTAATGCCTGCGCGCGTATTGCTGCCCCGGCGCTGCTGTTCAAATCAGAAGCCATTGTGCACCCTGACGAAGTGGCGAAATATATTAAGCCGGGTGAATGTCAGCTTTCGTATAATCCGTTGTTGATGGCTCTGTTGTGGGAGAGCCTGGCGACCCGCAATGTCAATCTGTTGTCAACTTCTATGCGCGGGCGGTTCGCGGTTGACCCCGGCTGCGCGTGGGTGAATTATGTGCGCTGCCATGATGATATCGGATGGACTTTTTCTGATGAAGATGCCGGCTCACTGGGGATAAACGGATATTATCACCGCCGTTTCCTGAATGATTTCTACACCGGGCGATTTGAAGGCTCTTTCGCCCGCGGATTGCCGTTTCAGGAGAACCCGAAAACGGGTGACTGCCGTATCTCCGGAACCTGCGCCTCGCTGGCCGGGTTGGAACAGGCGGAAATGGTCAACTCGCCGGAATGGATCGAGTTAGCGGTCAATCGGATTCTGTTGATCCATTCGGTGATCATGACCATCGGCGGCATCCCCCTGCTGTACCTGGGTGACGAGCTGGCCACATTGAACGACTACACTTTCCGTGACGATCCGCACAAAGCCGGTGACAGCCGCTGGGTGCACCGCCCGTCATTTGACTGGAATATCGCCGCTGCCCGAAATGATGAAAGAACCCCGGCTGGCCGGGTTTTCAACGGGTTGAAGAAGATCATTGCCGCGCGCAAAGCCCATGCCGCGCTCGCCGGCCATGAGACGACCGTCATCGATACGGGCAATTCGGCCGTTTTTGGATACCTGCGGATCGGAGATGAAAAACGCGTGCTGGTGCTGGGTAATTTCACTGAACGTGAACAGCCGGTACATGCCAATTTACTGCGTCTGTACGGACTGGGGTATCACTATACGGATCTGCTAACGGGTGATGTATTCCCGCCGGATGATTTTGTGATGAAACCATACCAGTTCCTCTGCCTGCAGGCAGATTAGCTGAGTAAGAACTTCCCGGAAACGCAGGGTGCTGTTGAATGCCCATTCGCTGACAAGGTTGCGGGATGGTTGCCGGATGAGATCGTTACCGCATTCAACGCACCATGGCCTGCCGGGACGTGTATTTATCCATAAAAACTCACCAGGCAAGCCAGCCCCTCATCCCGGCCTTCCCCCTCAGGGGGAAGGTAACTGTATCGCGCCGGATACTTCCACGGCATAAATAACCCTCAACCTGGCCATTTGCCGCAATTGTAGGGTGCTGTTGAATGCCCAATTGCTGACAAGGTTGCGGGATGGTTGCCGGATGAGATCGTTACCGCATTCAACGCACCATCGTCTGCTGTGAAGTATACATATCCATAAAAATTCACCAGGCAAGCCAGCCCCTCATCCCGGCCTTTCCCCCTCAGGGGGAAGGTGACTGTATCGCGCCGGATACATTAATGCCGCATCCTGATGTTATATCCCCATCCCGCGGGCTTTTAACGCGGCCTGGGTGCGGTCTTGCACCCCCAGCTTCTGCAATATGGCGGAGACATAATTCTTCACCGTGCCCTCGGTGAGGCTTAACCGCAGGGCGATCTCTTTATTCGAAAGCCCGCGCGCCACGAGTTTCAATATCTCTGTTTCGCGCTCCGAAAGCCCGTCACCCGGCAAAATCTGCGCCGAAGACGGCGCGGCGGGCAAGCGGCTGAATTCCGCCAGCACCTTGCGCGCCACCGACGGCTGTATCAACGCGCCGCCGCGGTTTACCTCGCGGATGGCCGAGGCCAGCTCTTCGCCGGAGACATCCTTCAATAAATACCCCAGCGCCCCGGCGCGCAGCCCCTCGAATATGATGGACTCGTCATCAAAGGTGGTGAGGATGATCACCCGGCATTCCGGCAGGCTTGCCGCGAGTTGACGGGTGGCTTCCACGCCGTCCATCACGGGCATGCGCACGTCCATCAGCACCACATCCGGCCTAAGGCTGGCGGCCAGTTCAAGCGCGGCGCGGCCGTTTTCGGCTTCCCCCACCACTTCAAGGTCATCCTCCAGTTCCAGCAGGGTGCGCAGGCCGTCGCGCATCAGACGTTGGTCGTCGGCCAGCAGCACGCGGATCTTCACAGGTTGTTCGGATGTGGATTTCATTGTATATCCTCCCCGGGAACCGGCAGCGTGAAGAACAACCGGGTTCCCCCGCCTTCACGCGGCTGGATGGCAAACTCCCCGTTCAATAAACTGGCACGTTCGCGCATTCCGGTAAGTCCCAGTCCTTCTTTTTTTCCGGCCGGGTTCAGTCCAATGCCGTTATCTTCGATGAGCAGACTTACCCGGTCACCCTCTCGGAACAGGCAGATGCGGGCTTCAGAGGCGCTGGCGTGACGTTCGATGTTGGTCAACCCTTCCTGCGCGGCGCGGAACAACGCGTGCCGTTGACCGGACGTCAGCGCCGGCAGTGAGTCATCCATTTCCAGTTTCAGGTTCAATCCGGTGGCTTCCTTCACAGCGGTGGTCAGGCGGGTCAGGGCTTGCGGAAGGGGCAGGTCTTCATCCACAGGAGCGCGCATCATGGCTACAGTGCGGCGCAGTTCAGCCAGCCCTTCCTTCACCTGTTCATGCACGGTTTTGATGATCGTTTCCGTTCGTTGGGGGTTGGTGTGGATTAACCGCGCGGCGCCTTCCAGTTGCACCGCGGCAATGGTCAACCGGTGACTCAGGGTATCGTGCATTTCGCGGGCGATGCGGCTGCGCTCTTCGGTAATGGTCAGTTCTTCCACCTGTTCGGTATAGCGCTGTAGTTTTTCATGCGCTGCCTGAAGGTCAGCGAGCAACTCTTCGCTCCGTTGACGATCCTTTTGCGCCTGCACCATCGTCCAGCCAAAAAAACCGAAGAATACATAACCGGCGGTGTACGGTAAAAGATCGATCAACCCGGAAATGCCCGACGACGCGAACATGAAAACTGTGGTGATCAACGTATAAGCCAGCAACCAGGCCGCGCCGATTTTGAAGGGAAAATTAAACATCACCTGCGGACTGAGAATAAAGAACACAATCGGGAAGAAATTCCAGCCTGACTTAAAGAAAAAAAGGCATGTCGCGAGTCCGGTCATCAATATATTGCGGATCCAATGGACATGCGGTAATTTGGCCGGTATCTTTTGCAGGTAGAACAGAATACCAATTGCCAGAAAAATCAGGCTGACCCACACGCGCTGGGTGTGGTTTTCCAGCGCGGCCATGCTGGAAATCCAGATCGCGAGAAGGCCGAAAAGCCCGGAAGACAACAATAATTTTTCGGATGAAATTTTCATGAGGTTATTCTACCTTCCGGGCTGTCTGACGGCAAACACCGGATCAATTAAACTTGAACCGCAGAATGGCCACTACCCAGAATCCGAGGGCAAACAGACTGAGCACTCCCAGTGACGGCAGGATCTGCGGCAGGTCCATCCCGCGCACGATCACATCCTGGTAGGCGGAAAGCGCCCAGGCGTGCGGTGTGGCCCACGAGATCTTCTGCATGAAATCCGGCATCACGTACGCGGGGACCATCATACCGCCGATCACTGAAAGCACCACACCGAGCAAAGTCCCCAGGCTGCCGGCCTGTTCCTGTGAGCGCACAAAGCAGGTGACCATCATGCCGAGGCCGGTGGCTGCCAGTGACGTGATCACCGAGATGACCACCATGGCCAGAGGGGCGTTCCCGAGCTTCATGTGGAAGACCAGCACGCCCACGGCGAACATCAGCACGATCTGGATCAGATTGATGGCGAAATACGAGAGGCCTTTGCCGATCAGGTAGGCGGCGCGCGAAAGGGGCGCGGCTTGCAGGCGGTGGAACGCGCCGCTGTTCTTCTCTTCAAAGAAACCGGTGGCAATGGTTTGCAGGATGAAGAAAACGCCGTAAATGGTATAAGCCGGAACGTTCTGTTCCACCGAGGTGGGCTCTTTATCGATCTTGTACTGTGACGGCGACACAACCCTGTATTCCACGCCGGTTGAACCGACGGCCTGTGCCTGCCCGCTGGTGAACTGCTCTTCGATCTGCCGCATGAACGCCTGTTGACCGGCCGGCGCGTTCCGCGCGATGGCGGCAAAACCGGCGCGGGTTTGCGATTGCATCAACGCGAAAGATGTCACCCGCTCAACGTGCCCTTCCACCAGCCCGCGCGCCGGCGCCAGTATCTGGTTGTTAGCGGTGGGGTCCACAATAAAGCGCACCTGGGGTTTGGCGGCTTCGGGATCGCTCCCGGAGGTCAGCACCGCGTCGCTGAAATCCGCCGGAAAGTCCACGCCCAGCATGTACTGCCTGGCGGTGATCAATTCTTCGATCTTCGCGGCGGTCAACGGTGAACCGTTGTATGTTTCCACCAGTGAAAGTCCTTCGGCGGTACGCAGGTCTTTCACCACACTGGCAGCCAGGGGGCCTGTATCCTGATTGGATACCAGCATCACAATGGGTTTGTCACTGGTGCCGGAGGTAAACACGCCATCCAGCGCGACGGTCATCACCAGAATGAAAGCGATGGGTAGACCAAACAGCGCGATCAGCGAACCGCGGTCATGGAACAGTACTTTGATTTCTTTCAAGGCAATGGCAAAAATCTGGTTGAACATGGGTTTTTCCTTTATCCATTATTCCCGGATCGAGCGTCCGGTGAGGTTGAGGAACACGGTTTCGAGGCTGGCTTCCATCAGGTTCATGCCGGTGACGCGGCTGTTCAGGCGGGTGACCACCTGCATGGCGTCGATGATCGTCTGCTCAAAGCGGTGTGACTGGATCTCCAGCTGGTTGCCGCGGCGGGTGACCTGTTTGACAGAATCCAGTTGGCCGATCGCCTGGTCAAGCCCGGCGACATTGGCATCCTGCAGCTCGAGGCGGATCACCCCGTCGCCCAGCCGTTGGATCAGGTTGGCGGGTGTATCCATAGCGATCACTTTACCGTGATCCACAATGGCCACACGGGCGCACAGGCGTTCGGCTTCTTCCATATAATGCGTGGTGTACACAATGCTCATGCCCTCGCGGTTCAGAACTTCGAGGCTTTCGAAAATGGCATTGCGGCTCTGCGGGTCAACACCCACAGTGGGTTCATCGAGGAACAGCAGCCGGGGGCTGTGCAGCAGCCCGGCGGCCAGATTGACGCGGCGCTTCATACCGCCGGAGAAATGCCCCACGGCATCGTTGGCGCGGTCTGTGAGCTGCACGATCTCGAGCACATCATAGATTCGGTTGGCAAGGTCGCGGCCGGATAGTCCGTAGATACGGCCGAAGAATTCCAGGTTGTCACGCGCGCTCAGGGTGGGGTAGAGCGCCAGATCCTGCGGTACGTAACCGATCAGTCGTTTGGAGCGGTTGAGGTCAGCGCGCAGGTCCTGCCCGTCAAGCAGAATGCGTCCGCCTGTGGGTTTCAAGACGCCGGTAGCCATGGAGATGGTGGTGCTTTTTCCGGCGCCGTTGGGGCCGAGCAGGCCGAATATCTCACCCTGCTTCACGGAAAAAGAGATGTCGTCAACCACCGCTGTGGTTTTATAGGTTTTGGTCACATTGACCAGTTCCAGAATGTTTGACATTGTTCTAACCTTCCTTCTGTGATGTACGCGCCTATATTAAGCCCTGCCTGGTCATATTTTCGGGTGGCTTTCGTCACCTGTTGGTCATGTGACCTGAAATTTCCACCGTGATATACTGATTCATACGCTTGAAACCGGTTTTTATCATCCAGCATCGAGGTCAGGAAATGAAGGTTATTCAGGGTATCGGCAGTTCCAGAGGGATCGCCTGCGGGCCGGTTTTTCCGTTCCGCCGGGCGGATCTGGTGATCGAAACGTTCGAAAACCGCGATCCGGCCGCCGAATGGAAACGTCTGGAATCTGCCCTGGCTGCCGCCCGTGAGCAACTGGCGCAGATCTATCAAAAAGCCCTGCGGGATACGGATAAAGACCAGGCGGAGATCTTTCAGTTCCATACGATGATCACCGAAGATGCCGACCTGCTCGCCCGGGTGAAAGCCCGGCTGGATGAACGCCGGACGAATGTGGAGCCGGTGTTTGTGGAAATGTGTAAAGGGTATGCCGCTGAACTGGCTGCCATGGATAATGACTATTTCGCCGCCCGCGCGATTGACGTGCTGGACGTGGCCAACCGCGTCACCCGCCTGCTGCTGGGGGTGGCGGAAAGCCCCAGCGCCGGGTTGAGAGTCCCTTCGATCATCACGGCGGATGACCTGACGCCCTCCGATACCATACTGATAGATAAAAACCTGGTGCTCGGGTTCTGTGTGGCCAAAGGGTCTGTCACCAGTCACGCCGCCATTCTGGCGCGCGGACTGGGACTGCCCTCCGTGGACGGCGCGGGTGACGCCGTGCTGGACATTACGGCGGGCACGATGATCATCCTTGATGGCTACACCGGCACGGTAACCGTTGACCCGGATGAATCGCTGGTTGCTGCCAGCCGGGAGCGTGCCGGCCGTATGAAACAGATGCACGACGCGGCGCGGGAGCATGCCTTTGAGCCGGCCATCACCATTGACGGGAAGAGGCCGCATATTCTGGCCAATATCGGTGACCGCGCCGGGGCAAAAATGGCCGTGGATCAAGGCGCGGAAGGATGCGGCTTGCTGCGCACCGAGTTCCTGTATATGGGGCGTTCCACACTGCCAACCGAAGAGGAACAATTCAAAGCCTACAAAGCCATTCTGCAGGAATTTGGTGACAGGCCTGTTGTACTGCGGACACTGGATATCGGGGGTGACAAAAACCTGCCGTACCTTTCAACCGAGGAGGAAGAAAATCCTTTCCTGGGGGTGCGCGGCCTTCGGTTGAGCCTGCGCAGGACTGATATCTTCAAACCTCAACTACGCGCCGCCCTGAGAGCGGGAACGGGACATAACTTGAAGATCATGTTCCCCATGGTTTCAGATATTGACGAAGTACGCCGGGCCCGCCGGGTTCTGGAAGAGTGCAAAGATGAATTGACCCGCGAGGGGATACCCTTCGCCGAAAATGTGGATGTGGGTATCATGGTCGAAACGCCCGCCGCCGCCCTGTGCGCGGATTCGCTGGCGCGCGAGGTGGATTTCTTCTCCATCGGAACCAATGACCTTTCGCAGTACACCATGGCAGCAGACCGCGGGAACCCTGCTGTGGCAAGTTTGTGCGACGCCTTCCACCCGGCCGTGCTGCGCCTGATCCGTGATGTGATCGAAGCGTCACACCGGGTAGGCAAGTGGACAGGGGTGTGCGGTGAGCTGGCCGGCGAGCCGCTGGCTGTGCCGCTGTTCTTGGGCATGGGATTGGACGAGTTCTCGATGGCGCCGGTGCTGGTGCCGGTGGTCAAGGCGCTGATCCGTAAACTGGATACGCGTGAGATGAAGGGGCTGGCGGATGAAGCGCTGAAGTTGAGCACGGTGGATGAGGTGCGGGGGCTGGTGAAGGCGCGGGTGCCGTCAGCGGGGGTGCTGGAGGGGTAGGCCTTTGGTACACGCTGTGGTTAATGGAATGATTTCCTTTAAATTGGGGGTATTTTTATAATTAGTAAAAGAGACAATAAAAATAACAATAAATATATTGATATTTATGATGTTCTATTCTATACTGTATTAAGGAGTTAATTATGAACACTCGATTATCTGTTAAAAACCTGATAAATACCATCGTACCGATCTCCCGGTTTAACCGCGGGGGAGCCGGGAAAATTTTTGATGAAGTCAGAAAAAGTGGCATCAAAGTGGTGCTCAAAAATGATGTTCCTGCCTGCGTGTTACTTACCCCGGAACGCTATGACGAAATGGTCAGGCAACTGGAAGACTATGAGCTGTACTTTGAAGCCGAAAAGCGGATGAAGCAGGCAGAAAAATCGGGTTTTGTCACATCTGAAGAGATCATGCAGGAGTTCGGAGTTCATCCGGAAGATCTTGAAAATATCGATGTGGATATTGACTGATGTCCTGGGAAATCGTCTATACCCATGAAGCCCGTGAAGACCTGAAAAAGCTTGACCATTCCCAACGTGTCCCGGTCTTAAAAGCCATTGAAAAAGTTTCCGGGAATCCTCTTCCCCAATCCGAAGGAGGATTTGGGAAACCGCTGGGCAACCATGCATCCTCCCGGTTGGCCGGGTATTTGAAGATCACTCTGATGGCTCTGGGATTGCGGGTAGTGTACACCCTCCGGCGGGAAGAGAAGTCTATGGTTATCATTGTCATCTCCATACGGAGTGATGAGACGGTATACAAGATAGCCCACGATAGAACCAGATAGATCGATTGTTGTGATTCATTATGCCTTGCCCAAACCCTTAGGGTCTAAAAGACCCTAAGGGTTTCAGATGTCCCTATTACACGAATTTGCACTACAATATGCACCTGACAATACCTCTGGGAGACACACATGAACTACGGTTACTTCGACGACAAGGCCAAAGAATACGTCATCACCCGACCGGATACCCCGGCTTCGTGGAGCAACTACCTGGGCTCTACCGAATATGGCGCCATCATCACCAATAATGCCGGCGGGTACAGCTTCTACAAATCCGCGGCGTTGGGCCGCTTCCTGCGCATGCGTTTCAACAGCATCCCCATGGACCAGCCCGGCCGCTACATCTACCTGCGCGACCGCGCCAACGGTGACTACTGGTCGGCTTCCTGGCAGCCGGTGGGCAAGCCGCTGGACCAGTACAAGTCCGTCTGCCGTCACGGCACAGGCTACACGGTGATCGAATCGGAATACGCCGGCATCGCCACCGAAACCACCTACTTCGTTCCCCTTGGCCAGCTTTTTGAATACTGGCGGGTGAAAGTCACCAACAAATCAGACAAACCCCGCCGGCTTTCGGCTTTCAGCTACTGCGAATTTTCCAACAACTGGAACACCGAACAGGACCTGGTCAACCTGCAGTATTCGCTGTTCATCGTCAAAGGCGAGCTGCGTGATAACATGCTGCGCATAGCCATCAATGACAATCTGCCCGGTGACGCGGTGGACTTTGCCACCAACGATCAGGCCTGCCACTCCTACCTGGCGCTCGCTAACGCGCCGGTCACCGCGTATGATACCGACCGCGCCACGTTCCTGGGCATGTACCGTGACTATAAGAATCCGCGGGTGGTGGAACTGGGCGCCTGCACGTGCAGCAACGCTTACGGTGACAATGCCTGCGGCTCCATTCAATCCGATATGGAACTCGCGCCCGGCGAAACCCGTGAACTGCTCTTCCTGCTGGGCGTGGGAGATACGTCCACCTTCGGCAAGCGTGCCGTGGCCAAATTCGGCACACCGGAACGCGCCGAAAAGGAATTCGCGAAACTGAAGAAAGCCTACCATTCCAAACTGGAATCACTGGTCGTGGAAACGCCCGATAAAGAATTTAACTCGATGATGAACGTGTGGGCGCCGTACAACAGCCAGGTGAGCTTCAACTGGTCACGGTCAGCCTCGCTGGTATATAACGGCGAGCGCAACGGGCTGGGTTTCCGCGATTCCGTGCAGGACGTGCTGGGCGTGCTGCCGGCTGACCCTGAAGCCTGCCGTGAGCGCCTGGAGCTGATGCTCACCGGGCAGGTAGCCAACGGCGGCGCCATCCCGGTGATCAAACCGTTTGACCACCACCCCGGCTCCGAAAAAGCCCCCGCGCCGGAACACTTCCGTTCGGATGACTGCCTGTGGTTCTTCAACGCCGTTCCCGCGTATGTGGCGGAAACCGGTGATGAATTCTTCTACCAGAAAGTCCTGCCCTATGCGGATAGCGGTGAAGCCACCGTGCTGGGTCACCTGCGGCGAGCGATGGAATTTAACCTCGAACGCACAGGCAAGCATGGCCTGCCCTGCGGCCTGGAAGCCGACTGGAACGACTGCCTGAAACTGGGCTACAACGGCGAAAGCCTGTTTGTGGCCTTCCAGCTCTACATGGCGTTGACCGTCTACGCGGAGATCACCACGAAACTCGGGCAGAGATCTGAGGCGGACTGGGCGCTGGGGCAGCGTGACATGCTGCAAGCCAATATCCAGAAGCACTGCTGGGACGGAAAGTGGTTCATCTGGGCCATCGGCGAAGACGGTACTGTGTATGGCACAAAGAACTACGCCGAAGGCCAGGTGTATTTCAACACCCAGGTCTGGTCGGTGATCAGCGGTTCGGCCACGCCGGAACAGGCAAAGACGGCCATGCAGACCGTCAAGGATAAGCTGGCCACACCCTACGGGCTGATGCTTTCGGCGCCGCCTTTCAAGAAAACATCCATAGATGTGATGCGCGCGGTGCTGTTTAACGCCGGAATCAAGGAAAACGCCGGTATTTTCAACCACACGCAGGGCTGGGGTGTGATGGCGGAATGCATGCTGGGCAACGGCGACCGCGCCTACGAGTATTACCGGGCCTTCATGCCCGCTGCCTACAATGACCGCGCCGAGATTCGTCAATGCGAACCGTACGCGCAGGCACAGACCACCTACGCCAGTGTGTCACCGCGGCCGGGGAACGCCCGCACCAGCTGGTTGAGCGGGGCAGCCACATGGGCATATTATTCCGCCACACAGTACATTCTGGGCATCCGCCCCGAAGTTGATGGGCTGCGCATCGACCCGTGTGTGCCGTCAACCTGGCCGGGGTTCAAAGCCGTGCGTGTGTTCCGCGGTAAGACGGTGGAAATTGTGGTTAAGAACCCGGACGGCGTGTGCAAAGGCGTGAAATCGATGACGCTGAACGGCGAACCGGTCAGGGGATCACTGCTGCCAGCGGACCGGTTGAAGAAGGCCAACAGGGTAGAGGTAATCCTGGGTAAATTGCGCATAGGCGAAGTGGATTGTTTGTAATAATCTCGGCTTAAATTACGTAGGGGCGGGCCGCGCCCGCCCGGGCAAACTCGGGGTGATTTTCTCTGTATGAGACCGTCTCCCGGTAGACCTGAGGTTGACGCGGCGGGAATTGAGTTTTACGAGAGCGGAAGCATTAAACCCTACCGGCATCAACCCCACCTGCGGACAATTTATCCCGGTAGGGTTGATGCAAGCGGAAGGATATGTGTCTTTTAACCTGAGACTGAAATCCGCTTGCATCTACCGCAATAATTTCGGGGATTTAATCATTTATAGGTACGGTTCCCAATCGGCCGCGGTTGATGCGGCGGAAATGGCATCCTGAGGGAATAGACGGATTAATCCTCCGCCGGCATCAACCCTGCAGAGGAAACGTATCACCCAATTATCCGGATTTACATTTGACCGGGGATATTTTCCCCTACGAATCTTCGAAAATTTGGCAAATCATAAAATCGATTATGATGGTGATTTCGCGAGGACAGAAATGCCATTTGGAGATTTTTACATGAAATCTGTTTCATTTTTAAAAATTAACAGTATCCTGTTCATAATTTCCGTTCTAATTATTGCCGCCTTCGGTTTTGTCGATATTCCCAAAGCGAAACAGGGGGATGTGGATGCCTTCGCGGGATATGTTGACAGGACTGTGTCTGACCATATCCGCAGGAACGGGAAGGGGGCTGTGGCGGTTGGGATTATCCATGAAGGGAAAATCTTCCGGATCAAAGGGTATGGATATCAGGACGCGGAACAGAAGATCCCGATAACGGATAACACCGTGTTTCAGGTCGCTTCGATCTCAAAATCCTTCACGGCCTGGGCGGTCATGGACCTGGTGGAGCAGGGTGTTCTGGAACTGGATCAGCCCGTCACCCGGTATATCCCTGACTGGCACTTCCCTCCGTCAAATTTTGATGAAAACGAAGTCACCATCCGGCGGATGTTAAGCCATTCATCCGGAATTGCTAATGTTGGCGGCTATGCGGGTGTGGAAAAGCTGGAAGATCTACAGACACTGGAAGAATCACTGGCCTCCGCGAATGATGCCAGAGGCGAAGCGGTACGCATCGTCTACCGGCCGGGCAGTCAATATGTGTATTCCGGCGGCGCGTACACCCTGTTGCAATATGTGATCGAACAGACAACGGGGCAATCTTTTGAAACATACATGCAGGAGAAAGTACTGGATCCATTGAAGATGGAAAACAGCCGTTTTGTTCGCGATGAATCGGTGCAGAAAAACATGGCTGTTGTTTATGACAATTCCGGGAACCCGGTGCCCGCCCGATATTTTGCCGCTCAGGCGGCGGCCGGTTTATATACCACCGTTGACGACCTTTCCCGGTGGGCTCTGGCAATCCTCTCGGCCTATGATGACAAAATTACGAATCCCGTATTGAATCCGGAAACGTTGAAGTCAATGTTTGAACCCCAGAAAGACATAAAAAATCCGCTGCCATACGGGTTGGGTTTTATGATCCAGGAGATTGGTCCGGATAAGATATTGGAAGTCAGCCATACCGGCACGAACATGCCCAACTGGCATTCCGTGGTGACAACCCTGCCGGAGAAAGGGGAAGGATTGATCGTTCTGACCAACACGGCGGGGGGACGGTCATTGCGGCAACAACTGCGGTCAGACTGGTTGATCTGGGCAGGCGGGCAGGATTCATTCGGGAACAGGCTCAACCGCATGCTGGATATAATGATATATGTTGTTCCGGGGTTTTTGATAGGCGTTGCAATTGTATTAGTTCGGGGGTGGTTGAGAAAAAAAGGAAAAGCCGTGTAGATGATAAAAACACCCAATTGCCGGATAAGAACAGAAACCCGCGCGAGAAAGTCACCTTCCACCGGAACGGGGGAAGGCCGGGATGAGGGTGGGGTTTGCCGGTCAATGGGCAAATGGACGCGCTCGTTGACCGGCAACCTTTGGTGGGTTGACACTGGAAAAAAACATCCAGTGCAAGCCGCTTACGTGTAATGGCGAAAATCATTTGAGTGGTAAGGTTTGACGATTGTGCGTTCAACACCACCTTACAGGAAAAATTGCCGAATGGAAAAGGAAATCCGCACGAAAAAGTCACCTTCCACCGGAACGGGGGAAGGCCGGGATGAGGGTGGGGTTTGCCCTTCAATATAAGATTCTGGTAGGGTAGAAGCAAGCGGGAGGAAACACTTCTTTTGATATTGACATCAATCCGCTTGCTTCTACCGCGGCAAATTCGGGCGATTTATTATAGGTTTATTCATTTCCCTGCAGGCCTGCGATTGACGCGAACGCGGGCGAGAAGAATACCCTGGAATCATAGATAGATTAATCCCCCGCCGGTATCAACCCTGCCAGAACACCTTAATAGACAGACCGCTCAGGGACACCTGAACGGTCTGTATTTTCATTTTTGCAGGTAAACCTTAAAACCAGCTTGGAAGAATCTAAAAATAATCTGTGAAAATGATTAACTGGCATTTACATGGGATTCATAAATTCTTCACAACCTCACGTTATAGTGTGACTATCCAAAATGAAGCAAATTTTCTTACGGGTACAAGGAGAGCCATGAATCGATTAGTCAAAGTATTATTAGCCATACTGGCGGTCTTATTGATCGCCGCTGCCGGGTTTGTCAGTGGATCCCGATTCGGGTTTCAGCAAACGGCTATAAATCTGCCCGGGCAGGCGGCCATTGCCGGTCAGTCCGGCAATCCCGCACAGGGACAGCCGGATACCACCGGCCCACGCTCGAATAACACGGATGACGACAGTCAGGATAGCAACCGCCCATACGGCCGCCAGAATCGTCAGGGGCAGGGCATGATGGGTCAGTACAACCGTCAGCAAAGCAACGATTGTCCAAATCACGGGTTCGACCGTTATTCCGGCCCGCAGATGATGCCCCGATTCAATCACGATTATGAATCCGGCGGTTTGATGGGAAACCGTCAATTTAATGGAGGTTATCGCATGTTCCCTGGTGGTGGTTTTATGAGCGGCGCTTTTATGCTTTTTGGATTGCTCTTTCCTCTCGGATTTGGTATCCTTATGGTACTGGGAATCATTATTCTTTATCGCATTGTGCGCCAACCCTCCCCGGCTGCCGTTGCGGCAACATGTCCCTGTACCAAATGCGGTGCCAGCCTTCAATCGGGCTGGGGTTTTTGCCCGCATTGCGGAGAACCCATCCAAAAATAATCCTCCCCTCCCTCATTTTGGGTCCAGAGCCGAATACTAGTTGGCCCAAAAATTTTACGCAAAAAAGGCATCATTTGATGCCTTTTTTGCCATTAATTCCGTATTGTGAGTATCCATTTTGCCGGAAAGGCGTCATACTTATAAACAGACTATGTCTGCGTATACCGATGACGAATTAGTGCGTGGTGCCCGCAATCTGGACCAGAATGTCCTTGTCGAGATCTATGATCGCTATAGCTCCGGCATCTTTGCCTTCGCCTATCGCCTGCTGGGCAATTCAGAAATGGCGGAAGATTGCGTGGCAGAAACCTTCACCAGGTTTCTTAACGCTTTACAAAACCAAAAAGGTCCCAGCGAAAATATAAGGGCATATTTGTACAGAATTGCCCACAACTGGATCAATGACATCTATCGAAGCCAGGCCAGTATTAAAGAAGAAAGCATTGAAGACCGTTTGGAGATCAAAGATGCAATTCACGTGGAGGAAAGCGTGGATTACAAGTGGCAAATCGCAACTATCCGCGAACATATCATGAACCTTACACCGGACCAGCGAATGGTCATAACGTTACGGTATATCGAAGGCTGGGATCTGGAGGATATTGCCAGGGCTCTTCAGAAACCGGTAGGCGCCGTGAAGGCATTACAGCACCGGGGTTTATCCGTTTTACAGAAGACATTGGGACGGCAGGAGGATTCTAATGAAATCTGATAAGCCGGACGATTTCTCGAAAATTGAGGAAGAACTGAGATCGCTGCGCAACTTTCGCCCTGTGCGTGACGCTGAGAAAGCCGGGCGCAACAGGGCGCGGTATCTGGCCCAAATTGAGCAGATGCGCGTATCTGCTTCGCAAGAATCACGTCATACTTTTCAGAATCGGATCAAACAATTATTCGGTACTGGAAAGGACGGTTACAAAATGTCTCCCGCTTTGATTTCAGTGATTACAGCCCTGGTATTGTTTTTCAGCGGCGGCGCGCTATCTGTTTCCGCGTCACAAAACAGCCTTCCGGATGAGTTTCTCTATCCGTTGAAATTAGCGACAGAAGATTTCCGCGCGTCACTGGCTTCAAATGAAGAAGACCTGTTCAATCTGGAGCTGGCACTTAGCGAAACACGACTGCAGGAAACGGTAAAAATGCTGGAACTGAACAGGTTGCCTGATGATGAGCAATTTTCCCGGCTTGAAACTCACCTCAATAATGCCCTGAATCTGGCTGTTGCCGCGCAGACGAAAAACTCAGGCGAGCTGCAAAGACTTCAAAGTCAATTACAGGAACAGATCCGGCTGATGGAACAATTACAAACCCGTTCGGAGGGTCAATATTCGCAGGCACAAATTCGGGTGAGGACAATGCTTGAAACACAAACCAGACAGGTAAACAACTGGATTGACTCAACCGCGACCCAAAAAACAAATGGTCAGAACGGCAGCCTGGATCAAACGCAGGACCAGACCCGCGATCAAACGCAAGACCAGACCCGTGACCAAACGCAAGACCAGACCCGTGACCAAACGCAAGACCAATTGAAGTTGGGGGTCGGTACGCCGACACCACCGGCTACCATGCTTCCTGCCGGCAATGGTCAGAATTATGGATCTGGCAGCCATTCAACCGGTGGTAACACAACAGGAAACGGATACGGTTCAGGAAGCTCAACCGGTACAACAGGAAATTCAGGGGGCGGCAGCGGCGGTGGAAAAAGCAAATGATCCGGTGAAACCCTCCCGTCACCAGATCAACGGCTTCTCGTAATTAATACAAAAAGGGCATCCGCCAATGCCCTTTTTGCCATTAATAGGGAGAAAATCCCTATTGTTGCTTAAGCTATCGAGCGGTCAGAAGCCAGCTTGTATCCCAGACCTTCGCGCGCCAGGATCAACTGCGGGCGGGACGGGTTAACTTCCAGCTTTCGCCGCAGAAGGTAGATGACATATTTAATTCGGTTGACCGCCTTCGGGTCGTTCTGTCCCCATACCTCTTCGGCGATGGTGGCGTGGTCCACCCAGCGGGGAGTGTGACGGCCCAGGCAGTAGAGCACGTCAAATTCCCGGCGTGCCAGGGGAATGGTTTCGCCGCGGACTTTGGCCTCACGGGTATCTGGGTCAAGGCTCATATCAATGTTCGGAAATTCCACGCGGCCAGCCGGCGCGGAAACCTGCCGTGAGCGGTTGACCACAGTATTTACGCGGGCTACCAGTTCGGCCGGGTGGAATGGTTTGGTGATGTAATCGTCAGCGCCCATTTGCAGCCCCTTGACGATATCTTCTTTCTGGTTTTTTGCTGAAACAATGACCACTGGCGCGGGGGTAAGTTTTCGCAGGTTGGCAAAGGTCTCCATGCCGTCCATATCGGGCATCATCAGATCCAACAGGATTAGATCTGGCCAAATGCGTGAGACCTTGTCGATGGCCGATTGACCGCTGTCGGCGCCAGCAACGTCAATACCCGCGTTCGACAGTATATATTTCAATAACCCGACGGTTTCAGGTTCGTCATCAATGATCATTACCCTCCGGCGGGGAGTAGCCGGATCAAGTCTGTCAAGATCCAGACCGGTGGGGAGGGCAGATTTTTCAGAATAGGATGGCATAACGCTCATCAGATATTCTCCTTTCTTTCAGGTTGTGGCAAAGCCGTCCAGATACGCATCTGCCCCAATGAAATTCGCTCTGTCCAACCAACCAATGGCAATTAAGCTACAGAAATGTAACTTAAATGTAAGTCTAAACTATTCACAGTCCAATTACAAGGGCAAAAATTGTGTTTTAAGGAACCCGGTGGGTAGATGAATATCAAACCGTAGCCAATTCCTGTTTTCTACCGATCCAACGCACGCGCGCAACCGACCCTGCCTGATTGACAACCATCGCCAACCGCCGGTCATACGTCCACAATTCTTTATCCAACTTTTCGGCCAATGCCAGATAATGCGGGTCGCAGCCGATGGGCAGGTTGTACCTTCCGGTGAGTTGCAGCGCGCGGGTCTGAATATCCGGATCATCCACCAGATGGATGGGGAGGGCGTGGCAGGCTTGAAGAATGGCCTGTACGGTGCGCGGGCTCAGCATACCCTGTCGAACGTACGCGGCCAATACATTGGTGACATCATAGAACAGGTTGGATGGCGCCAGGATACGCCGCTGTTCTTTTTCCCAACGGTCCCACAGCGTTTTGATAGCATTATTGCGTGGAAACGTGGTGAGTTGAATGACCGGGCCGGGATCAATACAGATGATCTGACTGCTCATTTCTGTCCTCCCGCAATTCGGTGATCACTTCTTCCGGCAGGGCAAGGAGTCGGCCGGCCAGATCTTCTCGAACGAATTCGCGCGATTGTGCCACCAGGGTGCGCCAATCCGGTGGTTTTTCCAGGGCGTTGAGGTGGTCGAACTGCTCACGTGAAAGCAAAACGGCTAAAGGCTGCCCGTCGCGTTCAATGAAGACAGGCTCCTTACGGGCTGCCGTGAATAATTCCCCCAGATGGATGCGGGCGTACGTTGCCGTCACGTTTACAGGCATGAAAAAATCTTCTCCACAGGTTGATTAATCAAATAATTAATGAAGATTATAACTTCCCGGAGAAAGGAGGACAACTTTCAATTTTGACAGGGATTGGGTTGCAATATATGTGCCTTTGTTGATGGCGGTATTACTTTTCAGGGTGGGCCGGGTGGTCCACCCTGAAGGTTGCCAGTACGAATCCAGTAAAAGAGGGAGAGGGTGGCTTTAGTAGAAGCCAATCCGGTGGTCAGTTTCTTGAAGGATGACCATTGACTGGTATTCGGGGGTCACTGTACCCCAGGTGGAAACCTGGTTCCCGCCGGAATGACGGGCGCGGTGCAATGCCTGGTCTCCATTGTTGATGAATTCTTCCAAAGACTTCACGCTTCGGGTCAGCCCGACCACACCCAGACTGATGGTGATGTTCACCGTGTAATCTTCCATGGCAAAAGCTGTTTCGCAAACCCGTTTGCGCAGCCGTTCTGCCAATGTTTGTGCGTAGCGCAGGCTGGTCTCGGGTAACAGAACCAGCAGTTCCTGTCCGCCCAACCGAACGCGGATATCGGAATCGCGCAGTTCTTTTGTCAAGATACGTGAGATCTCATGCACTATGCGATCGCCGGTTTCTGGGCCATATTGTTTGGTCAATGTCTTAAAATTGTCGATGTCCATAAGTATGGCGCTCAGCGGACGGTCGTAGCGTTTGGAGCGTTTGAACTCTGCTTCGGCGATCTCAAAAAAGTACCGGCGGCTCGAAAGGCCGGATTGCGCGTCAGCATTACCCTGTTTATGCAGCAGTTTCTCATCTTCGCGCAATCTCTGCATGGAACGAATGTTAGAGATTACCACACCGGAATACAGCGCGGCCATCCGCCCCATATCCAGCAGGTGCTGTTCCAATGAGTGGGCGCTGGTTTTTAGCAGTGCTACCAGTCCGAGTGTTCCGGTTAGTGATGTGATGGGAAATATATAGCTGGCCAGAATACCATGGGAAGGCAACCCGGGATTTGTGCTTTTCGATTGTTGCACAAGCGAGACGGAGACTTCGGGCGGTGTGTCAGCCGGTTCGACCGCCACGATCAGGTCGCCATGCAGCGAGACATAGATCACTTCCTGACCGGAAAAAATAAACCGGAATAACTGTGTGATGCGCTGAATGGCTTCTTCTTCTGTGTCCACGCGGCTCATTTCGCCCAGATAATCCAGAACCTGAAGGCCGGGGTCGCGTGGTTTTGTCTGGGTCGTTACATGATTATGATTTTGTCTGATTGTCATTCGCATGGGGGTCACTCCATTCCTTTTTATCCGATCAAAAAGATAAAAAAAATACAACCGGCGTAGGGTGGCGGTGACGTGTCAGGCTTTGCGATCACGATATGGGGAATCAGGATGATTCCAGGTGGCTCATGGCACCGGATGTTTGATCGGTGGGCAGCGGTCTGACGTTCTCTGGCTCGCGCCTACGGTGTTCCGGTGATTCGTGGGACGTTGCGACTGATGGGCACCGGGTTTTCTGGCAGTCAGGTTGACTTTATGGCGGCGACCCGGCCTGTTCACGCACCCCTCAGGCTTCTTTACTGACTGGTCAACCGACCCCTGATAAACCACAATGTGCCTTTATCCGAAGAAAGCTGTCGGAAAACGGTTATGTACGTATAGAATAGTACATTAAGGTTAAAAATACTATAGTTTTACGACCGGATTAAGGGCAATTTCTGAACCAAATGTAAAAAAATGTAAGCTGTAACGTTTTCTTTCCAGAAAGGCCTTACAAAAAACCGGAATTTAAGAAATCTCTAACCTGAAAGGAAGAAGTACAGGATGTGCTTGAATTATTCGGCTGGTGTCAATCTGGCGGCGTTTTCTGTGAGTTGACGCATGATCCGCGCGGCCTGTGCCTGATCTTCTGCCGAAAGCGACTGTCCAAGATCGTGAACCCATTTCCTGTGAAGATGGATGCACTCATTTACCACGTTCTTCCCCTGTTCCGTGAGGCAGACAATTCGCACACGCCGATCACCCGGCACCTCGCTGCGTGTCACCAGGCCCTGCTGTACCATGCGCTCCACCATCTGGCTGGCGCCGGGAGCGGTCATCTGCATCACCTCCGAAACGCCGCTGACTTCACAGGCTCCTTTGTAATGCAAGTGCAGCATTAAATTCATCTGACCGAAAGACAGGCCGGCGGACCGGGTGTAATTGTTCACATCATGCATCCACAGACGCACAAAGACGGCTGTCCACTCCATGATCGCGTCATCAATTTCATTCGTTGTCATTTCAACTGTTCCACCATCTTGACAGGATTTCATTACCCGATTATATATAAGAATACTTAACTATTCAAGACAATTAACTAAATTTGTTCAAAAGGAAATTATTCGTGAAACCGGAACAACAAAAGACCGCAAAAATTCTCCTTGCCGCTTCGCTGGTGATCGTGATGCTGGGGTTCGGCATCGCGTTACCGTTGATGTCATTTTACATTATTCATTTCAAAGCCTCGGGCAGCGCCCTGGGGTTGATGATGTCATTGTACTCGCTGATGCAGTTTTTGTTCGCGCCCATGTGGGGTCGGCTCTCTGACCGTATCGGCCGCAAGCCGGTATTGTTGACCGGGATATTTGGTTACTTTCTGGCTTTTATACTGCAGGGGCTCTCGCAGGATATTGTGCAATTCACCCTCTCGCGTACACTGGCTGGCGTGCTTTCTTCTGCCGCGTTGCCTACAGCCATGGCGTATATTGCCGATATCACCACGCCCGACGACCGTTCCAAAGGAGTAGGGCTGATGGGCGCTTCAATGGGGCTGGGGATGATCTTCGGGCCTATGCTGGGCGGTTTGTTGACGGGTATTTCGCTGCCATTGCCGGGCTGGCTCACCCCGCTGCTGCAGGTGACCACCGACCCTTCTACCGGAAAGCTGATCAACCTTTCCATCCCATTCTTTGCCAGCGCTTTGTTGGCTCTGTTGGCCGCGCCGTTCATTCATCTATTCCTCCCCGAATCACTGCCTGCTGAAGCCCGCAAACACCATGTGGACGCGAAGCGCGATCCCTTCTTCCGCTCACTGGCTGCCGGTTTGAAAGGACCATCCGGTTTCCTGATGGCCATGGCTTTTCTGCTGGCATTCGCCCTGGCCAATATGGAATCGGTATTCTCACTCTATGGCGGGCAGCACTTCTCTATGGGTCCCTCTGAAGTGGGACTGTTGATGGGCGGACTGGGTCTGGTTTCGGTGATCGAGCAGGGTATTGTGATCGGCCCGTTGACCCGCCGCTTTGGTGAAACACGGATCATTAAGGGAGGATTGCTGGTGGGCATACTCGGGTTCATCGGTATGGCGCTGGCATCCGTAAAACCGATGTTGATCATCAGCGCGCTGGTGTTCAATATGGGCAATGTGCTGCTCGCGCCGTCGGTCACCTCGCTGATCAGCAAACGCGCGCGCGGCGGGCAGGGCACGGCCATGGGGATGAACAATTCCTTTCAGGCGCTCGGCCGGGGGATCGGCCCGTTGTGGGCCGGCTTCGCCTATGATATGACCGCCACTCTCTCGTTCTGGACCGGCGCGCTGGTGCAGTTGCTCGCGCTGGTATACGCTTTCAAAGTTTTTGGTTCTTCCTTCAATACTCTACCTGTTGATCCCACCGAAGCCGCTCCGGCATCGGGATTGGACTGAAAGGACGGTGTGATTATGGGTATTTTGACTGGCAAGGTGGCAGTGATCACCGGTAGCACGCGCGGACTCGGGCTGGCCATCGCGCAGGCGTATGCGGCCGAAGGCGCGGCCGTGGTGGTTTCGTCACGCTCGGCGCAGGCGGTGGAACAGACCGCGGCGGATTTTCGCGCGCGGGGCTGGCAGGCCGCCGGTATGTCCGTCGACGTGGCGGACCTCGCGCAGGTTCAGTCACTGGCCGCGCTGGCGGTAAAGGAGTTCGGCAAAATCGACATCTGGGTGAACAACGCCGGGGTGACCGGCCCCTACGGCCCGACCGCGCAGTTCGATCCGCGCGTATTTGAAGGCGTGGTGCGCACCAATATTCTGGGTACGTATTACGGGTCGATCACGGCTTTGTCCCACTTTAAAAAGCAGGGAGGCGGTAAGCTGATCAACATGCTTGGGATGGGCTACAACAAACCCGCCCCATGGCAGAACGCGTACGGCTCGTCAAAGGTGTGGATCCGGCACTTCACAAAGGCGCTGGCGGCCGAAAACAAAGACCAGACGGGCATCGGCATCTTCGCGCTCAACCCCGGTATGGTGCTCACGGATCTGCTGGTGCGCAATGAGGTGATCGCCGGGTCGGAGGAAAAATTGAAGTCCTTCCCTGTCATTGTGCGCATGTGGGCCAAACCGGCGGAGGAGCCGGCGAAGAAAGCCGTGTGGCTGGCCGGACCGGCCACCGACGGAAAGACCGGAATTGAGGGGAATGTTTTCACCACGGGTGTGCTGGTACGCGGGGCCCTGCGTGAACTGTGGTGGAAAGTCACCGGAACAGCGCCGAAGACCAGCGAAGTGGATATGACAACGGTTGCCCCCTGGCAGCCGGATTAATGGTGGAGGTGAAGAATGAGTTCGGAATTACGAACAATGGTGGAACTGGTATTCAATATTGCCTACCTGCTGACCATCTGGACGGTAGTGGGGCTGATGCTGGCGCGTTTCGGCAAGACAGCCGCGGCAAACCGGCCGGTTTTCACGAGGCTGCTGTGGATGTTCGTGATGCTGGCGCTGGGTGACAGCGGTCACGTGGGTTTCAGGGCGTTCGCCATTCTAAATGGCGGACTGGAAGCCAATTCAGCGCTGGTGGGCATCGGCGCGTTGAGCACCGCGGTGACGGTCACCGTGTTTTACATGCTGCTGGTGGATGTGTGGCGGGTGCGCTTTAACAAGAAAATGGGCTGGTTCCAGTGGGCGCTGATCGCCGCCGGCATAGTCCGCCTTGTGGTTATGGCCTTCCCGCAGAACCAGTGGGAGGCGTTGACGCCGCCCTATGGCTGGAGCCTGCTGCGCAACAGCTTCCTGGTGGTGCAGGGGCTGGGCGTGATGGCGTTGATCCTGCGAGACGCACGCAAAGCGGGCGATAAACCATTCGAGCTCATCGGCTGGATGATCGCCCTCTCGTACCTGTTCTACGCGCCGGTGATTTTGTGGTCTGCGGCCGTCCCGTTGCTGGGGATGCTGATGATCCCCAAGACCTGCGCGTATGTGGCCGCGGCGTTCATCGCCCTGCGGATGATGAAATAGGGTGTAAAGAAATATGGATTTTTACCGGATGGTGTCGAAATCAACACCACCCGGTTTTATTTTTCCCTTCCCCATTCGGGTGATTTTCCCCGCAACCGGTTTCCTCGCGCGTTCCTTCCTTATATAATATCGGCATGAACATCCACATACTCATGCACGAATCCTTTGAAACGCCCGGCGCCATATTGACCTGGGGGATTGAGCACCGTCATACCATTACCTTTACGCGCTTCTACCGCGATGACGCGCTGCCGCCCACCACGGCCGGATTGGACTACCTGATCGTGATGGGCGGGCCGCAAAGCCCGTCCACCACCGAAGCGGAATGCCCGCATTTCCACGCGAAGGAAGAGATTGACTTCATCCGCGACTGTATATACACAGACAAATACGTGCTGGGTGTGTGCCTGGGCGCGCAGCTTATCGGCGAGGCGCTGGGTGGGCACTTTGACCATAGCCCGCAGCGCGAGATCGGCGTGTTTGACGTCACTCTGACGGACGAGGGTAAAGCCGACCCGGTTTTCTCATCCTTCCCGCCGGAGTTCCCCTCCGGCCACTGGCATGGTGACATGCCGGGCCTCACCAGCGAATCCGCCGTGCTGGCTGTCAGCAAGGGCTGCCCCCGGCAGATTGTGCGTTACACGCCGAAGGTCTACGGCTTCCAGTGCCATCTGGAATTCACCCGTGAATCGGTGGAGGGGATGATCGCTAACTGCGGTGGCGAGCTGGAGGCGTACAATAGCCTGCCGTTTGTGCAGAGCGCCGCCGCGCTGCGGAGTCACAATTACCCTGAAATTAACACATACCTGTTCCGTTTTCTGGACGCGATGCAGTCACAGTTTGAGGCGGAACGGATTTAACCCGGATTTCATTGGAGTAATTTATCAATACTGATATGGTATTGCAACGAAATTGAATTTACTGGATAAAAGAAGATATAACCTTGCCTACATCCTTGAACCGCCTAGACCGCGAACGCGAAACTCTGCGAATCATGACCGGCATCTATTGCCGTGACAACCATCACACGCCTGACGGTTTATGTGACGATTGCCGTACCCTGTTGGACTATGCCCTCAAGCGGTTGGATAAATGCAAGTTTCAGGAAAACAAACCGGTATGCGGACGGTGTCCCGTACATTGCTACAAACCGGACATGCGCGAAAAGGTGCGGCAGGTGATGCGCTACGCGGGGCCGCGCATGATCTGGCAACACCCGGTGCTGACGCTATGTCATCTATGGGACGAAGTCACGCGGCTGCCGGCTAAAAAATAACCGGGTGCTTACCGCCGGCCCAACCACCGGTTGACGTGTGCCGTGTACTTCGCGAAATCGTCACCGAATTTCTCATCAAGATAGCGCTCTTCGGGGGCGATCAGCATAAAATGGCACACGATGACGCCGATAACGGTGCCACCCAACACCCAGAGGTTATTCAACGCGATGGCCAGTCCGGCGAATATCAGTACCGCCGCCAGGTATAACGGGTTGCGCGAAAAACCGTACACTCCCGTGGTGACCAGACCCGTGGTGGGCTGCCCGGGGTCGGTAGGCTGCTGAAAACGCGCCATTTCACGGCGCGCGGCGGAGATCAGACTCACCCCGGCAATGATCAAAAGTGCGCCGATGGCGATACCGGCAGGCTGGTATGCCGCGGGGTAAATAGAAAGGGGTAAAGCGATATTCAGGCCGATGCCCAGCAGAAAAGGGACCCCGAAAACGATTTCGCCGATCTCCCACCAACGATTATGAGCTGCCATTATTCTATTCCTCTTATAATTTGGATTCACCGGTTTGTAATTTCACATGGGGTGCTCTGCAACTGTAATGGACGCACGTATCTGCCCGAAGGCATCCTGATAACATGCCGGGTGATTATATCAGCCTGTTATTTTTCCTTAATGGATTACGGGCTGGGCGGAATGAGCACCGGCGGCACCACCAGCGTCAATTTGGGTACTATGGGAATCAATGTCACTCCCGGGACAACGGTGGGGGTATCCACACTGGGTGGTACCACGTTGATCAGCACCCAGAATGGATTGCTGCCATTGGGGGCGATGCCGAAAACGGTTCCATCGGGCGCGCGCATTTTGAAGAACCCCTGATAGGTGCCCTGATCTTGCGGTGACGTCAGCTTGACGGAGACGTTCAGGTTGGAATTGGGCGGCACATTGGCATTGGTCAGCGTGACGGCGGCCGGCGCGCCCATGGCGTCACCGCTCTGGAAGACGAGCTTGTACTTTGGCGTCCAGGTGCAGGTGCCCACATTCTTCAGACGCCAGGTCTTGGTGAAGTTGGCGCCCGGCGGGAAGGATGTGTCATCCGGCACGGTGACATCGGCCACGAATGAGGCTTCGTTCGTGCAGCCCGAGGGCGAATTGGTGATGGTCATAGTGGGCACGGCGGTGGGTTTGGCGGGGGATGGTGTGGCTTTGCCGATCGAAAGGCTCTTCATCATCGCGTCCAGCGAGGCCAGGTTGGGCGTGAAGGCGTTCGGCGGTTCGGTGTTCAACTGCTTCTGAACATAATCCACATACGCCGGGTAATTGGACTGGAATTTCGCCGGGTCTTCACTCAGTTTGGTGAAGCCGTCATCCCCTTCAAGCCCGGGGTGGGTGACTGGCAGCACCGCGCTGACGTAGTACGCCCCATCCCCCGTGATGCCCTGATAGGTGTAGAAGAGCACTGTGTTGTCGAGCGGCCAGGGTTGCTCGCCGTATTCGGAGAGATAGCGGATGCCCGAGCCGTTCTGGAAGTTGACGTACCGCAGGCCGGCGCGCATCAACTGGGTGGACGGTTCGGTCAGCAGCGCGGGGTAGGCGCCCGGCGGGTTTGGCACCTGGGTACCGATCAGGTTGTCGAGGTTCTGGAGCTGCTTGACGGCCGTCACCCCGCCCAGGTCTTTGATTTCCTGCACGGCAAAGACGTTGATGCGCGGTTTGACACGCGAGATGACCGGATAATTGTCAAATTCGAACACGTCCATGCGCGGTGTGGCCGGGTTGTTGACGTCTGCGGCTGCTTCCACTTTTCGGGCTGTTACTTTGGATGAGAGGGTGGAGGTGTAATAGAAGGAAACGTCGTCAAAATCGGCGAAGAATCGGGTGACTTCGGCCTCACCGGTGGGGGTGGGGGTGGAGGCGTCCTGGCGCGCCGCGGCGACTGTCAACGGGACAGGGGGAAGGGGATTGAAGGCCGATCCCATTCCGATCAGGATAACGGCGGTAGTGACAATGGCGAAAAATTTTCTGGTATGGGCAGTATTCATGGCG
Organism: Leptolinea sp. HRD-7; assembly: GCA_024363285.1. Taxonomy (GTDB): domain Bacteria; phylum Chloroflexota; class Anaerolineae; order Anaerolineales; family Anaerolineaceae; genus Leptolinea. Next base: position 106,305 of record AP024711.1, on the reverse strand, counting down.
ACCTCATGAAAAACGGCTTGTTTGTGAATTACCCGCTGAGAATAATTTTTATTGTACTATCTTCATCAGGCATACATGTATACGGTTGGCTTAAAAAGGAGACCAAATATTCGTTAGGGCGGATGGCATCCGCCCGGACATGATTGGTATGCGAACGTATCCATTGAAATCGTGCCCGAATTTGCCCGGGGTGGATGCCATCCACCCCTACGCGATAACCACCTGGCAGGGTTGATGCCGGCGGAGGATTAATTTGTCAATGAAATTATGTCACAGTTTCCGCCGCATCAACCGCGGGTCTGCCGGGAAACGTACATGCCCAATGTCAATCACCCAAACTTGCCGTGGTAGATGCAAGCGGATTTTGGTTTCAGATTAAAAGACACATATCCTTCCGCTTGCATCTACCCTGCATGAGAAATTTTTTGCTGTAGGGTTGATGCCGGCGGGGGATTAATTTGTCTATAAGTTTATGTCACAATTCCCGCCGCATCAACCGCGATCTGCCGGGAAACTTATACGTCCATAGTCAATCGCCCTTCATTAAATTAATGAGAGACGGGTATAGTGAGGATCTCATTTTTCCTGATCTAAGCTTAAGAGATGATGAAATCTATTTTCCTGCAAATTCCGACAAGAACGCCGAAAATGGTTCCTCGATACTCTTGATGGCTTCTTTTATATCTACATCTTTCTGATGAATATCGAATGGCAATTCAACAATACACTTCCACTCAGGGAAGGAATGTTCTGTAATGTTATGGCAGTATACAACTCTAAACAATCCGTCCCTTCCATCCCAAATCCATTGAAAAACGACATTCCCCGATTGATACTCAATGTAACGGCTTCCAAACCCTTCGGGCAATTGTTCTCTACTCAAACTGAATCCTATTGGCAGCAGTCTATCGTTGATCATCATCTTAAACTCGTTAAAAATTGAAGTTACGTGATCCATATGATTCTCCTCCCTGTAATCACAGAAAAGTTTTAATCAATATGGATGATACACGAACAGAGGATAATTCACCCAAAACCATTTGAAATTCTTTCGTGTCAAAACCAAGGCTAAATTGTCCCCGATAACAAGTTGACTACATGCTGGTCTGGGAAATACTTCCATCCATGGTTAATCACCTGAATGAGTCGGCGGTGGAATGTCCGGATGTTAAAACCCTAAGGGTCTTCAAGACCCTTAGGGTTTGTGAACCGGCAGGTTGTAATCCCATCCATGATCAGTAACTTGAATTTGCCGCGGTAGATGCATGCGGATTTCGGTTCAGGGTTACAGACGCGTATCCTCCCGCTTGCAACAACCCTGCATGAGAGATTTTTGCTGTAGGGTTGATGCCGGCGGGGGATTAATTTGTCTATAAGTTTATGTCACAATTCCCGCCGCATCAACCGCGATCTGCCGGGAAACGTACATATCCAATGTCAATCACCCGAATTTGCCTGCGGTAGATGCAAGCGGATTTCGGTTTCAGATTAAAAGACACATATCCTTCCGCTTGCATCTACCCTGCATGAGAAATTTTTTGCTGTAGGGTTGATGCCGGCGGGGAAAATGTTTTTTCCCAGACTACGGAAACCGAATATTGATATGCTTCCTGCCAGTTAATACGCGTCAATCTCAATCCCTTTTTCCCAGTAATTATTAAACATATCCACGGTTGTATTTGACGCGGTGTATTCACTTACGTGGCGGTGTTTACCATAGGCGCCGGCAAACGGCGGCATGTTGATCGCTCCACCCGAATGGTACAGAAACCGGTCATGCGGAAGGGCTTCGCCGGGCAGCACGCGCATTTGTAGGTCAACTCCTTTGTCGGTGAGAAATTCCCGCAGCCTTATGATCGAATCTGGCCGGAGCTTTGGTTTGCCTTCAAAACTCTTCACCTGGCGTTCAGCGGTGAGCAATTTGAACGACGATATTTCCGGAATTTTTGCTTCCTGGTATAGGTCATCAAATAAATCCACGATCCCCTGATCAAAGTACGGGTCAATCCAGTACACATAATCCTGACAGGATTGAATGAAACGGATCAGGTTGGTGCGGTTTGATTCAGGGTGTGATGGGTCAAGCAGCGTACCCAGAATTTCCACCCGGTTTCCTTTAACCATAATGGGAAGCTGGTTGGCTGAATTGTACACGCCGCCCCACCTGTCTTTGATGTACCGGGACAGTCGGTTGTAAATATTCTTTGGCGTAAGGGCGTTGTAACAAAAATCAAAATCACCCACGATGATCAGGCAGACCCTCGCCCGGGTCAACGCCACATTCAACAGGTCGTATGATTTCTCCAACCATCCGATGGACCTGCTGGAAATGCCATCTGTCATTACCGTCGAAAATATGATCACGTCGCATTCATCCCCCTGGAACTGGTGGGCTGTTCCTGAACGAATGCGGTTGTTCCCACTAAACGTTTTTCCCACCCAGTTGTTGATGCGGTTCTCCTGTTCACGGAACGGAGTGACAATCCCGATCGTCGCGTTCTTATGCCCCTCAACATCCAATGCTTTGAGCAATGCGGGAACAAGTTCGGCGATTTTGTCTAATTCGGCGGTGTTGAAGGCGCTGCGGCTATTTAGTTGTTGGAAATTTCCCTTGGTATTTAGCCAGTACGCGCCCCCGCGATTATTCAAGAATTCCCGGTTGAAACCCCGGCGGGTGAGATCGGTTTTGATGATCAACCGGTTATCGTAGAACATCTCATTCGAGAAGGTGATGATCCGAGGATCCGACCGGTAGTGTTCATTCAACAAAATGGCGCCCGGCTGAAGGCCGGCGCAGCGTTTGCCGAGGTCATACAGCGAGTGTGTGCGATACGAGTATGACTCAAGCCCTACTCCGTACTTTTGCCCCAGTTGGATATCCAGTTGTGCTGTTAGTCTTGATACATGATGAAGCTGATGCTGGTCGCCGATTATCACCACTTTTTTGGCCCGATAGATCAACGGTAGGGCGGAAGGGATGTCACACTGCGAGGCTTCATCAATGATCAACAGGTCAAACAGGCCGGGTTCGAGGGGGAAGTTGGTGCGCGCGGTAAGGTTAGTGATGGCCCAAATCGGGAACATCTGAAGGGCATTAACAAAATTCCGGCGTTCCGAATCCTTTAACGCGATGTAGCGGTCGTGCTCGCCGGCAAAGTCTATTTCGCTCAGCTCACGCACGGCGGCGATGTAATCTTCCGTCCCGGTCAAAACAGAATTTGGTGTTTCATTAGCGCGGGCATACCATGTGGCCTGCATCAACTGTCCGGCCAGCTTGAATAATTCATCACTGGCTTTTTTGTTATCGGCCAGAGCTTGCTCTTCAGATGGCCAATTCTTCAACCGGGCTTCGGCGTTTTGGATCACCGCGTTGGCTTCCCAGATCACCAACAATTTTTGCCACAACTGAAGCCGGTCAAGTGCCTGATCTTCGGTGAGGTCTGGGTGCAGCCCGAATCCGTCCCATTCTTTGCCGGCGGATTGATTCTTAAATTCGTCAATGGCCTGGATCTGATAGGAATTGCGGATAATAAAGGAAGAGGCGCGTTCCAGTATCACCGAAAGTTTTGCGGCACTTTCCGCGGCGCGTGAGCCGATGATTTCCAGTCGGGCGCACAGGTTGGACGGATCAAATTCGGACAGGTCCATCCGTTCGAATTCGGCAGAAATTTCTGGCGGTATGTTCAGGCAGATTTCTTTGAACGCGAGGTCAGCACGGTGAAGGGTTTCCTGGCAGGTATTGATCTGACGCAACAAATCGTTGGCTTCCGCCAGATGGTTCAGTTCTGTCAGCGCTTCGATAAAAGCCGCATCCGGCACATCTGACGCTTCTAACCCCGGCCGCCGGATATTTAACATCGAATAAATAGACAGGAGTTCCCCTGCCAGTTTTTTCCCGGGATTTTTGATCCGCAGCGCGGTCAACACCTTATCAAAGAAACCAAACGAGCCGGATTGCAGGCGGTCAAACGCTATTTTTGCCAACACGATGCGCTGTTTGAAGGTGCTGAATTCCGGTTCTGAAAGATTTTCCATAGCCAGCACGCCGCCAGTCTGCTCTTCGGAAAACGACGCGGTGGTTTCGTCAAACGCGCTTTTGACCGTTCTAAAGGCCAGCCTGGCCTGATTTAATTCACTGAAGGATTTCACCACGAGCAATAGACGGCATGCCTCGGCGCAGAATTCCGTTACTTCCTTCAAAGAAGATATTTGAGCGCGGTGGAAAAGCCCGCCGGCAAACAGTCCCCACTGATCTTCATATTGTTTAACAGCCCTCAACACCGGGTAAGTTTCACCATTATCGGCAAATATCTCTCGGATTTCCGAGTCCAGCTTTTTACGATCCGCAATCAGGCAGCGCAGTTCTTCCACCAGGTTGGATAAGACCTCGTTCATCAGAGATTTATCCTGCTCGTTGAATGGGGCGGAAAGATCTTTGAATTTCGTCTGCTCTTCGGGGGGCAGTTTTTCCAGTATCCCTCGCTTTTCCTGCTGGTATGACTGTATGCTGCCTCTGGCATCGCGGATCTGCGCGAGCATTTTGTCGGTTTCTTTTAAAAGCCGCTTGCCTTCCTGGTACTGGTCTTCAAAATTGTCCAGCGACGGGCGGTGAATTCGGCCGAGGGTTTCCTTCATCTGAGATACGGCGCGGCCGCGGTATTCCTTGTTGCCGGTGCGTACAGCTCCCTGGAAACAGATCTCATTCTGAAGACGATCCATAACCACATCCACTGCCTTATTGTTGTGGCTGGCCAGAAGCACCGTCTGTCCTTTAAGGTATGCCTGAGCGATCAAGTTCAAAACAAGTTGTGATTTGCCAGAACCCGGCGGCCCGGTGACTATGGTCAGCGGATGTTCGGCCACAGAGCGGGCGGCTTTGCGCTGTTGGTCATTAATGTTGGTGACGTAGAACTGATCATCTTCAATAAAGTCTGGCGCGGGCGAGTGCTCATACACCGGCATCGAGTCAAAAAGGTATTTGACCGGCTCGGGCGCGTTGGACCAGGTGTAGTCATCCTGCATACTCTGCAGATCCGAGATCAAATTCCCGGTAAAATGGCTGTTGGTGCGGAATAACGCGACGCCAGTATAAATGGCGTGATCTGGAACGTCCGCTATTCGGGTCTGTTCGCAGGAATAAACGGGCAGCCGGGATGAAAGTTTCTCCTGTATGGCTTCGATCACGAATTCTTCAATCTTATCCATCGGAGGGCGGTCATCCATGAAGGTTTTGAAACGATCCATAAATTCCGCGATGGTTTCCGTCTCAAATTTCAGATTGACCAGGGCCGCGTAGCTGATATAGAACTCTTATGGTTTCAGTAGAAAATTGACCGGGCTCCGCTGTTCAACAGTCACCGGAACAAAAAGCAGAGGGGAGATTATGTCTTGCCGTATGCATACGAAAGTTTTCCCCAGGCAAAGCTGATTATTCCGCTTACGGGTTGTATCCAGCATCTTCCCCAACGGGTCGTGCGGAGATGAAAGCCTGATTTCACTGTTCTGAGTGCCCGAGAGAAAACCATACGCCTGTTCACCGGTGAATCCGGGAAGGGTAAACAGCTCATTTTTGTGCAGATTGAAATTCTGCTGGTATTCAAACAGCAGGCATTCGGAATAATATCGAAGCAACTGGTTGAATTGTTCCTGTCCGGTGACTCTGGAAAAAGCGGGTATATCCGGCCTGACCCGTACGGGGGCGGCCGGGCGGGTGACGGGCACTAGCCGGGATACTACCTGTGATTCCGCCTGCGAAACCGCACTGGTTGGCGGTTGTTTCTCTAGAGGGAGGGAATCTTCAATAGGCTCACGGCTGATCTGTACGATATTGTTTATCAAGAATTGCCGTTCTTCATTTCTGAGGTGACAAAAAGCCCTGATCTTATAACTGTTTTCCCAACGAAGCGGGCTTATCTTGCGGTCGGTGATATTTCCCTGGCTGTCGCGGTAACGGATAAACAGGCTGCCTTCGGACTGGATGGCTTCGTCAATGGCGTGTTGAATCGTGGTTCGGTCTGTCAACGTGTACTCCCGGGTATGGAGATATATTCAATGGGACAAGCCCCGGCTGCGTCAAGGTTTTTCTTTTTTGCGCATATTCAAAGGGATGAAAGAAAATCTTAATCAATCCCCACAAGATCTTTTTTGCCAGAATGAGCGAGACATATTATGCTGATATGAGTCAGCCTGATCATCATAATTATATCATTTTGAGGTATGTGGGTTTGACCAGGGTAATAAATTAAATACAATATGGATAGAAATTTATCGCTTGCCAAAACCGCCTTAGCTGACGTGTACAACTGACGACGCGAGCCAATGATCAGCTGTTTTAATACAAATTCACTATATGAAAAAGAACCTGTAGATTATTGATAATAGCGCACGTGATCAACGTAAGCCACAACGCGTTTATCCATCGGGATTGTGCTTGAAACAGGGTAAACAGCGCCAGTACCGGGAAGGTGAAATTTCCGGAAAACAGGAAATAATGAATATCTCCCGGTTTGATGGCGCCGTACACGCTGTGCATCGCCAGGTTGAAGAACACGCACAGTACGAAACCGCACTCTATCCAGCGGGTGACCGGGCAGATGGCGGTCGGTTTCGTTTTAACTCGGGTGATCAACGCCTGTAAGGCCAGCACGGCCAGTGCCAGCCAGAGCAACCCGGCGATTATACCGACCGGACTGAAGCTGGTGGATAATTCAAATGAGACCGTTGGGAACAGACGGCCAGGCAGGTCATACACATCCGGGTAGGGAGCGATGAAATTAACCAGAAAAAAGTCGCGTGCCAGCAGGCGAAGAATCACATCGGGCATCTGAAAGATCAACAGGCTGGCATAGTCACTCTCTTCCGCGTACGCGAATGGCATGAAAAACGGATTGCTAAGCGGGTATATTACTTTTTGAACGAGTGACAGGGCAACGGTGATCCCGATGACACTCAGGGAGAAGAATACCAGCCGGTTGGCCAGGGTCTTCCAGTTTCTGTGACCGCGGGAGGCAAGGCAGGCGATAGCGAAACAGAAAAAGGTTTGCGCGAAGTTTGTCGTTGTGGTACCCAGTGTCAAAATACCGGCTATGATCCAAATTGGTAAGGAGACTTCACCGCGGGTTAGCGACCAGGAAAATAGAAGATATGTCACCATCAGGCTTAAGGTGGCGAAAATAGACGTATCCGGGATGATGGCGTGAAAGAACTGACCGGCGGTTACGCCGAAAAAGACCGAAAAAAGCGCAGCTCTGAGCCGACCATTCTTTAATGTAAGGAAGAAGATATAGGCTGCCGCGGTACCGAGCGCGCCGGCGAAGCTGTTCAGCAAAATGGCTGAAAGCAGTGACGATCCTGTGATCTTCTGCAATAACTCACCGGGCGGGTTTACAAAAAGTTCGAACAGCGGATGAACGGTGGTACGGTAATGATTCCCGCTGAACTGGGTAATATCAGAAACAGCGCGGCGTGTATCAATTTCGAAAAGTATCCCATCGGCAGAAAAAACATTGGTACGGCTTAATTGGATGGATGACCAGGTGTAAAACAAAAAAAAGCTGGCAAGAAAAACCGCGCAAATTATTATATCGATCCTGCCGATGTGCGACGGTTCTAACCGGTCAAGTTTTCTTGTGACGATTTTCACGTTTTCACCACCCGTAAAATGCGTACTATTGCACCGCAATTGATCGTATCGCAGCCGGAAGAAATTATACCCGAGGAGAATCCAGCCGGTTTAATGGTCGATGAATGAATGGTTGGGGTCTTTATCAAATCGGGTGCTTGTCACTTGTACGGTATCACGTGATTTGTTATGATCAAATCGACTTCCATCTCCGCCCCGGCTGACCTACCATTCTGACACTGAGATGTGAAGTGCTGATCGGGCAGGCCAGGGAGGCAGTATGAACAAGCGGGATGGTCGTTCTTTTTTCGTTCTTCTGATTCTTGTTGTATTGACAGTCTTTAGCTGTAACCTGCCGGGTATGAGTGCCGGTACGGAAGCGGATGATCTACGTGAGACAGTTCAAGTATTAAGCTCCGCGGTAGCCGAAAGGAACTCGCCGATTGAATCACCTACCGCGCCGGCTGTGTCGGATGAGGCAACACAGCCGGCGCCGGAAGTCACCCATACACCTGAGCCGCAGCCGACTCTCATCACGCACAACCTGGTTCCGGCACAGCCCGGCTGGGTGGCTCGCTGGTTCACGGATACCGATTCAAGCCGCACGGCGGTCGAAAACCGCGCCCCGGGGGGCGACGCGTTTAGCAAGAATATTTTCGAGCGGCCATTTACACCCAGTGATATGCAATTCCGCCCGGATCTGGATATCCAGAAGGCGGAAGTTTCATCAGACACAAACTTCATCTACGTCACCATCTACCTGAAGGGACTCAATCCACAGACCTCCGCGTTGACCGGCCTGTACGGGGTGGAATTGGATACCGATTATGACGGACGCGGTAACTATCTGATCCTGGTGACTGATCCGGCGGGAACCGACTGGCGGATGGAAAACGTCAACGCGTATGCGGATTCAGGTCGCAAGGTGGGCGGTTCACGCCCCATGAACGCGGACGCGCCCACCGGCTACACCGGGTATGACCTGACGATTTTCTCGCTCACCAATCTGTCTGACCCGGACGCGGCCTGGGGCAGGGTGTCACCGAAAGGCAGCTCGATCGTGGATGTGGCCTTCAAACGCGCGTTGATCGGCGGAAAGACCTCGTTCCTGTGGAGCGTGTGGGCTGACGATGGCATTAAGGACCCCGCGCAATTCGATTACAACGACCATTTCACTCAGGCGGATGCCGGTTCACCGTATAAAGACGCGAACTACCCGTTGAAATCGCTGGCGCTGGTAGACAGCACCTGCCGGGAGATCTTCAACTTCACCCCCACCGGAGACATACCCGGCATGTGCGTACCGCCGGCAACAGCCACGCCCATTCCGCCCACCGCGCCGCCGCCTCCATCCGAGCCGGGGCGCATCACCGGATTGGTGTTTGCCGATAACAATAACAATGGTCAGCGTGATGCGGGGGATAACCCGGCCTGCCCCGGAGTTTCCATCTGGTACCATGAAGGCGCGTGCGGTAGCGTGGGGTTGTTGGCGCGAATCAGCATGGGTGGCGGTTGCTCGTTTTCTGTGGGTAACCTGCCGGCTGGAACGTACTGCGTCTCCGCTTCCGGTTATGAGCTGACTACCCCGCGCGAGGTGACCGTCAACGTGCCGGCGGGTGGGGCGGCCAATGTGATATTCGGGATATACGTGATCCCGTAAACAGCATTTTCTTATTCATCTGATATAATCGGCCAAAAGCCTCACAGTACCATCTGTCGTGGATGGTTGTAGAACAGGGAAAGTCCGGTGAAATTCCGGCACTGTCGCGCAACGGTTAAAGCCCGAATGCCTGCCTGTGAGTAGTGCACCCTTCGCGTTAAAGGGTTGAGCTCATGGCATCTAACAAGCGCCTTTCAAATGGCTCATCCTGAAACGGGTGAGCTTTTTTAATTTCATTCCATTTGAGAGGTGTTTTATGAGCATCACCGCAAGTCTGGGGTATCCCCGTATTGGCAGAAACAGAGAGTTAAAATTTGCCCTGGAACGTTACTGGGCCGGGAAATCAACGGCAGAAGATCTATTGCGTTCTGCTCGGGAGATCCGTCAACTAAACTGGCAGGTACAAAAAGAAGGGGGTATCCAACTGGTACCGTGCAACGATTTCTCTTTGTATGATCATGTTTTGGACACCACCTGGATGGTAGGTGCAATTCCCGAACGTTTTTCGGAATTGAAAAGCTGTTTGAGTGATCTTGACCTGTATTTTGCCATGGCTCGCGGCTGGCAAAAAGAAAACACCCAGGTGGCTGCCATGGAAATGACCAAATGGTTTGACACTAACTACCATTATATTGTTCCAGAAATCGCAGCGAACCAAAGATTTTGTCTGAATGATTCGAAGATACTGGAAGAATGGAAGGAAACTCGCGCTATCGGGATCAACGCCCGGCCAGTATTGCTGGGACCGGTATCTTACCTGTTACTGAGCAAACCGACTTCCCCGGGGTTTCTACCTTTGATGGTTCTTGATCGCTTGATCGAAATATATGCGGAATTATTCGGTCACCTGGCGGAAGCCGGTGTAGAGTGGGTTCAGATGGATGAACCCTGCCTGGTGCAAGATCTGGCAATGGAAGCGGTTGATGCCTATCGAAAAGCCTATACCGCTCTTTCGAAAGTCAGACATCCACGCATATTATTAACGACCTATTTTGGACGTCTGGATAGCAATCTTTCTCTGGCGCAGGAATTACCGGTGGATGGATTGCATGTTGATCTGGTACAGGCACCCGGTCAATTGGATGAAGTTCTCGCGACATGTCCAGCCGGGCGGATTCTTTCTCTTGGTCTGGTCAGTGGACGTAATGTATGGCGGACAGACCTTTCTGCGGCCGTTTCTATGGTTGATAAAGCGGTGGAAAAACTGGGACGTGAGCGTTTAGTTGTGGCGCCAGCCTGTTCGCTGATGTTTTGTCCGCAAGACCTGGAACTGGAAACAGAACTGGATATCGATGTAAAGAGCTGGCTGGCTTTTGCCCGGCAAAAATTGACGGAGGTTTCCATCCTCGGAATGGCAGCTAATGGAGAAGTAGACGCGATTCGCCCGGCATTGGTAAAAAATCGCCGGATACTGGAATCTCGCAAGCAATCTGCTAAAGTGACCAACCCGACCGTTCAGGAAGCCGTTAAAAAGATCACAGAAAAAGATCATTACAGACACAACTCGTATATACGACGGAAAATTATTCAAAAAAATGAACTGAATTTACCTGTGTTCCCTACAACTACCATAGGCTCTTTTCCACAGACATTGGAAGTTAGACAGAAACGCTCTAAATTCAACAGGGGAATCATCGATAAATCAGAGTATGAAACGTATTTACGAGAAGAAATCTTTAAAGCTATCCGTCTACAGGAAAATATTGGTCTGGACGTTCTGGTGCATGGTGAATTCGAACGAACGGATATGGTGGAATACTTTGCCCAACAACTGGAGGGTTTCGCATTTACTCTTCATGGTTGGGTTCAAAGTTATGGTTCGCGGGCAGTTCGGCCGCCCATTTTGTTTGGAGATATTTCGCGACCAAAGCCTATGACTGTGGAATGGTCGAAATACGCCCAATCTCTCACGGATAAACCCGTAAAAGGAATGCTCACCGGCCCGGTTACCATATTACAATGGTCTTTTATTCGTGATGACCAGCCCCGTCAAAAAACCTGCCGTCAGTTGGCCATAGCTCTTCGAGCAGAAGTAGCTGACCTCGAAAAAGCAGGGATCAAGATCATACAGGTAGATGAACCAGCGTTGCGAGAAGGGTTACCGTTACGCGTGGCGGATAGAGCAGACTATTTGCGCTGGGCGGTGGATTGTTTCAGGTTAGTTGTCGGCGGAGCTGCGAGTGAAACACAAATCCACACCCATATGTGTTACTGCGAATTTGGTGATTTTATGGAAGCCATCATCCGGATGGATGCGGATGTGATTTCTATTGAAGCCTCACGATCAAATATGGAGCTGCTGGATAAGTTCAGAGAACTATCTTACCCAAATGATATTGGACCGGGAGTATATGACATCCATTCGCCCAGAGTGCCGGATCAGAAAGAGATCGAGAGTCTTCTGCGTAAGGCGCTAACAGTTATTCCGGTAGATCGTTTGTGGGTGAACCCGGATTGCGGTCTTAAAACTCGAGGCTGGGATGAAGTAATACCGGCCCTTACCAATATGGTGGCAGCCGCGCAGAAAATGCGTATTGGTCTCTAATATCACCTATCACAATGGGGGTGTGGGATCTCATTGTGGATTCCACACCCCGGAATTTTTTCTCAACGAACCAATTGAAATAATTGACCTTTGTATCCCATTTTTTGATGACAATACTATAATAACCGCCGGATTATGGACAATCAGACTATTCTCTCTCACTTAAACAATACCGGACAGGTATCCGAATCCATCCTGCTGGGGACGCTCCTCTCGCTTTCCGGCGGATTCATGGATGCCTACACCTACATCGGCCGGGGTGAAGTGTTTGCCAACGCGCAGACGGGAAACATTCTTCTACTGGGTGTCAACCTCTCGGAAGGGCGCTGGGATATGGCGCTGCGCTATTTCTTTCCGGTCTTTGCTTTTGTGTTCGGCATCGCTCTCAGTGATATGCTGCGATTCCGTTTTAAAGATGATCCCAATGTGATCCACTGGCGGCAGATCACCATTCTGACGGCGGCGCTGGTGCTGGCAATCGTGGCGTTCGTCTCGCAGCCGTTTAACCTGCTGGCCAACTGCCTGGTTTCATTTTCGTGCGGCATCCAGGTAGAAAGTTTCCGCAAGATCAACGGCACCACAATGGCCACCACCATGTGTATTGGCAACCTGCGTGCTGCCACAGAACATTTCACCGAATACGCCATCGGTCATAACCTGCAATCCGGGCGAAAGGCCGCCCTGTTCCTGGGGATGATCGCGGTGTTTGTGTTGGGTGCTGTACTGGGCAACGCTTCTGTATTATTATGGAAGGAGCGCGCTATTCTGGTCAGCGCGGGGCTGTTATTCATTGGATTTTTGTTGATGTTCATCCGCGGTAAGGATGAGGTGTATTCCGTCTAACGATTAACGGTTAGGTTAATCATCATGTGGCGAATTACATCAGTTTCCGGCAGTGGCCAGGCTTTCGGAATTTGAATTTCTGTGGAGACTGGTTCCGTGCCGGATAATTTGCCTTTACGTTTGGCAGAGGATCTTTTTCTATAACTGTAGGTTTGTCCAACAGGCAGGGTTATCAAAAATCCTTTTTGGGGGAAGTAATTCACGCTTTTTCGGCCCAACTCAAGCCGGATTATTTGAAACGTGTCGGCTGCCCGGTTTCGCGGGATCGGCGTCTTTCACCGCCGCGGTGGTCACCGCGTGGCAGCGGGGAATCGGCACAACGATATAGAATCACAGAGGCAGGAAATGCGTACAATACTGTATGCGGAAGAATGTGAAAATGTGGAACGCGGGCTGGATCAGCAGATTGGTTCTGGTCCCTGCCGGTATGTTGTTCGTCTACTGCGCGGGGTTCGCCCTGTCAGCCTATATGCTGTTTCCGCTCAGTGTCAACTATAACTTTTCCCGGAACCTGGGGATTTCAACTTTAATTATCCTGTTCTCCGGCGGTGTTCTGTATTATTTTGCCCGTAGAAAGGACTATGCTTCCGGAAGGTTTCATCCATTATCTGCCGGAAAACCCTCGCCCGGTGACGTCATCCTGCTGCTGCTCCCGTTGACCCCGGTCGCGCAGTATACCGTGATAAACGCGGGCATCGTATCCACCGTGGGTGTGGTGTACGTCATCGCTTTTTTCGGGTTGTTGTCAGCCCTGTTCATACTGGTGATTCCCGCGCTGTTGAGGGGGATCGCGGATTTCCGTGTGCTTCAGGCGGCAGGTGCGGCATTCACCTTCAGCCTCACCAACATGGCGATACTCAGCCAGGCCCATGCCTGGTATGCCTACGGTGAGGCCACCCTGCAGCAGGTGGTATTCTGGGGGATGCTGGCCGTCTTGCTGACGTTAACCCATTTGCGGAGCCGCGTTATTTTGTACGCGGCGGTCACCGGGTACTTTCTGGCGGGTTTTCTTTTGCCGCTGCCGGAGGAAAGTTCGCCAGAGGCGACCACCGGTTCAGCTTCAGAGGAATCTGATATCACATCCCTTTTAAAGGAAAAGAGTCCGGAGGTTACCCCGAATATCTATCTGCTCGTCTACGACGCGTACGCGCCCGGCGAAACCATGGCTGCCTATGGAATAGACATCTCGCAGCAGTTCGGTTTCCTGAACATGCAGGGTTTTAACCTGTACCCCCGCGCGTATACCATCCATCCCGAGACGTTGAGTTCCATGAACAGTGTATTGGAGGTCGCGTCAATCGCGGGAAGCTCTCCAAAAGCCGTATCCGGTGACAACCGGGTCGTCCGGCAGTTCAAATCTCTGGGATACACCACGTATGGCGTGTTTCCCACCGACTATATGTTCCGCGAGCTGAAACCCGGGTATGACGAATTCCTGCCGGTTTACAGCACGCCTCCGTATTACCAGTTGATCAAATCTGTGTTGATGGGTGAATTTCGTTTCGATAGCAGTTTCAGCAAAATACCTGACGGGGAATTTTCTGACGCGAAGAAGATTATGTTGCAGCGTGCTGCCGCAGGTCGGTCATTTGTGTATACCCATTCCACGCGGCCGTTCCACAGCCAGAATTCGGGGAAATGCCTTCCGGATGAAACGGCGTTATACGCGGAACGGGTGCAGTCCGCCAACCGCGAGATGCGCGAAGACATTCTCACGATCATTGACCACGATCCCGGAGCGCTGATCATCGTGATGAGCGACCACGGCCCGTACCTGACGAAGAATTGCATCGGACTTTCAAAAGGGTATAGCCTGGAAGATGTCACCCGGTTGGATATTCAGGACCGGTATGGCACGTTGCTGGCCATCCGCTGGCCGGACGAAGACTATAAACCGTATGATGACATCACCGTGATCCAGGATATCTTCCCGGCGGTTTTCGCCTGGATGTACCGCGATGCGGAAGTGCTGAAGGTAAAAGTCCCGCCGGTAACGCGGTGGGAACGAAATATGGTTGCCGGCGCGTCGGTCAACAACGGGGTGATCGTGGGCGGGGTAAATGACGGCGAATCGCTGTTCACCGGGGTGGGTGTTTTTAATGAGTCACCGTAGGTTGGACAAACCGCCATAAATTGTTGGTATTTCCAAAACCATGGATCATGCCATTGACAGAGCGGCGGTTTGTCCAACAAGGCATGGTTGGGCGAGGTTCTTTCCCAAAGATAAGGTTCAAGCTTTTCCAGCCTGTGTTAGACGAAACGCGTCTTTATGAGGGTTTCATCCTGTGCGATGCATTGTTTAATATATCAATGGTTCGTCCAAACCCATTATTAAGTTGTATACTAAATGTAGCGAAATACGCTACAACAAGGAGTAAAAATGGAATTTGTCCCCTACCGATCTTTACGCAATGAACCGGCTGACCTGCGCCGAAAACTGAAGGAAAAAGGGGAGTTGATCGTCACCGTGGACGGCAAGCCGTTTGCCGTGATGATCGATCTGCCGAATGATGACAGCATGGAAGAGATTTTGTTGCTGTTATCGCGCCTGCGGGCTCAGCTTGCGCTCCGCTCTATCCGCAGCCAGGCACGGCGGGACGGGTTGGATTCGATTTCTGAAGGGCAGGCGGATGATATTGTCTCCCGAACGCGGCGGGAGAGAAAAGATTAATGCTGGTCGTTCTGGATACCAATGTGCTGGTCAGCGGGCTGCTGAACGGCAGCGGCTCGCCGGGGAAAATCATCGACCGAATTATGGATGGCTGGATACAGGTTGCCTATGATGACCGTATTCTGGGGGAATATGAAGATGTTCTTCACCGGCCGGAATTGCACATCCGCCCGGCGCTGGCTGGCGCCATAATTTCGTATATTGAACTGGCAGGGGTGCTGGTTGAATCGCAGCCACTCGATCCCAATAATTTTCTGGATAAAGATGATCTGCCTTTCGCCGAGGTTTTTGTCACTTCACGGGCGGATGCTCTGGTAAGCGGCAATTTACGTCATTTCCTGCCGCTGGTCGAGAAAGGTTTGGCAGTGATGTCACCGGCAGATTTTCTGGCAAAATATTTCCCAAAGGAGTAGGTTGGACAAACCGCCGGTTATTATTGGCGAATCCATAATCATGGAAGATGCTAATTTCAGAGCGGCGGTTTGTCCAACAGGGTACGATTAGGAGAAAACCCTTCCATGGAAAGGTCCATGACTTTCCGCCCCAGTGTTGGACGAAACGCACCCCTTCGATGGCTTCACATTGCGAGGTAGCGATGGTCAATGATTCGGCGTTTCGTCCAACCTACTGGATCCATAGTCTACGGTTAACCCGGGTAGGGACAAAGCATCCGGCATATGGTCAATCTTCGGAGATGTGACAATTCCCGGATGCTTTGTCCCTACTTGATGTGTGACGGAATTTTGTTTCTAACAATTACCCAAAAAAGAATAACGTCCGATTTAACCCCCAAACACCCCCAAAAAACGCCTCACAGGAAGCCCCAGGACGCGTTTAAATGGCACGGGTGGTATAAAATGACCTCTGAAATTGACCTGAATTAATCAACCAGCTCCGCCAGCGAGCGGATGACACGGTGCGTCTTGCAGGTAAGCCGAAAATACAGATGAACCAGCGGGTCCCGACAGAGCAGGGCGGTACGCAGTCCCATCGCGCGGGCGCCGTCACAATTTTTCTTGTTGTCGTCAACGAACAACGCCTCACCCGCGGTGATGCCCAGCGCGTCCAGCGCGGTATGGAACATGCGCGGGTCGGGTTTGCGCGCGCCGATCTGGGATGAGAGGATGAACGCGGAAAAATACTCGCGCAGCCCCGCGTGAACGAACACATCCTCCAACGACGGCCAGGCGTCCGATACCACAGCCAGTCTGTAATTCGCCGCCAACCGCGGGATCACCTCGAGCGCGTCAGGGAAGAAGGTGAATTTCGCCGGGTCGTACACCAGGCTGCGGGCGATGCCTTCGATCTGTTCCGGCGTGGCTTTCAGCCGGGGGATGCTGCGGAAGAACGTGGCGTAATAATCCATAAATACGGTGAACTCATCTTCCTTCGTGGGCACCAGCGGGTACATGTCCAGCGTCTCTTTGGCCTGGGCGAACGCGGCATGGCGCTCAATGTCGCGCACATGGTCCCAATTGACAGGCTTGATGTAATCGAAAAAAGCCGGCGGGATGAACAGGTGGCCGGAAGCCGGGTAATTCAGCACATACAGAGAATCGAGGAGGATGGCTTTGAAGGGTTCGGTCATGGTCACGTCCAAAGGTCAGCGTTTGATCTCGTACACCAGCAGGCCGTCTGACCCGTAGAAGTCGGTGTTGATCTTTTCCACCAGCCGGTACTGGCCGCCGAAGCGTTCGTCACGCGCCAGGGTGTTGCGGCCGTACACTTCGAGGATCACCACATAGGCCGGCTTCTCGTCGAGGATGAGTTTCGCGGGGACGGCATAGTTGATCACATAGTCTTCCGCCGGCAGGGGATAGTATTTCTTGGTGACCGGCGAATTGAGGCCCACCAGGTCGAGGATGGGGGCGCGGGTTTTCCAACCCAGCACGCCCACGTCGCCGGCAGCCACCACGTCACCGGGGCGGTAGTCGCGCATCACCACGTCAGCCGCCCTGGCGTACAGGTCTTCCAGCTTTGTCCAGGCCATATCGGGGCAGGGGGTGACGTTGCCGTGATCCGGCCGCGGAACCCACTCGGTCAACAGGCTGGCCAGCGGCAGAATGAACATCAGGATGGCGGCTGTCCACAGGCGCAGACGGGGGCGGGGCCGCATGAAGGCCAGGTTATCGGTCAACCGCTCGATGGCGGCCAGCACGGGGAAGATGTACATGGGCAGCGGCGGCGTGAGGTACCAGCGGAAGATCAGCGGGTTGGGCACCGAGAAGACGACCAGGTAGACCCACGGGTAGACCAGCAGCGGCCAGGCGGACGGGCGTTTGTCCAGCAGCGGCCGCGCGCCTAGAATGGTCAGCGCGGGGAAGAGGATCAGCCCGAGGCCCACGCCAAAGGGACCGGTGAACTTGTTTCCCATGAAGGGTTGGGCGTAATGCTGTAATAGCCGGACAAACGCGGCGTAGTCATCCAGCCGGTAAGCCGCCATTTTGGCCGTCATCGAATGGGGCAGGGGTGACCCGTAATACCACCACGCGAAGCCGTACCAGGCGGCCAGCGGCACGAGGGCGGCCAGCCATTCCGTCAACTTCGGCCATTCTTCCTTGCGGCGGATGATACCCCACAGGCGGTCAAGCGCGAGCAAAACAATCAGGATCGCCGCGTCAGGCCGGGTGACAAATGCCAGCGCGGCGCACAGGGCGGCAGGAACGCGGCGTTTTTCCGCGTGAGCCACCCCGGAGGCTATTAAAAGGAAGACGAACAGGCTGGTCTCCATACCCCCGATGGCAAAGGTGACGGCATACGGGTGGACTGCCCATACCAGTGCGGCGGCGATACCGGTCTTCTCATACCCGATGGACCGGCCGAGACGCAGCAGCAGCAGGCAGGTGAGGCTGTCAGCGATGGCGGAGACGATGAGAGCGGCCCACGGGTAATCGGCATGCACCAGGCCGGCGCCGGCCATGATCAGCGCGAAGAGCGGGGTGGTGGTACCCAGCACATGTTCGCCGGGGTTGTACACCAGCCCCTGTCCTTCGATCAGGTTGCGGGAGTAGCGGAAGGTGATGTAGGCATCGTCCACCAGACGCGGGCCGGGGATGAGGCGCGCGGCGAGGGCCAGGAGCACAATAATGGCCGGAATGTATTTGCGCATAGTCACCATATCAGATCAGGCCATCCGCTTTCAGATCGGCAGCCGTTTCAGTGAGGGCGTCGTCAATGGATTGCAGGGTGATGCCGAAAACCGGCTCAAGCAGGCGGCTTTGCAGAAAGATGTTACGGCAGCGGCGGGCGGGGCGGTTGATGGCGTCAATTGTGCTGACCGTCACCATGTCGGGATCCATACCGATAATTTTCAAGAAGGATTGCAGGTACGAAGCCCGGGAGCACGAGCCGGAATTGGCAAAGTGGTAGGTGCCGTAGAAGGGTGTCTTGAGCATCACCGAAAGCGAGCGGGCGATATCACGCACCGAGCAGGCGCTGGAGACGGCGTCACCCGCGGCCACGGTCTTCTTGCCTGCCCGGGCAGCGGCATACAGTTTGAGTAAATTGTTGCGCGCCATTCCACCGGTACGGCCGAAGAGCAGGGGCATACGCAGGTTGAAGTGTTTTGGAATGTATTGCCGGACGAGTTTTTCGGAAGCCAGCTTGGTGCGCCCGTACAGGTTGATGGGGTCGCGGGCTTCGTCAAATTCGTGGTAGGGCAGGTCACGGTCACCGGGGAATACGCTGTCTGAGCTGGCATGCACCAGCACGGCGTCCAGTTCGCGCGCGGCGTTGACCACGTTCCAGGTCACCAGCGTGTTGGACGTCCAGGCCAGGTCAGGGTTGAGCTCACACGAGTCGGGGTCACGGTTGGCGGCGGTGTGGATGATCACGTCTGGTTTATGGGCCAGGAACCAGTCACGGGTGGCGTGGAAATTCACCAGGTCGAGGTCACCGTGCGGGGGGAGGGGGATCATCTCATGCTCCGCTCCCAGTGTGCGCAGGCATTCTTCGCCCAGCAGTCCCTGAGCGCCAGTCACAGCGATTTTCATGGTTTTCTCCTGAAAACGGTGTTGGGGTAATCATACCAGAATCCCCTGAGGGTATAAACGGCATCAACCCTGCCATTGTCACATTTCTATGGTAGGGTAGATGCAAGCGGAAGGAAATGTGTCCGCAGACCAGCGATTAAAATCCGCTTGCATCTACCGCAGGCACAATTCGGGCAACTCAAACCCTAAGGGTCTCAAAGACCCTTAGGGTTTTAACAACTCTGCCCAAACCAGGAAATTTCCTGGCAGACCGGAGGTTGACGCGTTATCAGGCGGGAATTGGGATTATGTGTATGGACGGATAAATCCCCCGCCGGCATCAACCCTGCTGGATAATGGTGACGGCAAAAAAATCCTCGCCCCGAAGAGGAGAGGTCATGTGAGGGGAAAAAGCCTACAGAAATGTAACCTTGGTGTGAAAAGCAAGAAGCAGTTGATCCGCCGGCTGGTTTGACGGCCGAGATCGCCCCTCACCCCGGCCTCTCCCCGGTGGGGAGAGGAGCAAGGCGCGTAAATTCCTCGCCCCGAAGGGGAGAGGTCAGGTGAGGGGAAAAAGCCTACAGAAATGTAACCTTGGTGTGAAAAGCAAGAAGCAGTTGATCCCCCGGCTAGTTTAACGGCCGAGATCGCCCCTCACCCCGGCCTCTCCCCGAGTTGATGCATACGCGAGATGTAGGTTGGACGAAACGCGCGAATATTGACCAACGGGTTAACACAAATCCCACCTTCACAAGGGTGCGTTTCGTCCAACACCCGCCGGAATGACGTGGTTCTTTTCCACCCGGCAAGTTTTGTGACTGTCCGTGCCTGTTGGACAATCCGCCGCCCTGTTGATGGAGAAGAGCATCCGGATGGCAATGTTAATACACCAGGCGGATTGTCCAACCTACTCTCTACAGAAATGTAACCTTGGTGTGAAAGGCAAGATGCGGTTGATCCGCCGGCTGGTTCGAAGGCCGAGATAGCCCCGTACCCCGGCCTCTCCCCGAGGGGGAGAGGAGCAAGGCGCAAAAAATTCCTCGCCCCGAAGGGGAGAGGTTAGGTGAGGGTAAAAAGCCGGCATTAATGAGGTCATGCAATGAAAGGCAAAATCTATCTGATCTCCCGGCTGGTTTGACGGCCGAGATCGCCCCTCACCCCAGCCTCTCCCCGAGGGGGAGAGGAGCAAGGCGCAAAAAATTCCTCGCCCCGAAGGGGAGAGGTCAGGTGAGGGGAGAAAGCCTACAGAAATGTAACCTTGGTGTGAAAGGCAAGATTCGGTTGATCCGTCGGCTGGTTTGACGGCCGAGATCGCCCCTCACCCCGGCCTCTCCCCGGTGGGGAGAGGAGCAAGGCGCAAAAAATTCCTCGCCCCGAAGGGGAGAGGAACCAAGAACCTATATCTCCGCGCAGTACACGCAGCCGCGTTTCTCTGCTTCCACGATCGCCTGGTCGGCCGACCAGAAGAAGTTCTCCGGACCGATCATTGTATCCAGCCCGCCGCGTGACAGCATGGCCTGCACACCGGGCTGCACACTGGCCAGCATCAACACCGTGCCGGATTTCTTCAGATTCTGATACAGCGTGGTCAACGATTGCAAGCCTGAGGTATCGATCAGCGGCACACCGCGCATCGAAAGAATGAGCGCGTGGGTGTTGGTCAACCCGGTGAAGGCTTCATTGAAGTTGCCGGTGGCCGCAAAGAACAGCGGCCCGGTGAGGTACGCCACCCTGACGTGCTTGCAGTGACCGGCATTCTCGATCCCGCGGCCGCGCAGTTTTTCAGGGTCAACTTCCTGGATCTGGATGTCGATGCTGGAACTGTCATTCAAGAAGACCAGCGCCGAAAGGAACGCGCCGATCATGATTGCCTGGGTCAGGTCCAATGCCACGGTCGCCAGCAGGGTGATGGTGAAGGTGATGATGGCCGTCTTGAATTTATTATGGAAAATGTAGTGGATGGATTCCCATTCATTCATCCGCCACGCGGTGACCACCAACACGCCGGCCAGCGCCGCCAGCGGAATGCGGGACATGACCGGCGCGAGGAAGAACATAGACGCGGTTAGCATCAACGCGTGAACAATGCTGACCACGCGTGTCTTGCCGCCTGATTTGATGCCCACACTGCTGCGCGCGATGGCGGCCGTCGCCGGAACGCCGCCGAAAAACGGGATGATGATGTTCCCCACACCCTGGGCGATGAGTTCCTGGTTGGCCTGCAGGCGGATGCCGGTCATATTGCTGGCCACCGCGCCGCACAGCAGACTTTCGATAGCGCCGAGTGCCGTAATGGTGAGGGCGGGACCCACAAAGTCAGACAGGTTGCCCCACGGTATGGACTGGAAATTCAACCGGTCTGCCAGAAGAAGTGTCTGTGGAATTTCTCCGATAACAGCCACCGGCCAGTTGACCAGCACGTTGACCAGGGTGGCCGCGATGATCCCCAGCAGTGACGATGGAAAATGCGCGTTCCATTTCTTCGGCCAGAAGATCATTATGCCGATCACAATGCCGGCCAGCACCAGAGTGTGCCAGTCGGGGGTGAAGCCGCCCTTGAAATAGCCCAACAGCTTGAGGGCGGATGAATCGCTGCCGGGTGTTTTGACGCCCAGCAGGTTGTCGATCTGCCCGATGGCAATGATGGCGGCGATACCGGATGTAAAACCGGTGATCACCGGCGCCGGGATGAAGGCGATGAACCTCCCCAGCCGCAGCAGCCCGATGATCAGCAGGGCAATACCAGCCATCAGGCCGGCCATCCACACACCGTTTAGCCCGTATTTCTGCGTGAGTACGATCAACACAGCGCTCATGGCGCCAGTGGGACCGGATATCTGGTAGGGTGCGCCCGAAAGACCACCGATGATCAACCCGGCCAGAATCGCGGTGACCATTCCCGCGGAAGCTGTGGCACCTGAAACCACACCGAATGCCAGCGCCAGGGGCAGCGCCACGGCGGCTACTGTCAACCCTGCCAGCAGGTCTTGCCGGAATTTCGCCGCGGTGTAGCCGGTGAATTCCTCTTTATACATCTGGAACAAACTTTTTCGTGTCATGTCTCTTCCCATGGTAAATAAGCCATTGGAGTATGGCTTGTGTGATCAAACATAGATTGTTCTTGTTTACAAATGTTCAGCCGTGTTTTCACACCGCATCCAACCTGGTCTTCAGGCGCGTTGTGATGGGCTGCTACGGGCAAATTCCTGTTGATAATCCGGCCAAAATGGAGTGGGACTCCCCGCTGGATATTGGCCGGAGGATTCTGTCAAACGATATAACGCGTAGGACGCGCGCAAGTTTACCACTTAATCCGGTAGGCGGGAAGAACGTGCTTTTTTTATCAAAAACCCGGGTTCTTGCCTCAGCTATCGGCACACTTATGTTGGCAAACAGAAATGGCACCACAATGGGCAAGATCCAATGAAAATACTCCATGATAAACACATCCTGACCGGTCAAGTTGGTGAGGAAGTGCAGTATTGTACAGGTTAACCCGATGGCAGCCGGCAACATCGTCATTACAACTATTCGCCTGGCAAGGCGCTTAATACACTGCCATTCACTGAACAAGTCTGCCGGTATGCGGTAAAATTTTCTTACCATCAACGTTCATTTCACCATCGGGGAGCCGGATATGCAAATTCATCTTGTCGGGGGTTTTACCGGCAGCGGAAAAACGACCGCCATATTATCGGCCTGCCGGTCACTTGCTGCCCGGAAAGTTACAGCCGGCGTGGTCACCAATGACGCGGGAAAATATCTGGTGGATACCGCCTACTTTGACTGGCAAAAAGTGCCAGCCGTTCAGGTGACCGGCGGTTGTGTTTGCTGCAATTACGAAGAATTTCTCTCCCGACTTGAGCAATTGGACCGTGCCGTGCAGCCCGAGGTGGTCTTTGTAGAAGCCGATGGCACCTGCGCCGATCTGGTGGCAACAGTGGTCAAACCGCTGGATGAATTACGCAAGAATGCCGCGGCAAAAGTCACACTGACGGTTTTTGCCGATTGCCGGCTGGTCACCCAGTGGCTGGGGGGTGAAGCCCTGCCGTTCGGAAACCCGGCGATGTATGTGTACGGCCGCCAGTTGGATGAGGCTGCTCTGGTGATGCTTAACAAGCGGGACCTGATCTCGCCGGATAAAGCCCGTCTGGCGTTGGATATGGCGCGCAGCGGTTTTCCTGGCAAACAGGTACGTCTGCATAACGCGTTTGACGCTTTGAATGCCGACGCGTGGCTGGAAGAGTTGGATGGCCTGTCCCGGCGTGAAACACCCATGAATTCACTGTTGATCGATTACGCACGCTATGCCGCGGGCGAATCAAGCATCGGCCGGGTGGATACCCAGCTTACCTTCAGCGCGCCAACAGCTATTGACCTGCGCGGCCTGATGGTGGACTGGATCGCCGGCTTGAACAAAGAGATCCGTATGCGCGATATCGGGCTGGGTCATTTGAAGATGTTGATCCAAGCCGGGCACACAAAGGCGAAGATCGGCCTCACGGCGGGTGACGCGGCCGCCTGGCGGGCTCAGATCCCGGATATGCACGGCAAGGAACTGAAGGCACTGGTCAACGCGCGTATGGAAGCTGAACCGGCCGTGATCCACGAATTACTGGTCAACGCGGCCAACGCGGCGGCTGTCAACGCGAATTGCGGGGTGGAAGAGAAAGATACCGAAGCCTATGTCCCGGCATACCCCAAACCAAAGCGCCGGGTGCCGTAAAGTTTCCCCGCCGGCATCAACCCTGCAAGTGTCACGTTATTTCGGCAGGGTAGATGCAAGCGGGAGGATATGTGTCTGCGATTATTAACATAAATCCGCTTGCATCTACCGCGGGCACAATTCGGACATTTTTCATCAGATGGAAAACGTTCCCGACAGGTCTGCGGTTGATGCGGCGGGAATAGGGCAATGTGCGATGGAACGGATTAATTCCCCGCCGGCATCAACCCTGCAAGTGTCACATTATTTCGGCAGGGTAGATGCAAGCGGGAGGACATGTGTCTGTGATTATCGACATAAATCCGCTTGCATCTACCGCGGGCACGTCTCGGGTAATTTTTTTGGGATGGGAAATGTTCCCGGCGTACCCGCGGTTGACGCGTACGCGGGCGGGAATTGGATAACGCGTAAATGGACGGATTTATCCCCCGCCGGCATCAACCCTGCAAAAGAAACATTTTTCAGAAACTAATCTGTACTGGCCAACAAAAAACCCAAAGAGTTTTAAAAACCCTTTGGGTTTTAGGCATCAATAACTACAAATTACTTCGCGTCTAACTTTGACTGCAACGCCGTCTTCAATGTGGAAAATTCCAACCCCTTCGCGGTGGCATAATCTTTGACCGCCATCGCGGGGTCTGGTACGGGCTCACCGATGGCTGATTGAATGTCCGCGGCGCTAAGGCCCATATCCAACAACTGCTGGAAGGTCGTCTTTCCGGTGATCGTTCCGGCGGGAGCCACATGTTCCGTGGACGCGGCTGCCGGGGTGGGGGATCGGGTTGTTTCCACCGCGGGCGCGGCTGTATCTGACGTGGGCAGCTCATCCTTAAGCGTATGCGTAGACAGGAATTCCGCCTGATCTGCCGTCATTTTTCCGTTGGTTTTCAACACAGCGGCTGCTTCGGGGAACAGGAATGTCTCTTCATTGGAAGCCAGATCATACGGCAGCCCAAGATAGAAGGCGGTGAACAGGCGTACCGCGCCGGTACCCATTTCGACAGTTAAACCTTCATACAGTGTTTCAAGTGAATTCACCTTAATGGTGCTGACATCACCACCGGCCGGCAGGCGGAACGCGGCTTGAAGATCGGTCAACGGGATGCCGAAGTTCTTGTTGATGTCACCGAAGGTATATGAACCACGTATATCCGCCGGGTTGTATTGCCCCGCGGCTTCCCCTTCGGTGTAGCGGGCGGGAATTTTGGACGATTCCGTCTGCCACCAGTTCATGGCTGACGTGAAGGCGATGCCGCCAAAAAGAATGAAAAAGATCAAAATACCCAGAGGGATGGATTTAAGTCTCATAATGCTTACTCTCCCTTTGTTTCCGATTTCGCGGCAAAACCCGCGGTGGCGAAAACAACCGTCGCGTTGACCGGGCAGCGCGCTTCAGAGGTACATTCCAGGCAGGAGATGCACTGATGGTCGCGTATCACCGATTTTGAACTGACGTTGATGTTCATCGGGCAGTTCCTGTCACATGCGCCGCACAACGTACAGGTGGATTCCTGCCGCCGGATGCCAAACACGCGCACCAGATTGAACAGTCCCAGCACGGCACCGTAGGGGCAAGCGTACTTGCACCACGGGCGCTCCACAAAGAGCGAAGCCAGCAGGGTGACGCCCAGCACGATCAACCCGCCCACCGCCACCTCACTCGTCCAGAAGTTGAACAGGGCGTAGTACGGGTCAATATTGGCAAAGACCAGCGTTCCGGATGTGGCGGTCATATAGACCACCCAGGCCAGCACAAGGTAGCGCAGGTAACGCAATACCCGGTCAATTCGTGCGGGGATGAAGTGGTTGTAGCGTTTTTTGCCGAAGAGCTTTCGTCCCAGCGCGGCAAACCATTCCTGAACAGTCCCCAGCGGGCAAACCCAGCCGCAAAAGACCGGTCCGAACAGGATGGCCAGCAGGAACCCGATGATCATCAGGATGAACGAGCTTTCGTGGATCTTCTGCACAAATGTACCTTCTGTGGCGTACTGGTAGATGGTTACCACCCCGCCGAACGGGCACAACGCGTGAAGCGACGCGTTCGCCAGAAACGGGATCGATAGGCCGGATTCGGACAGCGTGTGATTGACCGAGATCAGCGCGATCAGTCCGAAAAAGAAGAGCTGCGCGAATCGGCGAACCCATATCTTGTTGCGGAAGAAATTATTACCAGGTTTTGTCATAAGACTTCCTCACCTCTAAATTGAATGAACAGAGTGATTTTCTCAGAAACATGTGAAGAAGATATGAAGATGCCGTTCTGATTCGGGAGAAAAGTTATTCTTTATCTGGATTTTATACCGTTTACTGCTTCGCGCCATTCACCGGGCTGTGGTAGAAACAATCCGATCATCACATTAATGTTTTAAAGGAAAGAACATTGGATAAAGCGTAAAAAACCTTCAGAACTGATAAGCCGCTTCTCTACCAAATTCGACTGTTCACCGGTAGAATTGGGCGCATGAGCGAAGCTTTGGAGTACCACAAGAATCCCGGCCGGCCGGGCAAACTGGGCGTTACCGCCACAAAACCGTTGAATAACCAGCGTGACTTGAGCCTGGCATACACACCTGGCGTGGCAGAACCCGTGCTTGAAATTGCCCGTGACCCCGACCTGGCATACGACTACACCAACCGCGGTAACCTGGTGGCGGTGATCAGCAATGGCACGGCCATTCTGGGGCTGGGAGACCGCGGGGCGCTGGCTTCAAAACCGGTGATGGAAGGCAAGGCTGTTCTCTTCAAAAAATTTGCCGGAGTGGATGCCATCGACATCGAGGTGGATTCAAAAGAACCGGAAGAAATAATTCGCATAGTCACTAAAATATCACCCAGTTTTGGCGGTATTAACCTTGAAGATATCAAAGCACCGGAATGCTTTAAAATCGAGCGAGAGCTGATCGACGCGTTGGATATCCCCGTGTTCCACGATGACCAGCACGGCACGGCGATCATCGTTACCGCCGGGCTGATCAACGCGTTGGAACTGGCCGGAAAAAAGAAGCAAGACATCCGTGTGGTGTTCAGCGGGGCAGGGGCGGCCGCCGTGGCCACAGCCAACCTGCTGGTGGAATTCGGAATTCCCCGCGCCAACATCTGGATGAATGATGTCAACGGGCTGTTGTTCAACGGCCGCGAAGGCATGTTCCCGGAACAGGCCGTTTTCGCGCAGGGTGACCGCGCGCTGACCCTGGCGGACCAACTGCAGGGTGCCGACGTGTTCATTGGTCTCTCCGCCGCCAACATTCTCAATGGTGACATGCTCAAGCGTATGAGCGCGAATCCGGTCATCTTTGCCATGGCCAACCCCGTGCCTGAAATAGGCTGGGACGAAGCCCGCGCCGCCCGGCCTGACGCTCTTCTGGCCAACGGCCGTTCCGACAGCCCCAATCAGGTCAATAACCTGCTGGCCTTTCCGTATATTTTCCGCGCGGCGCTCGATTGCCGCGCCCGGCATATCAATTTCAGCATGAAACTGGCCGCTTCGCGCGCTCTGGCAGATCTTTGCCGCGCTCCTGTTCCAGAGGATGTGCTGGCGGCATATAATTTGCACCACCTTGAATACGGCCGCGACTGGTTCATCCCCAAACCACTGGACCGCCGGCTGTATGTTGAATTGCCTCCCGTCATCGTCAGAGCGGCGGTGGAGAGCGGTGAGGCACGTATCCGGTTGGATGAATCGTCCTACCGGGATCGTTTGTTGCAAGAACAGGAAGTCCTGTAATATCCATTATCCGCGGGGTGAGCCGATGGCCCAGTCTGACAATCCTAACCCGAAAATGCAATTGCCCGAAGCCTGGGCAGAAAAGATGAGCTGCCCGGTATGCGGCAGCCGTCCACTCGGGGTATTCCATCCCACCAATCACGCGGATCGGTTTGCCTGTGGAACCTGCGAAACGTCGTTTGAACTGGAAGATGCCGGCAAACGCCTGCGTTTTGTCACCCTGCCGCAGGGGATGACCCCCTGGATGCGCGGTCAATGGGTATTGCTGGATGAAGCCCTGGCCGCGTTCGAACTGGCCCGCAACGGGCTTGATATTACGATGGGCGAAGAATCACCCGCGGCGACAGAATCTACCGACAAACCGGCAGATAGTCAACCGGCAGCAGCAGAAAAACCTGACTCCATAGCGCCGGTAACACCAACCGCTCCTCCTGCACCTGTTCCGGCATCCGTTGTTCCCCCCGCGCCGGCTCCCGTGCCCGTTGTTCCTGAGACACCTGTTGTAGAGGAGCCCGTCGCGCTGGAATCGATCAAATCAGAACCGCCGGTGGTGGAAGAGAAACCGGTCCCCCGCAAACGCGAATTGCACGATCCATTCCCTGAATTGAAAATTTCTCCGGAAGAGCTGGCTACGGGGCCGTATCTGCTTTTCGCCTCTGACCGCACAGAAAAGAAACCGACCGGTACGTCTCCTTTTTATGATGAAGATTTCTCTGAAGAGGTGGTAGTTCCAGATGCCCCTCCGCAAGAACCACCCACCCCGGAACCTGAACCCGAAAAAGACGCGTGGAAAGAAGAAGAACTTGAACGGGTCAAACAGGCGCTGGTCAACCCGCCGGCCAGTGATTTTGCCGGCAGTCTGACCCCACCCAAACCCTGGGAGCCTTCGGAATCAGAGAAAGCCCTGGCCAATAACCTGCCGGCGCGGGCGGCTGAACCGGTTCCCACCATCCCGGTTGACCGCACAATTCCAGAGCCAATAAGACCAAAAGAAGTTGACTATTCCTCACTGGAGTACGAACCCCCGGTACGTCCTCTGGAAGATACCCCTCCCGCGATCATCGAACCTCCGAAACCTCATCAACCGACCGTAACCGGAGTTACCACCCATGGTGACGAATTAGATGACCTGCGTACCCACATTTCCGGCACGGCCACCGCTTCCGCCGTCAACGCGGTGCTGGAGGATCGCATGGCCGACGCGCTGGAACGCGCGAAAGAATTGCAACGTCTGGGTAATACCGATCAGGAAGTGCGCTCTGTTTTACAGCGTTCTTCAGGGCTGACCCCCGAACAGGTAGATGAAGTTTTATTGAAACTGGTAACACCCGAAGATAAGCGGCGCAGCTACCGTATGTTGACCATCTTTCTCATTGTCGCGCTGGCGCTTTTCGCTCTCTTCGCTCTGTGGTTTTTCAATCGACAAAAACTGGCAGCCATGACTCCGGCCGGAACCGCGAAACCGTCGTCCATATCCCTTTCCGGAAAAATCATCGAACCACAATCGCTGCCAGCCCCTCTGCAAACGTTAATCCCCAACGGTGTGCAGATCCTGAATGAAGACCCTGTGGTCGAACGTTCGGATGAAAGCACGCTTCCCCCGGCCAGTTGCCCCACATCGCAGACAGACGCGGCGACATTGTTTGGCGGCCCGGCAAAAGATTGGAAGCGTGATAATAACACAGGCGGATGGATGTTGCTCACCCAGTCACGGGGTGTGGAAGTCCGCATTCCAGCCAATATGACCGGCGGATATCTGATCTTCGAAAAAGGGCCTGAAATGCGCGGCGTAACCGGGCCGGCCATCGTCAAGAACATTTTCATGATCTCGGTCTCCTGTCAGTAAGAAAACACAGCCCATATCACCGATCAGCGCAGGTCTGCCGAATGATGAAAATGCCGCGTGATTCTTTGAATCGCGCGTGCTATAATCTTTTGCAGGGTGGAGAATTTATAAACCAGTTGTCCGGGGAGGGATAACATGTATAAGACCTTACGGTTGTTCGTAATGGCTCTACTGTTGCTCTCACTGCTGCTGACATCTTGTTCTGGAATTCGATGGCCCGAGGGCGCTCCGACCGTGGCGGTGGTTGAAGCCAAACCGCTTCCTCCAACCCAGGCGCCGCCTGCCGCGCCTCTGGTTCCTCAACTTCCTGTATATACACAGGCATCAATCGTGAATCTGGCCACACCGGAACCGGTGGATCCATGTTCATCCATCGAAGCCAAACGACCAGAGATTGAAAACCTCGCGCGCATCATGGGCGAATTTGACGATACCAGCTACCTGATCCAATCCATTCCAGATCGGAATCAGATGGTGCAGGTTATTCTGGTTCTTCAGGCAATCCGGAGGGAAGCCATCAATTATAAAGCGCCTGAGTGCCTGAAACCGCTCAAAGAAGCCCAGGTAAATTTTATGAGCGGTGTGGTGCTGACTTCTATTAGCATCATGTCTTCCGCGTCGGATGATACGATCAAAAATCAACTTGCCCAAACCAGGTCACTGCGTGCCTCATTTGACCAGGAACTGGCCAACCAGCTCGGGCTGAAGTACATCACCGCCACCCCCGTACCCACCATCCCGCCCACCGCCGTACCGCCTACCAGCACCACGTCACCGGTGACGGCAACCGTAGACCAGGATATCTATGTGGTACAGGGCCCCGGGCTTACATTCCCGGCTGTAGGCACCTTCTTGAAAGGGCAGATCACCAATGTGATCGGGCGTACAGAAAAGGGTGACTGGATCGAGATCGATATTCCCAGCAGCCCCGGAAATGCCGGTTGGGTTCCCAAACAGTTGATCAAATTGAATGGTGCCGAAGCCTCGCTGCCAATCGTCCCCATTCCCACACTCGCACCGACAACCGCGCCCTGATAACTATTCAGCAGAAATTGGTAAATTCATGTTCTCTCACCCCCGGGTTGCAAAATCCACCCGGGGGAATGTCATCCTGCTGAAGGTCAAATCTGCCCTGAGCAAAAATAAGGTAGAATCACGGTGAAGTGGTTTACCGGTAAAACCAGACATATTCTGATGGGCAAAGGGGATTGACCAATGGCAACAGCTCGAACTCGCAGTGTGGGTATCTTATTATTCAATGGGATAGAGATTCTGGATCTGGCCGGGCCGTATGAGGTGTTCACCACCGCAACCCGCGTAAAACAGCGTCAGAACCCCGGGGTTTTTCCTCCGTTCCTGGTTTTCACGCTGGCCGAATCATTAAAGCCCGTAAAAACACGTCAAGGAATGGAAGTGATCCCCCAGTTCACCATTGATGAGCACCCGGCCATGGATATACTTATCGTTCCGGGAGGCGTTGTGGAAGAGGAGATGAAGAACACGCGCTTACTGGATTGGATCAACGAAACATCTCGGAAAACAGCCATCACCGCTTCCGTTTGCACCGGAGCGTTTTTGTTAGCCGCCGCGGGGGTGTTGTTTGATAAAACTGCCACCACCCACTGGGAAGATACCAAAGAACTTCAGGCTCAGTTCCCACATGTAAAAGTACAGCCCGGAAAACCATGGATCGATAACGGCTCGGTGGTCACTTCGGCAGGTATTTCGGCAGGGATAAAGATGAGCTTGCACCTGGTCGCGAGACTGGAAAGCAAACAGCTTGCAACCCGTACAGCCCGCCAGCTCGAATTTGACTGGAAGCCAGAACAACCGGAATAATATCGCTCCGCCGATTTAACCGCGGGCCAGCCGGAATACTCTTCCCATCCGTGGTCTATAACCAGACTTTCTCGCGGTAGAGGCAAGCGGATTCAAGTCTGCGATCTATGGATGCCTATCCTCCCGCTTGCATCTACCCTACCGCAAATATGTGACATTTGCAGGGTTGATGCCGGCGGGGAATTATTCTGTCCTTTCGAAAGAATCTCAATTCCCGCCGCATCAACCGCTCGTTTGCCGGGGTCCTTATTCTTCCATGGTCAATAAATCGATTTGGATGCGGTAGAGGCAAGCGGATTCAAGTCTGCGATCTATGGATGCCTATCCTCCCGCTTGCATCTACCCTACCGTAAATATGTGACATTTGCAGGGTTGATGCCGGCGGGGAATTATTCTGTCCTTTCGAAAGAATCTCATTTCCCGCCGCATCAACCGCACGTTTGCCGGGGTCCTTATTCTTCCATGGTCAATAACTCGACTTGGATGCGTATCCTCCCCCTTGAATCTACCCTGCCCGAAAATGTGATATTTGCAGGGTTGAGACTTGAATAAAGAAAATATGTTCTATTATCCATCAAAAACCTCTATCCCGTAAACAGGGAAGGGGGCTTTATTATCCGGTGTTCATATAGAAGTGTCTTCCTCAGTGAGACGCACGCCCTCATTGGCAATATCGTTTGACTGGATATAGCGCAGGGGCATGGCGTAACTGGCCCAACCGCCGGCATCCATCAGACGTTCCAGCGGGGTATGCGCGCGTGAAGCCTGAGTAGCCCAGGTATGGCGGCAATCATGTGGAGAAAGTTCTGCTACACCGATCTGCCGCCCGAGCAGGCGCACGCGGTTGAAAATCGCGCGAACGCTCATAGAGCCAGTGAGCGATCCGTTCTTGGAACTGCCAGCCAGGAGCGATCCTGACGGGTTGCGTGTAGTATTAATATCGGCCGCCGCATACATTTCAGCCGCGCGAAGAGCATCGGGGCTCAGGCGGTGTATCTGGTGACGGTCCACCTTGGGGCGGTATATCGCAATTGTTCCCGTCTGCAATTCAAGATCAACCACGCGTAACCCGGCAGCTTCACCAACGCGCAGACCGTGATCAAGCAGCAGGCACATCAACAGTCGGTCTCGGCGTCCCTGGGGTGTATTCGGCTGGTCTTTCAAGGCGGCAACCTGGGCAGCCGTCAGCAGCAGAGGTTCCGCCTTTTTCGCCCCGATACGCGTCGGAATTTCCTCCCGGCGGCGCTGATCGTCAATACGCTGACGGTCACGGCGGCGGCTGCGGGCATGCACGGTTTCGATCAACTGGCTCTCTGCCGGATCAACCATGCCAGCTTTGATCGCCAGCCGCGCGTAGGTTTTCACCGTGGAGAGATTCACATTAGCGCTGCCGACGGAATATCCCTGCAGCAGCAACCACTTATAGTATCCATCCACCAATCCCCAGGTGATACCGCGCCAGGCGGCGGGATCGTCATGCAGATGATGAATCCGCAGGCCTTTCTCTGCCAGATATTCGGCAAAGAGTTCAAGAGCGGCACGGTGACGGCGCAGCGTGTTGGGCGCTAGCGTCAGCCGGTAGTCATAGAACGCGCCGGCAGCCGCTGCCTGATTGGCCGTCTGCCCGATGGATTCGCGCAGGTCCAGCCCCGGCAGCAATACAGGTTTGGGGATTTCGGTCATACGGATTTTGTTGCAATCATCATACCTTATTAATACTGATTTGTCCAATAAATCGGTATTAATAAATCAGGCCAACTATCTCCCCTGTCAGGGGTTTTTCCATCAATCCTCGGAATTGGCCGGCTCTTTGTTGAACACGATCTCATCCAGATGAGACACAAATACATCAACCACTTTTGGATCGAAATGCGTGCCTGAATTTTGCTTAATGTATTCGAGAACAGCTTCCACGCTCCAGGCGGCACGGTACGGCCGGTCACTTGTGAGCGCGTCCCATACATCCACAATGGCAAATATCCGGGCCGCCAGAGGGATCATTTCACCCGAAAGTTTCTCCGGGTAACCGGTACCATCCCATTTCTCGTGATGGTATTTCGGGATGATCAATGCCGGATGCAGGTAGTCAATAGGCGTAAGCATGTCATACGCGTAGACGGGATGCTTGCGCATGATCACCCATTCTTCATCGGTCAGCGACCCTTTTTTGAACAAGATCTCATCCGGAATACCCATTTTCCCTATGTCATGCAGCAGCGCGCCGCGGCGCAGGTTCAGGTGCTCGCGCTGATCAATACCCATGCAATTGGCCAGCCGGAGTGTCATATTGGTCACCCGCAGACTGTGCCCTTCGGTCTCACGATCGCGTAAGTCCAACGCTCGTGACCAACCTTCTATGGTGGCATCATAAGCCCGCGCCAGATCGATAGACGCGCGTGCCACCCGCTGTTCAGCCATTTTTCGCGCGGTGATCTCTACAGCCACACCAAGGACCTGGTCTGCTTTGCCATCCGGCCCGATGATCGGTCGTTTGATGGTCTGCATATAATGTTCCACGCCGTGTGTATCTGTAATGCGCTCTTCCGGCAGCACCAGATCGCGCCCGGTGTCCATCACGTTCAGGTCTTCATGGCGCCAGCGAATTACCTGCGCAAGATCGTGGTGCAGCTCACTATCGGTTTTTCCAATAATGTCATCCACAGTCAGGCCTTCAAATCGCGCGGCTGCCTCATTGATCAACGTATATTTACCGTCGCGGTCGCGGGCAAAGATCAGATTCGGGTTTGAATCCAGTACCTGCCGTAAAAATTTAGACTGCTGGTCCAACTCCTGCTGCGCCACTTCACGGTCCATGATCTCGGAACGTAACTCTTCATTCAATTTTTCAAGCTGCCGGGTGCGCTGCCGGATACGTTCTTCCAGTTCATTTTGGGTGTCGGTTAGCATCTGTTGAACCCGCGTGCGTTCTTCAATATCCAACCGTGCCCGCTCGATAAGAAACGCGTTATCTATGGCGATAGCCGCCTGATTGGCATAGAGCCACAACGCTTGATAACAGAAAGAGAGTGATCCGTTTGAGGAAAGATAAACCGACGAGTTTTTACACGCGTTGCTATCCAGTGGGTCACTCACCCGGATATACCCTCCGTTGACGGACCCATTAAGTTTCACCGGAACGATTAACGCGCCGTCTAATTTCCAGAGTTCGCCTCCGGAATACGCGCCAAAAGGCGATCCATTCCCCTTCCCTGCCAGAAATCCGGTATCCATACCAAATGAAACCGGAACCGGCTTACCACCGATCTTTTTTAAACCGGATGGATTAGTGGTCATGGTGACGAGGATATCCCAGTCGTTTCCGGGATTGGAGGCTTTGAATGATTCAAAATCCAGATCTGGATGTGTATAAGTGGCTACGCGCATCCGGTCATCCACCAGATCATTCACATACATTCCCACAAACCCGTAACCGAGGGATTCTCCGATCACCCGTACCACCCGGTTCATTACCTGATTCAGGTCGGAATACAGGCTGAATGTTCGCCCCAGATCCAGAATTTCACCCAGGTGCCTGTTGAGCTGTTTTTGTTTCTGATAAGCCTTCAACAGGTCTTCGATCTCTGTTTCCATATCCGGAATTTCGGTAACCACCACCAGGCGCTTTTCAGCATTTCCGGGAGTCATCGCGAATTGAATGCTCACCTGAATTTCTTCCCCATCAAACCGGCGCAGCCGGCTTCGCATCCCGGCCGGGTTGTCATGGCTGATGATATCAGGCACGCGCGGCAAGCAGAAATCAAACAGATCACGTCCCAGGATCATCGCGGCATTTTTGGCGCGAAAAATGGTTACCCCCGCCGCGTTGACCTCATCAATACGCCCCTCAAGGTTGACCACAAGCATGGCCACCGGTAAGGTGTCAGCGAGTGGTGGAAGCAAAACGTTCCCCGTATTGGCAGAATTCTTTAAGGGAGACGTGCCGTTTCCGCCCGATATTTTTGCCATGTTGTGCCCTTCTCCCTGAAAAAACAATATTTCCGCGCGTCGTTTCGCTGGTGAATAGTTCACCAGAATGAAAAATTATACAGGCATTTCATTGCAATGGTTCAATTCATACCGCAATGTCTGCCAGCGTCACGCTTTTAACCCTTTATATAGTAGTGCATAAAGACGTAAAAATTCCATAAATTCTGATTTATTTGAACGGTACCATTTCCCATACGGGGTGATTTTTCATATAATGAAAGTTAATAAGCGCAGGTTCTCTTCAAAGATAACCTGAACAGGCAAAGGTAATATAGCCATCAGGGGGCGAGCATCGTTCAATTCAGGCAACCTGTACAATCTCTTCCATAGGATTTGTTTTAAGGAGTGCTTTGCGTCGTACATCGTC
The DNA here is from genome assembly GCA_024363285.1 of Leptolinea sp. HRD-7. Classification (GTDB taxonomy): domain Bacteria; phylum Chloroflexota; class Anaerolineae; order Anaerolineales; family Anaerolineaceae; genus Leptolinea. The sequence continues at coordinate 70,505 of AP024711.1, read as the reverse complement.
TTTGAGAATTCTGGTCGTAGAAGATGAAGCGATTGTCAACCGGTTGATCCAAAGCCAGCTTCAACGGCTTGGATATGAAATCGCTGGTGTGGCATTTGATGGCGTTTCTGCGGTTCAAATGGCGGCAGACCTTAAACCCGGCTTGATTCTGATGGATCTGCACATGATGGATCCGATCAGCGGGGTTGAAGATCCGGAAGCCGGCATAAAAGCCACCATCGCTATTCAGAAGATCCTGCCTACGCCGGTAATCATGTTGACGGCATACGAAAACCAACAACTGATCAAACGCGCGGTGGAAGCCGGCGTTGGAGCCTATCTTCTTAAACCTGTCCAAGATAGCGAATTGGAACGGGCCATAATTATTAGCCTTTCACGTTTTGACGATATGATCAGCCTCCGCCGCGTGAATTCGGAATTAAACCGTGCCAATCTGAACCTGATCAAAGAAGTCACCGCGCGTATGCAGGCAGAAGACGCGGCTCAAAAGAAAGCCCGGCAGATGTCATTATTGTTTGAAACATCGCTTTCACTGAGTTCTCAAATTGAAATTGAAGACCTGCTCGCTACAGTTGTAGAAAAAGCCACCACCCTTCTGGGGGCTGATAAAGCCTCTCTGTATTTGTTAGATGAAGACCAACACCGATTGAACCTTGTGGTGATGTATAACCAACCCGAAGGTTTCCCCGGTGCGGATCGCGATCTGGGATTACAACTGGCCGAACAGGCGGTTGATACCGGGCAAATCATTCAGGTTGAAGATTTGAGTTCCGGTAAATCACCCGAAGAGAGCCTCCCGGTTCTGAACATTCATCGTGCCATTGCCGTCCCTCTGAAAACAGCCGGCCGTGACCTGGGTGTCTTGAACGTTTATGATACCGAAGTTTCAGGGCATTTTTGCGATGACGAAATCAACCTGATGCGCTTGTTTGCCGACCTGACTGCCATCATGTTAGAGAACGCCCGCCTGTATGGCAGCGTGATTCGTGAGAAAAACTTCCGGAAAGCTATTGAAGAATCGATCATTTCAGGCATTTCGATCATTGACCTGAATGGAAGAATTGTGTACACCAATCCCGGTTTCTGCCGCATGGTTGGCTTTTCCGCTTCCGAACTGGCTGGAAGCATAGAGCCGTTCCCATTCTGGCCACCGGAAGAAGTCGGACGGCTTGAAAAGATTTTCCGAACGTATACCAGAGAGAATCTCCCCGAATCCGGGATCGAAATTCAATTACAGCACAAAGACGGCCACCGGTTTGACGCTTTGTTATTGCTGTCCCAGGTCCGAGATAATCACAGCCAGGTTTACGGCTGGTTAGCCGCCATAACCGATATTTCTGCTCTGAAGAACGCACAGCGGCAATTATTCAGGAGTGAAGAGTTATACCGCACCCTGGTGGAGAACTTCCCTAATGGCATTGTAGGATTGTTTGACCGCGACCTGAGATGTACGCTTGTGGCCGGTGACGGATTGGAGTTCTTCCAAAAGAACGACATCACATTAAAAGGCGTTCGTCTCGCAGACGCTCTTCCGAAAAATGGAATGACTCTTTCTTTAATAGAGAATGCCCTGAAAGAAGCATTTAAAGGCAACCGGAAAACCCTGGAACTCAACTTCTTTGACCGTCACTTCAATTTTTTCTTTATCCCGGTTCAAACTGGTAAGGAATCGATTGAACAGGTCATGCTGATGAGCCAGGATGTGACAGAACAATTTGAAAGCCGTCAACGCCTGCAGGCAAGTGAAGCCCGCTATCGCGCGATCGTGGAAGATCAGACAGACCTTATCTGCCGTATGCTGCCAGATGGTGAATTGACCTTTGTAAATGATGCCTTCTGCCAGTATTTCGACAAATCGATTGACGAGTTGATCGGTCATTCGATCCTGCCATACCTTCCTCAGGCTCTTCCGGAAAACAACGAACTGGTTCACAAGCAGATGTCCGCCGAAAAACCGGTGGTGCGTATCGAAAACAGCCTGGTTCAACCCAACGGGTCCATCCGTTGGCAACAGTGGTCTATTCACGGATTGTTTGGCAAAGAAGGATTACTGGAAGAATTGCAGGCTGTAGGGCACGATATCACAGATCGCAAGATGCTGGAAGAGAACCTGCGGTTTATCGGAATGCACGATAACCTGACCGGCCTGTATAACCGCTCGTACTTCAAGGCTGAAATGGATCGGCTGAACAACAGCCGCAGTCACCCGGTGAGCATAATTCTGGGAGACGTGGATGGTTTGAAGATTACAAACGATACCCGGGGCCATGCCGCCGGAGACAACCTGCTGCGGCAAACCGCCGCCGTATTGAAAAGCGCGTTTCGGCCTGAAGATGTGGTGGCCCGTATAGGTGGTGATGAATTCGCGATATTGCTGCCGAAAACCAATGAGCGGTTGGTACAAGATATCCTAAAACGTGTGCGCGCGATAATAGAACAATATAACCGCGAAAATCAGGAGAAACCCCAAAAACACAACATTCCAGAAATTCGGATATCTCTGGGCGCCGCCACAACAAAAGATGGGGAAAACCTGGAAGATGTTCTCGAACGCGCTGACCGGGAAATGTTTGTCGAAAAAGCCCGCCGTGGCGGCCGGGATACCGGGCCGCTTTCAGAACACCGAATGACCCCTTTCGGATAATCGCGACACATTGTTCCGGTTTTTCATCTATAATACGGGAAACCCATACGATGTGTCTACACCTTTGAATTCACTGTCACGATTCGTCTTTTTCTCACCAAATCCCCAGCCCGAAAAAACCCGGGGGCGAATGATTCACCCCACCCTTCAATACCGGGGCGCGGTTAGATGACATACATTCTGCAATTTGATGGCCTGTTTCAACGGCTTCCGTTAGAAGAGAAAGGCTATTGCGGCATCATGTGTTATGGTTGGCTGATATTGAATGACGGCCGTGAAGTTCGCACGGGCCATGGTGGCTACGCGCATTGGAAGCTGGCCACATCGAATGGCGCCGAATACCTGGCTCTCATTTCCGGCCTGCAATCCCTGGTAGATATGGGCCTGTGTGCCGAAAACCTGATCATTCAGGGAGATTCAAAAACCACCATCGAACAAATGCAGAAACAGGCACTCACTCATTCTCCGCGCCTTCAGCAGTTTCACCGCCAGGCACGCCGGCTTTGCCGCCAGTTCAACAGCATCGAATGGCAATGGATGCCCCGGCAGCAAAATCACCCTGCCGACCGGCTGACAAAACAGGCGCTGCAACAGATCCGCGCCCACCAACCGGTTTATTTTTCTCCAGATATCTTGCGGTTTATTTCGCCAGAAGAACGCAAAGGGCTGCTACCCATTCTGGACTGCTCATTCTCGTCACTCTGATACGGTTGGAGTGCGGCGTGATTCGGCCGTAGATCGTTTCAGCACCGGTCCGTTTTACCGGCCCAATCCGCGCTTACCATTCCACAATATAGGTGCAAACTTCCCCTCCGTCATTCCGGCACAGGGAGTCATCGGTATGGGTGATGGTTACGCCTCTGGATGCAGCCGGCTTATACATAAAGGCCATCTCATCCACAATTCCACGGTCAAAATCACAGGGGTATGGGTTATCACAAATGATGGCGGCTTTATTCGTGCCCAGACTTTGAAATGTATAATGCCCAATCCCTTCACGCATTTCCCCGGTTGAAGGGTCAAATAACGGCCGGCCGTCAATGCGATGGTTCATGTGGTATGCCACGTCAATCGCCGCCAGGGCTTTTTCAATGGTGTTGATCTCCGGCGGAAAAATGGCATTCTCCGGGATCTTTCTTCCAATACATATCAATGTGACCGGCCGATATGTTCGCGCGATGACCTTGAAACTGTCAAGCCAGGCCTGCTGTGGGTACCATCTTCCGGGAACCGGATTTGATATTCCATGATTTTCCAGAATTTGATAGGCGGTTGTTTTTAGGCTTCCCATTCCCGAGACTATGGACAATATGGTTTCACCGTTTACTTCCGCGTTGGGTGTTATCGCTATGAATTGTGTCAAGTCTGCCTGCCATTGCAAGAGATTTAAGATACGGGGGTGGTTATCCCCCTTCAGTTATTATGACACAATTTCATAAATGGGATTCTGTATTTATTTTCAAACCAGATCAACACACTAAATATCACGCCTGATTCTTACTGAAGGTGACGACCGGCTGCCCATGCTGTTCTCGGTGAAAGCCCGAAAAAAGGACTAATTTACCATTCAACCTTAAACGCGCAAAAATCATCCCCGTTCTTCCGGCAGTGGTCACTGGCTTCGTGCGTCACATGGATATCCCCCACAGCAAACGGTTTAAAGCGCAGCGCAGTCGCGTCGATTAATCCGCGGTCGTAGTCACACGGGTATGGGCTGGTACATACAATTACTGCGGATGATGGACCGGTATACTTGTAGTAATAATGCCCGATTCCATCCAGCACTTTGCGGGCCGAGTTGTCATAGAGGATTTTTCCGTTCTTGCGGTGATTCAAATGATACGTAATATCCATCGAAAACAGCGCCTGGTGAATATCGTTTATACCCACCGGAAAGCGGATCAGATCTGGCAGTCTGCGTCCAATGGAAGTCAGAGTGATCGGGCGGAACGAACCGGCAATTTGATTTAACGCGTCAACCAGTGATTGCATCTTATACCAGCGGCCGGCCTCAGGAGCCAGAATGCCATTATTGGCCAGAATTTCGCGGCCTTTCTCTCTAAAATTCCCCATACCATCCAGCACAGCCACGACAGTCTCACCGTTGACTTCCACACCGTCAGTCTGCGTGATGGATTGTGTCACCGTTTCCTCCTGATTTGCTCCAGCCCTTCCCCATTTTCGCCAGTAATAACATCAGACGATCCCGGGTTTGTACGGAAAATTATAAATGGCGTGAAACAAAAAAGAAAGTGCCCGAATGGTACATATTGCGGCTGTTTACGGTGAGTAAACAAAACCAACGATATAACATAATTTGAACCACGCGTAGGGTCGGGTGGCACCCGCCCGGGTAATGCCAACCATGTTCCTTTGGATTCGCCAACGAATCCAGCCATTAAATATGCGCTTCATCGAGTAAATAGAAAAAACCGGCTGACCGATCTGGCCAGCCGGTTATACACAAATGGTTATTGATTCTAGAGCTTAAAATTGGCTGTCGAAGCCTTCATTTCACGGGCCATCATTTCGAGCTTTTCCACAGAAGCCGCGATCTGCTGCACCTTCTCGTTGACTTCCATCGTGGAGGCAGCGATCTCTTCGGACGAAGCCGCGTTCTCCTGGCTGAAAGCGGCAACGTTTTCCATTATCCGAAGGGTATCGTCGGCATTCTGGCTGATCTCTTGTGACGAAGCCGTATTTTCTTCTATGACCGCGGAAACGCGTTCGATAGATGAGTTCAGCATTTCCATCACGTCAACCATAGCTGAATTGGCTTTACTGGCGCCAATGGACTGTTGCTGCATTTCGGCTGCCGATTGCACAAGCAGTTCCAATGCCTTGCCAGAGTTAGCTGCCAGAGTGCTTCCTTCGGATACCCGTTCAATGGCCGTCTGCATTGATCTGACAGTATCCGCGATATTTTTCTGTGTGTTTTGAACGATGGTGCTGATCTCGTGTGTGGCTTCGCCAGATTTCTCTGCCAGCTTACGTACCTCACCGGCCACCACGGCAAATCCACGCCCCTGTTCGCCGGCACGCGCGGCTTCAATGGCCGCGTTCAAAGCCAGCAGGTTGGTCTGATCGGCAATATCGCGAATGGTTTCCACAATTTCACCGATCTGCTGAGAGTATTTGTCCATTAATTGGATAGAAGCCGCGGATGTTTCAACCGCCTGCTGGATACTGATCATCTGATCCAGCGCCTGCTGGACCGACGCGGCGCCTTCACGGGCCACTTTGACCGAATTATCCGCTGTACGGGTGACACGGTCAATCGCCTGTGATGTCTGCCCAACCGCGTCCGCGATCTTGACCGATGCGGCAACTGCGCTTTCTGCCGCGTTCGCCTGTTCCAGCGCGCCGCGGTTGATCTGCTGAATATTATCAACGATTGTCTGTACACTGCTGTTGGCGCGGTTCATCATGGCCGCTTCATCGCTGACTGACTGAGTAATTTGCTGGATGGTGAGTGCCACAGTATCGGTGGCGTGTCGCGCGTTGAATGTCATCTCGGTCAGTGACTGGCTGGCTTCCAGTATCTGGTTGACCCGGTCAACCAGCAGGATCATCAGACCGCGCATACTACTGGTTTCAGAATTAAAGGTGGCGATAGGCAAACCTTTGGCAGTGAGCTTATTAATCGTCTTGTTGATCTCGGAATCTCCGACCATTACACCAATAGCCGAGTACCCTTCGGCGGCCAGTTTTTCGAGGTACGGGCTGTAAAATTCTGCCCCTACCGACACACCGGTAGCCGTACGTACACCCGGAGGGATCAACCAGTCTGCCCGGGCATTTAGCGCCTCCAAATCCTTTGACGCGGCTTCCACACCGCTGCGCACATCATTGAAGAAAGTGAAGTCCGCGCCCACCATGGCAATCTTGATGGGCTTCTTGTTTTCTGTCACAATAGGTTTGGGACGTGCCGCGATGGCTTCAGCCGATTGAACGGCACCCTGCCCGATCTTCCAATGGTCACTGATGTTTTCACGGGTAACGATATCCGGTGTGATTAACAGCCGGCTGGTTGGAGGATTCCAACCTGCCACAATATGATTGAAAAGGTGCATAACAGTGTCATACCCCTGAGCGAAGGGATTCTGGCACACGCTTATGCTTATGATACCTTCCTGGATCAGCCGGGCAATATCATCTGAAAGATCATGGCAGATGACTTTGAATTTTCCCTGCAAATGGTTTTTCTTGATGTAATTTACCATCGGCATGAATGATTCAATATCAGTTCCATAGAACCCGGCCAGATCAGGGTGCTCTTGCAACACCGACTGGATTTCACTTGAGATCTGATCTTCGGTAAGACCAGATGAGTCGATGATATGTACCACCCGTGTACCCGGATAATTTGATGAGAGTGATGTGTTGAACCCATTAATTCTCAGTTTCAAATTATCCTGATGCAGCGCGCTGGCCAGCAGCACTTTGGCTTTACCACCGATCATGCCGCCCATTGCTTCGCCGGCTGCCAGCCCCTCCTGGAACGAATCAGTACCTCGGTAAAACAGGCGCTGGCAGGGCTCGTCGACGATCCAGTTGTAGGATCGGGCACATTCCCGCAGGCTGTCGAGAATGGCATTCATTGAACGCTGCAATGATTCGCCTTTTGTCCCGCCATCCTTAATGTCAATTTCTCTGGTGACGAGTTTCACCGGCCGGGTCATATCGCCGGTGGTCAGCGCGGTAAGACCGGCCGCCAGAGCGGGTGTATCTACCCCGGCAAGTGACGCGCTCATTTCCACGGCATCACGATTGCCATTGCGGGCTTTCAAACCGATGCTTCGAACGATCAGGCTGATGACCGTTGAAACAACCGCCCCGGCTACCACCAGAATTCGGGAAAGCCATAAGGCGGTCAATGAGGGAGACCCGCTCGCGAGCGTGGTCTCATGCAGATACAGGCCATAAAATGTGATGAGTACTCCCAGTATGGCCAGGATGACTGGAAGGTTTTCGGAAAGCAGGGATTTTGAGTCACGTTTCATATTATTCTTCCTTCATCTCTATCCCGCCCCTATTATGAAGTATCTTCCTCCAAAAAATAGGTATGTTGTCTGACAATTACCAGTATAGAAAGGAAGAATGCAACCGTCTATATACTTTTATTAATTATTTCGTTGACTGAATGTAATTTATGTTAAATTTATTTTTATTACGGCTTACCATCAGCCTGACAGGTCATTCCACTTAAAGCATCCGCCAGTTTGCCCGCCAACACCGACTCACCTTCGGGTGTGAGGTGAATGGCGCTGTTGGTGAATTGATCCATGGGTACGGCATCCCACGCGTCAAGAACCGTCCAACCCGCTGAAGAAGCCCGGCGGGCAAGCTCAACGCGGTACGCGTCGTACGCCCAGCGCGGGTAGTAGAAGTTATAGCGCAGATCGCTGTTCACGCCATTTGAGATGAGAATCGGTTCATTGACCAGCATTACTGGGAGGTCATTATCACGGGCGAGCTTCATCCCTTTTTCCAGCACATCCCACGCCAGGGTGCCGGCAAGGTCATCACCCGGTTTGATGCCGTGAAATGTTTCATCAGCCTCCAGGTCGATTTCCGCCTTCGGGTAGTTGACCGGGTAATCCTGATCAATACCGGTGGCCGCCCAGGGAATGCCATACAGTTGCAAACGTGCCCAATCGGCAAATTCACGTCGCCGGCCGACCAGTGTTGTATCCCAGAAACCGACTGACGCGGTATCCGGCGGGTCTCCGCCCAACACAGGCTGAATCAGCGCGCGGTTATTGGCTGCCAGCGGTGAAGCGAATTGTTTTTCTGCCGGAAAAGCCTCCAGCGAAGTGACCCACACAACCAGATCCGGGTTTTCCTTCAGGGCGCGCTGCAGAATGAGCAGGTCTTTTGTCAGCGAGATGGTAGGGTATCCCAGGTTAAAGAACCGGGCAGGTCTTCCGCACAGGGTTAATTTGAGGGCATTCAATTGCCCGGCCAGTGTCTCTTCTGGTTTGAGCAGAGTGCCCCACACTGACGAATCACCCAGAAGAATGACCCGGTATTCTTCAGTATTATTATGTTGGGCTGAGATCTCGTGAGAAGTAAACATGGCCTCGAGGTTATACAGGCTCAAATTGTACGAACGCTGCGGGGTTTCACCAAATGGAAACCGGGGCCTCCCTGGAATTAACCGGTTGTACAATGAAAGCTGCCCCAGCGCATTGGAAGAAATATCACCGATGAGCACCGTGAGCAGCAAAAAAATCAACAGACCCTTAAACGCCACATTTAACCAGGAAAAATTTTTCACGCGGGCAATTATATGCGATTTTCCCCGTCGGGCACGGTGACGCGTTTTAATTCCGGTTCCAGGCTCGGCAGAGATTTAGCCAGATTTTACGCGCGTGCCCGCAACTTGCGATTGGATGTGCCGATAATAAAACAGGGTGTATAAAAAACCGACCATGAAATCCGTCTCATTCCCGTTTCCAAAATTGACCGGCATAGGCGCGGCATTTATAACAATGTTCGCGCTGATTTTCTTGCTCGCGCTTCCGGTAACTCCGGCGACAGCCGCGGCGCCTACACCTACCCTTAAGGCAGAGTATCTGTCGACTGGAGTGTACGAACCCGATAACCCGGCTTTTATCTATTCGGGCACTGATTGGGACGTTAAAGACGGATCGGCCTCTACGCTGATTGAACATGCCATCGTTCTCTGGCATGTTTCATTGAAAGAGCCCGGTGTTGTGATTGTGGAATACCGATCTTCACCGGGTGCCGGGCAATTTCAGGTTCAAATTGACTCCGATGAGGTTATAGGCCCCTTAAGCCAGTCTACCGGTGACGCTGATTCGAAACAATACTGGGTTTCGCCCACACTGAAAGCCGGTTCCCACCGGATATTCCTTTCAAGCCTTGATAACGGTCCGGTCAATTTTTCACGGGTTGCTGTCGGTCCGGTTGTCAAAGCGCGTGATGCCGCATTTGATAATTCGGATCCCGGTGCCATCATTTTTGGTGAATGGACGGAAAAGAGCTTCCCGATAACCGCCAACAAAGGGAAAGCCATCATCTCCGGAGAAAACAGCGGGCCGATCTTTGTGGTCTTCGAACAAAAATTTCCGGGATCGGTGAATGTCAACCTGATCTCCACAAGTGAGCACGGACAGGCACATGTGGTTCTGGATGGGATCCCCACGAATTTCCCCTATCAGACTCCGGGTGAGCCGATTGCCGTATCCATCATCACAGGAAAAACCGAACCCGGCCGGCATGTATTGATGATCACCGGTGACGGCAAAGATAATATAGTCCGTTTTGATGGTTTTAAGATTTCAGAAAAAATCCCGGCCAATATGCCGACGATGGATCCGAAAAAAGACCCGGAATCACCGGAATATGTGCCGGAAATCTCAGTTGACCATCAACGTCCGGCATTATCGGCCGGAAAATATCATGCCTGTTACCTTTCAAAGGATGGCGGCGTTCAATGCCGCGGCTATAACGCCAGCGGGCAGCTTGGCCGCGGACCTGAAGGTTCCAGCCTGAGCATACTACCTCTCGCGCCAGTGCATAACCTGGAACAGGGGGTTTTAACCATTGCCGCGGGCGGGTCACACACCTGCGCGCTGCTGGAAAGCGGCCCTGTAATGTGCTGGGGCAACGGACAGTTCGGGCAACTGGGGAACGGAATTTCAAAAACCGTGCAGAACGAGCCGGTTGAGGTGACAGGTCTTGCCGGACCGGTTGTAGATATCACCGCCGGTGAATATCATACCTGCGCGTTATTAAAAAACGGGAAAATTCAATGCTGGGGTTTGAACGGTGCCGGCCAGCTGGGGAACGGGATCACCCGCGAATTTCTTGGACGCAACGTACCGGTTGACGTGATCGGCCTGCCAGCCCCCGCGCAGGCTATCGCGGCCGGTACCAATCACACCTGTGCCCGCTTAATGAATGGCACAGTATGGTGCTGGGGAAACGACGAATACGGTCAACTGGGTGACGGTACCTACGTGAAGAGTGTGGCGGAAAAAGGTAAGGCGACACCCGTTCAGGTAGCCGGATTGGAAAATGCCTCGCTGCTGGCAGCCGGCGCACGCCATACCTGCGCGCTGGCCGGCAAAGATGTATTCTGCTGGGGTGATAATTCCAGCGGTCAACTGGGTGACGGCACCACCGAAGCCAGTCCGCTTCCAGTACAGGTCACCGGATTATATTCCGGTGTGTACGCGATCACCGCGGGAGAAAAACATACCTGCGCGTTGAGCCCTGACCAATCTGTAACAGTTAAAGGTATCCAGTGCTGGGGCGATAACTCCTTTGACCAGATGGGTAATGCCAGCAAGGAAAAATTCAGCAGCATACCGGTAGATGTGACGGGTTACTCCGGTGAGAAGGTCAGTATCACCGCGGGGTTTGAATATACCTGTGTGCTGTCAAAAGATGACCAGGCGTACTGCTGGGGAATAACCTCATACGGACAGGGCGGCAGCACCCCGGATTCTACGCCCTCCAGCGAAATACTGGAACTTTCGCCGGGTTTGACCCCCATACCGGGCTTACAGGATGCGGGACCCATGATGCCGGTCATTCCTACACCTACCCCACCCTCTGTGCGAGATGTTGAAACCGGATAAAGAAATCCGCTTCGCGGAAAGTATTCATTTCACAAACATCCATTACAATCAAAAGCGATCGGTATGAACAGCGCTTTTGTTGTGTTTCAGAGATTTCTTTCCGGCCTGCCCCTGAGCGGTGAAGCCATTGGTGATGTTCTCGCGCGCTTTACCCTGAGGACTTTGGAAAGTGACGAATTCTTCGCGCGCGCGGGGGATGTGAACGACCGCCTGGGTTTTGTGGTGGATGGATTGTTTGTCATGACCGTGGATAGACCGGGGCAGCCGGAGTACGTGAAGAACTTTCTATCGGCCGGCGAATTTTTGCTGGCCGCGTTCGACCCGGCCGGCGGGAACCTGGTCAACATCCGCGCGCTGCGTGATGCGCGCGTGCTGCAAGCCCGCTATTCCGATATCCGGGAACTGTACGCGAAACATGAAGATTTCAGGGTGCTTTCTGAGCGGGGAATGCAGCGCCGGTATCAGGAATTGTGTGACCGGCTGGAACAGATGGCCACCCTGGATGCCGGCGGGCGGTATGCCCTGTTCCGCGAAGCGTTCGGCTCATTGGAGGCAGATATTCCGCAGTACCTGGTGGCTTCGTACATCGGGGTGACCCCCACGCAATTGAGCCGCGTGCGCCGCAAAGCTGGAATTGGTTGAAATTTATCAACAAATGTAAATGACTCAAAGAACCTCCGCGCGTATAGTTGGGGAAAAATTCGGAGGAATCAACATGTCAGATCAACCGGTTTCTGATGAGATGGCGGTCAGGCAGGCGCTCAAGGCCGTCCACGGGATGTATATCAAGCAGCAGATCGGCCTGTTGGACGCATTGAAGGCGGAGTTCGGGTCAAAGGTGGTGGATGTGGTGCGTGAAAAGGCATCCGGTGATACCTGCGCCATGTTCCGCGCGCTGGCGGCGCAAACGGGGAAGAACTCGATCGATGACCTTGTCGCCGCGTTGTGGGAACCCCTGCGCGATAAAGGTTACGCGTTCACCATGGAAAAGACCAATGGCAGTGTGAAAATGCGTTGCACAACCTGCCCGTTTGCCATGATGTACCGCGCGATGGGCGGCGCGGAGTGGGGTTTCGCGTTGTATTGTGCCGCCGATGCCGACCTGACGGAGGCGTTCAATCCGGAGATCGGGTTCAACCGCACGCGGACGTTAATGGAAGGCCACGAGTATTGCGACCACGAGTATTTTTATAAGAAGTAGATGTAGGTTTTTTTCGCAGGAATTTATTGGTTGATCCTAAGTTGTTAAAACCCTAAGGGGCTCGAAGACCCTTAGGGTTTGCGTTGCCTGAAATTGCCTGCGGTAGATGCAAGCGGATTTTGTTCTATGATCTACAGACACATATCCGTCCGCTTGCATCAACCTTGCCGTAGAAATGTGACCATGGCAGGGGTGATGCCGGCGGGGAATTATTGAGTCAATTCATATTAGATATCATTCCCGCCGCATCAACCGCGGGCCTGACGGGAAACGTACCTGTCCACAGGTATTATCGCGAAATTGCCTGCGGTAGATGCAAGCGGATTTTGTTCGATGGTCTACAGACACATATCCCTCCGCTTGCATCTACCCTGCCGTAAAAATGTGACCATGGCAAGGTTGATGCCGGCGGGGGGTTATTGAGTCAATTCATATTAGATATCATTCCCGCCGCATCAACCGCGGGCCTGACGGGAAACGTATCCGTCAGCAGGTATTATCGCGAAATTGCCTTCGGTAGATGCAAGCGGATTTTGTTCTATGATCTACAGACACATATCCCTCCGCTTGCATCTACCCTGCCGTAGAAATGTGACCATGGCAGGGTTGATGCCGCGGGGGGTTAATCCGGCAATAACTCGCGCATCTTCGAATAAATGAATTTCGCCGCGCGTTCCGGCGCCAGGCGTACCAGCAATCCCATGAACGCCGCGTCCTGGCCGACAAAAACGTGATACTTGTTGGCCTCCATTCCGTTGACAATCATCCGCGCCGCGTCTGGCGCCATTGTCATTTTCATCGCCATCCGTTTGGTGTTGACGGTATCCGCCGGCATGGCCACACCGGAATTCACCGTGATGTTGGTGGCGATCGCGCCGGGGTAAACGGTGGTCACCCGAACGGTGGTTTCCATCAATTCGGAATGCAATCCATCCGTCAGCGCGTTGACGGCCGCCTTCGACGCGCCGTATACTGTTTGCCCCGGCACCGGCAGGTAGCTGCCCATACTGGAGATATTGACAATGTGCGCCTCAGGCCGCCGAAGAAGGTGCGGCAGGAAGGCTTTCACCATGTGCAGCGTCCCCCAGAAATTGACGTTAAACACCCGCTCAATTTCGTTTTGCTCCAGGTCTTTTACGCGCACAAAACGCTGAATGATCCCGGCGTTGTTGATCAGCCCGTCAACCGGCCCGTGGGCTTTCATCACGGCATCGGGCAGCGCGTACACCGCTTCGCGGTCAGCGATATTAATCACATGCGTCGACAAGCTTTGTTTGTCATAGCCGGCCAGATTGGCCGTTTCCGCCAGGGTGGTCTCATTGATATCAACCGCGGCAACCCGAGCGCCTTTTTTCAGCAGAAGCAGCACCAGTTCGCGCCCCATACCGCTGCCGCCACCTGTCACCACAATTGTTTTGCCCTGTACTTTCATCGGAATCTCCTGAGATGTTAATCCTTGTATTCATATATATAACATCTTATTTATATAAATTACATTAGAAGGAGGTTTTTCGTACATGGTTGGGTGTCCGGTAAAGCGTGGCGGCCGAATGAAAATGTATTTACCCCGTTTGCCGTAGGGCCGGGTTAGTAACCCGCCCAGGGATGGTGTGGAAACGGGCGCGTCCACAGAAATGTGAACGGCAGACCAGGGCGGGCGCCGCCCGCCCCTACGCGTCATAATATCGGTACGTCCAATTGTGGTTACATGGTTCATTGTAGGGGCAGGTTACTAACCCGCCCGGGTATGGCAGGGGGAGAGGCGCGTCCACAGAAATGTGACCGGCAGACCAGGGCGGGCGCGGCCCGCCCCTACGCGTCATAATATCGGTACGTCCAATTGTGGTTACATGGTTCATTGTAGGGGCGGGTTTGTAACCCGCCCAGGGATGGTGTGGAAACGAGCGCGTCCACAGGAATGTGACCGGCAGATCAGGGCGGGCGCCGCCCGCCGCCGCGGCATTAAACAATCAGAGGCTCCCGCGTGAGAGCCTCTGAACAAAGAAGGAGAAAGATTTAATTCCGCCGGGTGACGAACTTCTTGCCGTCTTCCTTGCAAATCTTTTGCATCATTGCCCGGCCGGACATACCCGCCGTGGGCAGCCCGCCGCCGGGCTCCACCCACTGCCCGACCATGTAGAAATTTTCCAACCCGGGCAGAGTATGCGGGAACTTGCCATTGAACATCATGGTCATATTTTCTGTCGTCAGGCGCCAGCCTTCAAATGACCCCTGCCAGTTGCCAGTGTACCGTTCGGTGGTCAGCGGAGTGGCCACATCCACCACTTCCACATCCTTTTCAAAACCGGGCAGGTAGCGGTCGATCTCTGAGATGACGGCCAATGCGGCCTGTTTCTTCTCCGCGTCGTAGCGCTCAGGGTCTTCCGCCAGCTTCTTCCAGTAATCATAATGCGTGCTGAACATGGCCATCACCACGGTTTTGCCTTCGGGCGCCAGGGTGGGATCATACGCGTAGTGCTTGACCTGCATAAACTTGCGTTCTTCGCCGGCGATCACGATCGGCTTTTCCAGCAGTTTAATGTTCACATGGGGCTGGTCGGTCATGGAGCGCTTCACGCCCAGAGAGACCATCACCAGCGGTTCAAATATCTCGCTCTTGCGGAAGTATTCGTCCAGCAGCGGAGCGCGGTACCGGCCACCCAACATTTTGTTGACCGTGGCAAAACCGTCTGCCGCTGAGATAACTCGCCCGCCGCGGAATTTCCGCCCGTCTGTCAGCTCAACGCCTACGGCTTTGTCATTTTCCACAAGGATACGTTCCACGCGGGCGCCGTAATACATTTCGCCGCCCAGGTCGCGGTAACGCTTTTCAATCGATTTCGCGAAAGGCAGGCTGCCGCCAATCGGGTAGCCGGCATCTTTTTTGTTCTGCCACGCCAGAGTGGAAAGCAGACCGATCATGGGGAAGTCCGGCATGTCAAACATGGTCCCCCAGACGGTTTTCATGAAGGGATCTTTGAACTTTTCGGCGAATTTCTGTGTGCTCATCTTGCCGTATTTCAAGAAGATAGGTCCCACAGGGAGCATACCGAACGCGCCTTTTACGGCTTCCAACGGATTTTTCGGGCCGTCAATGGGCAGGTCAAATCCGCCCATGCTACGAATGGCCCCGCAGAATTCTTTGATCACCTTCTCATCCACCGGCGCCAGTTCCAGCATATGTTTTTCCAGCTTGTCCACATCGGAATACATGTGGAAGACCCGCCCGTCCGTGTTTTCGATGCAGGTGAATTCACCGTGATTGACGATCTCCACGTTTTTCAACGCGCCCAGTTCTTGCCACATCCCATACGTGGCATACTGCGGGTTGGTGCCCACCAGCCAGTGGATGCAGCCGTCAAACACATACCCTTTGCGCTGCCATGAGGTGCACAGTCCGCCCGGCAGGGTGTGCATTTCAAAGATGGTGGTACGGTAACCGTTCATCTGCCCGTACACACCCGCGGCAAGGCCGGCGATCCCGCCGCCAATGATCAATATCGATTTATCTTCCATTTGGACCCCGGTATTCGTAGTGGATTATCTGCTCATTATTAATACGCCTTTTTGAGATTAATGTTGCATACTTCAGGGCTAATAGGCGGTGTGACGTATCAGCCATTCACCGCGTATCCGCGGGTGTGACTCTTTATGCCGGGTCATATCGTGATTATCCATGAGTGACGCAGGCGGCTGGCATTGCGGATTTTTCGCGGGCAGCCCAAACTGCCTGTTGACAGGTGATGCTAATTAGATTAGAATCTATTTTGATATATATCTAATTAGATAGTTTTAATAGCAAAAGGATAGATTATATGGTGACACAATACAGCGAAAATTCGCTTCTTGAGATGCTCAAAGCCCTGGCGGATGACAGCCGCCTGACGCTCATCCGCGTGCTGCATGAGCAGGAACATACGGTGACGGACCTCGCCGGATTGCTCAACCTGAGCGAACCCACCATCTCTCACCACCTGACAAAGCTGCGAGAGAATGGCCTGGTCAACCTGCGTATGGCAGGCAACCAGCGCTTCTACCGTGTGAACGAAACCGGCCTGGAACGCTTCAAGCGGCTGGTGAATGACATCGAAAAGGTCAAATCCGAGCCTGAACCGGTGCAGCCGGATCACGCGTGGATCAAAGAGCTGGGTTGGAGCGCGGCCGATGAAAAGGTGCTGCGTGATTACACCGAAGGGAAGAAACTCACCCATCTGCCCTCAAAGCGCGGTAAGACTCAGGTCATCCTGCGCTGGCTGGCTACCCTGTTTGAAGAGGGACGCCTGTACAACGAGGCCGAAGTCAATGAGGTGCTCAAATCGGTGTACGCCGAAGATTTTGTCAGCCTGCGGCGTGACCTGATCGATATGGCGTACCTGCGGCGTGAGATGGGTGGGGGCAAGTACTGGCGGAATATGGAAGCAGACACGAAATAATAAAACAGGCGCGTTATTAATGACGCGCCTGTTCTATCAAACAATGAATTGATCAGGCAAACAAAAACAGGTAAGATGTTCCCATACCGCCGGAACCACCGACGAAAGCCAGAACAACGCCGACTACGATGGCGATGATCCACACGGTCATTGGAGTCTTGATTTCCTGTTCTTTGAAGTGGATGATTCCCCAGATGAACGGGTAAATGATGAAAATCAAGCCCAGGATTCCATGCAGCAGGCCTTTCTTCTTGAACAACAAATAAACCATCCAGAGGCCGGCAACCCAGCTAACAAATCCAGCGAGTCCACTCATTTGATACACTCCTTGTTGATTAAATTTTTATTAAAAAAGAGTGTATCGCCGCCATAGGTGTGTGTCAATCGCCTGTATCATTTAGAATATCCGCCAGATGCATATTCAGGTGACGGGGATAATCGTTCACCACAAACCGCAGGGTGACAGGTTCGGAACGGCCGATGCCGCAAAGGTTGTCGAGCTGTTCATCTGTCAATCGGTCGAGCATGGAACACAGGTGACGGTTGACGGAAACCCACAGGTCGATCAATTCGCGCCAGTCGCGGTCGTTGTAAGCCTGTAATTCCACCCATTTTTCCTGCTGGTACGGCGGAAAATCCACGGCGGCGTTATACCCGCCGCGTACCAGACGCTGGTGGTTGTTGCAGGCGGAGTCAATCAGGTGCCCCAGAATTTCCTGTTTTGACCATTCGGTAGGCGCGGGTTTTATTCGGGCGGTTTCAGGTGTGATGGATTTCAGTCTGGGTATAGCCGCGTTAACGGCTTCGCGAATGGTATCTGCAACAGGATGCATGAGAGTGGGTTCCTTTCAAAAGAGATATTCAATTGTAATTCCGGGCGGCCAAAATGGATGCCGAAATATCGTCGGGTAGACGTCGTTCACACCCTTTCGGAAAAACAAAACCTTCAACCCCAACCCTGGTGGTCGTTGTGGACTCATAGGGTTTTAATTTCCGTATATCCAGCCTACAGTCGGATTCCTTCTATCCAATCTGCCACCTGCCCCAGGTGTTCCATCTCCACAAAATTCGCCGCCAGCTCTGCCGGCAGCTCACGGTGTTCATGCGCCCATTGAAGCCGGCTGGGCACATACGCGGCATGACCGCCCAGTTCCAGCACAGGTAAAATATCTGACCGCATTGAATTTCCAATCATAAGAAAATTCCCGGGTCTTACATGGTGGCGTTCAAGGATCTCAGCATAAACCTCGGGGGTTTTATCTGCCACCACCTCTACCGATTTGAAATAAGCCTGTAAGCCCGATTTCTCCAATTTCAACCGCTGGTGCAGCAGATCGCCTTTGGTGATCATTGTCAATGGATACTTCGCGGAAAGCCGGCGCAGGGCGGGCTCCGCGTGATCCAGCAGGTCTATCTTCCGGTCGATCATCGCACGGGCTATTTCCATGATCTTCTTGATATCCGCCGCGCTGATGCGCCCACCGGTGACTTCAATGGCATTTTCAATGAGCGAATACACAAAACTGCTTACCCCGTACCCGAAATAAGGGATATTGCGGTTTTCTACCATATCCAATCGCTCATCCAGGTCAGCGGGAGGCTCGTATGGTTCCAGTATCTGGTGGTAGGTTTCTCTGCCTTCCACATAGAAAGCTTCGTTTTCCCACAGGGTATCGTCGGCATCAAACGCGATCAATTCGAACATAGAAACACTCCCGGATTACAAACAAAGATTGAATTCATTATATATCCGGGGAGAACACCCGAATGGCTGTCTGTACAGGTATTCAATTCGAAATATATCTGGATATGGTTCTCCTGTATAATGTCTGTAGTATCGGTCAGCATTACTCAAATTTGTTGTATGAAATCCGGTTACCTTGCATGCAGATTTCCTATTATCCACTGGCAGTATCTGAAAAAGGATTTATTCCCACACTCGAATTTCTGGCGCGGCTGCCGGGTGTTCGGTCAATTTGCGAAATAGGTGGAGGCGCCAACCCCGCACTAAGCCTTGATTTTGTGCGACAGCACAACCTGGAATATTCCGTTCTGGATATCTGTCAGCAAGAATTGGATAAAGCATCAGAGGGGTATCACAAAATTTGCGCCGATATCACTGATGAGAATCTTACATTTCCCTGCCGCTATGATCTGGTCTTCAGTCAGATGGTAGGTGAGCACATCCAGTCAGCCCGCAAATTCCATTACAACGTCTTCCGTATGCTTTCAGATACAGGAATTGCCTTTCATTTTTTTCCCACGTTGTACACATTCCCCTTTGTGGTCAACTGGCTGACGCCGGAGCGGCTTTCGCGGGCTGTGTTGGATCTCATTGCCCCGCGCGATAAATACCGAAAAGCCAAGTTTCGGGCCTATTATGACTGGTGTTTTGGCCCAACAGACGGGAACATTCGCAGGCTTGAAAACATCGGCTATCAGGTCCAACAATACATCGGCTTTTTCGGCCACGGATATTATGAAGAATATCGGCCTGTGCAGTGGATCCATGAACGCGAAATCGATCTGTTGCTTAAACATCCAAACCCCTACCTCACCAGTTACACGTTCCTCATCCTTTCGCGCGGGCAAAATGGTTCGGTTCTCACCGGCCATGAAAATGACCTACACGCCCTGTTACGCAGGTCAATCTGAAAGCGCGTTTCGTTGATTTAGCTCGTCGGTATATTTAGCGCATATTCACGGCATGGTGTAAGATTAAGCATCTTCACCCTACGCGTTACTTAAAGGAGACAACGGGCCGGTATTTATTTGCCCTTTATTACTTTGTATTCCTGCCGGGTTTATAGTACTGTTTAACAGATGTGAATCAATTACCCAAACGGGTTGACCGGCCGGGAATAAACTTCCGGAATTTTTCTATCCCTTTGATTTCAATAAAAGCACAACCTGTACCTGAGGTATTCGCCCCATGAATAAAACAACGATCAAATCTCAATACCGGTCTTCTTACCCCGAAATCAAACAGGGATTCCTGAATGACAATTCACGTTTATTTAAGGAATTGTTCCTGGCTCTCTCAGACCTGCTTTGTCTGGCGCTTTCACTTAGCGCGGCGGTGTATGTGCGTTTTCTGGTGCAGGGTGAAGAAATTCCCTCGGCATATCTTGACCTGATCCCCTACCTGGTCATCGCCGCGTTGATCTTTCAGGTTACCGGCCTGTATGCCAATGGGATGTCTCCCGTGCAGGAATTGCAACGTTTGACGATCGCTACGAGCGTGGTCTTTCTCGCGCTTGCCGCTCTTTCTTTCTTTCTGCGTGACGCCGATAACTATTCCCGTCTTTCGTACGGCCTGGGCTGGGTGCTGGCTATAATGATCGTCCCGTTAGGACGTGAACTTACCCGAATGCTGTTTGTTCGCACCGGATTATTCGGCGAACCCGTAGTGGTCATCGGGTATGGCCCGAGCGGGTATGAGATCGCCGAATATCTTGTGGATAACCCCAAGTCCGGCCTGTATCCGGTTGTGGTGGTTGACCGCCGCACCCAGGACCGCGGCACCCCACCCCGTGTGCCTGTCATCCGTTCGGCCGATATTCTCGAACACCCTGAGATGATCGAAGTCTTTAAGGGAATTCAGACGGCCATTCTGGTAACCAACGAGATCAACGACGAATTCATGGACATGATCGTGGAAGAACGCGTACTCCAGTTTCGACACCTGATCGTGATCACCAACTCACGGTATATCAGCAGCCTGTGGATCCGCCCGTATGAGATCGGCGAAATGCTTGGCCTGGAGATCGGTCAGAATCTGCTCAGTGTCTGGCAGCGGGCTGTCAAACGCCTTATCGACCTGGCACTCATTTTTATCGCGCTGCCCTTCGTTATCCCGCTGTTTCTGGTCATCGCGCTGCTAATTGTTATCGATTCTCCGGGAAAAGTGTTTTACCATCAGAAACGCCTGGGGCAGAAAAATCGGTATTTCAAAATGTGGAAATTCCGCACCATGCACGCAGACGCCGATGAAAAACTGAAATCGTATCTTGATGCCAACCCTGACTTGAAGGCCGAATGGGAAGCCACCCATAAACTGAAAAAAGATCCCCGCATTACACGGGTAGGCCGTTTTCTGCGCAAGTTCAGTCTGGACGAATTTCCCCAGTTGATCAATGTGGTAAAGGGTGAAATGAGCCTGGTGGGGCCGCGCCCGATCGTGCAAGATGAGGTGCAGTTCTATGGCAAGTTGTTCCCCATGTACTGCGAAGTGCTGCCCGGTATGACCGGTCTGTGGCAGATTTCCGGCCGCAGCGATACATCGTATGTGTCCCGCGTTCACCTTGATGAATACTACGTTCGCAACTGGTCGATCTGGCTCGATTATTTCATTCTGACCCGCACCGGTCTGGTCGTGCTGTTGGGTAAAGGCTCATATTAATGGGTCTGAAGATCGCTTATATCATGTCTCGGTTTCCGCACCTGCCGGAGACCTTTATTATGCGCGAGATGACGGAAATCGCGTCACGCGGAGAGGATGTTCTTCTCTACCCGCTGATCTTTCAGCATGATCCTGTAGTCCACCCTGAAGCCGCCGCCTGGATTCCCAGAGCCCACGCTGAACCCTACATTTCCGGGCGAATACTGGCATCGAATCTGGCCGTTTTTCTGAAAAAACCGCTCACGTACCTGCGGCTACTCTTTCAGATCATCCGGGAAAACCTGACCAACCCGAATTTCCTGGTTCGCGGTGTATTGCTGTTTCCCAAGGTTGTGCATTTCGCGCGGCAGATGCAGGCTGAAGGGGTTGACCGTATTCACGCGCACTATGCCTCGCATCCCGCCCTGGCCGCCTGGGTGATCCACGAACTGACCGGCCTGCCCTACAGCGTGACGGTGCACGCGCACGATATTTACGCGCGAACCAGCATGCTTAAAACCAAAATGCGCGGGGCAGATTTTATTGTGGCGATTTCCGAATTTAATCGCGAATTCCTTTTAAGTGTTGTGAGTGATGAATCGCTGCGCCCGAAGATTCACATTATTCATTGCGGCATCAACCCGACCAAATACACTACCATTGATTCACCTATGCGCAACGGCAATCCTCTCGAGATCATCAGCGTGGGCAGCCTGAAACCCATCAAAGGGCAGCGTTTTCTGGTGGAAGCCTGCCGTATCCTTCGAGAACGGGGCATCCCCTTCCATTGCACTATCGTGGGAGACGGCCCCGAAATGCCCGATGTGCGCCGCCGGGTAGAAACCCATTCGCTCTCCGAGCTGATCACCCTTACCGGTTCAAAAGATGAAGAACAGGTCAGCCGCCTCCTTCCCCTCGCTAATTGTTACGTACAACCCAGTCTGGCCGAAGGGTTACCGGTGGCGGTAATGGAAGCTCTATGCTGTGAATTGCCGGTTGTAGCTACGGCGTATGCCGGCCTCATCGCGGAGCGTGCGGCCCCTTCGTCAATCCGGCCGGAAGAAGCCAGCCTGTTGATCAACGGATTGTCTGAGATCTACCGTGACACACCCCGCGCGGCAGAAACCGCGCTGGACCTTTCGCGCCGGGTTACCTGCCGTGCCGGCATTTTTGAGCTCATCATACCGGGTGAAACCGGTCTGCTGGCCAGACCCGCAGACCCCGAATCGCTGGCTGACGCGCTCGAAACCCTGTACAAAAACCCCGAAAAAGCACAGCAGATGGCAGCCGCCGGCCGCCAACGGGTATTAAATTCATTCGATCTGCGTCAAAACGCCGGTGAAATCCTTTCTCTTTTCCATTCATATTCGCGCCAAATTTGATTATGGGAATTAATAAATTTACGTTAACATTTTTTTCAAGTTATTTTTATCATGAATTAAACATGATACAACAACAATATTTACCTGATTTTTGTTTGAAATGAGTTAAGATTAGCGTATAATTATTGTAGAAACTCGTTCCGATTTAATTGTACAAGTGAATATTGGAGTTTAAATGGAGATTCGCTTATACCTGCAGATTTTAAAACGTGGGTGGTGGATCATCGCGATGACGGTTCTAGCAGCACTAAACACATCTCTGCTGATCTCCTATCTGACAAAACCCGTTTATGAAGCCAAATCCAGGTTTGTCGTAAGCCCCAATGCTGGAGCTTACCAAACCTCGTATGACATTACTTCAAGCATGGATACGCTTGACAGGCGTTCCATTATTAATACCTATAAAGAACTACTGGTAAGCAGCACGGTTTACAATAACCATCCGGATATCGTAAAAATTCCCGCGGAAGAATTCTCGAAAGAATACAAAATTTCAGCGGTCGTTATCCCTGATACCAATATTCTCGAGTTGACCGTTGACGGTTCGGACCCGCAAAAGATCACCACAATTGCCAAAGCGATAGGCGAATCAGCGTTAACTTATATCAACAAACTGTATCCGGTGTACAACTTTGCCATCCTGGTTCCCCCCTCGGTGCCAACCAATCCCATCAGGCCCAAACCGATTCAAAACGCTGGTTTCGCCCTGATCATTGGCATCATACTTGGCGCGGGACTGGCCCTGCTGAGAGACCAACTGCAAAACTCACTGGATGCTTTACGGGCTCGTTCTGCCATCGACAATGTCACCACAGCATATACCCGGAATTATTTTGAACGCCTGCTAAATCAGCAGGTCATCAACAAACCCGATGAGGTGCTGTCATTGGGTTTGATCAACTTCCGCGGCTTGGAAGAAGTGGCTGATGTTCTGCCACCTTCCATATTTAATAAAGTTCTGCGGCAGGAAGCCCAGACCTTGATCGAAGAATTACGCAGTAATGATGTGGTGGGAAAATGGGATAAAACCCAGCTTTCAGTCCTTCTGCCTTCAACACCGGGCACCGCGGCTGAAAACACTATGAAACGTATCCAGAATTTGCTGGCCCGGCCGATCAGTCTGGATGGCATTAGCGATACCGTGCTTCATCCGGATCCACGCATCGGTATTATCGAAAAGAAACCCGGGGAATCTGATGGTGAAGCCCTGATCGAATACGCGGAAAATGCGATGCTTAAAGCATCTGTAATGAACGGAGCCAGTGTAATGCTCGTGCGGAAGAACGGAAATCATCACGAGGCGGCAGAAGCAAAACCAAAAAAATAAAGGCGGCCGTTTAAGCCTGTAATGGTTCTCTTACCGCAGTGTCTCTCTCCTCTTAATTTCAATTCATTTTTTTATTCGAAATCTTCGACGTGGAATACGCGTGGCTGTTGTGAAAGGAAGTAAGCAATGAAAAAAGTAATTTATTTCCTTACGAGTTTGAGCCTGTTGATCGCGGCCCTGGTAACAGGATTTCAACCGGGATACGCGCAGGCCGCGACCGGAACGCCTCCATCCACAGTCTCCCCGCTGATCAAAACCCCTGTCCCAACACAGGCGGCTGCCGGGGCATCTCCGGCTTCTGCCGATAAGAACACCTTTACTTTTAAAGAACTCGGCTACCAGGAAAAATTACTTGTCGGTCCCTTTTCCACCACATCGATCCGTTACAGTATTCCACCAAACTGGAAACTTGTCCCCGGGGGGCGTATCTCACTGCGCTTTGCCCTGACAGTAAGCAGCTCGGATAAGTCCAACTACACCATGGATCGCATCCATGGTACCTTGCTGGTGATGATGAACAACAAAACTGTTCAAACCATCTTCCTGGATAAAGTGGGGGAATACAATCTGGATATTCCCGTTAATGACCTTGAGGCGCTGACGCCGCTCAATCCCAATGGCGAGCATGAAGTTCGTTTGTTGCTGGATTCCAGTATCAGCTGCAATTATGGTGACGTTCAGACGACGGTTTTGCTGAACCCGGCATCAAGTCTGACCTTCGAACACCAGGAGACATCACCGGCCATTGATCTGGCATATTTCCCCAAACCGATCTATCAGCCGAATTCCATCTTCGCGAGCGAAGTAATGGTGATTATTCCCGATAAGCCTTCTGCCGAAGACCTGCAGTCAGCGATGAACCTGATCGCCGGGCTGGGCTCGCAATCTGAGGCAAAACTGGTACTTACGGTGAAAAGAGCCCAGGAGATGACGGATACCGACCGGAAATCGAATAACCTGATATTCGTCGGCCCGCTCTCCAGTTTCAAGATACTGCATCCCATCGCGTGGCCCCTGCCCGTCAAAAATGGAAGTTTTCTTCTGGCCGATAAAAACAAAGATGACGGTGTTATCCTGATGACGTTATCCCCCTGGAATCCATCAAAGGTTGCCTTGCTGGTCACCGCGAACTCAACGAAGGGTGTAATGAAAGCCGCTCAGGCCGTCAGCACAGGAAAGATCATTACCAGCGGCCGTCCAGATGTTTCGTTGATCGCGGAAGTCAACCCGGAGAAAAAGGGCTTCCCGTACGTTCAAGATCAGACATTTGCCGATCTCGGGTATGATACCTTTACGTTCAACCAGATGGGTGAAAATTACACCCTGCTTAAGTTCAACATCTCTCCGGAACAGGCGGCCACCAGTGAAGCCTATATTGACCTGGTTACCAGCCATTCAAAGTTGTTGAATATGGACGGTACCACGATATCCATCTCATTGAATGATGAGATGATCAGCAGTGAGAGTTTCTCTAAAGATACCGAACTGGTGACAAAATCGCATATTAAGATACTATCCAGCCTGCTTCGGCCGGGCGAAAATATGCTGGAAATAATTACAAATCTTGTCCCATATTACAGCTGCTATACCGTGGATACTACCAGCGCCTGGCTGACAATCAGCAACACATCATTGATCCATATTCCGATCGCCACTGAAGATGATAAAAAGATCAGGCTGGCGAAAACACTGAAAGATTATCCCGAATTCTTCTATGCCGACCCAACCTTCCAGAATGTGGCGCTTGTGCTGGCTAAAGATGACCCAACCGCCATGGAGGCAGCCGCCAGTATTGCGTATTATCTGGGAGCGTCAGCCGCTTCTACCTTCGTCAATCTCACCACCGTGTATGCTGACGCGGTTTCTGACGAAATCTTAAAGACAAAGAACCTGATCTTGATCGGGCGCGCGAGCACTCTTCCGGTAATTTCAAAATTCAACAAGGAACTTCCCGCTCCCTTTGATCTAACTACCGATCAGACCAAACAGGATGTTATGTTGGTTAATTACAGCCTGCCCGAAGGTGTTAATGTTGGCTATATCCAGATGATCAGATCACCCTGGAATGAAGATAATATAATCCTTACCGTTACCGGAAACACGCAGGCGGGAATTCCGATGGCTGCCAAAGCCATGAGCAGTGATGTTATGTCGGTTCAACTGGGCGGTAATTACGCCATCATTTCAGGCAAACAGGTGCTAACCACCAACACGATGCTCGGATCCAGCCGCGAAAGCCTGGCGGCTGGCGTTCCCAACGCGGTGACTGTCACCCCTACGCCCGGTGCGTACGCCGCGGGTGTGATACCTGAGGTAAAGGGGCAACCAGCATGGCTGCTTCCCGCGTTCTTCGGGGGTTCGGCTGTTCTGGTTTTATCCATACTTATACTGATCATCCGGATCATTGTGAGAAAACCGGCAGAAGTGACCATCCGGAAGGAAGATCTGCTCAAAAAATAACCGTCAGCGCGTTTTTTGTGCGTACGTCCATCCGGAAGACGCCCGTATAAGGCGGTCTTGAACCGAGTAATCTGATGAAATCAACCTCCCGACTTCTGTCATCCTTATTGACCACCTGCATAGCCCTGAGCCTGTTCGCGGTAACGCCCGTTCACGCCTCAGAACCGGCTGTGGAGAGTGTGACACCTGTCTCGGTCACTTTCGCGGAAATGGGGTTTGAAGGCCGGACGTTTGAAGGCCCGTACTCAATGGCAGGTTTTGGTTTTTATTTACCCGATGAATGGCAGCTTCAACCCGGGAGTTCGATCAACCTGAAATATACCGTTAGAATGCCGGATGGGGAAAAAAAGAAAGCCGTGTCTACGGGTGTTTACAGCTACATGTTTGTTCACATGAATTACACCCAGCTTGCGTATATCCCGCTAAAAGCCTCTGGTGATTATGAACTAAAAATTCCCATCTCGCTCTGGGTTGCCCCGCCTCTTGCCAATGGCAGCAACGAGATTGAGTTTGTTTTCAAGAATGATTTTGCCTGCAGATATGACAACGGTATATCGGTTTATATTAAGCCCGAATCCACGATCAACATCAAACCGTTCTTAAGGCCTACAGCTCCAAAACTTACTGCCCTGCCCAGACCGTTTTTCTACGAAAACAACGTCATCACCAATTTTCACACCACGATGGTAGTGCCGGAAAAACCTACGGCCGGTGAGCTTCAGGCGGCCATGGCTGTTGCTGCCGGACTGGGGTCAATGGCTGACGACACCGCAGACCTGAGTCTGGTGACGGAAAAGAACCTCACGGATACGATAAAAAAGAATGACCATCTGATCTTTGTGGGTAAGTCTCTCTCACTTCCGGTATTGCGGCAGTTGACCCTGCTTACCCCGCTGGACCCCAACAAAGGCTTCTTATCAGAATCCATCGGTAAAACAGATGGGGTGATACAGATCAATAATTCTCCGTGGAATCCAGCCCGCGCGGCATTGATCATAAGCGGTGAAACAGACGAAGCTGTGATCAAAGCCGGGCAATCCCTCCGCACAAGAGTGGTCACCGAGTGGGGGTATTACGGACTGGCCATAGTCAAAAAGTTGCCCGTCACCGCGCCTGCTGCCCCTACCCCAACACCCGATCCAGCCGCGGCAGCGTATGATAAAACCTTCAAAGACCTGGGGTATCAAGATGCGGTTGTCTCGGGTATCGGTTCCTTCAGTCTGGATTATTACTTCAATTTTTTTGAAAACCAACCGGTGGGAAAAGGCGCCTACGTTGACTTCTCCCTTACGCCATCCGCCGGGATCAATTTACAAGATTCGCTGATCTATGTGAATCTGAACGAGAACCCTGTGGGAAACATTTTTCCCATTCAAAGTACACAGGTAAAACAGACAGAGCGCATTGAAATACCGGCTTCACAGATCCGCCCCGGAAAAAATCACCTTCAGATCAGCCTGAGCCTGAACGCGGATAACCTGTGTGACAACGCGATCAACAACTATGGTAATTTAAGACGGAATATGTGGAAGATGACCATCCACAACGATTCCCTTATCCATATCCCGTATGGCATCGGGGAGGAAGGTGATGAAAATATATCTTTTAAAGCCGGTTTAGGCCAGTATAGCGCGGAACTGGCGTACGATCCATCGATGGATAACCTGGCGTTCATCCTTCCACCCGCCGAACCCGCCGCCTGGGAAGCCGCTGCTCGCGTCGCCTTCCGGCTGGGGAACAGGAGTAAGAACCTGAAGGTGGAAAAAGGACCGGTTTTACTGCACCTCTTTCTTCAAGATGGTGACCTGACCGGCGCGAATATGTATGATGTTGTATATGCCGGAAAAAAACCAGAGATTGACATGGCCTCCGGCGGCCCTGCCACTGATATTGACGCGGTTCCGGCAATCAGATCATACAACAGTCCGATAACCTATCGCATGCTTCCCGGCGTCAGTGTGGGACGGGTGGAACTGAGTGATTCCACCTGGAGCGCGGAACATCGTATGCTGTCAATTTCCGGTAGTGATGATCGTGGTTTAAAACTGGCCGCTGACGCGCTGATACTGCAGAAATATCAGGGCTTCCTGGTAGGCAGTTCCATCATGACAAACGGGGAACAGGTTGTGTTTGATAAACCATAAGGTTCAGTCAAATCACCTTTATAATGTAATCTTGTTACTTTCTACTTATTAATTGAGGTACCGTGAAATATAAAAGAATTCGCCGCAGGCATTTGATTGATGGAGCTTTTGATGTTCTTAACCATTTCCGGGTTTTTGATGTCCTTCGTTCCATTAATTACAACAACTTGACTGTCTTGAATTATCACAGGGTTTCAGACCCGCATGACCCCTGCTGTGATACCTTTAAACCAAACATCAGTGCCACGCCTGAAATGTTTGACAGGCAGCTCGCCTACATCAAAAAGAGCTTTAATATTGTCACCGCTGGTGAAATTGCCGCCTGCGCGCATGGAACATCCACTCTCCCACCCCGTTCGGCATTGATCACATTTGACGACGGATACGCGGATAACTACACCCGGGCATATCCATTACTAAAAAAACATGGACTGGGCGCGTTGATCTTTATCACCACAGATTTTGTGGGTAAATCGAAACCCTCTTTCTGGGATGTAGCCGCTTACGCCTTTACACACACCAAAAAGACTTCAGCTGTTCTTCCGTTGACCGGCGAAACCTGCTGGTCTGACGAAGCGGAAAAGCAGGCTGAGATGACGCGTTGGATCGAAACCCTCAAAACCGTACCGGAAGAAGAAAAACAACGGTACGCCGGTCAATTGCCGGCTGCACTGGAAGTGGAGATGGATGATTGCGCATTCAACCATATCTTCATGACATGGGATCAGGTGCGTGAGATGGCAGCCAACGGTATTGAGTTCGGGTCACACACTCTCACACACCCTATTTTGACCCGCATCTCGATCGAGCAGGCCAGGCATGAGCTGGTGGAATCCAGGCGGTTGATCGAACAAGAACTTGGAAAGCCGGTAGAGACCCTTGCCTACCCCAACGGGGGGCAAGCCGATTTTAACCCGGAGGTCATTGCCGTGGCGCGTGAAGCCGGTTACAAACTGGCTTTCACCCTTATGCCGGGGTCAAATTTTTTCCGTCAACTGCGCGCGGATCCGTATACCATTCGGCGGGTTTTCTTGAGCCATGGTGATTCATTTCCACGCTTTGTGGCCAAAGTCAACGGTATACGCAGAATCTCGTGAAATAATGTCAGCCCGATTGACGAATGCCCAGGTATACCCGGGTGATCGTTTCTGCCACAGATTTCCAACTATAACGGGTTTCGGATTGTTCTTTGTTGTATTGCCCCATACGCTCTCTTAACCGGGGGTCGCGTAACAGTAAGGTGATCTTTTCTGCCAGAGCGCAGGCATCATTTACCGGCACCAAAAACCCGTTCTTGCCATCTTCAACAGCTTCGGTTAACCCACCCACCCGGGAGGCAATCACTGGCCGCCCGAACGAATATGCCACCTGAAGTGAACCGCTTTGCGTACTGCTCAGGTACGGTAAGACCACCATAGAAGCCAGGTCCATTAATGGAGAAACCTCGCTAATGGGAATATAGCGCACATCAAAGATCACCGAATCCTTCAGTCCACAGGCTTCAACCAGGTCATACAGTTCACCCAGGTCCATGTTCTTTGCCGGATACCCCGCGATAAGCAGTTTTACCTGCTCCTCGCGGCACACAGCTTCCATCGCGCGGATCAAGACCGGCAGGCCTTTACTGGGGGCAAGAAGGCCAAAGAACAGCACCACTGGCTCATCTGTCTTAAGCCCGTAACGCGAACGCAGGTCAACCGGCACCTGATTTGCCGCGAGCGAGAGGAACATCCCCTCATTTCCATGGTGTATCAGGTGCGCGCGCTCTGGAGGGATCTCAGGGAATAAGGTAAGAAACCGATCGCGGTTTTGTTTCGCGTGAAAAAAGATGGCGGTGTAATGGGTGAATATGCCGCGGTACAGTCTATCGATATAACGGGCAAATATTCCGGTACTTTCACGGCGTTCAAATTCATGGCAGATCTCGGTTAATATCAGGCCGCTGCGTTTCATGTGTGCCAGAAAGAAAGCCTCAAACGGGAAATTCATTTTGCCAAATTGAACAATATCGGGCCGGTCTTTTTCCAGGAACCGGGTCAGACCGATCCAGGCGTTAATCAGTTTGAGCGCGCGGAAGGCGCGGCGAGACTGCCAGAATATCGTACGCAGCAGGCTGTGAATGGCGTTGCGCGGCAGGGTTTCCACCCGGCGGTCAAACAGGTCCCACAGGTCGAGGCGGCGGTCAACCTTGAAATTATGCGGAAAATTTTCCAGTTCATACAGTTTCGCTGTAATCAGAGTAACATCGTGACCCTCATTTGCCAGGGCTGTGCACATCTGATAAGCGTAATGAGCGAGACCGCCGGTGCCGTTTTGTTCCACTACAGTGATACGCATTTTTATCCCCTTTTTCCTGCAGCCGCCAGTTCGGAGTAGCAGGCTTCCAGTTGACGGCATTGCCGATCAAGATCAAACCGAGCGGCGGCAATATCAAAGCCAGCCTTCCCCATTGCGGCCGCCCGTTCCGGGTCACCGAGCAATGAGATGATAGCTTTTGCCAGTTTTCGAGCGTCTGCCGGAGGAAGCAAAAGTCCGTTCACTCCGTCATCCACCATTTCCGGCACTCCCCCGACCTTACTGGCGATAACCGGTTTGCGCGCGGCCATGGCTTCGGCCAGCACCGTGGGCAGGGCTTCCGTCAACGTGGGAAGCACAAATATATCACTCACCGCCAGCACATCGGGGATGTCACTCCGGCGGCCGGTGAAGATCACATTGTGTTCCAACCTTAGATCGCGGGTCTGAGCTTCCAGCACCAGACGGAAGTCACCATCACCGACAATCAGGTAGCGGCATTCCGGGTAGACATTTAAAACATCAGGGAGTGCTTCAAGCATGTACTGAATACCTTTGGGTTCTCGCAGGTAAGCGACAGTGATCAAAACAGGTGCGCCGGTTGGTAGTCCCAGCTCTAAGCGAGTCCTGTCTTTGATTTCGTCTGTCACACCGTAACGTGAGAGGTCGATTCCGTTATACAGGGTTTGCACGCGGGCCGGTGGAAGACCGCCATGCTTGATGTAATGCTGCCGCGCGCCTTCAGAAACGGCAAAAACACGGTGACTGCAATACTTCAATGATAACCACATCAACCGGTGCCGCCAGAACTCGCGCGATCGAATGGACGGCTCAGGGATGACATGTAAAGTGGAAACGGATGGAATGTGTTCCAATCGGGCGGCAAGGCTGCCCAGTGTGTCAGAAAATTCCAGTTGGGTATGCACCACATCAGCCCTGTGTTCGCGCAAGTACCTGCGCAGGTTTTCGAGCGCGCCCGGCGTGCGCAGATGTGGAACAGAAACCATGTCTACCGGGATGCCCAGTTCTTTGATCTTTTCGGCGATCGGGTTGCCGAAACGCTCTTGCAGTGAACAGACGCGCAGTTCAAAGCGACCGCGGTCAATATGACTGAGGATTCCGGGCATCAGGTGTTCGGCTCCGCCCTGCCCCAGACTATCGATGATCCAGATCACATTTATCTTCACTGCCATGCGTTCCCCTGTTATTCCGCCGCGACCGGCAATTTGATGCCAAGCATACCGGCGAAACGCAAAATTGAGTCTCTCTCCAGGAACCACACAGCGCCCAGATAGCTCACTCCACCGCAGGCAATGATGATGACCAGGCGGGCCAGCGGGATCATATCACGGGTCAACCAGAGCACTCCGCAGGAAACCAGTACCATAATGCCGCCAGCCAGAAAAGCGGTGAATTGAGAGACAATATCTCCGAGCGAAATGTTCAATACCCGGATGGCCACTGTCACCCGCACGATCACTTCCACAATAACCGATATCAGATGCGCCACCGCCACATAGATCAACCCGAAATGAGCGCCAATCCAAAGAGCGAATAACCGGAAGATCATAGTGGGAACGGTGATCTTGATGGATATCTCAGGCCGCCCGATGGCCTTATACACGTCACCAAAGTTGAACCCGATGGACTGCACCAGAGCGTAGACAGCCAGGACCTGCATGATCGGGATGGCATCAAGCCATTGCTCGCCGAACACCACACGGATGATCGGATCAGCCGCCACTACCAGGCCTAGCGCCAGCGGGGTAATTAACAATTCAAGGTAGCGAATGGTAGAAAGCACGCTTTGCACCAGCTTGTCGCGCTGGTCTTGTATGGAAGAAAACGCGGGAAAAAGCACCTCGGCGATTATCCAGAATAGTGACAGGATCAGCATCTCTGGAAGCTGGTATGCCAGTGTGTATATACCCATCGAGACCTGGCTGAAAAGCCGGCCGATAACAAGGTAATCAAAATTATCCTGACCCACAGAAAGGGCGTCTTCTCCCATTATGAAGATGCCGTAGCGAAACAGCGAGCGGGTTAACGTGCGGTCTACCATCAGGCGCGGCCGCCACGGCACGATCTTCCACACCAGAATCAAAGAGACCAACGCCCCGGCAAGTTGCCCAAATATCAACGCCCAGGCTCCATAATGCAATAATGCCAGGGTGATAGAAACCACCGCTTTGACCACAATATTGCCAATCTGCGGGATCATTTTCCAGTGGAATTGCAGCTCACGCTGCAACCTTGACATGTGTACCGACCCCAGCGAGTTGAGCAGTATCGAGAGCCCCAACCAGCGCAGCATGGGGGTGACCAACGGTTCACGAAAATACGCGGCCGCCAGTGGGGCGATCAACATGGTCACCAGTGTAAGCAGTACGCCCACTCCAAGATTCAGGGTGAAGACGGTATTGGCGGTTTTTTCAACATCTTCGCGCCGTTGTACCAGCGCCGCGCCGAGACCCATGTCTTTCAACAGGGTCAGATACGTGATGGCCACGGTCACATAGGCCACAATTCCGAAATTATCCGGTGTTAACAGACGCGCCAGAATGGCCGTGGTTACCAGTGAGAGAATCTTGCCAAAGCCAAAAGTGGCATAATTCCAACCTATGCCGCGCAGGGTCCTTTTTGCCAGTTCGTTTCCGTCGGATTGTGATGAAGGGTTTGATGGATCGCTCAATTGGACTCTTCTAAGATCGAAGTAATGTACTTTTTATCGCCAAATACTTTAAACGCGGCCATAGCCAACGCGATGAACATCCAGAAATATCGGTAGAAAGCGCCATGCAAGAACAGCCCGCTGACCAGATAGCTCATCAGCACCATGATAACAGAGGCGATCCAGGCCGACCTGTCTTTGTACCGTTCAGGAGCCCAGTAAAGCGCGCGGGTGTTTGAGAGCGCTTTTAATAAAACATACATGAACACTCCAAAGAACATGATACCAAAGATGCCGGTTTCAGCCAGTAATTCAACGTAAAGGTTATGGGGTTCTCGTGTGGTAGTACTTGTGCTGGTAGAGAGCACCCCGGCTTCAAGACCCAGCTTGGGCGCGTAGTCCCAGTATTGGTCACGGTAGTTGCCCACACCCACACCCAGGAAGGGATGCTCCGCAAACATCGTAAGCCCCACCTTGATCACTGTGGCGCGCCCCAGAATGGATTCGTCACTGGATACAGAATACTGATTATGGGGGTTGATGATATCAACCAGCGTGGTCAGACGTGAAATATAGTTCTGCGGCAAAAACGTCAGAAAAATAGCCCCAATGCCAACCGCTACCAGCATCTTTCTGAAGTCAACGTGCCGTTCGATAGCGATGAAAAAGAAAATGACGATCGCCGTGACAAAAGCGCCGCGGCTGTAGGTGTAAAAAATGGCGCCGGCAATTAACAGGCTGGCAATACCCGCCACATATTTCAACTTCAGGTCTTTCTCATCAATGATCCGATAGATGGCCAGGAACAGAACAGCCAGCAGCGTTTGCGCCCAAATGTTCGATTCACCAATAGGGCCGCCATACCGCAGAACACCCTCGTCAGTATATTGCCCGAGGATACTCCGTTTGGCAAATCCCCAGAATGTAAAACCTGTGTTACCGGTGATCAACTGAAACACGCCCATACTCGAAAGGATGGCCGCCGTAATGATCGCCACCCAGATACCCTGTTTCCACTTCTGAGGCGTGTTAAGAGCCGTGATGATACAGTACAGGATAACCAGATTTCTGGTGAAAGTATTGATCAGGTCGATAGCACTTGACCGATCTCGCGCCACAAAGACCGTAGTGATCAAAATGGAATAAAAAATACCCAGTGACCATTCCACCCGGGTCAGGTGAATGGTGAAGTTCACCCGGCCGGTTCGCAATATCTGATTGGTGATAACGCATAACAAAATTAACGCCACAAGCGGTTGATTCAGGCTGGGCAGACCGCTTTCAGTGAACATATCAGACAGGTTGGAAATACCGGTGATAATCAATAAATAAGCGCCTAATTCGGGCATGAGGAAAATAAAGACCGTCATGTAGATGCCCAGAATACCGCCGATCAGGTAAACCGAAAGTTTCGTGTCACCGAAATTGACAATAGCCGTGATAACCACTGTCAGTATCACACCCAGGATCATGAACAGCGTCCATGAACTTTCATGAACGGGCAGGTTCTTGATCGCGGTAATAGAGCTTTGTGGAGTGCTGAAAGCCGTTTGACTGGCGCCGGGGTTCAATGTGTTAATGGGGACCGTGGGAAGTTCAATGTGTTTTTTTCGGCCTTTTTGTTCCGGCAGGTATGGCCCGTCAAAAGATGGCTCGATTTTTCGTATCTGGCTGATTATGGAATCGATCTCATTGATCTTTTCCATCACTTCAGGCGGTATCTTTGCTTTACGCTCGGTCAGATTGAGTTTGATAGCCTTGATCTCAACCGGTTTGTTTTTGATTTTCTGGCACATCGCGTGATGTGTTCCGTTATGTGCCGGTATGGTTTGTAATTTAGCATGAACGTCTTTTACTTCTTCCAGTATGTTGGATATTTTGACGTAAATTTCCTCATTTGTTAAAGACATGACGTTTCTCCCAACATTGTCGAATGGAAGCAGTTCGATAAAAATATCCGTAATGGAATCACGTACGGTATCCATTACCGGGGGAACTGTAAAGTTCTCTGGGGTATCTTAATATTATAGCAAGGTTGGTTTTGTTATAGAATATGAAATATAGACCCGGCTGCCCGGTATTTGCCGGATTATGGACGCCGGTATTCCGTATGAATCCATTCTGACACCGGCAAGGTTCCATTATGAAAACCAGTCAGGGATTGAAAACGCATAAATAGCCGGATTCCGAATGGTTTCATCCCCTGGAACCAGCCTTACAGGAAGCAGGAGTAAATGAATCTGGAGCCCCATCAATTATCGGTATGGATCAAATTCGCGGTTATTGCCGTACTTCTGGTAATTATTGGCGTTATCATATGGCTGTGGATCACGCTTTTTCCCCGGTTGACCTTTCCGCAGGCAACCCCTACCCCTGAAAACACATGGCCAATAGAAACGCCGACCATCACACCTTCTGAAACAGCCATACCCGAAGTGACGCCAACAGCACTTCCATCCCCCACTCGAATTCCAGTCAGTTCTGAGTTGAACACAATATTCCCGGAAGAAGCAGCCGGCTACCTGAATAACCCGGGTATCGGCTGGCAGCATGATAACGGTGACCCGGAGTCATCACGCTACCTTCCAGAATCTGTGGCATATTACCGCAGTGAGTTCAGTTGGAAGCTATTAAATCCGGGTGAGGGACGGTTTGACTGGCCTATTCTCGACCAGTATATAAACCGGGCAAAATCTGAAGGTAAAGACGCCTCATTCCGGGTAGTCACCATGCTGGGCGAAGATTACGGCGGACAGGTTCTGCCCGATTGGGTATTAGAAAAAGGCGCGGTTCTAATGCCAACCGGTGCCCCCGATTATGCCAATTGTGTTTATCAGGAAGAATGGGCAAAATTTGTTCAGGCGTTGATCGCGCGGTATGATGGCAACCCCGATATCGCGTTCATCGATATTTCCGGTTACGGTAATTTTAATGAATGGAGCTGGGATGACAGCCAGACAGAATGGGATGAAGATTGGGCGGAAAATTACAAAGCCGGGATAATTGACCCTGCTGGACTTTCAACGCTTGACGGGCAGGCGCGCCGCCGGTTGGCGGATATGTTCATCGGCGGAAACAACCCGTCACATCATTGCCGCGGTACGAATGGCGGTATATCCACCGTCAGCTACAATTACCGCGGTTTCCAGAAAACCCAGTTGATCATGCCCTTTGCCGGTATTCCATCCACCACCCAGTATGTGTACGCTCGCCGTAAGGATGTGGGTTTCCGATACGACTGTCTGGGACGTGATGCCACCCTCGACGGATTGGATAATGAACTGCCCAATATCTGGCACACAGCTCCGGTCGTGTTTGAGTTCTGTGGTTGGAAACCGCTTGTGATGCCAGCGGCAAAACAACTCCTGGATACCGCGCACGGCTGCCTGGTTCACAACAACGAATCACCCTTTGTCAAAGAGGAACTTGTCAGTCTGTTGGAAAAAGCCGGATATCGATTCGCTCTTATCTCCGCATCCACCGTAAAGGAAGCCCTGCCTGGTTCGTCACTTCCGATAGAGATGATCTGGGAAAATAAGGGTAACTCTCCGTACTACCCCAAAATGGGTCATACATTTGAATTACGTGTCACACTGACTGACTCCAACGGAGAGGTTGTGCTCGATGCCGGCATTCCGGCAAACATCTCGGAATGGATGCCGGCCGATACAGTGGGTGGAGACGCCCCTGAATACCGAATCGCATACGAGCTTCCATTACCCCCAAGCCTGCCATCGGGCGATTACACTCCTCGAGTGTACATTCGAGACCTGAAAACCGGAATGTCACTTTACCTCGCTGTGACCGGCACCGATGAACAAAACCGGATTGCACTTCAGGCAGTTAATATCCGCTAGGGCAATCACAACCTGTTTTTCATACCTATATTACAATATAGGTATTGTGTGCTTCGGGTGGAATTTACACACATCCTTCCCGGTTTTTCCCAGTTTCAGTGTTCAAGGTTTTTGTTCATTCGTTTGACCAACGGTTGACGACCTAATCTTCTTATCATCGGGCAAGAAATGACGGACAACACTCACCACCAAAATTTAAAATCTTTTCTTATTAATACCGGACTCTCCAAATTAACCCGTCCCTTCGCACCGTTCCTGGGAAATATTCTAATGTTTCACCGGGTCGTCACACCCGATGGCAACCCGCGTATACCGGAAAACCAGATACTTGAGATCACCCCGAAACATCTGACGGATATCATCGCGTTTTACCGACAGCGTAATTACGAGTTTATCAGTATGGATGAGGTCACCCGGCGGCTGGACGGAAAACGTTCGTCACAAAAATTTGTGGCTTTTACGTTTGATGACGGCTATACCGACACCTACACTACCGCCTACCCAATTCTGAAAAAAGAAAATATCCCCTTCAGTATTTACATTACCACTGATTTCCCTGACCGCAGAGCATATATGTGGTGGAATTTACTGGAAAGCGCCCTGCTGGAAAATGACGTGTTGTATTTCACGCTGGACAAAAAAGAATACGCCATCCATTGTGAAACGATGGATTTGAAACGCGAAGCCTTTACGTACATCCGCCAACTGGTGCTTAAATCCATCACGGGCATCCCCGCCGCGTGGTGGTCAGTCTTCGACCCTCTGGGCATGGATGTGGAAGGTTTTACAGAACGCATCGCCCTCTCGTGGGATCAGATCAAAGAATTGGGGCGTGACCCTTTGGTGACGATTAGCGCACATACCTGCACGCATCCACCATTAACCGCGCTTGAAGAAGATGAAGTTTTGGACGAGATGCAAACTTCACGCGAGATCATAGAATACAAAACCGGTTTACCGGTAGAGCATTTTGCTTATCCTTATGGCTCAAAACTTGAGGTGACGGATCGTGAAGCTCGTTTGGCAGCGGACCTGGGGTATAAAACAGCCGTCATCACAGAACCGGGAAATATTTACGGGTATCACCGTAACCGGCGTATGATGCTGCCGCGCGTGACCATAAATGAGTCAGATCATTTACGTACGCTCACCCTGGTGGCGGATGGGTGCATTCCACAGACATTTAGCCGGTTCTAATTTTTCTTCAGGACAAAGAATTTGTTTACATATTCAAAATTTTCTCCCCTTCGGGGCGAGGAATTTCTTTTTTTTCCTCTCCCCACCGGCGGGGAGAGGAATTGTTATTATTCAAAATTACTTCCGCGACTCGATCAGCTTCACCAGCGCGTCAAGAGTATCAAAGGTTTCCGCGTTCAATTCAGAATCGTCTATGCGCACCCCAAATTCGTCTTCCACGATCAACGCAAGGTCGACCAGGCTGAAAGAATCAATCAAGCCGCTGCTGATCAGAGGCTCATCGTTCTTAATCACCCGGTTGGGCTGTTTGAGAATACGCTCGGCTATCTTGGTAGAAAGTATGCTTGCAATGGAATCACTCATTATGGATTTTCTCCTCAAATAATCTATGGATTAACCGGTTTTACCCAGGCAATTTCAGTGGTGTAAATAAATGTTTCGCCCTCAAATCCGGCTGACGGGCTCAATTCACGCAGCGCGCCAGTGTTAGCGTCCATCACAGCCAGAGTGACGGCGTATCCACCGGCTCTCTGCTGTGTGCCGGTCAGCAACAGGCTTCCGCCATCCGGTGACCATACCGCCCGTGGGTTCACCCCCGCCGTTGCCGGCAGTATCTTGGTGCCCATATTTTGGGTTGAGATCACCAGGTTGCGCACATCCAGCCACTGACCGGAGTAATCGCTGCGATCCAGCGTAAGCAGTGAAAGGCGTCCTCCGTCTACCGACCAGGAAAAATCCAGGATCTGGCTGCCGATGTTTTCCTGCGGCCGCCTGGTTTTCAGATCAACAGTGGCCAGAGTGAGAAGATTTTTATCATCCGCTCCTTTTTCTTCATACGCCATCCAACGTCCATCCGGCGAGAATGCCGCCCGGCTTACACCCGGCAGGTATTCCGCGCTGGATCCATCCATGCTGGAGAGGTAAACGCCAACAGGCTGGTTGTTTTTCCACACCAGCCGACTGTTATCCTTCACCGGGAAAATTTCCACGGGGTTCGAGCCAGCAGGCGAAAGCCGTTTCCAGCCACTGCCATCCAGCGGGTAGAGCGCCAGCGTCGTGCTTCCACCTTCACCGGCTATAAAAGCAACCGATAAGCCGTCTGGTAGAAAAACGGCCGCGGTTGTTCCCCTGTCGTAAAATCGGTCTGTAAGCAGTACCGGTGTGCCGCCGTTGACCGCCTGCAGGTACAGACTGGAACCGCGGTTAAATAGCACCTGTTTTCCGTCTGTTGAAACAGCCTGCATAGACAGTCCGGCCGGGGCGATCTGTTGTCGCGTTCCATTCATCGGATCTATGGCAAAAATGCCGTGCGACATTACCGTTTCACCCAATCGGGAGGCGGTAGATGTCAGTATATATCCGGCTGGATTAGCCAGGAATGCCGGGTCAACGGGTATCAGAGCAGGCGAAGTGTTGCTTTCCGGGAGAGGAGTGGCAGAATCCAGACCGATTGCCGTCGGTTGGAACAGCTCCACAACTTCCTGCGTGGGTTCCGGTGTGGCTGTTGGAATTTGTTCCTCCGGCCGTACCGCCCGCCAGACAGCGTCAATGGATTGCAGGGCGGTAAAGCTTCGTTCCGGCCAGGCATACTCCTGACTGATGTGGAATCCATCAGGCCTATCGGGGTCAAGCCCTTTATTGGGTAATGACTGTGCCGCGCGCCACCAGTTCCACAAAGGAATATCGTAGTCATACGCCAGTTGAGCGGTGGCCAGGTTGATGCTGTGGTCGCCTTCAACATTATCCGCCTTGGTGGAGAGTATCGGCAGGATACCGCGGTTGATGGCATAGTCAATGATCTGGCGCATGTTCTTCACGTACACTTCCGTGCTTCGGCCGTCCCACCAGACTTCAAGACTGATCAACATGATAGAGGGGTTATGCAGACGCACTTCACATTCCAGCGGCGTCTCACCGGGTTCGCATACTTCCGGGTCGGCCATCAGCGGCGTCAATTCGGAAGCGGCGTTGTACCCGCCCTGCACGGCTTCGCCGTCTCGGTCAAATGAACCGGAAAATTGGGCGATGGTTTCTTGCAGCGCGGCGGCATTCTCACGCAGGGTGTAACTACCGGGTTTGTCATACATCCCCAGCAGCACATTTTTGATCGATTGACAATCACCCACCTTGGAGAGCCGTCTGGGGTTGGTACCCATTCCCAATCCGGCCTGGTAGATCTGTTTTGCCCGCGCGGAGACCACCGGAATCACGGGCCAGTTCTGCCAGTCTTCTGGTTTCTGGCGGTCTTCTGCCGGCGGGATAATTGTAGGAGTGAAAACCTCCTGCGCGGCCGTTTGAGTTGCTGTGACTTCGGGCGTAATAAGAACACCCGCCGTGAACGTGTTTTCAGGCGTTGATATATCCGGGAGTGCGGCTGTTTCCGTCACAGTCGGTATGGAGATTGTAGCTGTCGGCACATAAACCGGAGTGGGTGTTTCGCATCCGGTAAGCCCCATTATTACTGTCGTCAACAAGAGGAAAGATTTCTTTCCGGTAATAAAACGGTTTCGTAACATATTTCAGCGATTATAAATGAAAAGTCACCGATAATCGGTGGTCAAAAGAACGGCGTCTTTCGCAAATTATGTGAAAAACGCCGTTCTATACGTTCTTTCGTGTAATTAAAGAATACGGTTCATGTGGGTATCACGGTTGGGACCGGGGTCTCAGTAGACGGAATGGCGGTGGACGGAACCGATGTCGGCGGAATGGCGGTAGGGACGTCTGTAGGCGCGACGGTTGGAGCAGCAGTGGGGGCAGACGTCGGGACAGTGGTGGGTACAACCGTCGGGACAGTGGTGGGCGTGGTTGTCTTTGTGGGAGGAGGCGGCCAATGTGGGTGATGGTGTCGCGGGGTGGCAGTTTTTGTGGGTGTATTGGTGTAGTAAAACGACACCGCGTTAATCCTTACCCAGAACGGGGTAGTACCGTCAGCTCCCACACCAAACACCTCACCAGATTTTGAGCGCAGGTAGAACGACCCGCTGTATGTACCGGGTGTAGCCGGCGCTGTGAACGGTAGAGTGATATCTACTGCACTTCCGGGCGGCACATTGACATTTGAAATGCTGGAAGAATACGGTGCCCCCATACGGTAACCTGATGTGAACACTACCGCGTACGATGGCGTCCAGGTGCAGGTGCCTACATTGCGGAGACGCCAGGTTTTATCGAAAGCTTTGTTAATATGAATGTATGAACCATCCGGGTAATTCACATCCCACACAAATTCCGCCCGGTTGCATTCTGGAGTATCCGGTGTTTCGGTTACACTGGCTGTTTGGGTTGGTGTTTCAGTTGCAGTGGCGGTTTGTGTCAGAGTGGGTGTTGCGGATGCGGTTTCGGTTCCGGTGGCGGTGGGTGTAGCCGTCCAACTATCCGATTCCGGTGTGTGGGTCGCAAGCCCGATAGACAGACTGACATTATTCATCACAGGAATATTGCAGGCTATTACTCCCAGTCCGATAAAAACGATCATTAAGGTATTGCGTGATGATTTTTGATGCATGATGATGCCTCCCAGAACGAAAGGTGGCCGGGTACTGGTAATGGCTCAGCCTTTGGGGTTATCACTTTGTTTTAATGATAACCATTCCATATTTAGAATGGGTTCAGTTGATGTAATAGTTATACCACCCGTTTTATAACGCGCAGGGAATCAGAGTGCCTTCACCCTGGGTCATCCAGCGGACTTCAGCATTGGGCGCGTACGTGCGGCAATACTCCGCGAACGCGTAGGGGTCACTGCGGTGTTCGACAAACGTCCAGAAATGGGTAGGTATGATGATTTTCGCGCCGGTCAGAGCAGCCAACCGGGCAGCTTCTTCTCCGTTCAGGTTGCCGTACGCGCCGTTGATGCACGGCAATATCACCTGAGGTTGACGCCCGATGGCGGTCGTCATCTGATCTGGCCGCAGGGCGGTATCACCGGTGTGATAGATGCAAAGGCCGTTGTATTCAATAAGCAAACCCACAGCATCAGGAGCCTGGTCTCCATGATCGGCAAATACGGGAGTGACCGAAAAGCCGCCCATTTGCACACGATTATCCGATTTCAACTCCACCGAGCGGTCTTCGCGGATGCCGATCGAACGGTAATACACCAGACATTCGTACGGACCGGCAAATTTCACCCTCCGGTTGC
This sequence comes from Leptolinea sp. HRD-7, assembly GCA_024363285.1. Lineage (GTDB taxonomy): Bacteria > Chloroflexota > Anaerolineae > Anaerolineales > Anaerolineaceae > Leptolinea. The sequence continues at coordinate 27,757 of AP024711.1, read as the reverse complement.
GGCTGATCTCAGGGATGCTGTCTACGTCCAGATGGTCGTCATGTTCATGGGTGCTCACGAACCAGTCACAATCCACATCACAGGCCGGCATGGGTGAAGGCATGATACGCTTCCATTGAGGGCCGAATTTGCGTTCAACGGAATGGCTCAAGTAGGCGTCAATGAAGATGATGGTACCATCGGGAGCCTTCAACACAAAACCGGCCTGCCCGAGCCAGAACAGGGCTACCTGGTCATGCCTGGGCTGGCTGACATGAATGCGTTCGGCAAGAGAAATGATCATCGCACAGCCTTCCAGATGACATCGAGCGTTCGTAAACCATTGATCTCACGCACAGATTGAGCATCCGGTGAAAAATACACGTCTCCCCGGTCTGAATCAAGCCCGTGATGGGGCAAAGGATCGGCTGCCAGCCAGGGGTTCCAGTAGGGAATATCATACTCATGCGCCACACCGGCTGTCACCGCGTTGATGGAATGGTCGCCTTCAATATTGTCAATTTTTGAGGCCAGAATAGGAATAACACCATGCTGAATGCTGATATCCACCACCTGACGCAGATATTTCGCATACCCTTCCGCGTTGCCATTCTTCCAGTTGGTGCCCATCATTATGAAAAGATATGAGGGTTTGTTCACGCGGAACTCACAATCGAGCGGCGTTTCATCCGGATTGCAGATACCGGGTTCAGACCAGGTGGGATCCATGATGCTGGTGATGCCAAAACCCTGCCGAACGGCTATACCGTCACGGCTGAATTGCCCTTTGAAGTAAGCAATGGTTTCCTGCAGATATTGGTCTTTATCCGAAAGGCGGTAGCGGTCGCCGTCGTACAACCCCATGAACATGTTGGGGACGGACTGGCAGTCTCCGGCTACCGAGAAATGGTGCGGATCGTTCCCCATTTTTAGACCGGTCTGATAGATCGCTTTGACCCGGTCGCTTACGCTTTCCGGAATGACAGGCGCCTGCCCCCAGCCTTTTTCAGAAAGGTTGTTCTGCGGGTCGGTCAATGGGCCGGCAACCGGCGTGTTGACGATCTCCACGGTGGCTGTGGGTGTGGGGGGAATGGCGGTCGGAGGAGCCGGGGTGAAGGTAGCTGTAGGCAGAGCGGCTTTCATGGTCTGCACCTGCTGCGCCACAACTGTCTGCTGAAAGGCCAGGGTTGCCACCTGCTGCGCGACGGACGTCTGCATAGCAGCCGTGGGGTTGGCACCAAACGAAGCCGCCTGCCCGATAGACGAACAGCCGGTGAGCATTATTAAGAGGAATAAAACGGACAGTTTCTTGTTCATAACCCGCCAATTTTAATCCATAAATCTGCAATTTCTGGCAGATTGGCGGATTTTGAATCAATCTACCCGTCTGACGCGGTTCCAGGAAGCCTGTTGAGTACGGCGGCTAAAACGCACAAAGCCCATAAAGAGCGCGAAATTTGAGCTGACCAAAAACGCGGGGACATACAGCAGCCGCCCGATCAGGCTGTTCTTACCGGTCTTGCTGCCGATTAACGCCATCAGGTAGAACAATGCCTGCAACCCGAGGAAGATCCATCCCCATGGCGCGGCGAGCCGGAAGAAATCCGCAACCGGATTGCCCGTAGAGGCCGCCGGGAAGATGACGGACAAAAGCCCGGCCAGTAAGGCGCCCAACATGGCAAAAGGAATTACCGGGCGAGAGAGCTTGTGCGAAACGATCCGCCAGAAGAGCCCCGGACGTTTCATTACATCCGCTGAAAATACCAGTGGAAAAACCTGGTAAATACCGGCCGTCATGCGGGCGCGGCGTTCGCGTTCACCGCCGGCGGTCTGAGAAACCTTCTCGAACGATTTCGCGCCATCATCATACAGCACACGATAGCCGCGGACGAGAAGCGAGAGCATGGTGTAAAAATCATCGTTGATGATCTTTGCCGGGATGGGTGTATACAGCGCCGATCGAACCGCGAATATTTCGCCGGTTACGGCCGTGCAACTGTGCCAGCGGGCTTCCTGCTTTTTTATGAAGGATTCATACTTCCAGTACAGGCCTTCGGAATGGCCCAGAGCGCTGTCAAACGCGCGCACGTGTTTGGCGCCGGTCACCCCGCCCACGTCCGGCCGGCTGAAGTACGGTACCAGCCGTTTCAGCACATCAGGCTCAAACATGTTATTGGCATCTGAGAACAGAATGATCTCACCGGTGACCTTATCCATAGCGCGGTTAAGGGCCATGGATTTGCCCTCGCGTTTCGGCTGGTAACTCAGGTCAACACCGCGGGAGGCATATTCTTGAACAAGTTCCACCGTGCGGTCGTTGGAACCATCCGCCGCAACAAGCACCTGCAATTTTTCGCGCGGGTAATCCAATGACAGGCTGTTGTGCAGCTTGGCCTGGATAACGGTCTCTTCGTTGTACGCCGCGATCAGAATGGTGACCGGGGGCCAAACCGCCGGCGGGTCAACCGTCACCGGTTTCTTGAGGCGGGCAACAAGGTAGATAATCAGCGGGTAGCCGGCGTAGATGTACACCAGCGTGACAACACATATCCAGAAAAGTATCGGCCAGATGATCATGGTTAAATTATACGCGGACCGGGAGATTGGCGTTTGTGTCCGGCCGCCGGCATCTGTGACACACATGCCCGGGCGGACGCTGTCCGCCCCTACGCCTTGCGATATTTACTCAGTGACATCCACGTAAGATATTTACAGAATATAACAACAAAATCCCCCGACCGGTAACAGGACGGGGGAAAACAATACTCAACATAAACTTACTTTACCAGTACGAACGTCCCGGTGCGGTTGTGGGTTTCCACCCACATCAGCGCTTCACGCGCGCCTCCCAGATCTACCCAACCGCCGAGACCGTCGTTGGCTTCCACGTCCCAATACAGAATATGGAATGTGTCGTCTTTCTGGGCATTGGTGATCGGGAAACGTACCGTATAGGTAGCGCCTTCGAAAGCGTCTACCACCACATTCTCGCCAAACATCAATGTGACCGTGAATCCATCGACAAACGTCCACGGCTCCGGCACAGGTGATGGCAGCTCATCCGGTGATACCAGCTCCATCGCGCCTTTGTACCCGCACATGGCCTGGTTGATGACCGTCTCTTCGCCATCAGGCAGTCTCAACAGGCTTATACCCGTGCATGACAGGTCAATAAATTCACCGCCGGTCACCGGGATAAATTCAGCGCCGGGCGGCATAATGTACAGAATGGCTGCCGGCGCCGCCGCGGCGACAGCAGCCGCGGCTGTCTCATCCGCATCGCCGCCGTCACCACTGCTTGAACTGCCGCCGCAAGGATAATTCAGGTTCTCGATCACCGTACCACCCGAAATATCCATCGGCAGATGGTTACCGCTGATCGTTACGGAATTCAGGGTAAGCGTGGAACCTGCACCTGTCATGGTCGACTCCAACCCGTCTTCACCGTTATGCTTGAACACACTGCAGGTTACCGTGATGTTTCCGGCGGAATTCAACACAACACCATCATCAGAATTTCCGGAACTGGTGACGCTGTTCACTATAACGGTATTCGGCGCTTCTGCAAACAGACCATAATATCCATTCGCGTTGAACTGACTGTTGAAGACACTGATATACGTATCCGCCAAAAGCTGCGCGCCGAAATTATCATTTCCATTAGCAGAAATCCCATTTACGCTGATATATTGATTGGCGCTGGTAGCATAAAGACCGTAGTTATGATGGTTACCGGAAAACGTTGAAGAAAGAATATTGATCCAACCAGACGCGAAAAGTTCAGCTCCCCGATTAAGGTTGGAATCAACATTGACGGTCTTCAGATCGATGGTATCAGAATGAACCACCAGACCGTAGTCGCCATTGTTATCACGTATCGACGTGTTGGTGATGGTTACCGGTCCGCCGGAGAAAATGGAAACTCCGCGCTGACCGTTATCATCAAATTCGCTGTCAAAGATACGCACATATCCGCTTATGTGGGTATCGGTTGACAAACCAGATCCATGGTCGCTGACAGCCGTCACATCACGCAGCGTGTAATTCGAGCCTCCATTCAGACGGATCGCGTGAGTATAGCAGCCGCTGAGAACACAACCGGGATCGTGCGATTGAATGACAATTTTCTCAAGCAGTACATCGTCGGTGTTTTCCATGAAGACCCCGCCATCACTGCCGTATTCTTTAATGGCCGTATTGACAATATTGATGTTGTCGCTGGAATGAACAAACACGCCAAACCCGATACCTTCTTCGTGAATTTTTGAATTTCGGATGACCACATTCCGGCTGTGATTGATGCGCACGGCATTTCCATTGCCAGAATTGTTGATGTCCATGTTATTCAGAGTCACATCGTCAGAATTGTTCACTTCGATGGTGTTGTTGCCGGTGGAAAACTCCTGGATCAGGAAATTGGCCAGTGAAAGTGAACCGGTAATATTGCTGATAAGGAAGTTTTGCTCGAGAGCAGTTTGTCCCACCACGGTTTTGGTCACCAGGTCGTATCCGCCGAACAGGCTGATGCTGGAATTCGTGTCAAAATCAGAGCCGTTAATGACAATGGTGTTGTGCGTGGGGCTGGAGTACCCGACTTCCACATAGATAGTGCAGTTTCCATTACCCGGGAGTTTGGCATGGTTGATCGCGGCTTCTATAGTGCCATAAGAAACGCAAGACGCGCTTCCCGGGGCATCAGTGCCGGCGCAATACATCGGGTCTCCATTAACCAGCGTTTCTTCGGCTTCATTTGAGGCGAGAGAAACTGCCCCGCCATCCTGGTCCAATACAACCAGATTGGCTCCTTCAGGCAGCGCTTCCAGAACTTCGAGCGGCGCGGAAGGTGGTTCTTCATTCACCACCGCTGGCAGCGCGGGGGCATCAAACACCTGCGGTTGAGGCGCTTCTATCACCACGGGGACCGCCTTCGGTACTTCTCCATCCGTTGATGATTCATCCGCCGGATCGCCATTATTTGGATTCATCGCTGGCAGGATTCCCGCATCCGGTTGACCGGTATACCCTGCGGGTTGCGGCTCAACGGCTGTCACCGGTAATTCAGCCGTGTCCGCGGGTGGCTGCTCCACCTCAACCGGAAGCTCAATTGGGGCGGCCGGTTCCATATAAACCGGCTCAACATACACCGGTTCAGTTGTCGGCGGTTCAGCCGGCGCTTCTTCAGGTGGCAATTCTTCAGGCGGCGGGTCTTCTGGCGCCACTTCTTCCGCCGGCGGGTCCGCGGGGGCAGGGTCGTCGGCTTTGACCACCATGCCGATTGGGATGGTCAACGCCAGGGTGTATACCAGAATGAACAATACATAAAACAGGACGATAAACCATTTTTTCTTACCCATTTTGTTCCTCCTGTCAGGGTGAGATATGGATCCAACAATTCCGGTGGTCCGGCCGGCAGCTGTTGGCCGGGAACCTCCTCTCTCCTCCGGTCACGGAGAATAAATGCCGTGGAACTGTTAACCGAGCGCCATAAAACAAACAACCGGTCATACAACGTGACCGGTTTCGCTACTGGCTCCCTGCCGCCATTCCCGATGAATACCGGGTAAGCGACCAATTTATGGCGGTAGATCCTGGCTTTCAACAGGGTAGACGTGTTGAATGCCGTATTGGTTGAGTTCTGTTTTGGGAAAAGAATACAGCGTACAGTTATGCTTTCCCTGAACGATATATTCAGTATAGATGGATAACCAGGGTTGTCAAACTTATTGATAACCCGTTATAACCGGGTTGCAGTCAAACTGTGTACCTATATGGACAAGTACAGAGAAAAAATTTGATGGTGGAGAAAACTTAACCGCGCAATTCCCACCTGTCCGGCTATGTTGACACATTCTGTATAATAATGACAGATATTCTATTTAATCCCCACACCCATGAAAATCCGAATCCGTCTCCTGTTTGCCGCTATTCCGGTTGTTCTCTTTTTAACCGGCTGCGGTGGTGTGACCGTATCTCCGGTGGTTAAGCCTGCTGAAACCATGGTATTCGTACCATCGGCAGCCAGTACCCCGACAACCCAACCGCCCACCGTTGAACCGCGCAGGCCCATGCGAATTTCCGATGTTGTAACCATCGATGACCTTTCTGCGATCACCGGCTATACCGATTACCAGTACCTCGAACCGGAATACAACCACCCGGAGAACGGTGAACCCGCCGGTAACTTTTGGAGCGTGTACACAGCAACAGTGGAGATCCGGTTCAGAGCGCACGCGCGGGGCGGGGTGGAAAAGTTGGAAGATTACCGAACGGCCGCCAACCCGGGCAGCCTGGTATGGGTGGAATCGCCGCTGTGGGATAGCGGCTGCTATTACATGATAGGGGAATACGATGCCGATTTTGTGGTGACCCGCGGTGACGAGTGTTTTTATATCGGGTTCATACCGTCCGCCTATCCACAATTTGACCCGGTTGAACTGGGAAGATCTTTAATGACGATGTTCATCCAGAATTCAGATACATACAATGGGAGGAAAAAATGAATCACAGAACAATGTTCGCCATGCTGGCTCTATGTGCCGTGCTCGGGCTTGTCAGCGCGTGCGGGGGAAAGCCGGCTGAACCGGCTGCGGCAGCGAAGCCCGAAGTCGTTCAACCTTCGGCCACACCGGAACCCGCGAAACCGGTTGACACGCCCACACCGGCCGGACCGGTTCTGGGGACCGATGGCAAACCGGTCCTTTTCCCCGGTGATGTTCCCGCTCCCCTGCCGGAGGACCTTTCAGCCTATAATCTGACGTTTTACGGCTACCAGATGACAGCCATGCAAAAATTTTTACCAGCGGATGTTTTTAAGGATAAAGCGAAGTATTCCGATAAAGACCGTGAAAATGCCCGTGCGGCACTGGATTATATTCTGGATTCTATGAAGGTTCAGGAAAAAGCGCAGGGCGCGGAAGTCAACGAGAATGTGTACGGCTGGCACTTGCTCGCCCGCATTTATGCCCATAAATATTACGATGCCCGCCAGGAAGCCGATCTTGAAAAGTCACTGGAATATTATGAGAAGTGCCGCGCGAAGAAGTATGCCGCCTCTGTAGCGGATCATCAGGAGCTGTTGTTGGCGGCCGGGCGAGAACTGCCGGATGAATGGAAGTAGACAGGATCTAATTCGCCGGTAATGGATGGTATGTATTGCAATATAAAAAATGCGAGATGCTTCACATCGTATACTCTGCAGGGAGCTGTCATCCTGCCAGAAAAAGTGCCATGACGCTGTGAGGCGTCTCGATCCGCGCGGTAACAGAACAGGGCTGCCTAAAAAACAGGCAGCCCTGTGATCGATGATTTTCGATTTTTCGAATACGTTAAATCTGGTAAGGAACTTCAATGATCACCAGACCGGGTTTGAACATGAAGGCCATTCGCAGCATCATCGCCGTTTGACTGTGCAGGAAGTTTTCCCACCAGTGCTTCGGAACAAATTGCGGTACCACTACGGTAATGATCTCATTTGGCATGCGCTTATTCAGCAACTGTTCGATGTAATTCATAACCGGTTCGATCAATAACCGGTATGGTGATTCCAGCATAACCAGTCGAGTTCCCTCTCCATACATTTCCCATTTCTCGCGAACCTTTTTTGATTCCAGAGGATCAGTGGATACATGCAGTGATGTGACGTCGTCGGAGAGCATGCGAGCGTATGTCAACGCGGCCAATGAACCCCGGTGCACACCGGCGATCAACACAATCACCCGGTGACGTTTGATCGATACAGAATGGTAATGTTGCAGTGAAAGCTTATCTGCCACATGCTTGTAATGGTGATGGATACGGAAGAAAATCGTTACCAGAACGGGAACAAGAATGATAATAATCCACGCGCCGTCTTTGAATTTTGTGATCGCGAAAACCACCATTACCATGGCTGTGCATAATGCCCCAAAACCATTAATGACCAATTTCAGCAACCAGTTCTTATCGTACGTTATCACAGAACCCGGTTCCACAACTTCTTCCCCCGGTTTTAAATGGCCCGATTTCCACCACCGTTTTGCCATTCCGGCCTGTGACAGAGTGAATGACAGGAATACCCCGATGGCATACAGCGGGATCAAGCGGGTCACGCTGGCCTGAAACACGATGATCAATAACGATGAAATAGCCGCCAGTGTTACAATGCCGCGTGAAAAAACCAGCCGGCTGCCCTTGAAGGTCATCTGACGGGGCAAGAATCCATCACCGGCGTGCAAAGCCGAAAGACGCGGAAAATCGGCAAAAGCGGTATTGGCCGCCATGATCAAAATCACGGCCGTACCGCCGATCAAAGCCAGGTATAACGCTCCCTGCCCTCCGAAAACCGTACGGGCCAATTGTGAAATGACGGTTTCCTGTTCTGATGGCACGGCATGAATTGGACCGATCAGAAAAGAAATCCCCAGGAACAGTGAGGCCAGAATACCAGACATCCATACCAGAGTGATACCGGCATTTTTGCTGCGGGGTTCTTTGAAGGCTGTGATCCCGTTAGAGATGGCTTCTATACCGGTCAACGCGGCGGTACCGCTGGAAAAGGCGTGCAATAAAAGGAACGGTGTGACAGCCGTCGCCACCATTCCGGCAGTTTCCAGTTCCGGCGGGTTGATCACCGAACCCAGCGTTCCGGTGAAGTAGCGGAAAAACCCCACTCCCACTGTGATGAACATGGTAGCCACAAAGAAATAGGTTGGAATAGCAAACGCCATTCCAGATTCTTTTACACCGCGCAAATTGACCAGCATAATGAACAGCACCATACCCACAGCGATCTCAACACGGTAGGGAAACAATCGAGGGAAAGCTGAAACGATCTGCGCCACGCCGGAAGAAATGGATACGGCAACCGTGAGGATATAGTCTGTCAATAAAGCCGCGCCGGCGGTCTGCGCCGGCAGCTCGCCCAGGTTGTCACGCGCCACAATGTAGGCGCCACCGCCGCCCGGGTAAGCATGGATGGTCTGTTCATATGAAATGGACACAATGGCCATTAAGGTCACAATAGCCAGCGAGATCGGGAAAACAAAACCCAGCGCCTGAGACCCGGCATATGCCAGAATGATCAAAATTTCTTGCGACGCGTACGCCGTCGAAGAAAGAGCATCTGAGGCAAAAACGGCCAGCCCGATCAATTTACCGATGGTTTGATTGGGCGCGTCAGCAGTAGAAAGCGGATTTCCGATCAACCAACTTCGCCAGCTCTTTGGCGGTGTTTGATCATAACCGGGTTCGAGTATGGTTGCCCCCGACGTAGAATCAATTTTCATTACGATACTCTCAAAGATACATCAGAAATAATTGAGAACGAAATACAGGATCCCGTCCCATTAGTGATAATACTCAGCCGGTATAAAAACCTTATGGGGTCTTTTGATAAAAAATATAAAGATTTAATAAAAATAAGCGCAAAAAAAAACGTAACAAGCGGTTGGTTTTTTCCGGTAAAATTGGGTCACTTTATTGTTCAGATTGGAAAATTTGTTGGATACAGCCACAACATTGATCATATCGGTAGGCCTGGCGATGGATGCCTTCGCGGTTTCTCTCGGTGTGGGAACCAGCCCGTCAGATAACGCGGAACCCGCCTGGCGGCGCGTTTTACGTATTTCATTTCATTTCGGTCTGTTTCAGGGTCTTATGACCCTGTTGGGTTGGCTGCTTGGTTCAACGATTGCCGGCCTGATCAGTGCCGTTGACCACTGGGTGGCGTTCGGTCTGCTGGCATGGGTGGGCGGCCGTATGGTCAAAGAAGGCCTCAACCCTGATGAAGATTGCCGGTGTGAAGATATCACCCACGGCAAGACGCTGCTGGTGCTCTGTGTGGCTACCAGCATTGACGCCATGGCGGTGGGGCTTTCACTGGCTATGCTGCAGGTAAATATTCTTTCAGCCTCTGCGGTGGTTGCCGTGATAACGCTTTTTCTCTCACTCTTTGGTGGATTTGCCGGTCATCAACTTGGGTCACACTTTGGCAAGAAAATGGAAGTGGCCGGCGGATTGATCCTTATCGGCATCGGGCTGCGAATCGTTGCCAGTCACCTTTTCGGATTATGACCCGGCCTTGTCTGAACGCAATAATTCAAGGAATACATTGACCACAGCCGGATCAAAGTGTTTTCCGGATTGTTCCTTTATATAATCCACCACGCGATCATCGTCCCACGCTTTCCGGTAGGGTCGGTCTGAGCGCAGGGCATCCCACACATCGACCACGGCAAACAGCCGGGCTGCCAGAGGAATTTGTTCCCCTTTCAGTCCACGCGGGTAACCGCTGCCATCCCACTTTTCGTGATGGCATGAGGGAATATCCAGAGCACGATGCAGGTAACTGATCTGTGACAGCATGTCATACGCGAATTGCGGATGCTGCCGCATGATCACCCATTCTTCTTCCGTCAACGGGCCGGGTTTATGCAGAATACTATCTGGAACACCCATCTTTCCAATATCGTGCAACATCGCCCCGCGTTTGATGTGGATCAGCTCGTCATTCTTGATACCCATCTTTTCTGCCAGCCGCAATGACATCTCCACCACACGCACCGTATGGTTTTCGGTTTCGTTATCCCGCAGGTCCAACGCTTTGGACCAGCCTTCAATTGTGGCATCGTAGGCTACGCGCAAGTCGATATTGGAACGCTGCAATTGCTCCAGCATGCCAATACTGTCGATGGCAATGGCGGTTTGCCCGGCCAGCGTTTCAAGATATGCCAGCCATTCCTTTTCCGGGTCAAATGGTTTTCGGAAAATAACCTCAAGAACGCCTCTCACTTCATCGCGGGCAAACAGTGGAACACCCCAGTATTCCTTAACACCTTCTTTATCCCAGATGGCCTGCATGGACGGTGAAAAAAGGTCGCGCACTTCACCAGAATCATGGATCATTCGGCGCTCCATGACCACCTTTTCAGCCAGCATCATCCGTTCTCTTTTTTCCGGCGCGTTGACCAGGTTGGTCTTAAACCATATCCGGCAGCGAAATCGAACGTCAAGGAATATGGATTGAACAGTACAACATCGGCCGCATCGGCAGAGAGTTGTTCCACACTGATCTTCAAAATAGCTTTCAGCGCGGAACGCAGATCAAGGTTGCTGTTGATGGTCATGTCAATGGTGTGCAGTGCCGATACCTTGCGCAATTGCTTTTCCAGTTGACTTTCTTTCTCGTTGTTTTCAATGGCCACCGCCAGGCTGTTGGTGAGGGCGGTAATATTCTGCGCATCATCCAGCCCGAACGCATCCTTTTCATGGCTGTAAAGCGCCATTACGCCGATCAAATGTTTTTCATACACCACCGGAACAAACAAAGCAGAATTGATCGACTCATCCAGCACTATCCAGCGTGGGTCTGACTTCGTATCGGGAATATTGATCACCTGTAATGTTTGCGCGACCGTACCCACCAGTCCAAGTTCTTCTCCGAGTTTAAACTCTAATTGGCCACCGTATATGATTTCGGGTTCTTGCGCGAATCCAGATGAGGATGTAAGCCTGAGCCGGTTTTCCATCAGATCATATTCAAAGTAGTTTGCCTTCTGGTACCCGGCGGTTTCAACTATGGTGCGCAGGACCATTTGGATCATCTCTCGAGGAGCGTGCTGCCTGACCATTTCACACGAAGCCTGGTACAGCGCGGTTTGACGCTTGTTAACCTGTTCGAGCTGAAGCATTTTCTCTTCCAGCTTCCGCACCAGTGTTTCGCTGTACGATTTATAATACGTTTCATTTTCCGGCTGTTCAGGGGGAATTGGCCGCAAAATGCGTTCCGAGGCCTGTAACACCTCGCGGATGGCGGTCAACATTTCTGATGGGTCCATGGGTTTAACCAAAAATCGATCTGCGCCCAGACTCATGGCAAATTCTTCATCACGAGGGTCGGTGTATGTGGCCGTATAGAAGATCAATGGAATATTTTTCAGGTCTGTATCTTTTTTCAATTCACGGCAGAGAGAAAACCCGTCCATAACAGGCATGAGGATATCGGTTATGACCAGATCCGGTCTTTCCGCGCGGGCCTGCTCGAGGGCTTCTTTCCCGTTTACCGCTTTCCGTATCTCATAATTGTTGGAAAGCAGCATGATCTCCAGCATATACAGGTTCTGTGGGTTATCGTCAACAATTAATACTTTCTTCATGGCGGGCCTCGCTTTTCATTAGACCTGATGCGGTGGAAGGTGTTGATTCACCTGGGTGATGAATGTATCCGGATCGATGGGTTTCTCAATGTACCCGGTACAACCAGCCGCCAGCGCCTGCTCGCGATCGCCGGGCATGGCAAATGATGTGACGGCAACAATGGGGATATTAGCCAGAGCCGGCAGTTTTCGCAGTTCACGGGCAACCGTGTAACCATCCATTACAGGTAATTGTATATCGAGCAGTATCAGATCAGGCTCACAAATTACAGCTACACGCAATCCTTCATCTCCACTGCGTGCCTGAACAACGTTATATCCATTTTTTTCTAAAATGAACGTCACAAGATATAAATTCTGCTCGTTATCTTCAATGATGAGTATCTTTTTTCCCATTTATGATTCCTTTGAAAGTGGAAGATCAAAGGCAAATGTGCTTCCCTTGCCTGGCTCACTGGTTACCGAAATGGAGCCGCCCAGCAGGTCTACCAGCCGTTTACATATAGAAAGGCCCAGGCCGGTACCTTCATACTGGCGGGTTATACCGGTATCCACCTGCCGGAATGGTTTGAAAAGGGTTTGAAGGTCTTCTTCCCGAATGCCGATGCCGGTATCCGTGATGGAGACTTTCACCCGGCCATCTATTACCCGGCTTTTAATGGTGACAGAACCCTCTTCGGTGAATTTCACCGCGTTATTCAATAGATTGATCAGAATTTGTTCCACCCGGCGGCGGTCACTGGAAATGGTCAGTTTTTCAGGCTGCAGATCCGTAATCAGTTTTAATCCCTTCTTATCTGCCGGGTGTTTAACCTTTTCCACGCTGCTCATGATCGATGCGCACAGGTCAAATTCTTCTGTAACTAACATGATCTGGTCAGCTTCGATCTTGGAAATATCCAGTACATCATTGATCAATTCCAGAAGATGGCGCGCGCTGCCCTGCACCATCTTTAATTGCTTTTCCTGCTCTTCACTCAACGGGCCTACCAGTTTTTGCAACAGGATTCCGGTGAACCCGATGATCGAGTTTAGCGGGGTTCGCAGCTCATGAGACATGGTGGCCAGAAACGCGGATTTCAACCGGTCGGCGCTTTCGGCTTTTTTCACTGCCTCTTTCAGGTCTTCATTCAATTGCTGCGCGGAGCGGTTAAGGGCTTCCACTTCAGCCACACGGCGCGCGAGCTCAGTGGTTCGTAGGGCTACACGCTCTTCAAGTTCATCCGCGTGTTGGCGCAGAGCTTCATGAAGCCGGGCGTTCTGAATGGCCACAGCCGCCTGCGCGGCCAGGCTCGAAGCCAACCCTTTCGATTCTTCTGTGAAGAAACCGGGTTCATTTTTATCCAGTGAAAAATATCCCAGCACCTGCCCCTGTGATACCAGTGGAACACCCATCCAGCTTCGGCCGTGTCCGCGGCCGGCATACACCTCCCAATCGGGGTACGTCTCAATATCATCCACGACCACGCAGGTTTGCCCGTTCATCATTGGAGAAATCAGTGGATTGGTCTGATATTTTGGCAATACATCAGCATCCACTTCTCGGTCAATTTCTGAATCAAAACCGCGGGACGTGATCAGTTTTAACCGCGAGCCTTCTTCCAGCAGCACAACTCGAGCCCGGTCATAGGGCACGATCTGGTGCATAAAATTGAGCAGAACATTCAGCAGTTCTTTTAAGTCCAGAGAGTTGGTCAATAACAGATTGGCCGTCTGAATTGTCTCTTTAATACCGCGGGCAGTACGTTCGGCTTCGCGTGAGGCTCGCAAAGCTTCTTCCGCTTCCACCCGTTCGGTGACATCGGTGATCGTTCCAACGTATCCCACCACCTCATTTTCCGCGTTGACTTCCGGAACAGCCTGTCCGATAACATACGCAATGCTTCCATCAGGGCGAACAAAGCGGTAATCCGCCTGAGAGGGAATATGGCTTGCCGCGATATTTTTCCAGTCGACACTTAATTTCTGGCGATCATCCGGATGAACGGCTTTCAACCAGCCGTCACCCAGTGCCTCTTCTGGTGACAGCCCTGAAATACGGCACCAGGTTGGGTTGACGTATGTGGTCAGCCCGTTGGCATCGGTTCGGAAGATTCCCGCCGGCGAAACCCGCGCCAGGGTATGGTAGCGTTCTTCGCTGTCTTTTAGCGCTTTCTGCGCCTGTTTCTCATCGGTTATATCGCGAACAAGGATGATGACCTCATTTTCATCACTGGGAGAATAGCGGGCCTCAAAAAATCGGAGCTCACCCTGCATCGACATCTGGTATTCTTTTATCTGGATCTTATGGGTAAGTAGCGCTTTCTTCATGCAAACCATGGTCATCTCAGAAATCTCAGTTGGTAAGACTTCTTCGGCCAGTTTGCCGCTATATTCTTCCAAACGCTGACTTAACAGGCTGCCCTCCGCGGCATGATAGTCAATGAACCGACCCTTCTGATCCATTCGGATGATCAGATCGGGGAAGTTGTTCAGCAAAGCCATATACCGGCTCTCGCTGCGCCGCAGACTTTCTGACTGACGACTGATCTTTCCCCGGAACACAAAGGAGATGATCCCCAGAATGATAATGATCACACCCGCGATGAGCAACAGGTTCGTTACCCATCGGGGAACAACTTCAACGGGGTGTTCTCCAAAGTAGGTATCCAGAGCTTTGTAATACACCGAATCCGGGTTGCCCTTCAATTGTCGGATATCCGCGTCGATGGTCTTTTTCAGGTACTGCGAAAGTTCCGCATTTTTTGTTAAAGCAAATCGGAGTTGAGAAGGCTGTAGAATGATCGGCGTGCGAACCAGGTTGAATTTCTCTTCGTTCATATCACCGAAATCTTTGTTCGTCACACCGGCATCCACACGCCCGCTTTGAATGGCTTCGAAAACCTCCGGGTATGAATCAAAGTATTCAAACTCGCAGGTAACATCAAACCGGGTTGTCAGATCTTTAATACCTTCCGGTCCATCCATATTCACGCTATTTTTGAGACCGCCTACTCGTTTACCACTCAAATCCAGAATAGTTTGTATTCCTGAGCTTTTTCGGGTGTACACACGTGACCAACTGGTAAGAATGGATTCATCATTAAAATCGAATAACTCCATTCGTTCAGTTGTCAGGCTTGTATCCGGCATCAGGTCAATTTCATTATTTTTCAGCCGTTCCAACCCTTCAGTCCATGTACCATGTACCCACTGGATCTGCCACCCTTCTTTGCGGGCGATGTAATACAAAATATCCGCCCAGAAACCTTTGACGGTTCCATCGGCGGCGGTATAGATCTTCGGCGCGTTCTCGTAAACCCCGATCCGAACCGTATAGTTCTGGGGGATCTGATTCAGACCCATCATCCCCAGGGCGGTAATTACTGTTACCAGTATCAGGGTGATCCGACGCATAGTGTCTTCCAGTATTGGTCAAGAATCTGAAGCACGCGGGAACGCGTTTTGGAGAACGCTTATCCGTGGCGAACAGGCATTTATGGAATGGCGCCTGTTTTCCGGTTGAGAAGCAGGAATCACCTGCCTCTTCCTTAAATAACAGTCAAACCGGTTGACAATCATTATATACATCCTGAAGGTTACGAATGGATTAACCTCACGTCCAAGCGGGTGACTATCAGGAAACCAGCCAGTCAATAGCCGCCTGCCGGTCATCGAACGGGACAGTCTTGTTCTTTGTGAATTTACTGATGATCTCCAGGAATGTTTTACGCGGTCCGTTCATTCCCAGAATGGCTGTCTTGGTTGTCAGGTTATCAGAAACCTGCGCCGAAATTTGCTTGAATTGATTGAGAACTTCGGGTGAGATGATCGTTCCCGTGGTATCCACCAGCACCAGCACAGTCGTTTCTGGAGTGGTGCCCATAAATTTTCGCACTTCCTCCACCTCTGCCTTTACCTGCTCCATGGTCATATGGTCATAGCGGGCTACGAAAACTTTTTTCCCCTTGTGTTCTTCCAAACCTGATTTCATCATTGCCTCCCTGATATTATTTAAAAAGTTCAAAGCCTGACATACATTCAGCCACGGCCGGACAAGCAGCCTTATTACACCCTGTTAATTAGAATACTCCGTTGAGAAAAATTAAGCATAAAAAATAGATTAATCTCACTGGAATTGACTGGAATTTGGTGCGTTAAGATAGCTACCTGACCAGTTATATCTGGCAGAATTAATAGATTCTATTGGCCGTTGAACTTCGATCCCCGGATCAGTTTTGAACCATCGGATGATTTTTCTTCCGGTCGAGCCAGGCCAGAAGATACAGCAATCCATTGACCAGCAACGGAAGTGTGATCGCCAGGTGGACAGACCAGTGCGCGTTTACATTGTTGAGAAAATACAGAAGCCCGAGCACCGGAAAGATCACCGCCCCCAGCCATTCGCGGTTCCATGCCGCCGACACGATGACAAGCATCAGGATGGATGGGATGTTGTGGATTAAAAATCCAACAGCCATTTCACGGGCGGAGCTATGCCCGTCAAACACGTCAAAGGAAAACAGCATCAGGAAAAGCGCCAGAAGAATGGTGAAAACCCGCGGCGCGGTGCGGATAACAGGGATTTTTGTGTGTTCCATAGGAACCTCCCACTGAGCCGGTACCTCACGGCTATTTTTACTATATACCCTTCAGGCTGATTTTCAATAGTTATGCGAGCAGCCTTTCTATATTAAGTACGCTTCCGAATTTTAAAAAGTTTCAATATGTAAAGCGCACTTGACATTCTGGCAGATCGGATTATACTGATGTAAAGTTAGCTTTACAAAGGAGTATATGAAAAATCATCTCGAAGTGTTACGCACGCAGGCCGGGCTCACACAGCAGGAACTGGCTGACCGGGTAGATGTCTCCCGGCAGACCATCATTTCGCTGGAAAACGGCCGCTACAATCCTTCCATCCTGCTGGCCTTCAGGCTGTCAAAACTGTTCGGCCGGCCCATTGAAGAAATTTTCATTTACGAAGAGGAATTTGACCATGAAAAACCAGAACACAACGACTAACTGCGCGAATTACGGGCTGTTCGCCCTGACCGCCGGAATCGTGATTTTCACCGCGGGGTTGATCCTGCGGAAGACTACCCCCGGCACCATCGCCGACACCCGTCTGCTGGAAGGGTTGGGGATTCTACTGGCCGGTTCGGGTATTGTTCCGTTGATCCGCGCCATCGCCGCCCGCCGAAACCCGGCCGCCGCCCGTCGCGCCATGCTGGAAGAAGGCGACGAACGCGCGATGGCAATTCGTCACCGCGCAGGGTACATTTCTTTCATGGTTTCATCGGCACTCAGCGCGGTTGTGTTAGTCGGGTATTCGGCCTTCACCCGCGGTCAAACCGGGTTTGACCCGCTGTGGATCGCGCTGGTGGTCCTCACCGTTGCCCCGATGATCGTGTTTGCCTTAGCTACAGTAAGCTTCAACAGAAAATAAAAAAGAACCGTCGCGCGCCCTCCACATCCGATTTTGGAAATGGAGTAAGGCCAGGAAGGGGTTCAGGCATAGAGCATAGGATTCCCCTGAAGATTCCGAACCTGATGTACGCGTTCGCATACCGTTCTGTCCCAATTACTGTACTCATTGTCGGTTATGCGGTATGCCGTAATACACATTGAGTATTATCAATTGTTGAAATGAGATAACACATGGACATTTTATTTTTTACTCATCTACTAAATTCTATATTAATGATCATCATGCCGATTGGCCTGGCAATTTATCTAACATATATATGGAAACCGGGATGGCGCATCTGGTTTATCGGGGCGGCAACCTTTATCCTTTCACAGATCGGGCACATACCATTTAATATGGAGGTAACCCAACTCCTAAAGATGACGCCATTGGCGGCCATGACCAGTGACCAGTCACGCTGGTTCAATATCATTTTCCTCGGTTTGAGCGCAAGCGTTTTTGAGGAAGGGGCGCGTTATCTGGTACTGAAGTTCTGGCTCAAAGATGCCCGTTCATGGCGTAAGAGCGTTGTTTTTGGAGCCGGGCATGGTGGAGTGGAAGCGATTATTCTGGGTGGATTTGCCCTTTTTACCTTTTTCCAATTTACAGGGTTGCGAAATATCAATCTTGAAAATGTTTTGCCGGCAGCGGAACTGGATTCAATTCAACAACAAGTAACGGCTTACTGGTCAGCGGATTGGACTTTAAGCCTGATGGGCTCCCTGGAACGCCTTTTCACTATACCCATCCATATCGCCTGTGCGGTGCTGGTAATGCAGGCTTTCACCCGGAAACAGGGTTATTGGCTCGGGCTGGCTATTCTGTATCATGCTGTGGTAGATAGTTGTGTTGTTGCATCGGTAGGGGTATTGAACACGTATGGATCTGAAGCTGTGGTGGGACTTTTTGCCCTGCTGGGGCTGGCATTGATTTTTGTCCTTCGACAGCCTGAGCCTCTAGATGATTCTAAGGCGGAGATACATGTTGATAAAAAGGTTTTTCCAACATTAGCGACAGAAAATAATGACCGTTTAAACCAATAGTGTCTTAATTCAATAAACGATACGGTTATTCTGAGGTGATAAACCCAACCGGCGCGAGAAAGTCACCTTCCCCCCTCGAGGGGGAAGGCCGGGATGAGGGTAAGATCTGCCGGGAAAGGTGTTAAACCGGCCCGCGGTTGATGCGGCGGGAATATTGAATTGTGAGTAAGGACGCAATAATTCCCCGCCGGCATCAACCCTACCGGAGAATTATTATCAAGCCACACCATGCAACAAACCGGCGCGGCACAGTCACCTTCCCCCTCGAGGGGGAAGGCCGGGATGAGGGTGAGGTCTGCCGGGAACGAAGCAAATGGACGAACGGTCTTCCCGGCAGACCGTGGTGCGTTGACCGCGCTCTCGTGATGTCCGGTCTTGTTATGGTGGACTTGTCCATGATGACGCGGTCAACGGCACCCTACGTGTACGTCAAAGGGTAAGGTCTGCCGGGAAAGGTGTTAAACCGGCCCGCGGTTGATGCGGCGGGAATGTTATATCACCCGTAAGGACGCAATAATTCCCCGCCGGCATCAACCCTACCGGAGAATTATTATCAAGCCACACCATGCGACAAACCGGCGCGAGAAAGTCACCTTCCCCCTCGAGGGGGAAGGCCGGGATGAGGGTGAGGTCTGCCGGGTGCGATTCAAATGGACGAACGGTCTTCCCGGCAGACCGTGGTGCGTTGACCGCGCTCTCGTGATGTCCGGTCTGGTTTTGATGGATTTGTCCATGATGGCGCGGTCAACGGCACCCTACGGATACCATACATGACCGGCGCGGCACAGTCACCTCTTCCCCCTCGAAGGGGGAAGGCCGGGATAAGGGTGAGGTTTGCCAGGTGCGATTCAAATGGACGAACGGTCTTCCCGGCAGATCGTGGTGCGTTGAATGCGCTCTCGTGATGTCCGGTCTTGTTATGGTGGACTTGTCCATGATGACGCGGTCAACGGCACCCTACGTGTACTATGCATGACCGGCGCGGCACAGTCACCTTCCCCCTCGAAGGGGGAAGGTCGGGATGAGGGTGGGTCTGCCAGGAACGAAGCAAATGGACGAATGGTCTTCCCGGCAGACCGTGGTGCGTTGACCGCGCTCTCGCAATGTCAGGTCTGGTTATGATGGATTTGTCCATGATGGCGCGGTCAACGGCACCCTACGGATACTATACATGACCGGCGCGGCACAGTCACCTTCCCCCTCGAGGGGGAAGGCCGGGATGAGGGTGAGGTCTGTCGGGAACGAAGCAAATGGACGAACGGTCTTCCCGGCAGACCATGGTGCGTTGACCGCGCTCGCGTGATGTCCGGTCTTGTTATGGTGGACTTGTCCATGATGACGCGGTCAACGACACCCTACGGATACTATGCATGACCGGCGCGGCACAGTCACCTTCCCCCTAGATGGGGGAAGGCCGGGATGAGGGTGAGGTCTGCCAGGAACGAAGCAAATGGACGAACGGTCTTCCCGGCAGACCGTGGTGCGTTGACCGCGCTCTCGTGATGTCCGGTCTGGTTTTGATGGACTTGTCCATGATGGCGCGGTCAACGGCACCCTACGGATACTATGCATGACCGGCGCGGCACAGTCACCTTCCCCCTCGAAGGGGAAGGCCGGGATGAGGGTGAGGTCTGCCGGGTGCGATTTAAATGGACGAACGGTCTTCCCGGCAGGCCGTGGTGCGTTGACCGCGCTCTCGTGATGTCCGGTCTTGTTATGGTGGACTTGTCCATGATGACGCGGTCAACGGCACCCTACGTTTTCGGGAAAAACCGGGATTATTTTAAGCACACCTTCCGAAAATATTGACCAACCGCGCCCCTGTCATCACACTCCATAACATACCCCGCCGCCACCGGCCCGATGACGGCCCCCTTATCCATCAGCAGCAGCGCGTCCTCAGCCCCGGGTCGGGTGAAAACCTCGCGGTACGCTTCGGCGTCACGGTTTTTGAATGTCCAGGTGAATCCCTCTTCGGTGATGCCCATCCAGTGCGCGTCGTAGGCGGCGACAGGCGGCATGTTGACCACGGTGAAATCGGACAGCCGGAACGTGCGCACCGGGTCCGCTGCCAGCCAGGTGACCTGCCCCGTCGTCACCGAACCGATCCACGGGGAAAATGTCTCCGGCTCCAGCAGGACCACAACATCGCGCCCGCCGGCCATGTCCATCGCCTCGCAGTATCGCGCGATCATCTCCGTTTTTGGGCGCAGGCGCACGATCTTATCCACCGCGTAGACGTTGTACCCCTCGTACGGCAGCAATGCCTCAAACCTGAAATACACGTTGACGTCTCGCGCGGGGGCGGCCATCGCGGCAGCATCGCCCGTCCACACCAGGTAGGCATCGGGGTAAGCCGCGCGCGCACAGTACGCGTCCAGCACGGTGACCAGCTGCGCGGGGAACGCCGCGGGGGTATCAAACCCATGCACGGCCGCTCCGGAGTCTTCCACCACCCGGCGCACCTCCGCATCCCCCGTGGAGAGGAAGACGTCATCACCCGGTCGGATGGACTGCGCGGCCGCCCGGCGGATCAGCTCCGGCTGGCGCGCCGCGGCGGCTAGAGCCGGCCCCGCGGTTGACCAGGCCCACGCCGGCAGTAACCACAGGGTGAGCAGCAGGGCGGGTAAAACCAGCCGGCCGGCATGGCGTTTGATGAAAAGGGCCAGAAGGTACACCACTACAGCCGCCTTTTTAAAAGGATGGATTTGAACGTAATGAGCAGCGCCGGGATGGCGGTGAAGAAAATGACGACCGCCGGCAGGAACAGGTTTTCGCCGTAGGCGATGGTGGTGAGCATGGCGGGAATGGATGCCGCGAGCGCCAGCAGAAGGAACAGGCCGACCGTCTCGCGCGCGCCCTCCGCCGAAACCCCCAGGCGTTCTTCGGAGTCAAGTTTCCGGTAACGCCCCGCCACCAGGGTGACGAACAACAGCAGGGCAAGCAGCGGCAGCCCCATGTAGGTGAGGAACTCTCCGGCCTTGCGGCACAGAATCCACAAAAACTGACCGGGGTGACCGGCGGCGTAGCGCCAGAACAAGCCGCTTCCGGTCTGCAGCACCAGGCTGTACGATGACGGCGTGAGCGTGATGAGCGGGTTCGCGTTGTAGACCGTCAGCCAGATGGGCACGTCGGCGAAAGCCAGGTCCATCGAATTGTCGTAAAGCGGCTGACCGTAGTTTTCTTCTGTCAGGTAAACGCTGCCAATACCGCCCAGCAAGGCGAAGCCTGTGCCGTGTTCGCGCGCGGTGAGCACTGGCGCGGTGATCTGAAGTTGTTCGTCTCGGTATTGAAAGAGGCTGTTCAGCATTGCTGCTGGCAGGGAGCGGCCGGCCAGCAGTGCCAGCAGCGCCATCAGCGGCAGGTAGACTTTTTTGTGTTTCCATGCCCCCCAGACAATGCCCGCCAGCGCGGTGACGGTCAACGCGAAGCCCACCGGCTGGCGCACCAGCCCGCCCAGCCCGAAGACCAGCCCGGCGGCCAGTCCCCACAGCACTACGGGGGCTGAACGTCCGCGCCGCAGGGCGGGCAGCAACAGCGCGAGCCACGGCATGCCGGCGAGCAGCATGGGCACGTTGCCCACGCGCACCCGCTCGGAGGGCGGCCACACGAACCAGCCGAAGAGCATCAGCAGCGCGGTGACGGCAAAGTCAACGGGGTGGCGGGTGACGAACGCGCCGAGCGCAAGCGAAAGCACAAACAGCCCGAGCAGCCCCACGCGCCAGAAAAAGCCGGGCAGGGTTTCGATCCATTCGGGGCACAGCGTATCCACATTGGTGCGGAACTTGGGCTGCACGTTCGGGTTCGGGGATATCTGGGCATAGCTGCGCAGGTCCGGCCCGGGGATGGCGCACGGCTTCACCATCCCGAGTGACTGGCCCAGCGCGGCCATGAAGGGGCGGCCGAGGTCGTCAATGATGCCGTCTTCCAGGCGCGCGAAGCCCAGGGGATAGGTTTCGGAGGGCGCCACGGGCACGGTGAACCAGAGGCCGCGGGCGGCGCCCGTCACCTGAAGCAGCGGGTTGACGGCCGGGAAGGTGTTCAGTGAGAAGAATGCCGCCGCGTACACCGCGGTGACGACCGCCGCGCTGGCCACCCACGCGGCGGTGCGGCCGGAGGTTGCCACCGGGCGCGGCGCGGTAAGGGATGCCGCGAGCGCGGTGTGCAGCAGGCAGAGCAGCAGCATCACCGGCAGCAACCGGAGGAACGGCAGGCGGGTGACGGCCGCCGCGCCCAGGGTGACGGCCAGCGGACCGGCGACCGGCCACAGGGCATCCCGCAGGCGTACAGGGCCGAAATCGACGGCGTCAAACACGTTGACTGTCGCGCGGCGGGTGACGAGCAGGGCGTCAACGCCGGCGTAGATTGCCAGGCCGGCAGCGACGGCCGGCCACCAGGTTTCGAGGGGGAAGAGGAAGGTTTGGGTTAACGCGGTGACGGCCGCCAGGGCGAGGTATGTCAACGCGGAGATGATAGGGTAGAGACGGTTTACGCGGGGTCGGTCCATCGGGAATGGGGGAGCAATAAAGATACCAGATGGGGAAGATTAAGACCCGCGTGGGGGGCGACGTGCCGCGCTGCAGATCATTATCACATTGGCTCAGGATTTCAATCCACGCCCCCGCGTGGGGGGCGACAGGGAATTGATCAGCAACTTGCAGGTACTGTTCGGATTTCAATCCACGCCCCCGCGTGGGGGGCGACTCTAATCCGTCATGGTACATCAGGGGCGATAACAATTTCAATCCACGCCCCCGCGTGGGGGGGCGACTCTATTTCCGCCCGCGCTTCGGCAAGTTCGGAGCATTTCAATCCACGCCCCCGCGTGGGGGGGCGACTGCGCTCGATGCAACGTACACCATCCCGATGCGATTTCAATCCACGCCCCCGCGTGGGGGGGCGACTCGGGTCGATCCACTCCAACCCGATATCCCGGTTATTTCAATCCACGCCCCCGCGTGGGGGGGCGACTCTAAAATATATTTTCATAGATTTTCTACGATCTCTATTTCAATCCACGCCCCCGCGTGGGGGGGCGACGGGGAGCGTCGCGCGGAGATGATCGCGGTGACGATTTCAATCCACGCCCCCGCGTGGGGGGCGACTCTATCTCGTGCATCCACACTACTCATTATAGACATTTCAATCCACGCCCCCGCGTGGGGGGCGACATGACGATCCAATAACCATAGTCCATGTTATCAACTATTTCAATCCACGCCCCCGCGTGGGGGGCGACCTTGATTTTTAATTCGCTTTCCATAAACGTTACGATTTCAATCCACGCCCCCGCGTGGGGGGCGACCAGATGGGCAATATCAACTCAATATCGATCAGATTTCAATCCACGCCCCCGCGTGGGGGGCGACGTTGTGCTACGATGGTGTCATGGATATCAACCGATTTCAATCCACGCCCCCGCGTGGGGGGCGACTTCTTGTACTTGTGGAATAACGGAGTTGACTGATTTCAATCCACGCCCCCGCGTGGGGGGCGACGTCATACGCGGGCTGTAATCCCCGGTCATCTCAAAATTTCAATCCACGCCCCCGCGTGGGGGGCGACTTTATAGGATTGATAAAATTGCATAAAAACAGATATTTCAATCCACGCCCCCGCGTGGGGGGCGACGCGCAACGGCAATCAAAACACTGGATATATACGCAATTTCAATCCACGCCCCCGCGTGGGGGGCGACGCCCGCGTCACCCATGGCACGTAGGTACATCAGCATTTCAATCCACGCCCCCGCGTGGGGGGCGACGATATAGCGGGTATGCCCCTGTGTGTCCGAGATATTTCAATCCACGCCCCCGCGTGGGGGGCGACTCCTCAATTTGTAATGCTGGAATTTGGCGGGCGTATTTCAATCCACGCCCCCGCGTGGGGGGCGACGTCAGGCTACAGGTGGAGATTCAGCCGTATTGCAATTTCAATCCACGCCCCCGCGTGGGGGGCGACCTGCTGGTGCGTTGGTATGAGGACCCCGGACGCGTATTTCAATCCACGCCCCCGCGTGGGGGGCGACCGCCAGCTTTCGGAAATGGAGACGAAAATGCGATTTCAATCCACGCCCCCGCGTGGGGGGCGACGCGTGCTGATCCCGCTGCTTTTGTATTCCACACTATTTCAATCCACGCCCCCGCGTGGGGGGCGACAACGGGCTTGTGGGTTATACCCGGACCGTGAATACATTTCAATCCACGCCCCCGCGTGGGGGGCGACGAGTGATCAATGCCTGACCAGCCGACAATAAGCATATTTCAATCCACGCCCCCGCGTGGGGGGCGACGTGATACCAGGGTCACCTGACTATTATCTACTAAATTTCAATCCACGCCCCCGCGTGGGGGGCGACGGATGGATTTTGATAACTGGCCGTCAAGCTACAAATTTCAATCCACGCCCCCGCGTGGGGGGCGACACCTACCATAACAGATTCAATCCTACATAACAGGAATTTCAATCCACGCCCCCGCGTGGGGGGCGACTTGGCGAGGAAAGTGTTGTGATTGACCGTATAAATTTCAATCCACGCCCCCGCGTGGGGGGCGACAGGCACGTCATTTTCAATCTCGCAACTCATAGCCATTTCAATCCACGCCCCCGCGTGGGGGGCGACTCGGCAAAATAACAAAAGTTAAAACGCCAAAAATATTTCAATCCACGCCCCCGCGTGGGGGGCGACTTCGGTGATTCCGGACCATGAGGCATATTTGCTATTTCAATCCACGCCCCCGCGTGGGGGGCGACCAGATCGAAGCTCGGGCGGATATAGATTTTTATATTTCAATCCACGCCCCCGCGTGGGGGGCGACAATCCTGCTGAAAGGAGGATAAAAGATCATGAAATTTCAATCCACGCCCCCGCGTGGGGGGCGACATTGCCCCACGGCCTGCCGAAGAGCCTCAGTTACATTTCAATCCACGCCCCCGCGTGGGGGGCGACCACGGCATCTGGTATTTATATGCGATCAAATTCTATTTCAATCCACGCCCCCGCGTGGGGGGCGACTGCCGTTGCCGCGAACGCCGATAGGCCGGAACAGAATTTCAATCCACGCCCCCGCGTGGGGGGCGACTTATCGCCCTGTAAACCGCGCTTACTTTCTCGTAATTTCAATCCACGCCCCCGCGTGGGGGGCGACTGCACTCACTTGACGCGATTTTATCCCCATGATAATTTCAATCCACGCCCCCGCGTGGGGGGCGACCTCATATCCTATTTGCAATTTATCTGGCGGATTAATTTCAATCCACGCCCCCGCGTGGGGGGCGACAGGATTATTGGCAGGATGGACGGTGGTTCTCTGGATTTCAATCCACGCCCCCGCGTGGGGGGCGACCAGCCGAAAAAGTGGACGGCACATACGGCATAATATTTCAATCCACGCCCCCGCGTGGGGGGCGACATGTATATAGTGAAAAAGGGCACAATGATATTTTTATTTCAATCCACGCCCCCGCGTGGGGGGCGACTCATTTTCCACCGTCCGGGTCGGGGGATGACGAATTTCAATCCACGCCCCCGCGTGGGGGGCGACGTTATGCGAGTGCTGCGGA
Source organism: Leptolinea sp. HRD-7 (assembly GCA_024363285.1). Taxonomy (GTDB): domain Bacteria; phylum Chloroflexota; class Anaerolineae; order Anaerolineales; family Anaerolineaceae; genus Leptolinea. The sequence goes on along the minus strand of AP024711.1, from coordinate 1,592 downwards.
TGGAGACCGGCAACTATTTCAATCCACGCCCCCGCGTGGGGGGCGACCTGACCTAGAGCTACTAGACCAGCAGGCGGCATTATTTCAATCCACGCCCCCGCGTGGGGGGCGACTAGTGGCGTATCCGGCAAGAGACATGATCCACGAATTTCAATCCACGCCCCCGCGTGGGGGGCGACCCCCGGCAATTGGCATAAAAATCGCAATATGTTTCAATTTCAATCCACGCCCCCGCGTGGGGGGCGACGGCTTCTCACGCCGCCGCGCCTGCTGCTAACAACGGGATTTCAATCCACGCCCCCGCGTGGGGGGCGACGCGCCAAAGGAAATTATTGCGAAATATTCAACAATTTCAATCCACGCCCCCGCGTGGGGGGCGACCGAAGAAAGCACGATGTACAGTCAGGCATTGGGATTTCAATCCACGCCCCCGCGTGGGGGGCGACCTGAGCTACGGTGGCGTCATATCTGGTGTTCAAGTGCTATTTCAATCCACGCCCCCGCGTGGGGGGCGACCGGTATATTCATTGCCTTCTGGCAGGACTCGGTTGGTAATTTCAATCCACGCCCCCGCGTGGGGGGCGACTTTTCGATTTTCAAAAGGAGAGTTTATGTCACAGATTTCAATCCACGCCCCCGCGTGGGGGGCGACATGTTTCGGGTGTCAGGTTTGACCCCGACTGAGAATTTCAATCCACGCCCCCGCGTGGGGGGCGACACTAGCATCTTGAATCTTCTGCGGTACGTATTCGATTTCAATCCACGCCCCCGCGTGGGGGGCGACATGACCAGCCTTATGTCACCACAGCCAACAAGCGATTTCAATCCACGCCCCCGCGTGGGGGGCGACTCGAAGTGATAGAGATAGTCTGTAACATCACGCCAAATTTCAATCCACGCCCCCGCGTGGGGGGCGACGGTGGTTCTACGAGCAACGAGTCAAACAGTATGGCATTTCAATCCACGCCCCCGCGTGGGGGGCGACATCCCATATAATTTCACATCCAAGGTCGAATACAAATTTCAATCCACGCCCCCGCGTGGGGGGCGACTATATGCGATGGTACATGGGTACCGTCCGAAAATTTCAATCCACGCCCCCGCGTGGGGGGCGACGGTCTACCTATCCGGCGAACAGGCTTTTAATAGTATTTCAATCCACGCCCCCGCGTGGGGGGCGACCGGGCCTCAGGAAAAAGCGGGGATTTTTTATTATAATTTCAATCCACGCCCCCGCGTGGGGGGCGACTTGCAGACGTACAGTTTCAAAACCGGCGATAATAATATTTCAATCCACGCCCCCGCGTGGGGGGCGACAACATCAGCAGAAATCTTCCCATAGCCAGACACGCCATTTCAATCCACGCCCCCGCGTGGGGGGCGACAGGCGTTCCTCGATTGGTGGGACAACCTCCCGCTATTTCAATCCACGCCCCCGCGTGGGGGGCGACGTATGTAATGTCCAATTTCGAGCGGTCGAAATGATTTCAATCCACGCCCCCGCGTGGGGGGCGACCTGGTCAGGATCGGAGGGGACAGGCACACCCAGATTTCAATCCACGCCCCCGCGTGGGGGGCGACCCTGCATATTG
>AP024710.1:2720000-3573743 GCA_024363285.1 Leptolinea sp. HRD-7 | reverse complement strand
GTCACCCGGGTAGCGCGCGGCCCGTCCAGGGGGATGCCAATTGAACGTGTGCTTATGGATATTCGCTCGGCGCTGGAAGGTGGGGCAAAGGAGATAGTCCTCAGCGGGGTTCAGCTTGGCACCTGGGGCAAACACTTTTCCCAACCATCTAACCTGAAGGAATTGGTACGCTGTGTTTTATCCGAAACCGGGGTTACACGGCTTCGGCTTTCATCCATTGAACCCTGGGATCTGGATCAAGATTTCTTCCGGCTGTTTGATGACCCACGATTGTGCCGTCATTTGCATATTTCATTGCAGTCCGGATGCGCCTCCACCTTGAAGCGTATGGGACGGCTAAATACCCCGGATGAATACATGGAAAGGTTGAAATGGGCGCGCGAGCTTGACCCGGATTTCGCCATCACAACAGATGTGATCACCGGGTTTCCGGGTGAAACAATGGATGAATTTCAACAAAGTTTGAATTTCATCCGGCTAGCCGGTTTTTCCGGTGGGCATGTTTTTCCCTATTCCGAACGACCCGGTACCCCGGCCGTAAGCCTCCCCGGAAAAGTTCCACCCAGAGTACGCAAAGAGCGTGCGGCGGCAGTCCGGAAAGTGATGACCGATTCTGCCTTGGATTTTTCCCGCAGATTTATTGGCAAAAAGGGAAATGTGCTATGGGAAACAAGTATGCCGGTAGAAAATACATTTTTCCTACTGGGCTACAACGAAGCATATATCCGGGTGACTTCTGTAGTAGACGAAAATTTAATCAACAATAAAATCAATGTTATTGATACAGTTCAATTTACCGGCACTGACAGCCACGGGTTGACAGGACTGATCATTACATAAAAAATCCCCGGCGCGTAACCGGGGATTTTCGTTCTCTTGAATTCAGGCTAGAACTTGATCGTGTCTATCGTTTCTTTCAGCACTTTTGCCGAATGCTTCAAACCGGCAATCTCTTCTTCATTAAGATCAAGGCGAATGGTGCGTTCAATACCACCCATATCTACCACACTTGGAAGACTGAGATAAACATCCTTGATGCCGTAATAATCGTCAATATGAGTGGAGACAGAGATCACCGTTGCCTGATCGCGAAGGATGGCTTCAACAATGCGCATCAGGCCGGAGGCGATGGCGTAATAGGTTGCGCCTTTGCGTGAAATGATCTCATACGCCGCGTCACGGGTCTGTTTAAAGATATTGTCCAGTTCTTCCATCCGGCAGCCCATGTTGTTTGCCGCGCAGTATTCGGCCAGACGCATGCCGGCAATATTGGCCAGTGACCAGACGGGAACTTCACTGTCACCATGTTCACCTATGATATAGGCATGAACACTGCGCGGGTCAACTTCGAATCTCTGACTGAGCAGATATCGGAAACGCGCTGTATCCAGAACAGTCCCTGAACCGATTACACGGTTGGCCGGCAGTCCCGAAAATTTCCAGGTGGCGTATGTCAACACATCAACCGGATTTGTGGCCACCAGGATGATGCCATCCGGGTTGTATTTGACCGTGTTTTCCACGATCGAGCGGAAAATGGCGGCATTCCTTTGAATGAGGTCAAGGCGGGTTTCACCCGGGCGCTGAGCGCTGCCGGCTGTAATTACAGTAATGGCGGCCCCGGCACAATCTTCATACGTACCGGTGAAGATGCGGGTAGGGGAGTGCATGGGGACGGCATGATTCAAGTCCATTGCTTCGCCCTCTGCTTTACTGGTATTGGCATCGATCAGAACTATCTCAGATGCCAGACCACTGATCAGAAGCGAATAAGCGAACGTAGCGCCGACATTACCTGTTCCGACAATAGCAACTTTTCGTTTCATGTGGGGTGTGAGTACCATTCTATGTTCCTCCAATGACTTTCAATGCAATCTGATTGCAATAATAATCAAAATATTCATTATTTATATCTTATAAATAAGATAAACTATATCTATTATACTGTACTTTACAACTTTGAACATGCACGAATTTTCTTAAAGTATATAATCATTATCAGAAAGCAAAAAAGGAAAGAAGAAAGGGGAAGTATGTCAATACCTGCATCCAATGACGTTATTTGGAAAGATTTGCTATTTAAGCGAAAACAGTTTGATTTTGAATACCTGGCATTAAAAATGCTACTGGGTAGATTGATCATGGATGTTGAACATGATCCTTCAGATGCAAATGTCGAAAAATGTGCGGGGCAATTGCACGACCTTCTGGAAAAGAATCAACACCTGCCATCTGCTATGAACGACATTTCCAAATTGGTCTCATAGGGGCTATGCCATGAATAGAGTTCTGTACTCGATTGATGAAGTAAAACAAATGATCTCACAGGGATATAACCTTATCCTGGCGGGAGACGAGACAGCGTTACGCCAACTACCACGCGGTCACTGGGTGGCAGGAACAACCCCGTATTTTATGGGTGAAGATGGTGGCCTGGTATCAAAAGAAAAAATTTTGGTGACAGGCGTCCCCGCGTATGCTACGGCTGCAAAGGTTCATTTATATGATTCCAATTCGATATCCGGAGTTTATCGTGATATTCCGGAAAACGGTTTTGGTTTTATATTAATCCCGGCATTCTCGGAAATCCATCAAACGTTTGCCATCAAAGCACCCGCTTTTCCCGATTTTGCTTCAAGGCCGTTATTGGGCTGGATTTCGGGAATTCTGTTAGATGAACTGGGAAAAGTGACCCCTAAGGTCTTCAATGGTGAGACGGGGGAAGTGTATGATTCAAAGGCAGTAATGTTATCCGTCACGCTGCCTCCAAAAATTGTGGCAGATATCAACATCCTCAATATTTTCAAGCAGGGTTCCGGGGATGAGATCACCTTTACCGCGGATGGCTTTGAAGCTAAAGACGCGATAATCAACGGTAAAACCGTCAATTTTGCCCAGTATGTGACCGAAAACAATATTGACACAAAGCTTCCACTGGTAGCTGATTACAGCGGTGCGGCTGTCAATATCAGCATCCAGTCAGTCGACGCGACGAAAGGAACTGTGGCATTTTATGCCCCTGTTTTCAAAAACGTGCGCTATCGCTTCGCGGCCCCCGTTGAGAATTACTTCCGTGAATTTATGTCATTTGTGTTTGAAGATGATTATAAAGAATACGCCACATCCAATATGATCAATAAAAAGAGTGTGGTTTTTTCATGTAACTGCATTTTGAATTACCTGTACTCGAACCTGGAGGGAATGAAAACCGGTGAAATGGTTGGCCCTATTACCTTTGGTGAAGTGGCCTACCAGTTGCTTAATCAAACGCTGGTTTATTTAACAATTTATCATCTGGCCTGATTTTGACTTAATTTCATTATCAATAGACTGAACAACTCCCTTAGTCGGGAGTTGTTTTATTAAAATAAAATAAGTTGATATGGTTTTATAATTTGATCTGTATTCTATTTAAGTCAGAATGATGAGGGACGTATGTCTCATGAAACTGAAACATCCCGCAAGAAAGTAACCACACAGACCTTTCTTCGGATGAAGAAAAATGGCCAAAAGATCGCCATGCTGACGGCTTACGACGCGGTGACAGCTTCTGTTATGGATGAAAGCGGAATCCATTCCATACTGGTGGGAGATTCGCTGGGGATGGTCGTACTAGGGTATGAGACTACCCTGCAGGTGACCATGGATGACATGCTCCACCACTGCAAAGCCGTTGCCCGCGGAGCGAAGTATCCGTTACTGATTGGGGACCTTCCATTTCTCTCTTATCAAGTCTCCATAGAAGACGCGGTGCGAAATTCCGGCCGGTTGCTGCAGGAAGGCGGGATGCACGCTGTTAAACTGGAAGGTGGACGGGAACGAGCTGATACGATAAAGGCAATTGTCGCGGCTGGCATTCCGGTAATGGGGCATCTGGGTCTAACACCGCAGTCCGTCAATAAATTTGGTGGTTTTGGCGTACAGGCCAACACAGCGGCAGCCGCTCTGCGGCTGCTTGAAGATGCCCGAATTCTCGAAGAGGCCGGATGTTTCGGGATTGTGCTTGAATCCATCCCGGCGCGTCTGGCGGCAGAAGTCTCACGCCGGCTGGTCATCCCCACCATTGGCATAGGCGCCGGCGCTGGATGTGATGGGCAGGTGTTGGTCACACCGGATATGCTGGGTTTGTTTAGTAAATTTACTCCAAAATTTGTTAAGAAATATGCCAATCAGAATAAGGATATGAAATCCGCTTTTTCTGATTATCTTACTGAAGTTCAAAACGGCACATTCCCTGGAACGGAACATACATACGAAATGACTGATCCAGAATGGGAAGAAACGTTACGAATTATTCAATAACCTTATGTCACAACCTGTATTAATTATTGGAAGCGGAGCGTTGGCCTGCCTGTTTGCCGCGCGCCTGACACGCGCCGGGGTGCCTGTCGCGTTGACGGGTACCTGGGAACCTGCGATATCGGCTATTCGGCAAAACGGGATCGGATTGATCTCTGAAGACCACAGGGAGTTCTTCCCGGTGACTGTATTAGAACCGGAGACAGATCGTATCTGTTACTCTCGGGCAATACTGCTGACAAAAGCCTATCAAACGTCATCCGCTCTAAAACGCAATAAACCCTGGCTGGCGGATGACTGTCCGGTGCTGTCTCTGCAGAACGGACTGACACCCCGTATACGCATGATAGAGATACTGGGTGAAACTCGAACTGTCTCCGGGACCACCACCTGCGCGGCAGAACAAATTGAACCGGGAATCGTTAGGCACAACGGTGGAGAATCTGTGCTCTTAGGTCGGCATCCCGGGGTGGATATGTACCGGGAAATACTGCTTGCCGCCGGATTTGACGTCGCAGTGGTGGATAATATTCGCCAGATGACCTGGGAGAAAGCCATCATCAACTCCGCGGTAAATCCCGTTGGCGCGATCTTGCGGATGAGAAATGGTGAGATGTCCAGTCTGCCGGATGTTCTGGCATTGATGGACGAGTTGATTGAAGAGGCGTGTGTCGTCGCGAAAGCAGAAGGCGTCTCGATCGATTCGGAGAACATGCGATATCGACTGCGTGAAATCCTGGCGGCTTCATCCTTCAACCGTTGTTCCATGCTGCAGGACATATTGCATGGCCGAGAAACGGAGATCAATGATATCAACGGCGCTATCCTGGAACTGGCGGATAAATACCGAATCCAGATCCCTGTGCAACACACAATGACACAACTCGTACGATATATACGGAAAGAGGAACTCTAATCATGGAAATAGTAAGAACACTGGAAGAATTGCGAGCCGCGAAAAAAAACATGAAGGGCACCATCGGACTGGCGCCCACAATGGGATTTTTGCATGCCGGACATATTTCGCTGGTGAAACGCGCGCGCCAGGAATGCGACCACGTGGTGGTCAGTATCTTTGTCAACCCCACACAGTTCGCTCCTAATGAAGATTTTGCCGCTTATCCGCGCGACCTTGAACGCGACGCGGCATTGTTGAAAGAGGCTGGCACGGATCTGATCTTTGCTCCAATGGATGAGGTGATGTACCCGCAGGGGTATCAAACCTATGTCACAGTGGAAGAGGTGACGAAGGTGCTGGAAGGCGCCATGCGTCCCACGCATTTCCGCGGGGTGACTACGGTCGTCGCGAAACTGTTCAATGCGGTACAACCCGATAAAGCATTTTTCGGGCAAAAAGACGCTCAACAGGTGGCTGTGCTTTCACGAATGGTGAAAGATCTGAATTACAACCTTGAGATGGTGGTTTGTCCGATCGTAAGAGATCGAGATGGGCTGGCCCTATCCAGCCGCAATACCTATCTCGATGAAACCCAACGGAAAGCAGCACTGGTACTTTCACGCTCGTTGCGTAAGGCTCGTTCAATTTTTGACTCCGGGGAACGCAGTTCAAAAGCTATTCGGGCAGCTATGGAAGATGTGTTTGCTGCTGAGCCGGCCGCTAAAGTGCAATATGTTTCTATTGCCGATACCGAAACATTGCTCGAAATTGATCACATCAAATCACAGGCATTGGTATCCATGGCGGTATATATCGGTAAAACCCGCCTGATCGACAATACCGTACTTGGCAAACCGGATGAAAGTCTCGATTGAGTAAAAAGAAAGATCACCCGTTTCGAATAGCCTCAAATCTTGTTGACAGTATGTGATGGATGTATAATCATGCGCTTTGTAGAATGTAATCGGTTGTATTTAGTAGAAAAGGTGACCCCCGTATGCGGGAACATATGAATATTGAGGAAGACAGCGGTACCACAGTTCTTCGGCATGATTCAAAATATGAGCCGGACCGGTCTTTGCTTACGTTGTTGTTTGGTAAACCTCTGGCAACAGCAGATGCCGGTGAACAAACAATCGGCAAAGCAATCGGACTGGCTGTTTTTTCTTCAGACGCGCTTTCTTCTGTGGCGTACGCGCCGCAGGAAATGTTGATCATTCTAGCCGCCGCGGGATCAACGGCATTTGGTATTTCCATACCTCTGGCCTTTGCTATCTGTGCTCTTCTGGTCATTCTTACACTTTCATATGAGCAGACCATTCATGCTTATCCGGGTGGTGGTGGAGCCTATATTGTTTCGCGAGATAATTTAGGTGAATTGCCAGCCCAAATCGCTGCTGCCGCATTATTGACGGACTATATTCTTACCGTTGCTGTTTCGGTGTCATCTGGCGTGGCGCAAGTGGTTTCAGCCATACCCAACCTATTCGCGTTTCGTGTAGAGATCGGTGTCGCCATGGTCATATTGATCATGATGATTAATCTCCGTGGCGTAAAAGAATCAGGTTATGCCTTTGCTGTACCAACCTACTTCTTTTTGATAACCATGCTGGCTACCATCGGTTTTGGGATGTTCCGTTATCTAACCGGAACATTAGGGCAAGTAGTCAATGCTCCTATGGATATTCTTTCAGAACATGAAGTGGTACAACCCATTACATTGTTTTTGATATTAAAAGCTTTTGCCAGTGGAACATCTGCATTAACCGGTGTGGAAGCCATTTCAAACGGTATCATGGCTTTTAAAGAACCTCGCAGCTCTAATGCAGGAAAAACCCTGGTAATCATGGCTTTTATTTTAGGGACCATGATGCTGGGGATAACCTTCCTGGCTCATCAGGTAGGAGCTACTCCATCAGAGGAAGAAACTCTTATTTCTCAACTTGCACGCACCGCGTTCAATGACAGGGGTTTACCGTATTTGTTGGTAATCGCCGCTACCACAGTTATTTTGATAATGGCGGCAAATACGGCCTTTGCAGATTTTCCCCGCTTGGGAGCCCTGGTGGGAAAAGATGGTTTTCTTCCTCGTCAACTCGCCTGGCGCGGAAGTCGGCTGGTTTATTCACGTGGTATTGTTGCCCTGGCAGCTATCGCGTCTTTTCTGATTATTATCTTCCAGGCGTCTGTAACCAAATTGATTCCCCTCTACGCCATTGGCGTATTTTTAAGCTTCACTCTGTCACAGGCTGGTATGGCCCACCGCTGGTGGAAATCTGGCCGCCTGGAACCGGAACAGGAAATTGTTGAACGTGGTTCAACCATCCGCCATGATAAACGATGGCTGTTCAAAATGATAATAAACGGTTTTGGCGCTGTGTGTACACTGGTGATTATGTTTGTTTTTGCCATAACCAAGTTTACAGATGGCGCTTATGTTGTCATTATTCTTTTGCCTACACTGGTCTATCTGTTCTTTGCCATTCACCGTCATTACCAGGGATTGGCTAATCGGTTGTCGATGGAAACGTATGTTTCTCCGGCGCGCATCGCCAGACACCGGGTGATTTTGCCGATTGGCGGCGTTCATCGGGGAACACTGGCTGCTCTTCGGTACGCAAAAACACTGTCAGACGATATCACGGCGGTACATGTTTCAATTGACGAAGAAGAAACTATGAAGATCCGCCAAAAATGGGAGATATGGGGTGACGGTACCCGTCTGGTGATCCTTGAATCACCATACCGGGTTTTTCTGGAACCTTTATTGAAGTATATTGATGAAATTGATGAAACCCGGCAACCCAATGACATCATTACCATTGTCGTGCCGGAATTTATCCCCCGAAATATGGCAGCCAATGCTCTGCATACACAGACTGCTATGGAATTGAGAATGGCTTTGCGGTTCCGCAAAGATATTGTTATTACCAATGTCCCGTATCAGGTGGACTGAGGAGAAGAAACCATGAAAGTAATCGTTGTAGGCTGCGGCCGTTTAGGCGCAGAATTGGCGTATAACCTGTATAAGCGTGGTCATGAAGTATCAGTTATCGATAATGTTCCGGCCGCCTTCAATAACCTGCCGGCAGATTTTCAAGGGCGGATCAATGAGGGTGAAGCATTATCTCAGGATGTATTGCATCGAGCCGGGGTGGAAAAAGCAGACGCTCTGGCGGCTGTCACCAATTCTGACGCATTGAACACAGTAGCCGCCTACGTGGCAAAGACCGTTTACAACGTTCCCAATGTTCTGGCTCGCAATTATGATCCCCGCAGCCGAGAAATTTTTGAATACTTCGGTCTGCAAACTGTCAGCTCCACCAGTTGGGGTGCCCAACGCATGGAAGAATTGATCTTCCATTCCGACATCCGAACGGTTTTTTCTGCCGGGAATGGCGAAGTGGAAATTTACGAAGTGGTCATCAATAAGAATTGGGATGGCCGGCCGTTTAAAGAATTACTGGAATGTGATGATTGTATTCCCGTTTCACTTACCCGCGCAGGCCGGGCAATTATTCCTACACGCGATACCATTATGCGTGAAGGTGATGTGGCATTGATGAGTGCTACCTTTGAAGGTATTGAAGGTATGCGCCGCCGTTTAAAGAACGTGGATATTCAGGAGGCCTGATATGTTTGTAGTTATCGTAGGCGGCGGCCGGACCGGTATTCAACTGGCGAAAACACTTATTCAACAAAACCACACGGTTCATGTGGTTGAAAACCGAACCGAAATCCTTTCCATGATTCATCGCGAGTTACCCACGGAATCTATTTTTCAGGGCAATCCTATTGACCCCAACGTGCTTGATCAGGCTGGTATTCAAGAAGCCGATGTACTGGCCGCGGTCACCACACGCGATGAAGTAAACCTGGCTGTCTGCCATTTTGCCAGGTTAAAATATAATATTCCCCGTACCATTGCTCGCGTAAATAACCCTCGAGACGCCTGGTTGTTTGACGACGTTTTCAGCGTGGATGTGGCTGTCAACCAGTCGGCGATTATGTCTCATATCATTGAAGAAGAGATGTCGATGGGTGATATGATGACCCTGCTTAAACTTCGCCGTGGAAACTATTCGCTGGTAACTGAGAAAATTCCTGAAGGCGCCCGCGCTATCGGCATGATGCTGAAAGATGCCGATTTGCCGGAGCATTGCGTTATCGCGGCCATCATCCGGAAAGGTGAGGTGGTTGTCCCCCGCGGGGTATCTGTCTTCGAGAAAGATGATGAAGTGCTGGCTGTAACAGACACAGAAGGCGCCAAACAACTTTCAGATCTTTTTGAGGGAACCAAACCTCGCGCGAATGTGCATTAGTCATCAGTTGGCAGGCGCCAGCTTGACTGACTGCCTGCCCTGAGTTAAAATAACACCTCTTATATTGAGTTGAACCAGCATTCTTCATGGTTTGAAAGGGTATAGCATGACCAAACGGACTTATCAACCAAAAATTCGCCGCCGCGTTCGCGTTCATGGTTTCCGCGAACGGATGAGCACCGCGGATGGCCGCGAAGTATTGAAACGACGCCGCCTAAAAGGCCGCCACAAATTGACAGTCTCGATGAACAATCACGTAAAGCGGATCCGCTGGTAGAGCGGCTCCTGTGGCTTTTGCCCTGTAATCTATCAGGTCAAAAGCCGGGCAAATACCGTGTTGACGTTCAGGAAATAAGGTAGATGGGTGAAACGCAGGTTTCGCCTGACCCGGTCCAACGATATCAAGCGGGTGCGGCGTTTTGGAAAATCCTATGCCCACCCGCTTGTTGTGTTGGTGATCATCCGAACAGAGGATAGAACCAGACGGATCGCGGTCATAACCGGGAAATCAATTGGCGGCGCAGTTGAACGAAACCTGGTTAGAAGACGTTTGCGGGTTATTTGTGATAACCTTTTACCATCATTAAAAGAAGGTTTCGAAGCGGTGCTAATAGCCAGAGGAAGATCACGGGATGCCGAGTTTTCCGAATTGGCTGATGGTACACAGAGTGTGTTTCAACGGTCTGGGCTTGTTGAATAAATCAATGGAAGATGAAACAGTTGTACTGGAAAAGTATCACGATGAACCCCGTCTTCGTGATATTCCAATAACAATCAAGAATTTTCCGCGTATCGTCCTGCTGGGCTTGATCCGCGGATATCAGGCGGTAATCAGTCCAATGATGCCGCCTGATACCTGCCGGTTTTATCCGAGTTGCTCCCATTATGGATATCAGGCAATCTACAAACACGGTGCTCTAAAAGGTTTTTTCATGGCCGTATGGCGTGTGTTACGGTGTAATCCATTTAATCCGGGCGGGTACGACCCGGTGCCCTAAAGGGCAATAATTGTAGAGAGTAGACACAAATGCAAAACTTCAAGAAAAGAATATTTCCTGTAACCATATTACTCCTCCTTGCCGTCGTGTTATCCGCCTGTTCGACAGGTGCCATGCCAGATCGTACCTGGCCGGAAAGCCTTGTTGATGGTGAGACTATTTTTCTGGCAAATCATTCGTATGTTTATGCGGTAGATATCTCTCATTTTGTGGAAAATGATAAAGCCCGTGAACATACCGGGTTTGGTGATAAAGATAAACTGCGCTTCCCGAAAGATCCCGAAGGCAACACAAATTTTGGGTCTGCACCGGTAAAACTGGGTGATAATCTTTTACTGACCGATTATTCTGGAAATATTCGATTAATCAGTGGATCAATCACCGGGAATTCAACCAGTGTTCTATCCAAAAAATCCGATGCTACTGGTCGTTTCCTTTCTTCTGCCACCGTAGCAGGTGACCTGATTTTGGCCGCGAATGCCGATCATAAACTTTACGCGTATGATAAAGACCTGAAAGAGTTGAAGTGGGTTTTCGACGAAGCTAAAGACAGCATCTGGACCAGACCTGTGGTTGTTGGCGATCTGATTTTTGTCGCTTCCATTGACCGTACTGTTTATGCCATCCGCCAGAACGCGAAAGGCGATGGATATGAAAAAGTGTGGTCTGATAATACCGGTGGTCCGGTTTTCTTCAGCCTTACAGCCGATGAAGACGGGAACCTGTATGTGGGTACTTTGAACAACGAACTGATCAGCTATGATACGAAGACCGGCAAACGCAACTGGACGGTAACTACCAACGGTACGGTTTGGTCACCGGTGGTGGTTAAGGGCGACCGCATTTTCGGCGGCGATCAATCTGGTATGATCTTCTCCCTGAATAAATCGGATGGAAGCACGGTCTGGGATTTTAATGTTATGTCTCCTGTTATTGGCAGTGTAGCATTAGACGACACCACCGTTTACGCCGGCACATTTGATGGACGCGCGATATGCCTTTCCAAAGACGATAAGTCGGATAATCGGGAAACATGCACCAAGAAGGTTGGTGGTAAACTCTTATCAACCCCTGTTTTTGCCGGCGAATATGTAGTTTTTGGTGTTGTAGACGGTGATAAATTACTGGCCGGCTTCAAGGTCGCGAATATCACCAATCAGACTGACAAACCTGACTGGACCTTCAACCCCTCCAAATAGAGGATAAAATATTATGTGGGATGCTTTCGTTGGTTTTATGATAAATATTCTGCTCTACATCTATAATCTTGTAGGGCAAAATTTTGGTGTCGCGATCATTTTATTTACACTACTCATCCGCCTTGTGACCCACCCATTAACTGTCAAACAATTACAGGGTTCTCAGGCTATGTCTGAAATGCAGAAAGATAAGCGCTGGATCGAGGCTCAGAAGAAATACAAGAACGACAAAGAAAAACTCTCCCAGGAGCAGATGAAGCTGTATAAGGAACTGGGAATTAATCCATTTGCCAGTTGTCTGCCCACGCTCATTCAACTACCCATCATTATCGCTCTGTATCAATCCGTGATTCAGGCGCTGGCTGCCACCCCGTATGATCTGGTACAGTTTACGAACAAAGTGTATTCCGGCTTGATTAATTTCAACCAGATATTTCCTCTAAATAACCGTTTCCTGTGGATGGACCTGGGAAAACCGGATCTTCTCACCATTCCCGGTTTGAACTTTCCGATCCCGATCCTGGCTGTTCTTGTAGTCATCACAACATACATTCAGTCAAAATTGACCACCCCGCCTTCGAGCAGCCCTGATGATCAATCCGCTGCCATGGCTAACTCCATGACCATGATGATGCCGTTCATGATGGGGTATATGGCACTCACGCTGGCATCGGGCCTGTCGTTATATTTCCTGGCTTCCAATGTAATTGGTATTGGACAGTATGCCTTGCTGGGAAAAGTCAACTGGAGCAATTTATTACCTTCAACGAAATCAAATCAACCTGCCAAGAAATAAGCAGGATAAAACCTGGGAGCGAACATGGGATTAGAGAAAACCACACTTGAAATCATCGCCCCAACGGTGGACGAAGCGATCGCCCGGGGAATCGCCCAACTCGGCATCAGCCGTGACGCGGTTGATGTAGATATCCTCGATTCCGGGAGCAAGGGATTGTTTGGACTTGGCGGCCGGCAGGCGCGCGTGCGGCTGGTCTTAAAAGCCCAGGCAGAGGCTGAAAATGTGCCTGCAGCTTCTCTCAAACCAACTACCGCCCAATCCGTGGATGAAACACCTGCGGATGAAGATAACATCCTTCGTGTTTCCCGGGAAACCGTTAAGAAAATGCTGGAAAAAATGAAGGTTTTCGCCAGGGTCACAGCGCATTACGCTGAACCCGAAGAACCCGGCGAAGATAAACAGGTGATGGTTGATATCAACGGTGATGATCTTTCCATTCTAATTGGACGTCGTACTGAAACTTTGAATGCACTTCAGTACATTGCCAGTTTGATCGTCAGCAAAAAACTCGAAAAATGGATCCCGTTGGTGATCGATATTCAAGGATATCGGTCGCGCCGCACCCGGGCATTGCAGCAACTGGCCCGCCGTATGGCAGAACAGGCAATTCACACTGGAAAGCGCCAAACACTGGAACCCATGCCGGCCAATGAACGCCGGATTATTCACATGGAACTATCCAGCAATACGGAGGTCGTTACCGAAAGCACCGGTGACGAACCCAACAGAAAAGTTACCATAGTACCGATCAAGTAAATTACACGTGATAACCGGAGGTTAAGGTATGAGCCCTACTCCTGAAGATAGCCCTGTTCATCGACCGCTTCGTGCGGTCGATATCATTATCAGGAAACGTGACGGACTGGAACTGTCAAAAGCGGAAATAGACTATTTTATACAGGCCTATACATCCGGAGAAATTCCGGACTATCAGGCTTCGGCTTTGTGCATGGCCATTCTTCTCAAGGGGATGACAGACCAGGAAGCCACGGATTTGACCCTGGCAATGGCCAATTCTGGCGAAGTACTCGATCTGACTCCAGTGATCGGCAAAGCCGTTGACAAACATTCGACCGGCGGGGTAGGCGATAAAACAACACTTGTTGTTGAACCTCTGGTAGCCGCGTGCGGATTAAAAGTAGCCAAAATGTCTGGCAGAGGATTGGGATTCAGCGGGGGAACACTGGATAAATTGGAATCGATCCCCGGCTACCGGGTCAACTTAACAATGCATGAATTTTTGGATCAGGTGTCCCGGATCGGGATAGTGCTTTCGGGACAGAGCGCTGACCTGGCACCGGCAGACGGAAAACTGTATGCTTTGCGAGATGTTACCGGAACAGTGCCATCCATTCCTTTGATTGCTTCCTCCATCATGAGCAAGAAGATAGCGGCCGGCGCGCATACCATTGTGCTGGACGTAAAAACCGGAAATGGCGCGTTTATGGAGACCATCGAAGACGCCCGTAAACTGGCAGAATTGATGGTTGCTATCGGGCGGCTTTCCGGTAGAAAAGTAATTGCCCTGTTATCGGACATGAACCAACCTCTGGGTTGCGCGGCCGGTAACGCGCTGGAAGTGCTGGAAGCCATCGAAACTTTGCATAATGGTGGCCCGAACGACTTCAGGGATCATTGCCTTGAAGCGGCAGGTTACCTGTTGTATGCCAGTGGAAAGACAGGTAATCTTTCTGATGGGAAAAAGATGGCTGAAAAAGCTCTCGAAAATGGTTCGGCTTTTGAAAAATTCCGACTTTTGGTACAGGCGCAGGGTGGTGATGTGCGTGTAATTGATGACCCTTCATTGCTTCCAAAAGCTCCGGTGATTGAGACCATAAACGCGGAACAGAGCGGGTATATCGCAGGTATCCATGCGCGCACGATTGGTGAAACCATTATCACATTGGGCGGTGGACGCGCGAAGAAAAGTGATTCCATTGACCATTCGGTGGGTGTTGTTGTTCACATTAAAGTGGGTGATCGGGTGGAAAAAGGCCAGCCGTTATTCACTGTCCACGCCAAAAATGCGGCTGACCTGAGCATGGCCCGGGAACGAATTTCAGCCGGTATTCATTGGAGTGACCAACCGGTTGAACCATTGCCGCTTTTCTATGGGGTTGTAGAGTAAATATGAATCTGGCCTCTCGCGCGGAATACCGAAACAGGATCGAAAAGGTGGTTATCTATATTCACGACCACCTCACGGAATCTTTGGATCTTTCTACCGTTGCCGCTGAAAGCCATTTTTCACCATACCATTTTCATCGCATTTTTCAGGGTGCAATGAATGAAACCCCGCAGGAATATATCAACCGATTGCGCGTGGAACGAGCCGCCAATTACCTGACCAAATCCATGGAAATGTCTATTACCGACATCGCAATGGCCTGTGGTTTCTCGTCACCTTCTACGTTTGCCCGGGCTTTTAAAAAGCATTTCGGAGTAACAGCGCGCCAGTATATGAGCGGCCGCTATTTACGTTCACTGGCGGACGCGTGCAACTCTCAGGTCTGCACCATGGCAGTTGATAAGAAACCTGCCTGGTCCAGCATGGAAGTAAAGGACATGCCGGCGTTGCATCTTGCTTATCTGATCTGTATGCAGGGATATGTTATGTCTGAAATCTGCCCTGTTTGGGAACGGTTGGATAAATGGGCGGTAGCGCATTCTGCTTATACACCAGAAACGATGAGCCTTGGTATCAGCATGGATGATCCATTGATCACTCCTCCCAATAAATGCCGCTACCTGGCTGCCATAACAATACCCGATTCGATTAAGAAAGATCGGTCGGTCGGGATCATGGACATCCCTCCACAAAAATGTGCTATTTTTCATGTAGATTGCCGTCCGGATGAAATTCAGTCCCGGTATAGATCGATTTACCGAGATTGGTTGCCTGATAGCGGTATGCAGCCGGCGGATTTCCCCTGTTATGAGGTTTACCGGTTCACTCCACAAGAATCTAACAATTGGATGTTTGGACTGGATATCTATATCCCGATTAAGCCAATTTGACATTCATAGCAAGATTTGCAAATTTAAAGCCATGATTTGACAAGTAATTACCCTCTCGGAAGATTACTATAGTGACAGTCTAATCAAACTGCGAGGGAAAAATGAACTCTGAAAACAATCTTTATGTAAAGCAGTATCATCTGGTTCTTCGTGGGACTCCAAGAGAGATGGGGCGTCAACAGGGTGCCATGATCAAAGATATACCGCAGGCCGTGGCATTCTTTGCATCTGGTCCATTCCCCGGGACCAGCGCACCGGTTGATAGTTCACTGAAATTGATCGATAAATATTGCCCGGGAATGATTGATGAGATGACCGGTTTCTGCGAAGCGGCCGGTTTCGAACTCGAGAGACTGGCATATCTTGCCATGACGCATATCGGTGGAAAGCATTGCAGCCAGTTTGTCGTATTGCCGGAATCCAGCGCGAACGGGCATACACTGGTGGGGCGCAATTACGATTTCAGCGAAAAAGTGGATGATATGAAATTAACTACGGTCTTCCCGACCGGTGGATATGCCAGTTTTGGTTTCCCTACTTTATTCTTTGGCCGCAATGATGGATTGAACGAACATGGTTTGTCCGTTACCATGACGGCTGGAGGGATGCCGGTGGGTATTGACCGAGGGATGCAGCCTCCCATACAGAATGGACTGCAATTCTGGGCACTGGTGCGAACGATACTGGATACCTGTAAAACAGTGGATGAAGCAGAGGAGTGTATTGCCAGATTCCCCTGCGCGGGGAACCCGATCTTGATTGTAGCGGATAAGAGCGGCAAAGCAATCATGGCTGAGATCCATGGGCCAGACAAAAAAATTATCTGTATTAACGGTGGTTCAGGGTATCAGGCAGCCACGAACCATTATCAATCACCAGAAATGCGCGCGATTGACCCGACGACCATGAATCATTCCATGACAAGGTTGACTTCAATAAACCGTTTCCTGGCAGATAACGCCGGTAAGGTTACCCTTGATGGGATGAAAAACCTCTTGGCGACCCGATACCCGGCTGGACCCTGCGCCCATTTCTACAGCGAGTGGTTTGGAACGCTGCACTCTCTGGTATTCGATGTGACAGACGGATATGGTGAGGTTACTTTCGGTTCCCCGGCAGTCAACCCGTGGCACAGGTTCGATTTTATTGATCCTAAACCCGGAGAATTTGACTCAATATTACCGGACAACCATACTACTCCAGATTTTTGGGCACCGGTTTCATAATTTCATACCTGACAGTGCGGGAGTGAATGCTCTCGCACTGTTTTTATTGTATTAAAAATATTCACTGGATTTATGAATACAGCACAAAAGAGTTTTTGTTTATTTTTGCCCGATACATGGCATCATCCGCACGGGCCATTAGTTGACTGGACGATGTTCCATGTTTGGGGTACAGGCTGATACCTACGGATACTGTCACATCGGGACAGATGGGGAATATATTTATTCCTTTCCTAATATCGTTAACCACCCGTTCGGCCACATGAACGGCCTCTTCTTCATTTTGGATGGATTCCATCAATACGATGAATTCGTCGCCTCCAATACGTGCCACTGTGTCTACTTCACGGACATTCTTTTTCAATTGCTCGGCGATCTGTACCAGGATCAAATCACCCGTCGCGTGCCCGTATGTATCGTTGATCATCTTAAAATCATCAATATCGATAAAAAGAATTGCCAGAATATTTCCATGCCGGTGAGCACGATTGATTGCCTGATCCATGCGGTCAAACAGAAGATAACGGTTGGGCAAGGAGGTCAATACATCATGAGTGGCAAGAAATTGAAGATCGTTCTCAACCTGTTTCAATTCATTAATTTCACGGGTGATCCCTACTAGTCCAAATATCTCTCCTTTCGCATTGCGTAACGGAAATTTTGTCGTGGATGTCCAGTTTTTCTTCCCGTTTCCCAGGTCGCGGCCTTCTACCATGCCGATTATGGGTTGACCGGTTTCCATGATGCGGAGCTCTTCTTCGCGCGTTCTTTGCCCAAACTCAGGTCCAAACAGTTCAATATCCGTCTTTCCTGCCAGGTCAATCGGATCAGAAATTCCAAGATTGTCCATTAATTTCCGGCTAAAACGGATCAGGCGGCATTGCCGATCTTTGAAATAGATACTGTCTGACATGGTATCCATTAAAGCTTGAAAAAGCAAATCGGTGTTATAGAAATCTTCTGGAATATCAGGTAAAAGCGGAAATTTGTCCATTTAATCCTGCGAACGTCTTATCAGCCGCAAAAACATAGGAATATGCCCCTATAAGTAAACATTATATTTAATCAGAACCGGTTAGCTAATGGTAATAAATCGGTAAAATACAAACCGTATGTCACTATTCTCTCATTTTTTCGATCGCTCTTATTATTCAAAGTAGAAAAGCGGTTTGTTGACCAGCTTTAATTTCTGTGGCATAATCAGGTTCTCAAATGCTATGATGGAAACGAGTAGGCTTGATCCGTCTCAACAGCGACCCTGGGGTTGGTGTAAGCCGGGGAGGGACAGCAAGTTGAAAATCCTTCCGGAGCAGCAGACTGAACCCGGAAAAAACCGGCAGTAGGCGAGCCGTTGTCGCCAGACGTTATCCAGGCGCAAAGATCTAACAGTCTTTGACTGAGCGCCGGCATTTAGCCGGAAGCAGGGTGGTACCGCGGGAATCCCTCTCGCCCCTGATACGGGCGGGAGTTTTTATTTTCTGGAGGCCGGATGTTTAAAAATGTTTCCCCGAAGCTAGATGTTGTCAAAATGGAAGAAGCTGTGTTGGAAATGTGGAAAGAAAAAGACATATTCCACAAGTCTGTCAAACAGCGTGAAGGTGGAAAGAGCTATGTGTTCTTTGAAGGACCTCCTACTGCCAATGGACATCCGGGCGTGCATCATGTTCTGGCCCGATCTTTCAAAGATATGTTCCCCCGTTACAAGACAATGCGCGGTTACCATTGTATCCGTCGGGGTGGGTGGGATACCCATGGCCTGCCTGTTGAAATTGAAGTGGAAAAGAAACTGGGCTTCACCAACAAGCAGCAGATAGAAGCCTATGGCATTGATAAATTCAATGAGTTGTGCCGTGAATCAGCCTTCTCTTACATTCAAGAATGGGAGAAGATGACCGACCGCATGGGCTACTGGGCGGATATGGAAACCGCTTATGTGACCTATAAGAACAGCTACATTGAATCCATCTGGAACATTCTGAAGAATTTCTGGGAAAAAGACCTGCTCTACCAGGGTTTCAAGGTCGTTCCCTATTGCCCGCGCTGCGGCACGCCGCTTTCAGACCACGAAGTCGCGCTGGGTTACGATGACGCGGAAGATCCGTCTATCTTTGTGCGCATGCGCCTGGTTGACGACCCCGACACATCTCTGCTGGTGTGGACGACCACCCCGTGGACGCTGCCTTCGAACGCGGCGGTAGCGGCGCACCCTGATGTGATCTACGCTGTGGTGGAGCGTTCCCTCGAGGACGGCAAAAAAGAAAAGTTGATCATGGCTGAAGCGTTGGTTGAAAAAGTGCTCGGTGATGAAGCCTATACCATAGTCAAGCGTATGCCCGGCAAGGATCTGGAAGGCAAGAAATACACACCGCTGTACAGCTTCCTTCCGTTGGATAAACCCGCCCACTTTGTGGCACTGGCAGATTACGTTTCCACAGAAGATGGTTCCGGCCTGGTTCATACCGCCCCGGCGTACGGCGCGGAAGACATGAGCCTCGGGCAGAAGGTTGGCCTGCCGGTTATTCAGGCAGTAGGCCCCGATGGCAAATTTTTCCCCGAAGTCAAACCGTGGGCTGGAATGTTTATCAAAGATGCTGATCCCTTCATCATGGACGAACTTAAATCCCGTGGGTTACTGTTCCGCCGTGGGACGATCGTTCATACCTATCCATTCTGCTGGCGCTGCAAGACACCCCTGTTGTACTTTGCCCGCAAGACCTGGTATATCCGCACCAGCAAGATGAAAGACCGACTGGTCAGCCTGAACGACACCATCAACTGGTACCCCGGTCACATCAAGAACGGGCGTTTTGGCAACTGGCTGGCCAATAACATTGACTGGGCATTGGGCCGAGAACGTTACTGGGGTACCCCGCTGCCCGTCTGGCAATGCCAGGAGTGCGGTAAACAGGAATGCAACGGTTCTGTGGAAGAGCTTTCAAAGAAATCAGGCCGCGACCTGAAAGACCTTGATTTGCACCGCCCGCACGTGGACAATATCACCTACGCGTGCCCGGATTGCAATGGAACTATGCGTCGGGTCCCTGAACTTATCGACGTGTGGTTTGACTCCGGTTCCATGCCGTATGCCCAGTGGCATTATCCCTTTGAGAACCAGGAAGAATTCAAGGCACAATTCCCCGCGGATTACATCTGCGAGGCGGTTGACCAGACCCGCGGCTGGTTTTATTCTCTGCATGCCATCAGTACCCTGCTAAATGACAGCGTTTGCTTCAAGAACGTTATCTGTCTTGGACTTATTCTGGACGGTGAAGGACAGAAGATGTCCAAATCCAAAGGCAACGTTGTCAGCCCGTGGGACATTCTTGACGTGCATGGAGCGGATGCCTTCCGCTGGTATCTATACACTGCCAGTCCTGCCGGCCAGGAACGCCGCTTCTCGGCTGATCTGGTGGGTGAGGTGATCCGCTCTTTCACATTGACTTTATGGAATACCTATTCCTTCTTCGTTAATTACGCCAATCTGGATGGCTGGAAACCCGATAAGACCGCGAAGATTGAATACAGCCCGTTGGACCAGTGGCTGCGCTCCGCGCTGCATACGTTGGTGCGCGATGTGACCAACGCCTACGAAAACTATGACAGTCTGGGTGCCACGCGCCCGGTGGAGGTATTTGTTGACCAGTTATCCAACTGGTTCCTGCGCCGGTCGCGGCGACGCTTCTGGAAAACCGAGTCCGATGGTGACAAACAGGCAGCGTACGCTACCCTGTATGAAGCGTTGGTTACAGTAAGCAAGTTGCTTGCCCCGGCTATGCCATTCCTGGCGGAGGAGCTATACCAGAACCTGGTGCTTTCCTTTGAGCCCGATGCCCCCGAATCCGTGCATCTGGCCGATTGGCCTGAAGTGGACAACTCGGTGATCGATGAGAAGTTGAATCGCGAAATGGCACTGGTGATGAAACTTGCGTCACTGGGCCATGCCGCGCGTAACAAGGCCAATCGCAAAGTCCGCCAGCCGCTGGCAGAATGCGCTTTCTCACTTGGCAGTGCCGAAGAGGGACGTATCCTTACCCAGTATGCAGACATTTTGACCGACGAACTCAATGTGAAGAAAGTCCGTGCGTTGAACGCGGCGGGTGAAGCTGTTTCTTACACATTGAATCCACTACCCAAGCAGCTTGGCCAGAAATACGGACCAAAATTCCCGGCAATCCGCCAGTCGGTAATGGGATTAAACCCTGAAGACGCGGCAAAAATGCTATTAAACGGCCAGTCAGTAAAAGTAACGGCTGCCGGTGAAACCTTTGAGTTACTTCCCGAAGAGATCGAGGTGCGCGCCACTGCCCGCGAAGGTTATGCCGTGGCTAATGAAGGCGCTACACTGGCCGCGCTTGTCACTGAACTGAACGAGGACCTGATCCTCGAAGGACTGGCACGTGAGGTCGTCCGCCGTGTTCAGGATCTGCGGAAGTCTGCTGGATTGGAAATCTCAGACCGGATTAGAGTTGTGTATTCCGCTACACCAACACTGGCTAAAGCCATCCAGGCATACCGTGACTACATCACGGCAGAGACTCTGACGGTTCAGATGGATGCCGGCACCCCGGCCGCCCCTCTGGCTCTGGATACTGACAGTTTTGATGGCGAAACCCTCACTGTTGGCCTGGCAAAAGCGTAAATTTTTGTTTTGATTTTGAAACCAGCCAGTCAGCAATGACCGGCTGGTTTTTTGTAGGGTGCTGTTGACCGCCCGTTTGTTGACAATATTTCTCATCGAAATCCTATCACGGCATGAGCGCGGTCAACGAACCATGGCACAGCCGGGGAGATGGCCAGAGGACCTGGCTGAACCGCACTCTCATCATTAATAAACTCTCAACCGGGTATCCTCTGCCGAAAGGCTGAGATAGGGTAAAATTGCACCGCGCTTATGGGAGATTGATCATTGAATAAAAAAGTTAAAAATTACATTTTCTTGTTCATCGTTGCCGGATTACTTATAGCTGTCGATCAGTGGAGCAAAGCCCAGGTCAGGAGTGCATTACCGCTTGGCAGCATTTGGTCCCCCTGGGAATGGCTGACGCCCTATGCGCGGATCGTCCACTGGAAGAACACCGGTGTGGCTTTTGGTATGTTCCAGGGTATGAGCACGGTATTTGCTATTCTGGCCGCCATTGTCAGTCTGGTCATCATCTACTATTATCCCCGGGTTTCCGGAGAAAGCCTGACTCTCAAAATTGCCATGTCGCTTCAACTGGCAGGCGCCATGGGTAATTTCATTGATCGGGTTACGATCACGTATGTGACCGATTTTATTTCGATTGGGAATTTCCCGGTATTCAACGTGGCAGATGCCTGTATATCTATAGGAGTGGTCATCCTTCTTGTTTATGTCTGGCTGCAAGAAAAAAAGGAAAAAGAAGCTTCAGCGAATATGGAGACTGTTGAGGCAGTAATTCCACTGGCTGAGACTGCAGACATTATTCCTCCAGTAGCCGAAACTGTTGAAGTTCGACCGGCTGAAACCACCAATAATGAATAGCCATCCATTCAGATGGAAAACACGTCGGAATTCATTTTTTCAGAAGAAACCCCCGCGCGGTTGGATGTATATCTAACAGAGAAATTGCCGCACTTATCACGATCGCGAATTCAAAACCTTATCCGCGACCGGTTCATAACCGTAAATGAAAAGATTCCAGCTAAAACCGGAATGATGCTGGAAGGCGGAGAGAAGATAATAGTAATCGAACCTGAAATTGAAACAGGTTCGATGCAGGCGGAAGATATTCCGCTGGATATTGTTTTTGAAAATAAAGATCTGCTAATCATCAATAAACCGGCCGGCATGGTTGTCCATCCGGCAGTGGGACATTTCACCGGCACCCTGGCCAATGCCGCCCTATGGCATGACCCTGAACTGGAGGGAGTTGGCGGAGAAAAACGCCCAGGTATTGTTCATCGGTTAGATAAGGATACCTCGGGTTTGATTGTCGTCGCAAAAAACGATTCCGCGCATCAATGGTTGCAGGATCAGTTTAAAGAACGCACAGTAAGCAAAACGTATCTGGCACTGGTAGACGGACATCCACCCACACCCAATGGGCGCATTGACGCTCCTATTGGCCGAGATCCATCTCATCGGCAGAAGATGGCAGTCACATCTGAGAGTAGAGGCCGCCCATCTGTAACGGAATACTTCACCAGAGAAACATTTCCACAGCATACTCTGATTGAAGCTCACCTCTTAACCGGGCGAACACACCAGATACGTGTGCATCTGGCTTTTGTCGGATGCCCTGTAGCGGGTGACACTGTTTATGGACGGAAAAAAGCCACACTGGGATTGACCCGTCAATTCCTACATGCTTTCCAATTAAAAATTTGTCTGCCGGGTGAAACTGAACCTCGCACATTTGAAGCCCCCTTGCCTGTTGAATTGCAAACCTGCCTGGATGAATTGCGGCAGAAGTAGAACTGGAGTTTCCGTGGAATTCATTGATCTCAGAAGTGATACTGTAACAAAACCCACACCCGAAATGCGCGAAGCAATGGCGGCCGCCGAAGTGGGCGATGATGTTTATGGTGAAGACCCTACTGTAAACCGTCTTCAAGAACTGGCTGCGGAACGTACCGGCAAGGAAGCCGGATTATTTGTCTCTTCAGGTACCATGGGGAACCTGATCGGTGTCCTCTGTCACTGTGAGCGCGGTGATGAAGTAATTATGGGAAACCTTGCGCACACCTTTTTATTTGAGGCAGGTGGCATATCCGCTCTGGGCGGGGTTTTCCCTCACACACTTCCCAATCAGCCTGATGGCACATTGAACTTGATTGATATCCAATCCGCTATCCGGATGGAGGATGTACATTTCCCAAAATCAAAACTTCTGGTTCTGGAGAACACACAGAACCGTTGTGGTGGAGCCGTGTTGACGGCCGAATACACAGGTCAGGCGGTTGAACTGGCGCACAGATATCACCTGGCTGTTCACCTTGATGGCGCGCGAATTTTTAATGCCGCTGCGGCATTGGGGGTGGATGTAAAAGAACTCACCGGTCCGGTGGATTCCGTCACATTCTGTCTCAGCAAAGCCCTTTGCGCGCCTGTCGGTTCCGTTTTGTGTGGGACTAAGGATTTTATATATAAAGCCCGCCGCCTGCGAAAACAGTTGGGTGGTGGAACCCGGCAGGCGGGTGTACTGGCTGCCGCCGGAATCATTGCCATTGAGACAATGTCTAAGCGACTCGGTGAAGATCACGCGCGTGCCCGTCGGTTGGCTGAAGGCATCGCCAATATATCGGGGTTCTCACTGGCGTTTGGTATGCCCTCAAGCAATATGGTATTTATTGATATGGCACCTTCAGTAAAATACAGCGCCCAGGAAGCAGTCGCTAAACTAATGGAAGATGGTATTAAGATCGGCATCTCGGGTGAAAGGCGCTTCCGGATGGTAACTCATTACTGGATTAATGATGAGGCAGTAGAACGTACCATCAACGCATTTTCCCGTCTGGCCGGTTGATTGACAGCCGTACTATAATTTAAGTCCATTTATCAGTAAAAATAACAACAAACGAGGTGAGCCGAATGAAAGAATATTTTACATTTGAAGAAATTGACATGGCTGCCAAAGCTGTTCAAAAGAAGTTACACTATAAACCACGTGTCGGACTGGTTTTGGGTTCAGGCCTGGGTGATATGGCCGATACAATCGAAAACCCCGATATTATTCCTTTCAAAGACATCCCCAACTGGCCAGAAGCTACAGCCCCGGGGCATGTTGGCCGATTGGTGGTAGGAAAACTGGAAGGACAGGAAGTTCTTGTATTACAGGGACGCCTCCATTATTATGAAGGCTTTTCTATGCAAGAAGTTACCCTGCCGATACGCGTAATGCAACGGTTGGGTATTGAAATCCTGGTATTAACGAACGCGGCTGGCGGTGTGAACCAGAATTTTTCTGCCGGTGATGTGATGCTGATCACCGATCATATCGGCCTGGTGACCATGACCGGGCTCAACCCTCTGCGCGGCCCCAACCTGGACGAGTTCGGCGTCCGCTTCCCGGATGTCAGCCAGGTGTATGACCGAAAATTGCAAGACATCGCTCGCAAGGCGGCTAAAGAAGCCAATGTTCCCATGCGGGAAGGTGTGTATTGCAACCTGTCTGGACCGTCATTTGAAACTCCGGCTGATCTTCGATTCTTGAATGTTATTGGCGCTGACGCGGTGGGTATGTCTACCGTGCCGGAAGCCATTGTCGCTGTGCACGGACACACCCGAGTGTTAGGTCTTTCAGGTATCAGCAACAAGGCCAGCCTGGATGGATCGACCATCACAACCGGTGAAGAAGTTCTGGAAGCCGGGAAAGTACTTGTACCGAAGATGGAAAAGATCATTCGGGGCTTCTTGCGTAATCTGGACTGATCTGCGGAGGTATGGCATTATCCTTGCAGATTGATTTGTAATCAAAATCAGGGCGGAGGGTCTTTTTATCAACCTCCGCCCGCGGAATGAGAACGCGTCTATGAGTGAAACACTGGCATTCCTGACCAAATATGAGGTCTGGATTTATTTCATATCTGCCGGCATCGGATTGATCTACATTCGCAAGGTCATTCTGGCGATTGAGGAGCGCCGAAGCGCTGTTTTTGGTTTGGAACGTGAGAATGCCAACCGCCAGTTAACATCTGCCGCGTCCATTTTGGGAATTATGATCTTGCTGGCTGCAGGGGAATTTGCCCTGGTAACTTTTGTGGCGCCTTTCTTACCGCAAACCAAAGCGTTGGCAACACCTACCATTGATCTTTTAGCGACACCTACGATAACTCTCCCGGTGGCCATGAGCACTCCCGTTGCCGGAGTTACTCCCACCCCAATGCCGGCAAAATCGAATGGGTGCATACCCGGTCAACTGGAGTTTACCAACGTGGAGCCCGGACAGGAATTCAGCAAGACGATTAAATTGATGGGTACTACCAATGTGCCCGGATTCGGGTTCTATAAATATGAATATGGTCAATCCGGACAGAATAACTGGGTAACCATTGCCGCGGGCAATGAAATTAAAATTAACGCAGAAATTGGCACATGGAATATCTCATCACTACCTCAGGGCGATTATGAGCTGCGCCTGGTTGTGATCAATCAGCAAAATGAATCTTTGCCTCCCTGTGTGGTTCCGATCAGGGTTGTATCTGGATGATTCCTGGAGTGACAATATGTCTGAAGTAGAGATCCGCCCGGCAGTTATCAGCGACCTGCCTTTGCTTACCAACCTGGAACACCATTATCAGACTAACCGTGTCTGGCAGATGGAGCGTTCGGTAGCTGATGATCAGGTTCGTGTGCAATTTCGCGAAATCAGCCTTCCGCGCAGCATACGGGTGGAATACCCCCATCAACCTAATCTGACCACAATAGGAAATAATACCTATTCTGTTGTTCTGGTAGCTTTGTTGAACAACAGTCCGGTGGGATATATCAGTATATGGGAACAACTGGCTTCGAATGCTGCCTGGATCCGGGATCTGGTTGTTAAGGAACAGCACAGACGAAAGGGTGTGGCATCCGCTCTGGTTCTGGCCGCGCAGGTGTGGGGCGGTCGTAAACGGATGAAACGGATGATCATTGAAATGCAGAGTAAAAATTATCCTGGAATACAGTTGGTAAAGAAGTTGGGTTTTGAATTCTGCGGATACAATGATAATTACTTTGAGAATCAGGATATTGCCATTCTTTTTTCGCGGCCAATTAAAATTTCCTATCTGTAATCTATGGATTCCTGGGTAACCGGCTTATTAATCTTCTTCCGTACTACCAGCCAGATCCTTTCGGCTGGTATTGCCATCACGGCATTTTCATTATTGTTGTATGGATTGTCCTTCAATTTAAAAGATCGCATTGCCCGAAATTTCGCGATGATCATGATCTGTGTGACGGCGGTTTTCACCGGAGAATCGCTGGCCAGTGCTTCGATAAATGTGTTGGAGGCGGAATTTTGGCTCCGGTTTTCCTGGGTGGGCATCACATTCCTGCCGGCGATATATTTAAATTTCTCTGATGCCATCCTGGCTACCACAGGACGACCAAGCCGGTGGCGTCGAAAAATTGCCATCCGCTTCGCGTATTTTATCAGCCTGATGTTTCTTATTTCACTGCCATTAGGCTGGTTAGTAGGTGGTTCGGCATCTGATATCACCAGCGCGCCGCATCTGACGCCCACTTTTGTTACCGGTTTCTTTTTTCTGTATTACATCGTCACCATGCTGATGGCATGGTTTAACTTTTTTCGTTCATTTCAGCGAACAACCACACCAACCAGCCGCCGGCGAATGGGCTATCTGATCACCGGAGCGCTGGCTCCGGCGCTTGGTTCATTCCCATTCTTACTGTATAACTCGCAGATCGCGTTGGAACATTCACTGGGTTTCTGGTCTATCTCGGCCATCAGCAACCTGGTGGTAGGCGGATTGATCGTATTAATGGCATACGCGGTGGCGTTCTTTGGCATTCCATGGCCTGATCGGGTGGTAAAAAGCCGTCTGTTGAAATGGATCATCCGCGGTCCAGTCACCGCGATCATCACCCTTGGATTGGTGACAGTTTTCCGCAGGGCAGGCAATCTTTTCGGAAATCCGTATTCCAGTCTTGTTCCTATCGTTATGGTATTTACCATACTTATCTGTGAGTATATGGTTACACTTTTTTCTCCCATGTGGGAGAGAGTATTGTTTTATGGTAAGGATCAGAAGGACTTGATCTTTCTGCATAATCTAGAGCGGAGTCTTGTCACTCGCAATGACCTGAGTGAATTTCTTGAAGTCATCCTGGCAGCCACTCGAGACCGTCTGCAGGCGGCCGGAGCGTTCGTGGCTGCTATAAATGGTGACGGGATGGAGCTGGTAAAAACAACCGGTAAAACGGATTGGCCGGATGATGATAATCCCAAAGAAGCCCTGGCGGAAATCGTCAGGCGCTCGGATGATTCAACTGAATTATTCATCTGGAACAATTCAATAATTCTGCCATTATATGATCGCCGAGCAGAAGAGAAACCAGAATTGTTGGGGCTGCTTGGAGTGACCGGGATGCGTTCAGAACAATTAGAGATTGAACAAAAGCAAAGTCTCGATCAACTCGCGGCTCGGGCGACGATAGCTCTTCGCGACCGCCATGTCCAACAGCAATTGTTCCGTTCCCTGGAACAGCTAACCCCCGATATTGATTACCTTTCTGAACTTCGTGCGGCCGGGCGATATGAACCTGATCATGTGCTGGCAATCACCCGCCCGGTGGATGAAGAGATGACCATCTGGGTGCGTGATGCCCTTACACATTACTGGGGCGGCCCGCGGCTGACTGAGAGCCCCCTTTTAAATCTCGCTGTAGTTAAAAAAATGTTGGATGAACATGATGGCAATTACGCCAACGCGTTGCGTACATTGCTGAAATCCGCCATTGAAAAGGTTCGCCCTGCGGGTGAGCGGCGATTTACCGGAGAGTGGATCCTGTATAACATTCTGGAAATGAAATTCCTCGAGGGGAAAAAAATGCGTGAAATAGCGGCAAAATTAGCCATGTCTGAGGCGGATTTGTATCGAAAACAAAAGGTCGCGCTTGAAGCAGTAGCGCGAGAAATAACCCAGATGGAAAAAGATGCACAGGATTCTCGCCAGATAAATTAAATAGACATTAATGTGGTTATTAAGCTATAATAATTCGAAGTTTTTACCGGCTTTATTGTCAGGTGGAGGGCAGCTATGGTGGGGAAAGCTCAATCAATTCCGATTGAAATTTCAAAAGATGATTTAGATGAAGGTTGGTGGGCATCCGTATTGGCTGATGAAGAAAGCGCTATGGAGGATTTCTCTGATTTAGCGCCAGTTTCAAGTCAGTCGGGGGATATGGTTCTGGTTGACTGGGATCGAGTCCGGGCAATTTACGAAAATGATGAAATTATCTCACTGCAGGTATACGGATTCAATCGAGGCGGTTTGCTGGTTCAAGAAAAAGGAATTCAGGGGTTTGTCCCTGTGTCACATTTAATTGAAATGCCCTGTGGCGTCGAAAAAGAAGCCCGCAAATCCACACTTTCTGAATATGTCGGCCGGACACTGATGTTGAAAGTCATTGAATGCGAGCCTTCTCTGGATCGGGTTGTTCTCTCAGAGCGTGCTGCGCAGGCGGGTGAAGGACGCCGGAAGCAATTGTTTAATAGCCTGAAAGTAGGGGATGTAGTAAAGGGTAAAGTCACGAATGTAACGGATTTTGGTGTGTTCATTGATCTGGGGGGTGTGGAAGGTCTGATCCATGTCTCTGAGTTATCCTGGGGGCGGGTGCAGCATCCCGGTGATATTTTGAAGATCGGTGAATGCGCTGAAGCCATGGTTTTGCAGATCAATGAAGATACATCCCGTGTAGCGTTATCCTATAAAAGGCTGCAATCCAACCCGTGGGAGGTGGTTGCTTCCAATTATTCCTCGGGAGACGAAGTGGATGCCATAGTCACAACTATCACCCGCTTCGGGGTGTTTGCCCGGCTTGATGAAGGTATTGAAGGACTGATCCACATTTCATCCATCGATATGGAACCGTCAACCCAAACTCTGGAGACCATGTTCTTCCCTGGAAAACGAATAAGGGTACAAATCTTGCATATAGATCCAGACCGGCGTAGACTCGGCCTGGGATATATACAGAACTGATGAATTCAAACCCTATTGATGACGAAATTCCCTCCGGTGACGTTTTTCCGGAAGGGATGGATACTTCATCCGGACCCGTGTTTGATGAGCCTGATGAGCCAATGTTTGACTGGCGAGGCAAAGACGGAATCGGCATTTTATTGATTGTGGTCAGCTTACTTACCCTGTTCGGTCTGACCGAGATCAGTACAGGGAAGTTTATTACTCCACTGGTTCAGCTTTTAAAGCGCTGGATGGGTTGGAGTAGTTTCCTGATGGCTACATTATTGGGTATCGCGGGTGTGAAATTTTTGCGCACACCCCGCGGAACCCGGTCATATCCTCTGGTACTGATACTGGGTGCTGAGGGGATGATTTTCGCGTTGATGGCTTTTCTGGCGGTAATTGGCGGTAATTCCGTTGACCGCGCTTCAGCCGGTTTGGATGGCGGACTGATAGGGTGGGGGCTGGCTCGAATGGGAGAGTTCCTGTTACCCGGATTTCTCAACGGCTTACTCTGGTTCTCTCTATTGGTTCTAACATCTGTTGCCGCCTTCTGGCCCATTCGGCATATTGTGGTTCAAAAAGTTGCCCGTAAATGGAAGCCGGTTCCGGTAAGGCAAGAAACGCCTGTAAAAAATGTGAACACAACGGCAGAAATAGAGGTCTCTGAAGAGCCGAAAGAGGAACCGATCCCTCATTCACTGAACAGTCTGGCTGAGATGCTGAAACGCGCCGATGACGAAGATGCCAATAGCGGTACAGTCAGTGTAGCTCCACAGGCCGCGGCACAACAGGAAATTGTGCGATTGCCTCCGATCAACTTGCTTACCCGCGAACAGATCGAAAAGCCAGACCCTGAAATGATCCGTCAACTGGCGGAACAGATCGAGGTAACACTGGCTGAATTCGGCGTGCCTTCAACTGTTACCGGTTATAGAATCGGCCCGTCTATCACCCAGTTTGCCGTTGAACCGGGATTTATTGAGAAGATGGGGATTGACGGAAATATCACCCGTCAGAAGATACGTGTGGCTCAGATTTCCGCGTTATCACGCGATCTGGCGTTGGCACTCAAAGCAAAACGTCTGCGTATCGAAGCTCCGGTTCCCGGGCAGTCTTTTCTGGGGATTGAGATCCCAAATTCCACCAATTCTGTTGTTCGGTTGCGGTCCATTATTGAATCGGAGTTCTTCCAGAAATCCAGCTCCCCGTTGACGTTGGCTCTTGGAAAAGATGTTTCAGGAACACCCGTAGTGGCTGACCTTGCCCGCATGCCGCACCTGTTGGTGGCTGGTACCACCGGTTCCGGTAAATCTGTATGCATCAGCGCCATGATCAGCTGCCTGATCATGAATAATTCGCCGGCTGATCTGCGTATGGCCATTCTGGACCCAAAGAAAGTCGAATTGATCCGTTTCAACGGATTACCGCATCTTCTGGGGCAAGTGGAGACTACAGTCGATCGCATGCAGGCTGTGCTTCGATGGGCGGTAGTTGAAATGGAAAACCGTTACAAGCTTCTCGAAACCCAGAAAACACGAGATATTGACTCATTCAACCGCAAGATGCAGCGCAAGGGAATGGAACCGCTGCCCCGTATTGTTGTTTTGATCGACGAAATGGCTGATCTGATGATGGCCGCTCCGGAGCAAACCGAACAAAGCGTTGTGCGGTTGGCTCAAATGGCCCGCGGTGTGGGTATTCATCTTGTGGTTGCCACTCAACGACCGAGTACCGATGTACTCACCGGTGTTATCAAAGCTAATTTCCCGGCGCGTATCGCGTTTACTGTGGCATCTGCCATTGACTCACGCGTGATTCTGGATACCAATGGCGCCGAGACGTTGCTCGGTCGGGGTGATATGTTATTCATGAATTCTGACAATCCGATCCCACAGCGCGTTCAGGGCGCTATGGTGACCGACAATGAGATTGACAAACTGGTCACCTTCTGGCGCAAGATTATTCCGCCGTCGGATAACGCTGAAGCTCCCGCTTGCCCGTGGGAGAACCTGATCATTAATACTGATGAGACTGCCGGTGATGCCCTGGTGGAAAAAGCCGTAGAAATGGTACGCGGGATGAATAAAGTCAGCGCGTCATTATTGCAACGCCGGATGCGTATTGGCTATCCACGTGCCGCGCGGTTGATGGATGAACTGGAGAAAATGGGTGTGGTAGGCCCGCTCAATCCGGGAGGCCGTGAACGCGACGTACTGGTCGGTCCTGATGATGGAGAGGTTGACTCATCGGACGAAATGGATTAACCCTTCTGGTGCAGGCTGCCTTTTCTTGACAGGAAGTCTCGGGTAGGATAGCATAAGCCATCTATCCTTAAAAATCGTCAGGGAACTATTGTGGAACAGGCAAGTCAAAAAACACCTAAGTCGTTAGAAGAATTCCTGCGTTATCATTCCAAAGGGCTGCTGGATACCATCGGCAGATTTTTTGTTAAATTGGGCGTACATCCCAATACAGTTACGATTCTGGGTTTGACCGGTAACTTTATTGCCGCGGGTTTGTTAGCGTATGGACATATCACCATTGGTGGTCTCATTGTACTGGTTTGCGGTCCGCTCGACGCGTTAGATGGGGCTATCGCACGGCTCCGGGGCGAACCCAGTAAATTTGGCGCGTTTGTTGATTCGGTAACAGATCGGTATTCTGAGCTGATCATTCTGGCTGGCTTACTGGTACATTTTCTGTTACTAAACGATCCATTGAGCAGTGTAATCGTGTACTTTGCGGCCGCCGGTTCTGTTCTGGTGTCATACGTCAAATCTCGGGCTGAATCGCTGGACTATACGGCAAAGGTTGGCTTACTTACCCGGGTGGAACGTTATCTGGTACTGGCTCCGCTGCTTGTTTTCAACCTGCCGGTTATAGCGGTATGGGTTATCGCGATTTTCGCGAATTTCACTGCTCTACAGCGCATCTGGTTTGTTCGCAAACAGGCGTATGCCGAGCTTGATACACAGAAATAGAACGAAAGGCTGGTACATATAATATGCAACCGGGTTTCGCCATAGGTCCTTTATATATTCATTATTACGGTGTGATAATTATGTTGGGCGCCCTGATGGCTGCCTGGCTGGCATCGAAATTGGCAGTGAAATACGGACAGAACCCTGACATGGTCTGGGACGCTTTGCCGTGGATTTTGATCACAGGAATTATCGGTGCACGCCTTTGGCATGTTCTGACACCTCCCGCGTCCATGCAGGCACGGGGTTGGAGTTCCAATTATTACTTCTCGCATCCGTTGGACGCGCTGGCCATCTGGAATGGCGGCCTGGGTATACCCGGAGCCATCATGGGTGGAGCATTGGCTTTATATCTATACTGCCGTAAGACAAAAGTCAATTTTGGGACGTTTGTTGATATTCTGGCTCCCGGATTGGCGCTTGGACAGGCTATCGGCCGCTGGGGGAATTTTGTCAACCAGGAGCTGTATGGAGCGCCGAGTACCCTGCCATGGGCAATCACTATCGATCCGGCATACCGTCTGTCTCAATATCAAGATGTGGCAACTTATCACCCCCTGTTCCTGTATGAATCCATATGGAACCTGTTAAATATGGGGTTACTTCTCTGGCTGGGTAAAAAATTCTCTGAGATCCTAAAACCGGGTGACATCATGTTAACATACCTGATCGTTTACCCCCTGGGTCGTTTTATGCTGGAATTTTTAAGACTGGATCCTTCGCCGGTGGCCGGACTTAATATTAACCAAACGTTGATGGGGATTACCGCCCTGACTGCGAGTATTGCCCTGCTTATCCGTTTGAGCAAACGGCCTTTGAACGTGGAAACCGCAGCCGATTCTGGAGATGAACAACAAAACGCTGTACAGGATGCCGGAGAAGAACACTGATCCAGCAATTAATCCGTCTATAATAGGGATACCTGTTTTGAAAAAGGGAACCCGATGATATTCGCTGAAAACCTCAGCAAACAATTTGACGACCTGCTTGCCGTTGACCATATCAACCTCGATGTGGCTGATGGGCAGGTTCTGGTACTTCTTGGACCAAATGGCGCGGGAAAAACTACGACAGTCCGGATGTTAACGTCTGTATTGCGGCCTACATCAGGCACAGCCCGTGTTGCCGGTTATGATGTGGTTACGGAAGCAAATAAGGTTCGGGCATCTGTTGGTGTGTTGACGGAACACCACGGTTTGTACGGCCGTATGAATGCCCGCGAATACCTGCAGTTTTATGGCAGTCTTTACAACCTGCCTTCCGATTTGATCGAAAAACGCAGTTCAGATCTTTTGACGGCTTTTGGACTGGCGTATGCCGCCCGTAAACGCCTTGGAGAGTATTCAAAAGGTATGCGCCAGAAACTGGCGCTGGTAAGGGCAATGCTGCACGAACCGCCCGTTCTGTTGCTGGATGAGCCTACCTCTGCCATGGATCCGGAAAGCGCCAAGACTGTGCGGGATGCGATCCAGAAATTGAGAGATTCTCGCCGTACTATTTTGCTCTGTACTCATAACCTCGCGGAAGCCGAACAACTGGCTGACCAGATCGCCATTATTCGAAAAGGTAAGATCATTTATCAAGGAACATCTGGAAGCCTCAAGCGAGATCTCCTCGGAATGCCTGTTTATGAAGTCAGACTGGCAGAAAGCGTAAATGGGAATATTCCCGATATGCCTGACGGCGTGAAATTGTTAGAACGTGGGGAACACACTCTTCAGTTCATGGTGGATGACCCGGAACGTTGTAATCCATTGTTGATGAGTAATCTGGTGAATGCTGGCTTACAGGTGGTTTCATTCCACGAAAAACCGAGAAGTCTTGAACAGGCATACCTGGCAGCCATGTTACGATCTCATGAGGCAAAACACCATGCTTAGATCTCTCCATCCGGTGCTAGTGATTGCCCGGCGCGAAGTGCGGGACCAATTCCGTGATTGGCGGATTATCTTTCCGATCATCGGGTTGACAATTCTGTTCCCCTTCTTGATGAATTTTACCGCTGGCCAGATGTTGGGATTTGTCAACCAGTATGGCGCGGCGATCATCGCGGAGCGATTGATCCCGTTCCTTTTGATGATCGTTGGTTTCTTTCCCATCTCAGTGTCGCTGGTTATCGCGCTTGAGTCGTTTGTCGGAGAGAAGGAACGAGGCAGTATTGAACCGCTTTTAAACACTCCTCTGGAGGACTGGCAGTTGTACATGGGCAAGTTATTGTCATCCACTGTGCCTCCATTGTTTTCGAGTTACCTCGGGATGACCGTATATCTTGTGGGTCTGGCAATTTCGAAGATACCCATTCCGGATATCCAATTGCTGATCCTGGTAATTTTTATGACAACAGTGCAGGCTTTCTTGATGGTCGCCGGCGCGGTGGTCGTTTCATGCCAGGCGACATCGGTGCGGTCAGCCAATCTGCTCTCCAGTTTTATCATTTTGCCGGTGGCGTTCTTAATCCAGGGTGAAAGTATGGTGATGTTCTGGGGAAATTACGCCACACTGTGGTGGGTGGTCTTTGGATTGGTTGTTTTCTCACTGTTGCTTATTCGGGTTGGTCTGGCGCATTTTCAACGCGAAGAGCTGTTGGGGCGAGAGATCGATGTACTGAATTTCAAGTGGGGTTGGCGTGTCTTCAAGGAACAATTCCTGGATGGCGCTTCCAGTCTCAGAGAATGGTTCGGGCGGGTATTACCCCTGGTGATTTACCGGATGCGATGGGCGGTGGCGGTAGTGGTGGTCATTTGCGTGGCAGCATTTTTTACCGGTCAATATCTGGTCACCCAGTTCCCGATAGAACTGAATAAAGATGGTTCAGATGTGGCGGATGGGGTTCGAAAACTTATCCAATACTGGCCATTGTTCTCATTCGCGCCAGTAATAACCATTTGGTGGCAGAACGTCCGCGCGTTGATCCTTGGAATGGTACTTGGAGTATTCTCTTTCGGCATCATGGGATTGCTGCCAATTTTTTTCACAATCGCCTCAATAGGTTACCTTGGGCAGATCCTTTCAAACAATGGATTCCCGGCTGTTCAATTTGTTACTTCAATGGTTCTACCACATGGAGTAATTGAAATTCCAGCAGCTATTCTGGCAACTGCCGCCATTGTGTATGCCGGGGCCAAGCTTGCCACTCCGGCTGCTCAGGAAACCTTTGGCGAAACCTGGGTACGGGCGATGGCGGATTGGGTCAAGGTAATGATCGGGCTGGTGATTCCCCTGCTATTGGTAGCTGCCGCAATTGAAGCCTGGGTGACCCCGCAGATCGTACTCCGGCTGTTTCAATAGAAGTTAGCCCGGGGTACAAGCGGACAGGTTGGGGTATAGCCCAACTTACAGATCTTGTGATGTTACCACCCTGATAAAAATTCTTGCCATTCCTGGTTTTCATCCATATGATGGCCAAAAAGATACATAGCCGAAGCGGGAGGCTCCTTCGGTACCCGTAACAGGCGCATTCCTACTTCTTCCGCTGTCTTTCCCCCTTTGCGATGGTTGCAGCCGGCACAGGCAGCCACAACATTTGTCCATATATGTTCGCCGCCTTTGTGTCTTGGGATAACATGGTCAATGGTCAGAGTCATTGAGTGTTTCCCGCAATATTGACAGGTGTAATTATCGCGCCGGAATATTTCACGGCGATTAAGCAAAATTCGTGGTCTTGGGCGAGAGACCATTTTATCCAATCGGATGACTGATGGACGAGGATATACCCGGCTGATGGTATGAATTACCCCCCTTCCATTCTTTACCAAAGAAGCCCTTTCTGCCAAAATCATTCCGATCGCGCGCCGTGTATTGCACACATTGATCGGCTCATAATTGGCGTTGAGAACCAGAACCAATCTATCCATTCTTGCTCCCTGGCATGGATTATAGCACCAGGTAACAGCCAGTGAAAAGTTGATTACCGGTTATCTTCGCTAGAGATGATCACCATCCCAAAACTGTGCGGGCCAAAGATCGTTTTCCATGCAGAGTTGGTGGTAAACAATTGCAGGGTATTCCCGGGAAAGAATTCATTCAAATGATCGCGAATAACCTGAAGGTCACCGGGTTCAGCATTTCCCTCATGGGCAATGGCGATCAAATGGAAGCGTTCGAATTCATCAATAAACTCAACCAGGTATTCATAAGCTGCCCGGCGGTTGCGAACTTTTCCCAGTGGAGTGGGTAGGCCTTCTTCCATTGAAAAAATGGATAGGATTCCCAGTATAGATGCCGCGTTTGCCTGAGCTTCGTCAACCAGACCGATGGGTACCAGTGGATGAATATCCGGCAGGATGGCTATGGTGTATAACATTGAACAATCTTCACGGATTGTTTGTTCAATATCTGACCAAATCTTTCCTTCTGCCGCCATTCGCGCCGCTTTTTCTACCATATAACCGGTTCCCAGACCGATCGAAGCTGTATCAATCATCACCAGAGTAGGAGATACCGAGGATGCTTTGATCAACCGCAATATCTGACCGGGAAGACCTGATAATGAACCCGATGAAAGGATCGCGATGACATGCCCCGCGTTCTGGCACTCTTTCTGCAGATAAATCTGGATTTCATGGTCTGAAGCCGGTTGTAGCCGATATTTTTCTTCACGAGGATTTTCGCATACCGATAAGGGGATGATCCTGACAAGGTCATCCCCGGGAAATGTCTTATGAATGAATTCAGCGGCTGAGTCGGTGAGAATGGTGATGGGGGGCATGGTTATTCAATCATAAAGATAAACTGGTAATGCGGTTGCGCACCTTCATGCACTTCAATTTCATGATTGGGATATTTATTGCGGATATTATCTGCGATACGGTTGACGTCATTTTTTGCTATATTCGCGCCATAGAAAATAGTAATTCGCTCACGGTCTTCGGTACCGGCGCTTTTCAATAATCCATCAACGGCTTCTTCCAGAGTTGGTGAGGCATTCACAAGTTTGCCATTTAATAACGCAATCACTTCACCAGATTTCACATCGACACCGTTAATCTCCACGGTGCGGGTGGCAACTGTTATTTCGCCGGTTTCTACTTCGTTAATCGCTTCGTTCATTTCGGTGACAACATGATCGAAATCGGCATCACCTACCAGGCGAAGCATGGCGGAAAGCCCTTGCGGAACAGTCTTCGCGGGAATGACCGCTACTTTCTTAACGGTTACCGACGCGGCAGATTGCGCGGCCATAATGATGTTCTTGTTATTGGGGAGGATAATGATCTTGTCGGTCGGCAGGTTTTCTAACGCATGCAGGATCTCTTCGGTAGACGGATTCATGGTCTGACCGCCTTCCACGATCGCGGCGACGCCAAGGCTGGCAAAAATGCGTGAGATACCCTTACCGGGTGAAACAGCCACTACAGCGATATGCCCCGGTTCTACCGGTGCCAGATTGATCTTCTGATCGCTGCTTTCCTGGCGGTCTTCCACCTGGGCTATCAGGTTTTCCATTGCCACTTTGGTGACTGTCCCCAGCTTCAGGGTATATTCGATGGGGTCATATTTTTTATCTGTAGCCACATGAATGTGCATGCGGTACATTCCGTCACCTTCACCTACCTGAATGGAGGTACCGATCTCAGCCAGTCCTTCATAGAATTGTTCCAGATTTAATTCTTCAAATGGTCTGAAATCCACAACCACTTCGTAATCCTGTCCGGGTTCCACTTCTTCCAGGGTGTTTTCAAGGTTCATTGCAGCCAGAGGTTGAACGGCGGCTATGGCCGTTTCAAGAGGAAGACCTTTCATGTGGCGCTGCATACCTTCCAACAGGAAGAATAGACCTTTGCCACCGGAGTCGACCACACCAGCCTGTTTCAAAATCGGTAGAAGCTCTGGAGTATGCTGAACGGAATCGTCGGCAGCTTTTACCACCTTATCGAGCATTTCGATCAAGTCATTGGTTTCCTGCGACGCCTCTCGGGCAGCTATGGAGACATCTTTTATGACCGTCAGAATCGTACCTTCAACCGGGCGGACAACACCTTTGTATGCCGTAGCGCGGCTTTCTTCAAGCGCTCGGGCGAAGGATTCGACATCCAGCGTATCCTGGCTGTCTAATCCCCGGGCGAATCCGCGCCAGATCTGTGAAAGGATCACACCTGAATTACCACGGGCACCCATCAACGCGCCCTGAGCAACGGAATGAGCCATTTTTCCAACATTTTTCTCACCCGCATTGGCAATTTCGTTATATGCCGCCTGCATGGTGAGCAACATATTTGTCCCGGTATCGCCATCGGGTACCGGGAAAACATTCAACGCGTTGATCGTTTGTTGATTGGTTTTTACCCAGGTCATGGCAGCTTCGATCAACTCTTTTAAACCCTGTCCATCAATGGAGGTACAGGATGGCACTGATTCCGCTACTGGCGCGGGAGAAGTGGTCGATTCTTTACTCATAATGCTCCTCAGTAAGACAGATAATGGCAGAATTAATCGGGATTGCTGATTCGCAATCCACGGACATGTACATCAACATGGCTGACCGGAATACCAAGGGCTTTTTCCACCTGGTAGGCAACATTATCTGCCACACTGCTGGAAACTGAGGTGATTCTAGTGCCGTATTCGACTACGATATAAAGATCAATTTTGATGGTTTGGCCGTCATAATGTACATCCACACCCAGGGTAGGATCTTTGACCAGTACCTGAGCCAGCCCTTCCACCAGATTCTTTGCCGCAAGTCCTACAACACCATACGATTCCAGTGTTGACTGGCATGCGATGGTAGCAATGGCATGATGTGAGACGTAAATGTTGCCGAATTTGTTATTACTTTCGCTCATGGACGATACCCTCTCTCTAATAATTAACCTGATTTCTTGAGGAAAGATACGATTTATGGTAGAATGCCGTTTTGCAGTACATGATTAGGCTGGTTGCAATCAAGGTTTGAAAGGATTTCAAGATGGCACGGTGTGAATGTTGTGGGAAGACGACCACCTTTGGTCACAATCGAAGTTTCTCTCAGCGCGCCACAAACCGCATCTTTCGCCCCAATCTCCAGAAGATTTCCGTCTTCGAAAATGGGCGAAAGGTTCAAAAAACGGTTTGTGCAAGATGCATTCGGACAATGGTGAAGGTTTCATAATTTACCGTTGTTCATTGCGATAACGTTACAAAGGTCACGGCGCAGGCCGTGATTTTTGTTTAACGAAGCGCGTTACGCAACGCGCGGACTCCTTCCTCGGGGCCGCCGGGATGCTTAAATACAGCCGTCGCGGCCACAAAAATCGTTGCGCCGGCTTCGTGCAAAGGCTTTATATTTTCGGCTGTAATTCCACCATCAACTTCAATGGCGGCGGTCGGGTTTATTTTATCGAGCAACGCGCGCATTTGTTTCACACGTTCGAAGGTGACAGGTTGAAATTTTTGTCCGGAATAGCCCGGATTTACAGACATTAATAGAACATAATCCACCAGATGCAATACGGCTTCTGACGCGGCGATCGGTGTTCCCGGGTTTAGCACCAGACCCGTTTTGACATTCAGTGAACGGACTTCCTGTAATGTGCGAAAAATGTTTGGATTCCCTTCCAGATGGACCGAAATGCACCCGGCGCCGGCATTGGCGAAGACATTCACAAATTTATCCGCGTTATCGATCATCAAATGGACATCCAGCGGAAGATTGGTAATACCTTTGCAGGTCTCCACAATAAAAGGCCCCATAGTGAGGTTGGGCGCGAAATGCCCATCTATCACATCGATATGAATCCAATCCACGCCGGCTTTTTCGACCGCGCGGATTTCATCTCCTAACCGGGAGAAATCAGCAGAAAGAATAGAAGGTGAAAGAAGTACTGCCATTAACGATCCGTCTCATTGAATGGAAGATAAAAACGAGAAGATATAAGACCAGTATGGGAACAGCCCGCCGACGGCAATGAAAGCCAGTAATCCTAACCCGATTGTGATCCAGTCAATATTAATGAACTCTTCCAGAAGTTCATTAATATGTTCCTCAAACGATTCGTCTCTTCTTGCGGATTTCTGTTTTACCGTTTTGGGGCGTGAAACTTCAATTGGGGCGGCCTCAACCGGTGCAGGTTTGGGGATAAGATCGGGGGCGCGGCCAAATGTGGATAACATTTGACCGAACTGGTCGGCTGTTCGATACCGGGCTGAAGGTTCTTTTGACAACACTTTTAGCAAGATTCGTTCCAAATCAACCGGGATGGACGGGTTGACCTTTCGCGGTGGGACCGGGGGAACATCACGATGCATACGTGCCAGTTCGGTGGCCGTTTCCGCGTTGAGCGGCAATTTGCCGGTCAGCATTTCATACAAAACAACACCCAGAGAGTACACATCGGAAGCCGGTGAAGGCGCTCCGCCGGATGCCTGTTCAGGGGAGAAATACTGCGGAGACCCCCAGACAACTTCACTTTTCTCATCCGGATGAATGCCGGCAAGGGCGCGGGCAATGCCAAAATCAGTGACCTTGAGCTGACCTTCTGGAGTTACCAGCATATTGTGGGGTTTGACGTCACAATGAACAATGCCCGAACGATGCGCGTAGCCGAGACCGGCACAGGCCTGCAAAATAAGCGGGATGGAATCTTCAACCTGGAATGGGCCATGCTGTCGAATGACAGTTTTCAGGTCTGTTCCAGGAACATATTCCATCACGATGAACAAACGGTCGTGGTCAAGGCCGAAATCATGCACGGTTACAATGTTGGGGTGGGTAATATTTGCCGCGGATTTGGCTTCTTGCCTGAAGCGTTCACGAAAGGATTCGTCGCGGGTGAAATCGGGACGCAATACTTTAATGGCCACCTGGCGCTCTAACATAAGGTCGCGCGCCCGGTAGACAACGGCTGTCCCTCCGCTGCCCAGCGTCTGAAGCAATTGATATCGGTTCGAAAGAACCGGATTTGTGGCAATTGGCGAAGTCATTTAACGCGATTATAACATGTGGACTTGTGAGTTAATCGCTGCCATTATTCGTGGGTATAATTTGTGATTATGACAATAAAACGTATACTGGATGAAAATCCAACAACAATACTTATTTTAGCCGGCATTCTGGCGGCAATCGCACATTTTGCTCACTGGGGAGACGCCTGGGTTTTTGCGCTGGCAGCCATTGGTGTCATCCCTCTGGCGGGCTACATTGGGTCATCCACAGAAGCTTTGGCGCATTACACAGGTCCCAAAATTGGCGGCCTTTTAAATGCCACACTGGGAAACGCCGCCGAGTTGATTATTACGCTGGTTGCCATACGCGAAGGGTTGCTGGAACTTGTTAAAGCATCTATCACCGGTTCCATTTTGGGGAACCTTCTTCTGGTAATGGGGACTTCGCTCCTGTTAGGTGGGTTGAAAAACGGCCTGCAAAAATTTGACCGCAAACAGGCAGGCAATTATGCTGTTTTGCTTGCCATGACCATTCTCGCGTTGGTGGTGCCTTCCTTTTTTGGGCATTCAATGGGTGACGAAGGTTCTGTGGGTGTGGAGACGCTCAGCCTGGGCGTTGCCGGAGTCATGGTGGTTCTATACGTGTTGGGTATCATCTACAGCTTGAAGCACTCCGATTCCCCTATTACGGCTGAAGAACCCGAAAACCATAAAAAACCTGTTTATTCTGTAAAGACCGCCATTTTTGTTCTGGCTATTGCCACGTTAGGTGTGGTGCTCCTTTCAGAGTTGCTGGTTGGCTCAGTTGAAGTTGTTGTCAGCCAGTTTGGACTGTCAGAATTTTTCATCGGCATCATTTTGATCCCTATTGTTGGCAATGTGGCAGAACATCTGGTAGCCGTTCAGGCGGCATACCGCAATAAGATGGAATTAAGCATCGAGATTTCTCTATCTTCCAGTTTACAAATCGCCCTCCTGGTGGCGCCGCTGTTGGTTTTCATCAGTCTGGCAATGGGAC
This sequence comes from Leptolinea sp. HRD-7, assembly GCA_024363285.1. Taxonomy (GTDB): domain Bacteria; phylum Chloroflexota; class Anaerolineae; order Anaerolineales; family Anaerolineaceae; genus Leptolinea. The sequence goes on along the minus strand of AP024710.1, from coordinate 3,531,466 downwards.
ATCCATTAACCCTCATGTTCAATCCTTTCGAGCTGGTTTCGCTGGGGGCAGGTGTGGTCATTGCCGCACTGGTTTCAATGGATGGAGAATCCAACTGGCTTGAGGGTGCGTCTCTGCTGGCGGTGTACTTTATTCTTGGTCTGGCCTTTTTCCTGTTACCCGGAGCGGTGTGATGCGACAATCAAACGGGATCAACTTCACATCAGGCATGCTGGTGACATCCTTCTTTTTTGGCCTTATTATGTTGATCCTGTGCCTTGGGACTATGTTCATTTTCAGGCCGGCGGGGGAAGTCACGGCGCCTCTTGCTGTTTTCACTGTAATTCCTGCGCCAACAGCAACGGTTATCATTCCAACAGAAGTTCCTCCGACCCCGACATTGTCGCCAGAAGAACAGGCCTCCGGTAAGATCGAGATCGGTGTTATGGTGGAGATCACTGGAACCGAAGGTGCCGGTCTTCGGCTGCGCGCCGAACCGGGGGTCAATGCGGCGGCTATTGTGTTGGGAAAAGACTCGGAACAATTTCTGGTGAAAGATGGTCCATCGCATAAAGATGGATTTAACTGGTGGAAATTGGAATCGCAAAAAGACGCTTCCCGTGCTGGATGGGCGGCAGCAGATTATCTGGCGGTTGTTCCTGAATAGATGGAAGGCAATTTATATGTCATTATCGCCTGTTGAAATTATTGCGAACAAAACGGAAAATATTTTAACGGTACGCTGGTCAGACGGTCATGTGAGCTGCTATCCATTTACTCTGCTAAGGGCAGGGTGCCCCTGTGTTGTATGCCGGGGTGGGCATGAAAACATGAGTCAGGATCCGGATCCGGCGGTATTTGATGTCAATCTGCCTGAATCACCGGCAACGCATCTGACATCAGCCCGCGCGGTTGGCGCGTATGCCATCTCATTTACATGGGAAGATGGTCATAACGAGGGGATATATACCTGGGATTACTTGCGGGCATTATGCCCCTGTGATGAATGCCATCCGCAACCGGTTTGACAGAAAAAAATAAAAGACACATGTCAAAAATAGTTGCAAGCCTTTACAGAAATATTTATAATTGACCTGTTTACAAACATAGCAGGATATTGTTATCAGGAGTAAGGGTCTGGAAACTCAAGGATATCCACAGGAAGATCAAACCTTTCAAGAAGTTCAGAAGCCGCTGTTAGCCGGTTCGATTCTGGGCAACCGTTATTTGATCCAGGATGTTGTCGGAGCTGGAGGCATGGGCTCCGTTTACCGTGCCCGTGACATGCATTTCGTTAATGCGGTGAAGCTTGTTGCTGTGAAAGAAATGATCAACCAGACACGCGATCCTTCTCTTCGTCAGAACATGCTGGTAAATTTTGAGAGAGAAGCCAATATACTGGTCTCTCTGAATCACCCCTCCATCCCAAAGATCTTCGATTTCTTTGAGGTCAATGAACGGTACTATCTGGTACTCGAGTTTATTGATGGTAAGGACCTTGAAAAATACCTGGCTGATGTGAAAGGGTTCCTTCCGGAAGAGCAGGTGATTGGCTGGGCAATCGAAATGTGTAACGTGCTTGAATTCCTGCATTCACACAAACCGGAGCCGATCATTTTCCGTGATGTAAAACCTTCCAATATCATGGTAAACCGCAATGACCATATTGTGCTGATCGACTTTGGAATTGCCAAAGTATTCAAGGTGGGCCAGAAAGGGACCATGATCGGAACGGAAGGTTACGCCCCACCTGAGCAATATCGGGGTGAAGCCAGTCCTACAGTGGATATTTACGCGCTGGGGGCAACCCTGCATCACTTATTGACAAAAAAAGACCCCCGCGTTGAAGCACCTTTTACCTTCAGTGAACGCCCGATACGGCAGATCAATCCTTCGGTATCTACCGAGTTAGAAGCGGTGGTCAATACCGCGCTGGCGTATAACGCGAAAGATCGATACCCGACTGCATCGGCCATGAAGGAAGCATTGATCGCTGTAGCCAGTCGTAAGGGGATGCCCAATTTCAGTAACCGGGTAGTTTCAGCACAGCTTCCACAGCAGGTAAACCTTTCACTTGAACCCGAATCGGATATCAAACCACTCTGGAAGTTTGAATGTGAAGATGAGATCAGAGCCACGCCGTTGATTGAGGGTGGGTTGGCGTATATCGGTGTATATGATAATAACGTCTATGCTCTGGATGCCAATACCGGCGAATTCCGCTGGAAGTTCCCCACGGATGGAGGTATAGTCTCTCAGCCAGTTCTGGCTGATGGCAAACTGCTGTTTGGTTCTGAAGATAAACACGTCTACGCGGTAGGCGCTCGTAACGGTAAGGAAATCTGGAAAGTTGCCACCGGGGGGGCGATTCGAAGTTCCGGCAGGGTGGCTGAAGGGCATCTGTTTATCGGATCAGATGATGGATACCTGTATGCCATTAATCTGACGGCCAACAAAATATCCTGGCGGGTAGAAACTCAGGATGCTATTCGGTCAACGCCGTTTATCACGAATGATTTCATCTACTTTGGAAGCGAAAGCGGTGAGATGACCTGTTGTGATTTCAGAGGAACGGTGAAATTCCGGTTCCAGGCTAAGCGTGCCATAACATCGTCACCTTTGGTATCCAACGGACGTTTATTCTTTGCTTCGGTTGATTCCACTTTTTATGCGTTAGATGCCAAAACTGGTTGGGCGATATGGCGCTTCCGAATGGGCAAAGGATCAGTTTCATCACCGTGTATCGCGGATGGTTATCTTTTCTTCGGTTCCGCCGATAACAATATATATTGTGTCGATGGCGGGAATGGCCGTGAAATCTGGCGATTTAAAACAGATCATCAGGTAAGCGGCTCTCCGGCGATATATCGTGATAACCTGATATGCGGATCTGCTGATGGGAACCTGTATTGTCTGGATTTTAAAACCGGGCGCGAACGTTGGAAGTTCCCCACGCGGGGGCCAATCACGGGAACACCAATCGTGTATAATGACGTTGTATATTTTGGTTCGGTGGATCACACGTTATATGCCTTGCCTGTCTGACCCAAAAAAAATTTGAAATTACCGGGTGAAATATGAATTTGGGTCGTTTATTCCAAAAAAAGGAAGAAACCGGTGATATGAAAACTACTCCGGCCGCCGAAGAAATTCAAAAAAGTACCGTTAAGACGAAAGAAAAACGAAAAGTCGGGCAATATATTTATGGTACGTGCCAATCGGTCGGACGGCAACGGGAACATAATGAAGATGCTCTGTTCGCCATGAGTTCCATTATGCGCGAAGGAGAAACAGAGTTTCCCTTTGGTCTATTCATTGTGGCAGATGGTATGGGCGGTCATCAGCATGGCGAAGTGGCCAGCGGCGCGGCTATTCGCGCACTGAGCGGTTATTTGTTGCAACGGTTGGTCATCCCTATGATGACAGGCACAGCCGCTTCGATCGACTCGAGCCTTCAAGAGCTTATGGAACAGGGGTTTGAAGAAGCCCAGGACGCCGTAATTCAAACCGCTCCCGGAGGCGGCACTACCCTTACCGCCGCACTTGTGGTGGGTGATCAGGTTACGATAGGGCATGTGGGTGACAGCCGCGCGTATTTTGCCCTGACCGATGGCGAACTGGAACCCATAACCAAAGATCACTCTCTGGTGAAACGGCTGTTAGAGTTGGGGCAGATCTCAGAAAAAGAAGCCAGTGTTCATCCACAGCGAAATGTATTGTACAGGGCGGTCGGTCAAACAGAACCTTACCGACCGGATATTGAAACCCTATCCTTCCCGTCTCCGGGCTCGTTGATGATCTGCAGCGATGGCCTGTGGGGTGTTGTTGGGAAAACAAACCTGCAAAAAGCCCTGCGTAAGTCAGGTTCTCAAATTGAGATTTGTCAGCGTATGGTGGATATGGCAAATCAAGCCGGCGGACCGGATAACATCAGTGTTATTCTGGTTCAAAATTTTGAATAATCGGAGATAACCGGTATGGGGGTTGGGCTTTTTGAGTCACTGGGTTTAGCGAACAACGCATCGCCTGACGAGATTCGGCGGGCGTATTTTGACGCCGCGCGGCGTTTGCACCCGGATGCCAATCCGGATCCTGATGCCGCCAATCAGTTCATGGTAATCCAAAAAGCGTATGATGTCCTTTCGAATACAGAAAAAAGGATTGATTATCTTATTTCTCAGGCTCAATCCGAAGGACGCGCGCCGATAGTTACACAATCACAATATTCTGTTGAATCATTATTAATGATTCCAGAAGAACAGTATGTGTATTCGTTACTTGAGATCATCAACGCGGAAGAAGCCAAATCACACGTTCTGCCAACCAGCAATATCTGCCTGGTTATCGATAAGTCCACATCGATGGCAGATAAACGGATTGATATGGTAAAAAAAGCCGCGTATGAACTGATGAAGCAGCTTAAACAGGATGACTGGGTATCCATTGTCACATTCAGTGACCGGGCTGAAGTTGTCATCCCGCCTACACGCGTGAAGAAATCCATGTTGTCTGATCCACGTATCGCCACCATACAAACCGGGGGTGGCACAGAGATATTGCGTGGACTGGAATGCGGCATGGATGTGCTGCTGCAAACCGGAAATACCGATGCCAACCGCCATATGATCCTTTTAACAGACGGCCATACATATGGCGATGAAGAAGGCTGCCTGCAGCTGGCACAACGCGCAGGAGACAGGGGAATTATTGTCAGCGCGCTGGGATTTGGCAGTGAGTGGAATGACGTCTTCCTCGACCGGATGACGGGATTGAGCGGGGGCACGGCCCGTCTGGTGACCACGATCGATGATCTGAAACAGTTCATCCGCAATCAGGTTTCGTCATTAAGCAAGGTGTATGCCCACAATGTAACCCTGCGAATAGAAGAATCAGCACAGTCCAGTCTGGTGGATTTATTCCGTATTTATCCGGATGCCAGTCCACTGCCAATTGAATCACAGGTGAGATTGGGTAACCTGCCATTTAATGACCGGATCAAGATCCTGCTGGAATTCAAGATCAACCCGGACCTGAAAGATGAAGATACTATCACAATGTTGCAAGGCGCATTGATGATGGAAATCCCAACACGTAAAGAGCCGTTGAACCGTATTGAAATATCGTTACGGCGCACTGTGCGAGATGACCCGGAAAAATCTGTTCCACCGCGCGAACTGGTGGAAGCTATCGAAAAATTAACTCTATATAGGCTGCAAGAAAAAGCCAGGGCCGAAGAAGCCGCGGGCGATCACGCCAATGCCACCCGGCACCTGAAGAACCTGGCCACCCGCCTGCTTCAAAAGCGCGAAAGCGATAGTCTGGGAAAAATGGTACTTTCGGAGGCCGAAAAGATCTCCAGCGGAAAAGGTTACAGCCCGGAAGCGGAAAAACGTATAAAATATGGCACGCGGGCATTGCTACTTCCTATGTCGAAAGAACCTCAAGATGATTAAATGTCCATCCTGCAACCATAAAGAACGAAATGGCACTCTATTTTGTTCGGAGTGCGGCGCGGAAATTTTTAACCAGATCCCCGATGGGGTAAATGAAGTTGTGCTTGAATTTGTTGATTCCGGAAAACGCCTGCGTTTGAAGGAGAACCGTGAATACACGATCGGACGAATGGGTAAAACCCAGGCTTTAATTCCCGATGTGGATTTATCGCAATATGGCGCTTTTCAAAAAGGTGTTTCTCGACTTCATGCGATTATGAAAACGTATCCGGGGAAATGTATGTTGGTAGACCTGGATTCGGCCAATGGCACTAAAGTCAATGGAGAACGTGTTACCGCCTATGTGGATATTCCACTTAAAAATGGTGATACGATTACCCTTGGAACATTCAAAATCATTATTCATATCTCTAGTCAACAGGTGACTGCAAAATTATGCCCACCGTAATCATTCATATATCTAATGAAGACCCTGTTCTGGGAGAGATTTCTGATCTCCCGGGTGTGTCAGACACAATGCTATTCGTTAAGAATCCCCGCAGACGGGATGGCAAAGACCTGATGCATATTGATCCAAATGTGATGACCGTCATCTGGCCGCTTTCGCGTATCAACTTCATTGAAGTTATGCCGAGTGGAGAAGAAGAAGAGATCATTACACACGTTAGAGAGTAATAAATGGCTGACGATTCACTCAAGAACCGTGTCGTTTTAGTGGTAGATGATGAAGAACGCATGGCTCATTTTGTCCGGCTGAATCTGGAACAGGATGGGTTCCAGGTAGTTGAAGCGTACCGTGGGCTGGATGCCATTCAAAAAATGCGTGATGCCATGCCGGATCTGATCTTGCTCGATGTGATGATGCCGGATATCGATGGATTCGAAGCCCTGCAGATGATCCGTGAGATTAGTAGTGTTCCGGTGATCATGCTGACGGCAAAAGGCGAAGAAGAAGACAAAGTTCGCGGACTGGAACTGGGTGCCGATGATTACATCACCAAACCCTTTAGCCCGCGTGAATTGACCAGCCGGGTAAAAGCGGTAATGCGGCGCGCTGAAATGGGAACGGCCAGCCCCTCTCATGAAATGATCGAAGTGGATAACCGCCTGAAGATTGATTTTGGAAAACGCGAAGTATGGGTAGATGGCGAGATCGTCAAATTGCGTCCAACAGAATATCGCCTTCTATATCACCTGGTACAGAATGCCGGCTGGGTATTGACGTACGACCAATTACTGGCAAAAGTATGGGGATATGAATACCGCGATGAACCCCATTATGTGCGGTTATATATTAACTACCTGCGTCAAAAACTTGAACCTGACCTTACCAATCCACGCTATATTTTCACGGAGCGCGGAGTAGGCTATCGGTTTGTCGATTTCAAACGCGAAAAGGGCGTGTAACGTTCAGTTCCTTTAAGTTGATATTGTTGGATTTTTTTCAGAACGGAATCGTATATGGTTCCGTTTTGCTTTCTTATGATTTTCTGATCTTTTTCTTGCGATTTGTTAATATTCCCTTCTTAATATGATCCTTGAAACAAACCCGTATTTTTATTAAGGAGGTTGAAATGGCTAATTTAGTGCGTTTTGAACCTATACGTGAAATGGTCCGGATGAGTGACGCGATGGACCGTCTGTTTGAGAACTTCTACGGACGTGGTTGGAGAGACAATGACCTGTTCGATATCCCGTCTGTGGACATGTACCAGACAGAGAATGACATTGTTGTAAAGGCATCTCTGCCGGGTATGAAAGCGGAGGATATTCAAATCTCCGTGGTTGGCGATGTGCTGACCCTCCGCGGCGAAATGAAAGCGGATGAAGAAGTGAAAGAGGCGTCATACCATATCCGCGAACGCCGGAGCGGAAGCTTTTCCCGGTCAATGCCGCTGCCTTCTGCCGTTCAATCCGATAAAGCCAAGGCAGAATTTGAAAATGGGGTTCTCACCCTCACATTGCCTAAAGCCGAAGAACTACGACCAAAAACCATCACCGTAAAAGCAAAATAATTTCCTCCAAAAAGACCGGGATTTCCCGGTCTTTTTTTGTAACCTTTTTTGATCGAACTCTTCAAATATGTATAACGACCTGTGGTATACAACGATCAGACGATGTACTATAGGTAGGTAATCAAGAATAATTTTAAGGAGTTAGACATGGGAACAGCTGAACCCATCCACGTAACTGATGCTGAATTTGAAAAAGTCGTTTTAAAATCCAATCTCCCGGTAATCGTTGATTTCTGGGCTCCATGGTGCGGCCCTTGCCGTATGGTGGCTCCTATTCTGGATAAGCTGGCCAAAGAATATGATGGCAAGCTGGTAATCGCCAAAGTCAATACAGACGAGAATCAGGAATGGGCGTATAAATATTCCGTTCAGGGTATTCCCACAATGTTGATGATCTCTGGCGGTAAAGTGTTGCATACTCAGGTTGGAGCGTTATCTGAAGGTATGCTGAAGGAAGTGGTCAACCAGTTCCTTGAAGTGGCGAAGACAGCCACTGTAGCCTGATTTTATCTAACCCAATATGAAATGAGCCGGCTCATCTTTTGAGAAGAGCCGGCTTTTTTCTTTGTTTTATTATTTATTCTTCGTGCAAGCGTTGGATATTGGCGCCCATGGCAGCCAATTTTTTATCAATATTCTCGTATCCACGGTCGATCTGCCCGATGTTTCGGATCTGAGATTTCCCTTCCGCCGAAAGGGCAGCCAGCACCAGCGCCATTCCGGCGCGAATATCAGGGCTTTCCATTTTTTCACTGTAAAGCTTACTGGGACCCTGAACGATACAGCGGTGGGGGTCGCACATCACGATCTTGGCACCCATTCCCACCAGCTTGTCGGTAAAGTACATACGACTCGGGTACATCCAATCATGGAAGAGGACCATGCCGTTTGACTGAGTGGCAATGACGATACAGATACTCATCAGGTCTGTGGGGAAAGCCGGCCAGGGCATAACAGAGATCTCAGGAACCATTCCCCCCAGGTCGCTTTCAATGGTCAGTGGTTGGTCTTTAGGAACAATGATATCTTCACCATCGACCTCCCATATCACACCAAGGCGTCCCATCACGAGACGGATCATATCTAAATACTGAACTCCCGCGTTGCGGATGCGTATGGAGCCTTTTGTGACAACTGCCGCTCCTACATGGCTGATCACCTCAAGATAATCAGGCCCGATGGTAAATTCACCCCCATGAAGTTTTTCCACTCCATCAATTTTCAAAGTGTTGGACCCGATATGCAGGATCTTTGCCCCCATCATATTCAACAGATGACACAACTCCTGAATATGCGGTTCAGATGCCGCGTTTCGGATGATAGATCGTCCTTTGGCCGTTACACAGGCCATGATGGCATTCTCTGTGGCGGTTACGGATGCTTCATCCAGAAGAATATCCGCGCCGGTCAGTCCACGGGCGTGAAAGTGAAAGGAACGGTCATATTCCACTTCAGCCCCCAGTTTTTTGATCGCGATGATATGTGTGTCAACTCTGCGCCGCCCGATCACGTCACCGCCTGGCGGGGGAAGGTGCAATTCACCTGTCCGGGCGGTCATTGGGCCGGCCAACAGGATGGAAGCGCGAATACGCCGGCAGATATCAGGGTCCAGGTCAGCGGGGCGAACTTCTGCCGCCTGAACTCGCCAGGTATGGTCACCAACTTCGTCAATACTGACCCCCAGGCTTTCCAGCAGGGCTCGCATGGTCTGTACATCACGGATATAGGGAACATTATGAAGGATCACCGGTTCATCGGTCAGAAGGCAGGCTGCCAGCAGGGGCAGGGCGGCGTTCTTATTGCCCGATGGTGTTACTTCACCTGATAACGGTATGCCCCCCTCTATGATGAATTTTTCCATTAAGCCTCCAGTAGAGAGATAATAGGTTTGTCACGCGGATGGCGGATTTGGCAAGTATACTTTAATTCTGTTGCACGCATTATGCCCGAACCCGGAGAGTTGATGACGAAGAGGATTAAGGCGTTAGTGGGTCTGGCTATTTTTCTGGTGGCAGGTTGTGGCCTGGCAGTATTGCTCTATTACTGGGGTACCATGTCATTCGCGCGGCGATTCCCGACACCCAGTCCAATTATGTTATCAAAACCTGAAGATACCGCAGAACCTCAAGTAACAGTCTCGTCGTTTGGTAAAAAGGTCATACCGTTCCAATCTGTGGTGCTGGTTTCTGCGCTCATCCGGCAGAACGGGTCACTGGTTGAAGGGTGGACGGGCTCGGGAACTTTTGTAACGTCCGCTGGTTTGATTTTAACTAACGCGCATGTGGTGCTTTCTGATAAAACCTACCCGATCGAAGCATTGACCATTTCTCCGACCTTTCGGGCAGATGAAAAACCTGTACCGGCTTATTACGCGAAAGTGATCCAGGCCGATGAGGCGCTTGATCTGGCGGTATTAAAAATAACCCACGATATCAATGGTCAGCCGATAGATCCTGCTGCTTTTAAATTTCCTGCTGTTTCTCTTGGAAATTCAGATGCATTAAGCCTGGGAGATACATTGACTATTCTTGGTTATCCAGGAATCGGTGGAGAAACGATCACATTGACCACCGGTGAAGTGGCTGGTTTTTCATCCGAATCTCCTTATGGGAACAGGGCTTTTATCAAAACCTCAGCTACCATCGCCGGCGGTAACAGCGGAGGATTGGCTTCCAACGATGCCGGAGAACTGGTGGGTATCCCAACCCAACTTGGTTCGGGAACAGAAGCCGGTATAGTGGATTGCCGTACTCTGGCAGATACGAACCGTGATGGCGTGATAAATGAATACGACACCTGTGTCCCCACCGGTGGATTCATTAATTCTCTGCGCCCGATTAAGCTGGCATTGCCGTTGATCGAGGCCGCGAAACGCGGGGAAGAGAAAATTGTCACCAATATGCCCCAACAACAAAACCCGATTCCGGAAATGGGTGGTGACCTGTATTTCAATGATTTTTCTAATCCTGCCAGCGGCTGGACCGCTCAGGTGGATGAAGATGGTTCTGTCGGAATTGCCAGTGGAATGTACGTCATACAGGTCAACACCCCCAAAATGGTACTTTCCGGAACATCCGGGTACAAAGCGGCAGATATTGTAGTTGATTTTTCCGCCCGGGTTTTGCAATCCACTGGAGGGGGTGATTATGGTTTGATCTGTCGTTATCAACCTGATGGCAGTTATTATGCGTTGGAAGTCAGCGAAGATGGTTACGCGTCTATCTGGAAAAATAATTCCGGCCGCATCAATACGCTGGTAGATTGGGAATATTTTGACGGATTGGCCGGGACATCCGAGAAGAGGTTGACGGCTGCCTGTGTGGGTAATCAACTTGGACTGGGGCTAAATGGCAATCTGTTGATATCTACCATGGATTCAGACTTTGCCACCGGTGATACCGGATTGATTGCCGGGACATGGGAACGGGGAGGTTTGATCGTGGGATTTGATAATTTCAAGATTCGAGGTGCTAAATAATCAAGAAATATGGATACAGAAAACATCCAAATACCCGCTGTCTTTTTTCTTGATCCGTATCCCGAAAATAAAGCGGCCATTTTCTTAATACACGGGCTTGGAACAGAAGCCAGTAGTTGGACCTACCAGTTTGACGCTCTGGCTTCAGCCGGATACCGTCCGATCGCGCCGGATCTACCCGGTTTTGGACGCTCTACATTTACAGGAGAAAAATGGAGCATTCGGTATGCCGCAGATGCCATCATTTCTCTGGCAGACCGATTGAAAATTGACCGTTTTCACCTGGCCGGAATTTCTATGGGGGGGACTGTCGCGCTTCAAATGGCGATACAGTATCCTGGAAGGATTACCAGCCTTATATTGATCAACACATTTGCCACACTTCGCCCCAAACGCTGGAATGAATGGTTCTACCTGCTCCGGCGATACATCCGCGCGCGGGTAAGGGGAGCCGGCTCTCAGGCGGAACTAACAGCCTCCCGTATTTTCCCCGGTGTGGATCAACAGGAACTTCGAGAACAGTTAATTCGGCATATTCGCCAGGCAGATTCGATCGTTTATAAGCAGGCTATGAGAGAGATTGCCCTGTTTGATGCGCGCAGAGAAATTCGGAACATACAAATTCCTTCACTCGTAATTTCGGGTCGAAATGACACTACTGTCCCACTCGAGAATCAACGCGACCTTTATACCGGGATACCCGGCTGTCAAATGATTGTGATTGAAAATGCCGGACATGGTGTTATCATCGACCAACCTGATCACGTAAATCAGACGATGATACAATTCATTCATAGATTTCCCATTTGAATACAACCGAATTTTGGATTAAAATTCCAAGGTTAGTGTTTATGCCAATCCGGTAGGAGGTAGTATGCCCGATATAGTTTCTTCCATCACCAGGGATTTGACCCAAAAGATCGAGTCCTTCAAGCCACAGGTAGAGATACGCGATGTTGGGGTCGTCACAGAAGCCGGTGATGGAATCGCCAGAGCGGATGGGCTTTCCTCTGTCCGGTCGCAGGAACTGGTTCAATTTGAAAATGGCGTAATGGGTATCGCCTTTAACCTGGAAAAAAATAGCGTAGGCATCATCATTCTGGGTGACTATTCCACGGTTACAGAAGGTATGCAGGTTCGATCAACCGGACGTATTGCTTCTGTTCCGGTAGGAGACGGGTTAGTTGGCCGTGTGGTCAACGCGCTGGGTGAACCGGTGGATGGCAAAGGGGCGCTGGATTTCAGCCGTTACCTGCCCATCGAACGTATCGCTCCAAACGTGGTTGAACGGCAGGACGTTGACACACCCGTCCAGACCGGTATTAAAGCCATTGATGCCATGATCCCCATTGGGCGCGGTCAGCGTGAATTAATTATTGGTGACCGCCAGACAGGGAAAACTGCTCTGGCTATCGATACGATTATCAACCAGAAGGGAAAAGACCTTATTTGTATCTATGTGGCCATCGGACAAAAGAAATCATCGGTGGCCCGCACAATCGCGTTATTAGAACGTTACGGTGCCATGAGTCACACCGTAGTGGTGATCGCTGCCGCGGATGAGCCGGCTGCCATGCAGTATATTGCCCCGTATTCCGGCTGCGCCATTGGCGAAGATTTCATGGAACGCGGTAAAGACGCGCTGGTCATCTATGATGATATTTCCAAACACGCCTGGGCATACCGTCAGGTTTCTTTACTGTTGCGCCGTCCGCCAGGCCGCGAAGCGTATCCCGGCGATGTGTTCTATTTGCACAGCCGCCTGCTTGAACGAGCGGCCCGTTTAGCCAATAAATATGTGATCGTCTCCAAAGACTTCACGGCGCCATTGGCCAGACTGTCTGATGGTATTGACAATGTTGTCTATGAAGGCCCACGTTCCAAAGACGAAGCCGAAGCCGCCCTCAAAGCCCGGACGGATGCGGATAATTGCAAGATCGTCAAAGTGGAAGGCACCGGTGGTTCATTGACCGCCCTGCCTATCATTGAAACACTGCTGGGTGATGTTTCAGCGTACATCCCCACAAACGTGATCTCCATTACTGACGGACAGATTTACCTTGAATCTAACCTTTTCAATGCCGGTATACGTCCGGCTGTAAATGTGGGTATATCCGTATCGCGTGTGGGCGGCTCAGCTCAAACCAAAGCCATGAAACAGGTGGCCTCACGCTTACGGTTAGACATGGCTGCCTATCGTGATCTGGCTGCTTTTGCCATGTTCGGTTCTGATCTGGATAAATCCACCCAGGCACAGTTGAACCGCGGTCAGCGTTTGCAGGAAATTCTCAAACAGCTTCAATACGAACCCATGTCATTGGAACAGATGGTGACAGTGCTGTTTGCCGGAACAAATGGTTATGCCGATCAGATCCCTGTGGAAAAAATGCGCTCGTGGGAATCCGCGATGCTGCGGTTTATGGAAACAAGTTATCCGGCACTTGGCAAGGATATCGCTGAGAAGAAAATGATTACGCCTGAAACCGATAAGAAACTCAGGGAAGCTCTCAAGACATTCAATGCTTCCTTTACAGCCTGATCTGAAGACCTAAAGGACCATTCTGAATGGCATCTGCTCGCGAAATGCGGCTCCGTATCCGGAGCGTAAAGAGTATCGCCCAGGTTACCCGCGCGCTGGAAACAGTCAGCGCAGCCAAGGTGCGCAAAGCCATCGCGGCGGTCAACGCCACCCGGCCTTACGCAGAAAAATCCTGGAAATTGCTGGTTCACCTGGCGCGACAGCCAGGGCATGCCAGCCTGCATCCTCTTCTAAAAGAAAGAGATGAAGTAAAGAACGTTCTGGTGATTTTAATCAGCGGTGATCGCGGATTGGCCGGCGCGTTCAATGTAAATCTGGTCAAAGACGCATTGGATACCTTTCGAGATTTCTCGGCTGGTGTAAGTTATATTGCCGTTGGCCGAAAAGGCCGTGATATGTTATTACGCCGGCGGCGCAACGTGATCGCGGATTTCAGCGATATTCCCATTGCCCCATCCTTTGCCAGCCTGTCGGCTGTCGGTCATCTTGCGATTGAAGAATACCTCGAAGGCCGGGCTGACCAGGTTTTTCTTGTGTATACCGATTTTCACAGCATGGTCAAGCAGGATGTAGTCATCCGTAAACTGCTTCCCCTTGAAGTGGAATACGCGGAAGATCGTGTAGTGGCGTATAACGTAACTCACCACAAAACGAATTCGGTTTTCGAATACGAACCGGATGACCGCCGGATTCTGGAGGGCATTATCACCCGGTTTACTGAATTACAGGTGTACCAGGCGATCCTGACTTCGCAGGCCAGTGAACAGGCAGCCCGCATGGTCTCAATGCGTAATGCCACTGATAACGCCCGTGAGTTGATCGCTTCATTGCAAATGGATTACAACAAAGCCCGCCAGCAGGCGATCACCAATGATATGCTGGATATCACCGGCGGCGCCGAAGCCATGGCTGCCGTGGCAATAAAATCCGAGGAGACCGCGTAAGGCGGACAATACTGGGAGGTAGTTATGGAATTTCAAACCGGGCGTGTCGCACAGGTTCAGGGTAGTGTGGTGGATGTGGAATTCTCCGCGGATAATATGCCTGAATTGTATGAAGCTCTTGAGGTTGTCTCAGCAGAAGGTCCTTCTATTGTTCTGGAAGTTGAAAAACACCTGGGGGACAATATGGTGCGCTGTGTAGCAATGGATACCACTGACGGTATGCAGCGTAATGTACCGGTTAAACGCACCGGGTTCCCGATCCAGGTGCCCGTTGGCCCCAATATTCTGGGACGCATATTCAACGTGCTGGGAAATACTGTTGACAACAAAGGGGAACTGGTTGCTGAGGCTCGATACCCCATCCATCGGCCCGCTCCGAAATTTGAAGAACAATCCACCCGAGTTGAAGTATTTGAGACGGGTTTAAAAGTCATCGACCTGATCGCCCCTTTCACCAAAGGCGGCAAGACCGGCATTTTCGGTGGTGCAGGCGTGGGCAAGACAGTCATCATTATGGAACTGATCCGTTCCATCGCCACGGTTCACCAGGGAAATTCTGTGTTTGCCGGTGTGGGTGAACGTACCCGTGAAGGAACGCAGTTGTACCGTGAGATGCTCGAATCGGGCGTAATGAAAGATACCGTGATGGTTTACGGGCAGATGAATGAACCATCTGGCGTACGCCTGCGTGTGGCGCTTTCCGCGTTGGCCATGGCGGAATACTTCCGTGACCAGGGGAAAGACGTTCTGCTCTTTATTGATAACATCTTCCGCTTCACTATGTCTGGCTCCGAAGTCTCCGCGTTGCTCGGGCGTATGCCTTCGGCTGTGGGTTACCAGCCGACACTGGCCACCGAAATGGGTGAACTGCAAGAGCGTATCACCTCCACACGCACCGGTTCCATCACCTCCATGCAGGCCGTCTATGTACCGGCGGATGACTACTCTGACCCGGCTCCAGTAGCGACCTTCACCCATCTGGATGCCACCATCGCTCTGGAACGCGCCATCTCTGAAAAAGGTATTTATCCGGCGGTTGACCCGCTGGCTTCCACATCCCGTATTCTTGACCCCAAGATCGTGGGTGATGAGCACTACAACACTGCCCGCGAAGTGCAACGGATCTTGCAGCGTTACAAAGACCTGCAGGATATCATTGCCATTCTGGGTATTGACGAAGTCAGTGAAGAAGACAAGATCATTGTCTCTCGCGCCCGCAAGATCGAACGTTTCTTCTCGCAGCCGATGTCTGTTGCCGAGCAGTTTACCGGCATCCCTGGCCGCTATGTGCCCCTGCGTGACACGGTACGCAGTTTCCGCGAGATACTGGATGGCAAACATGATGATCTGCCCGAGCAAGCCTTCAGCATGGTTGGAACGATCGAAGATGCCATCGAAAAGGCCAAGACGCTGGCCGGTTAAGGAGCTTGAATGCCCATTCGTTGTGAAGTAGTCTCGCAGGATCGGATCGTCTTCCAGGGAGATGTGGATATTGTCAATCTTCCGGGAGTGGAAGGTGATATGGGTATTCTGCCGAACCACTCACCTGTATTGACGCTTCTCCGTTTCGGTGTTGTTTCTGTGAAGACCAAAACAGATGAACAATTCTTCACCGTAGCAGGCGGCGTGGCGGAAGTTCAGCCTGATCAGGTTACCATACTGGCAGACGCCGCGGAGAACGTGGACGAGATTGATATTCACCGGGCTGAGATGGCCCGTAAGCGCGCGGAAGACGCACTGGCCAAAACACCCCAGACTCAGACAGATGAATATCTGGCGATACAGGCGGCCATGCGCCGTTCCAACCTGCGGCTTGATGCTGCGCGGCGTTATAAAGCCAAACAGAGCCGTTGATGATCGATGAGAGGATAAAAGACCTATGCCCGGTTTTTCCCGAGAATTAGGCATCGACCTGGGCACGATGAATATTGTGATTGCCGAAGGCAATCAGATTCTTCTGCAGGAGCCTACGGTTGTAGCCATCATTCCCGATGAGATGAAAATGGTTGAATGCGGCCAGGCGGCCAGCGATATGATCGGCCGCGTGCCGGATTCGATCGAAGTTGTGCGCCCTTTGCAGCATGGCGTGATCGCGGAATATGAGATCACCGAAAAATTATTGAGTTTCTTTGTCAAGAAACTGTGTGGTCCTTCATTCTTTTCCAAACCTAAAGTGATGGTAACCGTACCCTTTGGCGTGACCAGCGTAGAAAGCCGCGCTGTTCAAGAAGCCAGTCTTGGTGCCGGACCGCGTGATGTCGCATTGATCCAGCAGCCACTGGCGGCCGCCCTGGGAATCGACCTGCCCATCGGCACCCCTACGGGGAATATGGTCATCAGTATGGGCGGGGGAACCATGCAGGCCGCCGTGCTTTCGATGTACTCCATCGTCACAGCAGAAACATCGCCCGCGGGTGGACTGCGTTTTGATGATGCCATCATTACCTATACCCGACGCAAATACGGCGTGATCATTGGTCAACCAACCGCGGAACTATTGAAAATAAAGATCGGGTCTGTGGTTCCCCAGGAACAGCAATTGGCTATGGAAGTTCAAGGTCAGGACCAGGTTTCAGGGTTACCCCGGCCGGTCAACCTGACCACGGATGATCTGATGGAAGCTCTTCAGGAGCCGATGACAGAAGTTGTCAACACCGCCCGCAAGGTATTGGAGAAGACACCACCTGAACTGCTTTCTGACATCATCGACCGCGGTGTGGCCCTGTGCGGCGGCGGTTCATTGCTGCGAGGTGTGGATAAGTACCTGACCAAGGCGCTGGGAATTCCTGCCTATCTGGTGGATAACCCGTTGACCTGTACGGCGGAAGGCGCCGCGAAAGCCATGTCGATGCGCGAACTGTTGCGCCGCAGTTTGCTACCTGTATAATGAGGTCATGAATCGGGAACAAATTTTTCCCTAATCTCGCAAAACCGGCAGCTGATTCTGGAACAATACGGAGGCAAACACCTGTACCTGTTTTGTTCCTATGCGCGTGATGAAGCAATGCCAGTCAGTGATGTTGACTTTCTTGTTGAGTTTTCCAGACCAACTGGCTTATTTGGGCTTGCGTCATTACAACTGTTTCTTGAAGATTTGTTGGGAAAAAAAGTTGATATCGGAACACCTCAAAGTCTCAAGCCGTACATAAGAGAAGAGGTGGAAAAGGATGTCCTGCTTGTCACTTAGACATTATCGGGAACGGCTAGATGATATTTTGGAAGAAATAGACAAAATCCACATGTTTACCGATTCAATGGATTTTGAAGATTATTTGCAGGATGCGAAAACCCAGCATGCCGTGCAAATGTGTTTGATCATTATCGGGGAAGCTTGAAACGCCATTCCAGAATCGATACAAGAAAAATATCCCGAAATTCCCTGGAATTTAATCCGTGCCATGCGAAATAGACTGGTACATATTTATTTTAATTTCGATAACCAGATGGTCTGGGATACCATAAAAAATGATATTCCCCGATTGGAAAAATGCATTAAGGACTCGAAACTATAAATAGTACGTCATGTGTTCCATTTGAATGATCGGGCTGACGGTTTCCACGCGCACACCGTCAGGCACAATCAGGGGAACCGGGGCGTAATTCAATATGGCTTTTACGCCGGCTTCAATCAGAAGGTCGGCTACTGTTTGTGCGGCATGGGATGGTACGGTGATCATTGCCACCCGGATGCCAGCCCCGCGAATTACCTCAACCATGTTATCCATGGATTGCACTTCGTGGTTTCCCACCTTGATGCCGATCTTTTTCGGGTCACTATCAAAAATGAATCGGATATTAAAGCCACGCTCAGCAAACCCGGGATATCGGGCAATGGCGTGCCCCAGATCGCCAATACCGACCAATGCTACATCCCACACGCGATCCAATTTAAGAATGGCCAGGATTTTTTCCGTCAGGAAGTCGATGTTGTAACCGCTTCCCTGCTTGCCGAATTCTCCGAAAAACGACAGATCTTTGCGCACCTGGGCGGCGGTAATGCCGGATTTTTCTCCCAACTCTTGCGATGATGTGATGGTTTTTCCTTCTTTTTTTAATAGCTGAAGGGTTTGCAGGTACACAGGAAGTCGAGAGACTACAATATCAGGGATGTTTTTTTCAGTCATGGAAACCTTACAGGTAAATTTAGGCTGTCATTAACTTGCGTGAATGTGAGCTTAACTTTATCATACTCGAACATGTCAGGCAAAATGAAAGAACCGGTCAATCACACTTCTGTTTCAATTTCTTCCGGGGTGCAATCCATTGTATATCAGGTACGGTATTCTAATCGCGCCCGACGCTGGCGCATTTCAGTAACGGCGGAAAAAATTGAGATCGTATTACCGGAAGGATCTCATCTGCGGCCGGATAAGCTGATAAAAGAGTATGCTGATTGGATCATAGAGAAGCAGACTAAACTACAAAAGCACAAAGCGAGGATAAAAAAGAGGTCGCTTCCTGAAGGACAGATCCTTTTCCAGGGAAAACCGGTCACAATCGATGTCAAATCTGCCGGCATTTTTGAGAAACCCCAGGTTATCGCGTGCCAGGGAAGTATCCGGGTGATAACCGGGCGGGGTTCATCCACGAAACAACTGCATAAGTGGTTGGTCAACCAGGCGGAAGCCGCCCTTTTCCACCAGGTACGAATACGAGCCAAACAGATGGGGGTGAAGCCATCCGGTATGGCCATCCGCAGCCAGCGGACCCGATGGGGATCATGTTCCACCCGGGGCACATTGAGTTTCAACTGGCGGTTGATCATGGCACCGCCGGAAGTATTGGATTACGTGGTAGTGCATGAACTGGCCCATATGACAGAACATAACCACTCTAAAGCATTCTGGGCTCTGGTAGGTAAATACTGCCCTGACTATCAGGAATACCGGAATTGGTTAAAACAAAACCAGGCCGCGATGTGGCCTGATCTGTTTGAGAACTAACGGTTGTTTATCGGTCGTCGCGCCGGCCGAGCAGAATAAACGCGTAATACAGTATAGTGGAAACCGCCTGAGCGGCTGCTGCTACATACGTCAACGCGGCCGCGTCTAGCACGCTGTGAACGCCTTCCATTTGCCCCATCCCAATGAAACCGGATGATTCAAGGGCGGCTTTCGCGCGTTTGGAGGCATTGATCTCAACCGGCAAAGTCACAATTGAAAACACTGCTGTCAGGGCAAACAGAATCAGACCAAAAATGGCCATCTTTTCGCCAAATGGAGTGGCGAAGAGAAGTCCAACCATGAAGATTATCGGACCAAGCCATGATCCAATTTGCACAGTGGGAACCAGCGCGGTCCGTAATACTAATGGACCGTAGCGTTCCGCGTCTTGAATGGCGTGACCGGATTCATGGGCGGCAACACCGGCGGCGGCGATGGATGGAACATCATACACACTATCACTTAACCGTAAGGTTTTTGACGATGGATCATAATGGTCGCTCAGCATGCCATGCACCGGTTCGATACGAATATCATGTAATCCATTTGAATCCAGCACCCGCCGGGCGACCTGCGCGCCGGTTAAGCCGGTGTAATTCTTTACCCGCGAATATTTGTCAAAAGCGGATTTTACTTTCGCCTGGGCGATCAATCCGAGTATCAGCGCCGGAAGCGCGAATAGTAGATATGTACCATAAGAGCCATACCAGTGAATTCCTGGAAACATTTTTTGTCCTTTCTGCCCTGATTGCGTAATCGTATTGTACAACATAGAATTTTAGAAAATATATGAATAAAATATGAAATGGTTGTATAAACATGAGTGAATCCTTAAAAAACAACGCTCCATCGCATTATGGTGACTATGCCCGGAACAATCCTGTTAATCGATGATGATAAGCTAATGCGTCGAAGCCTGGCTTTTAATTTACAACAGGCCGGGTACACTGTTTCCACCGCTGCTGATGCCGAAAGCGGAATCGAAATCATCCGGCAACACCGCCCAGATCTGGTCATTTTAGATATTGGTCTTCCGGGTATGGATGGATTGGATGCCTTGAAGATCATCCGAGACCAGATGGGTGTACCAGTCATATTGTTGACAGCCCGCCGCCGTGGTGTTGATGAGATTCTCGGATTGGAACTGGGCGCAGATGATTACATCACCAAACCTTTTGAATTTGATATCCTTCAGGCCCATGTGAAGGCTGTAATCCGGCGAACCTCATCCATAAAAGATACAGCATCAGAACCAGAAGGCACGATAATACAGGGTAACCTCTCCATTGATCCTGCCGGTCACCAGGTACTGTTGGGCGGTGAACCGATCTACCTTTCACCCAAAGAATTTGACCTGCTTTATTTACTCGTCTTGAATGCGGGGAAAGTACTTTCAACGGAAGATATACTGAACCGAGTGTGGGGAGCTGAATTTGAGGGACAACCACAGGTTGTTTATGTGCATATCCGATGGCTTCGTGAAAAATTGGGTGATACGCATAATAATGCGCCGATGATCCAAACTGTACGCGGAATCGGATATAAATTTATACCGGTGGAAAAATGAAACCCCGTTCCTTGCGATTTCGTTTAATTGTCAGTAATTTACTGCCGTTATTTCTTGTGCTCCCGTTTGTGGGGCTATTAATGATCTACCTGCTGGAGACGCAGGGTATCGTTGCCAGCGTATCGCGCGATCTAAGCCGGCAGGCTATTCTGGTGGCGGATACAGCCAGCGTTCAACCGGATATCTGGCTGGACAAGAATTCTGCCGAAAAATTCCTACAACGTATCAGCCCGCGGTTAAGCGCGCGTGTGATGCTGCTGGATACTGGCGGGAGAATTTTAGTTACCAGTGACCCGGCTGACGAAGGACTAATCGGAACGATTGCCTATACTGGTGAATACCAGTCTGTGGAAGAAGCAATTAAAAATGCTTCTCGCGAGGCTCCAGAACAACGGGAGGTAGTTATACCCGTGGTACGCAATGATGGACTACTGCTCGGCTTTGTAAAGATGGATAATCCGATTATGGATATTTATCAACGGTCGCTGCAATTGCGGCAGGTGACGATTTGGGTGATAGCGGTCGGATTAGCCGCCGGTATCCTGCTGGGAACGCTGCTTTCTCGCGATCTGGCGAGGCAATTAAGGGCTGCCACTCAGGCTGTGACGAATTTATCAACAGGGCAGTCATTAAATTTACTGGATGAAAGTAAAAAACCAGACGAAATTCGTCAATTGTATCGGGCGTTCAACACGCTGGCTACTCGGCTAAAAAATGCCGAAGACAATCGAAAGCGGCTGCTCTCGAATCTGGTTCATGAAATAGGCCGACCGCTCGGGTCGTTGCAATCTGCCGTACAGGCATTGGCGGGAGGGGCTGATAAAGACAAAGCATTGCAGGCTGAATTATTAGATGGTATGGCCGGGGAGCTTCACCGGTTGGACCATCTGGTAGGTGAACTGGCAAATTTGCACAATGAATTAGCTGGCACACTGGTTTTGCGACGTGAGCCGCTTAAAGTGGAAGAGTGGCTTCACCGTATTACTGAAACTTACCGGCAGGAAGCCCTGGAAAAGAAATTGACCTGGGAAAATAACATCCAACCCGACATGCCGGTTGTCGACCTCGACGCGGAACAACTTACCCTGGCTGTGCAAAACCTGGTAAGTAACGCCATTCGTTATACGCCTTCGGGAGGAACGATCACCCTTGGTAGTGAAATTTCTCATAGCAACTTGAAGATTATGGTTAAAGACACCGGGCCGGGGATTCCGCTTTCTGAACAGCAAAAAATCTTTGAGGCCTTTTCGCGCGGGAGCACATCAAAGCGTTTTTCGCAGGGTATGGGATTGGGATTGACGATTGCGCGTGATATTGTGGAAGCGCATGGAGGACGAATCGAACTGGACAGTCAACCAGGCGCCGGGAGTGAATTTAACATAGTAATACCAGTTAAACCTTCTTAAGGTTTTCTTAAGCTTATCTTCAACTTAATATAAAGATAATCGTGTTTATTCGGAGTACTCTTTATTGTGAAATCTCATAATAACCAGAGGATGATTAAGAATGAAACGATTATCCATTGTTACCAGTAGTATTGTTATTGCGATGCTGTTGTTATCAGCATGCAGCTTTACCATGCCGACCATTTCGAAGACCAGGCCGGCACCTGAAGCATCCACAGAATCACAAAAGTCCGCGCCCTCAGAAGCTTCTACAGCCACGGTCATTCCTGATTCATCCTCCGCTAAAAAAACCGCGGAGCAGGGATCGCTGGATAGTTATGAAGCCATGCTGACCGGGGTATATGAACGTGTGAACCCTTCCGTAGTCAGCATTGAGGTAACTTCTTTTGTGAAGACTCAAATGCAGGGTTTAGACCTGCCGTTTAATTTCCCTGATATGCCGGATAACCTACTACCGGACGAAAAAGGTTCACAGGAGCAATTACGGCAGGGAGCGGGATCCGGTTTTGTGTGGGATCGCGAAGGGCATATTGTCACCAATAATCATGTGGTGGATGGGGCCGACACGATCAATGTGACATTTTCAGATGGCACGAGTCTCCCTGGTAAAGTGGTTGGCACGGACAAAAACAGCGACCTGGCTGTTATCAAAGTCGATAAAGGTATAGTTGATCTGAAACCGGTTGAATTGGCCGATTCCAACAAACTTAAGGTTGGAAACCTTGTGATGGCTATTGGCAATCCATTCGGCCTCGAAGGCAGTTATAGTGTAGGTATCGTTTCCGCCCTCGGCCGCACATTGCCTGTGGATAGCGGATCAAGTTCTGGTAGTTATTCAATTCCCGATATTATTCAAACGGATGCTACCATCAATCCGGGTAATTCTGGTGGTGTGCTTGTCAACACATCAGGTCAGGTGGTTGGAGTGCCCACAGCCATTGAATCTCCGGTACGGGCCAATGCCGGTGTCGGTTTCGCTGTTCCTTCCGCCATCCTTCAGAAAGTTGTTCCTGCATTGATACAGGATGGAAAATATTCTTACACATACCTGGGGTTGAGCGGTGGCACGTTGACTTCAGACCTGGCGAAAGCCATGGGATTGAAAGAAACCCAACGCGGTATTCTCGTCAATTCGATCAATCCGAACACCCCTGCCGATAAAGCCGGACTGATCGGCAGTACAAAAGAGACAAAAATCAATGGCGTCAAAGTTAAGGTCGGCGGCGATGTGATCACAGCTATTGATGGACAGGAACTTCGTAAATTTGAAGACCTTATCAGCTACCTGGCCCGTGCCACGGTAGTGGGTCAGAAAGTAAAGCTGGATATCATCCGTGATGGCAAGACCATGCAGGTAGAAGCCACGCTGGAAGCCCGCCCGTCAACAGAGAAAACGGCTCAGGCTGATGATGAATCCATCAAAGGCAACGCGTGGATGGGTGTTACACCATCGGAAGTAACCCCTGAGATCGCTGAAGCCATGAAACTGGAGAAGAACACTAAGGGCGCACTGATCGTATCGATCGAAAAAGACGGCCCCGCGGATAAAGCCGGACTGCGCGGCGGAGACAAGCCCCTGGAGATCAATGGCGAGACGATCATGGTGGGAGGCGATATCATCACCGCTATGGATGGCAAATCGATCGAATCAGTGCTTGACCTGCGTAACCGCATCCTGCGCGCCAGCCCCGGCGATGAAGTCAAATTGACCATCCTGCGTGACGGCAAAGAACAGGAAATAACCGTAAAACTTGAGGAGCGGCCTGCTCAATAGCATTAATGCTCCATTGACTGAGAACACCCCGGTTCCCTCCCGGGGTGTTCCTGTTTAATTCCGGATCCAAAGTTGTTGGATGAATCGCGAAGCCGGATAGGGGAGCGGAGCCAATGTGTACTGACCGGAGATGAGAATATCCTGCTGATCCGCGGTTAATTTTAGTGGCGCGATAACAAAAGTCTGCCCGGGCCAATCTTTTGATTCCCTGACTGTATCCCAATCCGCTTGCCAGACTGTAGAGATAATCTCAGGAGCATCCAGTTCATCGGTAAAGAAATAGTTGTAGTAACTACCAAGAAAAGGGGTTATCACCAGAACTGTATTATCAGGTTCCCAGGCAGAATGAATAAATTCACTGATACTCTGCGCGTTGCTCTTTGTGCTGTTGTAGTATTGGGATAGAGCGGGAAAAGCTGCCGCGATCAACATAAGTACTGCCGCAATAGTGAGACCACAATTCTGCCTGTTTACTGGTATGTACTTGTTTTGAAAATTCAATCCGAGGTCCATCAAGGCTTTTAAGCCGATTCCAGCAACCATCAAAAGGACGGGGTAGAAGACTAATAATTGCCGGGGAGAAAAGAAATAGTGCTTGAACACGTCGGCTCCAATGATCAGGATTGCCTGCGAAACCACGCTGATGAAAAACAGAAAGGCTGTGGAACGCGGCTTTCTCACCAACCACACAAACCCGGCAATTTCGAGGAAGCAGCAGATCAATCCCCATATCCATCCCAAACCGGCGGTTTCGAAATAGTATGGCTGCCAGCCCAGCCCGATAAGCAAGCTCTGAAGAAACGTGATGTCGTACTCCAGCAATGGATTGTCAAATGTCACCCGGCCGGAAAAGATGAGAAACCCAACAAGAAATGCGACCAGTATCAATGTCAAAGAGACCATTAGCGGACGAAGTAATTGCCCCCACATTTTCTGAAAATCGTTTGAGAACAGGAAGAAGAACGCGTTGACCACCACCAGTAACACATACATGTGGAAATACAGGCCAATGATCGTCGTCAGAGTGAAAATGACCCATCCAGGAACCGTGTTGGTACTCATAGCCTTCCAGAGGGTGTATGTGGAAAGCGAATAGAAGAAGGTTAATGACGCGTAGAACCTGAGTTCCTGTGAATATTGAATGTGAAATGGAGTGAATGCCAACATAAAAACTGAAATCAGGGCAGTTCTCTTATCTGTCAACACGCGGAATAGGGCAAAACAGACAGGAAGAGTAAGTGTTCCCCAGATTGCCGAGGGCAGCCGTAGAATAGCGTTTTCTGTACCCTGCCGGCTGACGAGCCAGGTCATCGCGTAATCGAGCGGCATGGCCATCACATGTGAGCGCACAAGAAAGACAAATTCATCCAATGTTTGTGCTTTGGTCACATACGAAACGCCAACTTCGTCAAAACCCAGACAATTGTCACCCAGGCGGTAGAAGCGAAGAGTAAGGCCTGTCAGCAAAATGGCCAGTAACAGTCCGTATTCCTGAAAGAATTGTTTGATTGAATGGACAATGATGGGAGTGGATTTCAGGGATTTCAAATGAATTCAACCTGTCCGGAATAATATAGGTTTATTCTACTCACGTTTGCCTGAAACGAAGTTTCAAATACGCATCGAAAGTATCCGGTAAAATCATTCCATGGGAATGAAGAAAACGCTGAAAAACATCCATAACACGAAAGTAAGTTTGATAAACTCTTGGATGGTTGTTCTGACCATCTCTATTGCATATTGCCTGTTCACATTAGCACAAAACCAGTGGAACCCGATGGCCTTTGTGGTCATCGGCCGGCAATACGACCCTGTTCACGGGGTAAGCGGACTGGGGTATGACGGACAGTTTGCCTACCAGATCGCCATCAACCCGCTGGAGGCTTCACCCTATCTGGATATCCCGGCGTACCGCTACCAGCGCATTGTCTACCCGCTGTCCGCCCGCCTGTTAAGCCTCGGTAACCCGATAGTCATCCCGTGGATGATGATCGTCATCAATATTGCCGGTCTGGCACTCGGAACGCTGGCAACAGAACTGATCCTGACCGGACACGGCAAAAACCGCTGGTTCGCGCTGGCGTTCGGGCTGTTCACCGGGCAGATGCTTTCCCTTCGCCTTGACCTCACCGAACCGCTGGCGTTCGCGCTGGCGCAATGGGGTGTGTTGTTTTTTTCGCGCCGCAAGTATGGATGGAGCGGTGTGCTTTTCGCTCTGGCCGCGCTAACCCGCGAGTTGACATTGCTCTTCCCGGCGGCCTGCGCGCTGTCTTTGATTTTCCATAACAGGAAGTGGCTAAAAGGCGCTGCCTGGGGACTGGCTGTGCTGGCGCCGTTTGCCGCGTGGCAGATTGTTCTTTTCAATTGGTTGGGGAAGTGGGGTGTGAGTTCTGGTGGTGCTTCCGCCACGGCTTTCGAATGGATCCCGTACCACGGCTGGTGGGGCTACCACACGGATGAAACCCTGATCTTCATATTCTTTTCCATCTTTGTTCTGGCTGTGGCGCTGATCCCCGCTACCGCGGGGATTGTCAGCGGAGTGCGCAACCTTTTTCTGCGCAGGTTCGGCGCGGGGACGTGGATACTGCTGCTGAACAGCCTGATCTTCCCTTTCCTGCCCACATCGAACGTGCTCAACCCGCCGGGATTGATCCGCATGGTCATCGGGTTGGTGGCGGCTGTAGTGGATTACGGCGCGCTGGAAGGCTCGTCAAAGGCGCTGCGGTTCAGCCTGTTGTGGCTGGTTCTGCTGGTTTTTGGCGAAGGATTGATGGCGATCTATTGATGTTTATTTAAATGTGATTCCTGAGAAATAAACAACCGTTATTAACACATGCATATATATGAGAATAATTACCACCGGCCATACCCATAACCGGGCTGATTTCAGCGAGTCGACTTCGATTTGATCATCTACCGGATAATTGCGCTGTTTTCTGGACCGGGCAAATAGACCGGCAGCCAACAGGGTATAGCTGACATTCGAGATAACCTGCCAGACCGGGTAGACTTCCCTGATCGTCCCGCCGGCGGACTGAACCTCAAATAGTTTGACGCACATCAATACCGCGCCAACCGCGCCGAACAGGATCAGACCAATAAGGGCTTTTTGTTTTTTCAACCGGTCGGTCCACTCCCAGCTATCGGCATGGTAGTCCGTCAGCCCCAGGATGGTGAATACCCCCATCAGTGCGGATGAGGTGTTGACCAGCATGTCTGTCCAGCCGTAGGTGCGGCCCGGGTGGATGCCCTGTTCCAGCTCGTCCACCACACCCAGCATGGATGCCAGCACGAATACCAGGATCAACATACCGCCTCCGCGATAATCCTTTTTAAGCGCGGCGTACACCAGCCAGGCCATCAGTATGTATTCCGGGATATGGATGTGTTTGTTCGGGTTGCCTTCCAACCGGAAGATAGCCAGCGCGATGACCGCGCAGGGGATAAGGTACAGCGCTTTCTTCCAGCCCAGCCTGGTGCGCCAGAGGTAGGCCACATAGCCGATGCCCAGTACTGACACAATGACCAACGGAATCTTGCCGGCAAACACCAGACCGAAGCGGGCTTCAATGAACCGGTACACGTAGATCGCGTTGGGTATCAGCAGGGTATATACAACGATCAGACCCCACAAAACGGCTCTCGATTGAAAACGGAAACGGTTTTGTGGGGTCTGGTCAGTCATCTTTAGATGGTGTCCCCGGTGAGGCTCGAACTCACACTTCAAGCTTCGGAGGCTTGCGCTCTATCCATTGCGCTACGGGGACAGGTGTCCCTATTTTATCACAGGCGAATCCGGTTTGAGGAGAATCTTCGTGCGTGTCAGGGTGACGGCACTGGCGTCCAAACCCAGCGCGGAGAGAACTTCATCGGCACGGCCGGTGGCGCCTTCGCGCGAAACCAGGGTCATCTCAATATGGCCGCCGCCGTCTTCCGTCACGGCTTTCAATGAGAGGATCAGCGGGCGCAGGTCGTAGGGTTTTCCGCGGCGTTCGCGCGGCAGGGTTTCAGCCGAAAGCAGGCTGTCAACCGACAGTTTTGCCTTGTCGAAGAGTTCGCCGGGCATGAAGCCGGTGCGGTATGAAGCGGCGTCCACGCGGGTTTGCAGGGCCGGAGTGGAGAGCGGCACAATCTCGGCGGTCAGCGCGCGCATGCCGGGAGGCGCGGCGCGGTTAACGCGTTCGCAGAATTCGTTCAAATCGGGGCAGGTGACAAACCAGAAATCCGCCAGTTCCTGCTCGCTGCTTACGCCAAGGGGTAGAGGGCTGGCCAGGTTGATGCGCGGCCCGGGGTTGAATCCCTGCGTGTAGGCGATATTCAGTTTGGCGCGGCGCAGCACGCGTTCCCAGATCTTTTGCATATCCAGCGCGCCGGTGTAGATCAGCGAACCGGATTTGGTAAACGTCACCCGCACGCGGATGAGGGGAGGCGGCTGCACAGGTTTGACGGGTGCCGGGGTGGGGGTTGAATTTTCCATATCAGTCACTCACCACAGCAATTTTGCGTTTTGGGTGGGTGGGCGGGCAGTTCCACTCACCCGGTTTGATGCCGGTTTTCAGGCTGGCATACGATGCCAGAATACCGCAATTGTGACAGCCTTCGCGGCAGTCGTCTCGTATTTCACCGTTCAGGCTCATGGTGTAATCCTGTTTCAGGTAGTCCAGTTCAATGCCGCTGCCCAGATGCTGCCAGGGCAGGGTTTCATCCAGTTCACGGGGGCGGTGGCTGTAGGTTAGGGGATCCAGTCCGCACTCAGCATAGGCTTGCAGCCATTTTTCAAAGGCAAAGCAATCCTGCCAGGCGTCAAAGCGGCAGCCAAGCTCCCAGGCGCGCTTGATAACATGAGCCGTGCGGCGGTCGCCACGTGAGAGCCAGGCTTCCAGCAGGCTGGAGTCTGGATCGGCCCAGGTCATTTTGAGGCCGGGCTGGCGCAATTCATTGCGCAGGTAGTTGAGTTTTTCCCGGATGCTGTCTGTGTTGTCACAGGCAGCCCACTGGAAAGGGGTGTGCGGCTTGGGGATGAAGGTGCTAACCCCGGCATGCACTTTCACCCGCCCGCCCACTTTCTTACGGCCGATGGAATAAACCTGCTTGCAAAGATCGGCAATGGCGGCCACATCTTCCATGGTTTCGGACGGATGCCCGATCATAAAGTACAGTTTTATCGACGTCCAACCGCGTTCAAAGATATCCGATGCGGTATGCAGGAGCTGTTCTGTTGTCACAGGTTTGTTGATGATCCGGCGCATACGTTCGGTGGCAGCCTCAGGAGCCAGTGTAAAGCCTCCAGAGGGGCGCAGGTCGTGCAATTGCTCCATCAGATCGATAGAGAAGGATTCGATGCGCAGGGAAGGCAGAGAGACGGTGATCTGCCGGCCGGCAAAGCGTTCGGTGATGGATTGGACAAGTTCGGTGATATGCGTATAGTCTGAAGAGGACAGCGAGAGCAGGGCGACTTCTTCGTAACCGGTCTGGTCAATGGCGTTTTCGATGGCGTCCACCACTTCTTTCACCGGCCGTTCACGCACCGGCCGCAGGATATGCCCGGCCTGGCAGAAACGGCAGCCTCGGCTGCAGCCTCGCATGATCTCAACCGCCACCCGGTTGTGGACGGTGTCAATGTTGGGCACCAGGAAATCGGTCACCGGAGGGGGAAGCGGCACGGCAAATCGTTTGACCACTTTGTTCGGAGCGTGCGGGTTGTTGGGTTCCAGCCGGGTGACACGACCATCAAGGTCATACTCCACGTCATAGAATGATGGGATGTACATGCCCTCCACGCTGGCCAGGCGTTCAAGAAGCTGAATTCTGGTTCCGCCGGTGGCTTTCCAATCCTGCCAGATGGTGATCAGCTCGTCCATCACGGCTTCACCGTCACCCAGGAAGAAGGCATCCAAGAAGGGCGCCAGTGGTTCGGGATTGAAAGTAGAATGCCCGCCGGCAATGATCAACGGCCAGGACTCATCACGTTCGGAGGCCAGAAAGGGTATGCCGGCCAGGTCAAAGGCATTGAGCACGTTGGTAAAAAGGGTTTCATACGGAACCGAAAAACCAAGGATGTCAAAGGCGGTCAGCGGGTTCTTGCTTTCCAGCGCGTACAGCGGGATTTCTGCCGCGCGCATTTCGTCTTCCATATCTTTCCACGGCAGGTAGACGCGTTCGGCCAGAGTATCATCCCGGCGGTTGATGGTGTCATACAGGATGGAGATGCCGAGGTTGGGCAGCCCGATATCATATATCTCGGGGAAGACCAGCGCGACCTTTGTTTTAACCGTGTTCCAGTCTTTTTGCACCTGATTGTATTCACCGCCCACGTAACGGCCGGGTTTTTGTACTTTCAGCAACACCCGCTGAAGGCGGGTGGATATCTCGGTAGGTGAGATCACCGGTAAACTCCTGAGAATCTTTAATAAACAGGATGGATTTTACCCGATTTTGTCCCCGTTTGATGATCCGTAGGGGCGGATGGTATCCGCCCCGGATGTGTCGGGGCGACCTTCCTATTCAAACAGAACATTTTTGACCATACCCGGGATGGACGCGGTCCACCCCTACGAAAAATAATTGAACACCCGCCCCGGACGAAAATAGACAATAGACCCAACCGGAGGGATTGATCCCAATCAAGCCTGAGGTGGGCGCGGCCTTCGCCGGATGTTGTATTTCATGTGTCCACCCCTACGGGAGAACAAAAATTGGTTTACAGCGTTGCTTTATACATACCGCCGTCAACCGGAAGCATCACGCCTGTCAAATACGACGCGGCCGGTGAAAGCAGGAAAACGGCGGCTTTCGCGAACTCTTCCGGGGTGGCCATGCGTCCCAGGGGTGACTCAGCCGCCTGTTTACGTTCTTCTTCCTCAATTGTCGTGTGGTTGACCTGCGCCCTTGTACCCAGTAGATCCGTAACCCGCTCGGTGACCGTCCACCCGGGTAAGATCGAATTGAAGCGAATATGCTCATGCCCCAGTTCCAACGCGAGACTCTTGGTCAGCCCGACGGTTCCCAATCGAAGCGAATTGGACAGTATCAGATTGGTGATGGGCTGCTTGGTGGAGATTGAGGTGACCGTCAACACCGAAGCCGCATCTGATTTGCGCAGCGCGGGGAGGGCGGCGCGGATCAACCGAACGTGCGAAAGGAATACCAGATGGAAGGCTTTTTCCCAGGCGGCATCATCAAAGGTTTCAAACGCGCCAGATGGAGGGCCACCAGCATTGGTCAATAGAAGGTCAAGTCCGCCGAATTTTTCGATGGTTTTGGTTATCAGTTTTTCCGGCACTGCCGGGTCCGCCATATCTCCATCTACTGCTAAAACCTCACCGCCGGTTTCTTTTATCAATTTATCAGCGGCTTTCTCTAATTTTTCCATGCTCCGGCTGTTGATAACCACACGTACGCCTTCTAATAAAAGCTGATGCGCTGTGGCGAATCCCAATCCCCGGCTGGCACCGGTCACTAGAGCTACTTTATTTTTCAATCCAAGGTCCATATTTACTCCTTATACACATTCAATACGATATTGCAGAATCTCCATTTCAGGCCAGGTATCTCCATAAAAATCCACCACTTTTTGTAAAAATGCCTGAACCTCTCCACCGCTGGTACTCAGTGCGGCGCACTGAAGAACCGCTTCATCTCGGCGGTCTTGCAGGCCGGTTTCGGCGGCTGCCACATTAAATTCTCGGTGCAACCGCGCCAGAACCGGCTGGATACGGCCGCGTTTCTGTTTCAGCGAGTGGCAATCCGTAATAGAGATGTGCAGGGTTAAGATTCCAACAGCCATTGTGGTTAAATTCCATTGTAAGGATTTGGCAGGTCAAGTCAAACATCCGGCTGATGGCTTGCATAATCATCCACGGATGGTTACAATCCTGTCACAGAATCGAAGGAATACATGATACCTATTGAACCTAAGTACCAGGAAGCTCTGGATTATCTTTATTCGTTTGTTGATTACAGCCTCACGCGCGATCTACACTATTCCCCGGAAAAGTTTAATCTTGACCGAATGCGCGCGTTGATGGAAGCGTTGGGAAATCCACAGAATACCTTTCCTGTAATTCACGTGGCGGGTACCAAAGGAAAAGGATCCACCGCCGCCATGATCGCCTCCATGTTGATGGCGGCCGATTACCGCACCGGGTTCTATATTTCACCGCATCTGGATGACTTTGCCGAGCGAATCCAGGTTAATAGGCAGCCAATACCGCATGCGGCTCTGGTCAAACTGGTGGACGAGATCAAACCCGTTGTGGAAAAGATCGGCAAACTGACCACCTTCGAGATTACCACGGCGCTGGCTTTTGAAGCTTTCCGCCGCCAGCATGTGGATGCGGCTGTGGTCGAAGTGGGGTTGGGCGGACGGCTGGATTCAACCAATATCGTTAACCCGGAACTATCGGTCATCACATCGCTTTCGATGGATCATATGAAAGTTCTTGGTGATACGCTGGAGCAGATCGCGGCAGAAAAAGCCGGGATCATCAAACCGGGTAAGCCGGTGATCAGTTCGCCGCAATTGCCTGACGCGCTGGGCGTGATAGCAGCAAAAGCCATGGAAGCAGGCAGCGAGTTGACGGTTGTCAATCGTGACGTGGAAACCCGGATTTCAAAATATTCGATCAATGGACAGTGGTTTATCATTAAGACACCACAATCCAGATCCGGTGAGACGGATATGAATAAGCGATTATTCCCACCGGAATTTGACAAAGGAGTTGATTTTTATATTCCGTTGTTAGGCCGTCACCAGGTGGATAATGCCGCTACAGCGATCACCGCGGTTATGAAATTGCGGCAGCTAGGCTACGAGATCAGCGACAAAGCCATGCAGGATGGACTGGCAAAAGTTGTATGGCCGTGCCGTTTTGAAGTGATTTCACGCAATCCACTTATAGTGGTGGATTCAGCCCATAATCGAGATTCAGCCCACAAATTGCGCCTGGCTGTTCAAGATTATTTTCCGGAAAAACCAATAACGTTGATCTTCGGGGCATCTGAAGATAAGGATATTTCCGGTATGTTCGCCGAATTGGTTCCGGTTTGTTCTCGGGTGATTCTGACGCGTTCCACGCATCCGCGGGCCGCGGAAATGGATAGTCTGATAAAATCGGCAGGCCAGTATGGATGCCCTCTTATAACCGCGGAATCTATTGAAATCGCTCTTGAGTTCAGTCTAAATCCCGGAGAACCTGAAGGGGTTATACTGGCCGCCGGAAGCCTGTTTGTGGCGGCGGCCGTGCGTTCCGCCTGGTTTAAACGACTTAAGGCAAATGCGTCATAATTCAGTAATAGAGAGTACATATGGACGACTGGAATACCGGTAACGGAAACGGAAACGATGATTATAACGCCGCGATGCATCAGCGGACGGAAGAGTTGTACCGCATCCCCAACGCGGTCAGCGATGACCAGGGGATCATTGAATTACCGGGTGTTGTTCTGACCGATCTGGTAATCTTCCCCCGTCTAACCCTGCCGGTTTTTCTGACGGCAGGACCTAACCTGCTGGCAATCGAAGAAGCCCAGGAAAACATGGAACCGGTCATCGGCCTGATGAAGCGGGAATGGGAATTGGATTTTCCTGAATCCGGTAAATATCTGGGAATCGGCATTGAGATGGTGGTTGGCCGGTTACTCTCTGTGGCGGATGGCAACAGTTCCGCTCTGGTACAGGGCCGCCGGCGTGTAGAGATCATTGAAGTATTGGAAGACGGACCTTTCCCCCGTGTACGTGCCCGTGTAGTGGAAGAAGCCATACGGGTTACGCGCCGTGTTGACGCGTTGATGCGAACAACACGCGACCTGTTTGAACGCTGTGTGCAATTGGACCGCAGTCTGCCCGAAGAAGCTCATCTGGTAGCCATGAACATCAATGAACCTGGCTGGCTATCCGATATGATCTGCACATCCATCAGCCTGTCTATTCACGAACGCCAGAAACTGCTGATGATCGTTGACCCCGAAGAACGCCTGAAGCGGGTCAACTGGCTGCTGGCTCAAGAGTTGGATGTGTTGCAGTTGGAAGATGAGATACAAACCCGTGTTCAGAGCGAGGTCGACCGCAGTCAGCGTGAGTTCTACCTGCGAGAGCAGATGAAAGCCATCCAGACCGAGCTGGGCGAAGGTGATATCTGGACGCGTGAGATCAATGAGCTAAAAGAAAAGATCCAGACGGCCGAATTGCCGGCAGAAGCGAAAACCGCCGCGCTAAAAGAGATCGAACGGCTGAACCAGATGCCGCAGATGGCGCCTGAAGTGGGAATCATCCGTACCTATCTGGATTGGATATTGGAGTTGCCGTGGAATACCGCCACTGAAGACAACCTTGACGTAAAACACGCGGCAAAGATACTTGATAACTACCATTACGGACTTGGTAAAGCCAAAGACCGCATTCTGGAATATATCGCCGTCCGCAGTTTGAAACCGAAAAAAGACCGCCAGCCCATCCTATGTTTTGTTGGTCCTCCTGGAACCGGCAAGACCTCGCTGGGTCGGTCCATCGCTGAAGCCTTGGGTCGTAAATTTGTACGCTTATCTCTGGGTGGCGTCCGTGATGAGGCTGAAATCCGTGGACATCGGCGTACTTATATCGGAGCGCTTCCAGGGCGTATTCTTCAAACCATGCGGCGCGCGGGTTCCATCAACCCGCTATTCATGTTGGATGAGATTGACAAGCTGGGGGCTGATTTTCGTGGAGATCCTTCAGCCGCGTTGCTCGAAGTTCTTGACCCCGAGCAGAATAATTCGTTTTCAGACCATTACCTGGAGCTTTCTTTCGATCTGTCCAAAGTTATGTTCATCACCACAGCGAACAGCGTGAGCACCATTCCGCCGGCGTTGCTGGACCGCATGGAATTGATCGAATTCCCCGGATATATTGAAGAAGAAAAAGTCGAAATTGCCCGCCGATTCCTCATCCCCCGCCAGATGGAAGAAAGCGGGCTGGATGAAGGCGAGATGACCATCCAGGAACCTGCATTGCGCAAGATCGTGCGTGAATACACGTATGAGGCCGGTGTTCGGAACCTGGAGCGTGAGATTGGTCGCACTTGCCGCAAAGTCGCGCGGATGAAATCTGAAAAAAAGAAATTCCCCCGGTTTATCACACCGTCGATCGTGGAAAAATTCCTGGGGCCGCCAGAATTTTTGCTTACTGAAGCTGAGAGAACAGACGAAGTGGGTGTGGCCACGGCTATCGCCTGGACGGAAAATGGCGGCGAGATCATGCCGGTGGAAGTATTAATCATGGAAGGCAAGGGTAACCTGCAGATCACCGGACAGGTGGGAGAAGTAATGCAGGAATCCGCGCAGGCCGCATTCTCTTATCTGAAGAGCCGCTGCCGCGAGTTGGATATTGACCCCGGTGAATTTGAGCATCTGGATATTCACATTCACATTCCCGAGGGTGCTATCCCGAAAGATGGACCAAGCGCGGGCATTACGATTGCCACTTCTTTGATCTCCGCGTTCACCGAGCGGCCGATATATAAGGATGTTGGAATGACCGGTGAAATAACCCTGCGTGGACGTGTGCTGCCCATTGGCGGCTTGAAAGAAAAGATATTGGCCGCCCACCGCAGCGGATTAAAACGAGTAATCCTGCCGGAACGCAATATCAAAGACCTTGTCGACGTACCAAAAAAGGTACTTTCCGATATCAAAGTGATACCGGTTACTCACATGGATCAGGTGTTGGATGTGGCATTGCATCCACCTGTGGAGCGGAAACAACGTCTCAAGATTGAGACAAAAAAGACCTCCAAAAAGTCTCCCGCAAAAGACAGCCTCACCGAAGGCTCTACCACGAAAGCCTGATATCACTTGAAGTCAAACTTAAACCGCCGGCAATTTTCCCGGCGGTTTGTTTTTTTACGGAAACTCCAATGGCGAGAACGCTCTTGTCCACAGTTGTTCATATTTACCCTCAGGGTGACCGAATGGGTCTATTCCCGAGTTGCCTATCTCTAAGTGAAAAAATGGTGCGCCGGATTCGTTGTCTTTTTTTCCAATTGTCCCTATGATCATTCCCGCGAACACTTCTTGCGTCCCAGAAATTAGCAGGGTGTCCAGATGACTGTATTCAAACAGGCCTGGATAGTTATCGACCATCACAATGATCTCCTTTGGAATGCCATCAATTTTGCGTATGGTGGCCATCCCGAATCCAGCGGAATATACGAAGCTGCCTTCTTCACTGGAAATATCTACCCCTTTCAGGTTATCCACTATACCATCTGGTTGAGGGGAACCATTCGATGAGACAATAACCGTTTTTCCACGCCAATCACGTAAGAAACCGGTACGCGGATCGTGATCAGAAAAACCCCGGATTTGTGAATTTCCGGAAACCAATGGATATGGGAGTACTCCCTGTAATAAACCGATTTGAATATCACCCTCACCGGCTATGACATAATATGTATTTGTAATCTTCATCAGGTGAGTTTGGGTCAGATTCTGTTTCGGTACACGTATGCCGTTCATCTCATACGGTGGAACAGTTACCGGTTTCACATATCGGTTTTGAAATGCCATTTTTTGAAATGCGCCGATATTTTTATCTGTGAAGGTTAACCCTACCGGATCGCCGGAATTAATGAGTGGATGAGAGAGGAAAAAGTTACCCTGCTTATCGGTGAGAACACAGACATTGGCAACCTTCTTATTTGACGCGCATACTTCAATATTGGATAACCCCGGCTCAGGCAGATCGATCACTTGATTATTAATTACATCCGGATTGGCTAGCCTGTATGTTTCCAATGCCCTGACAAGGTCAGGATTTTGCGTCTTGTCCATACTGAAAGGTTGAATCAGAGCGGTACTGTAGCGGAACGGGACGATGTTCTGTGTGCCGGAAAGGTCAATATCAAAAAACAGTCTACCCTGAAGAATTACTGGATGTGATGTTGACAAAAGCGGCACATCCGGTGAAGGTGTTATTTCTATTTGTTCAGGGAGAGCAGGCTTATTTATAAAACAACCGCAAAGGGTTATCAGAATGATGTAAACAGCCATGAATCGGGTTGAGAAAAACACCGTCATTCTCACCTCCATAGCATACAACCAATTCTTCTGTTATTTCTCATTATAGGCGGGTAAGAATAAGAATTCACTCGAATATGTGACATACTATCTGTGACTCAAAAACCAAATAAGTCATAGAGTCACTGGAGAGAAGATGACACGGTCATTCAGCACACAGGAAAAAGACGAAATCCGGAAACGGATACTTGATCTGGGATTGAAGCACTTTTCCACATACGGTTTTAAAAAGACCAATGTGGACGAGATCGCCCGGGCAGCCGGGATATCAAAAGGAGCTTTTTATCGGTTCTATAAATCCAAGGAGTTGCTGTTTATGGATGTCATTGAAGAGCTGGAGATCAAAGGGCGGGAAGAGATCATGAAAACGATCGGCCTGCCGGGCTCTACTCCCAGAGCACGTTTGTACGCCATTCTAAAAAAGGCATTTGACCTGTTTGGAGAATTGCCGATACTGCGTTTATTCAGCGCGGGTGATTTCGGTATGTTGATGCATCAAATTCCTGCGGAAAAGTTCCGCGAGCACATCGCCAGCGACCAGGGTTTCTTTGACCAGCTATTAAACGCCTGCCGAGATGCCGGAATTCCGGTAGTGGTCGGGTCGGAGGAAATGGTCAACCTGTTATACCCGCTGGTGACTTCATTTCTGTTGGAAACCGGTTCAGGCGGAAACCGCCTGACAACCAGCCTGGATGGCAATCTGGAATTAATTGCCGCATATTGCCTGGGCGAGGTCAAATTGGAATGTCAATAACCGGGCGCGCCGGTTTGAAAACAAAGAAGGGAAGCAACAATGAACCTGATTGAAACACAAAACCTCGGAAAACAATACGGGAAAGTCAAAGCAGTGGAAAACCTGTCACTGCATGTGGCCGAGGGAGAGATCTATGCCTTTCTGGGGCTAAATGGCGCTGGAAAGACTACCACCATCCGTATGCTGTTGGGGATGATCCGTCCCTCCACCGGGTATGCCGAAGTACTTGGCACAAAGGTCGAATTGGGGTCAAGCAAACCCTGGAAAGACGTGGGATATCTGGTTGAAACACCGCATGCCTATCCGGAATTGACGGTATTCGAAAATCTTGACGCGTCTCGCCGGCTGCATCCGGGAACTCCGGTTTCGGCCATATCTGACGTGATCGAACGTTTGAGTCTGCAAAAGTACACAAATATCCGTGCCGGTAATCTGTCACTGGGGAATGCCCAGCGGTTGGGACTGGCAAAAGCATTAATTCATAAACCGCGACTGTTGTTCCTGGACGAGCCGGCCAACGGCCTTGACCCGGCGGGAATCGTGGAAATCCGCGAGATGCTGCTGGAAATGACCCGCGAGCAGGGAACAACGGTCTTCATGTCCAGTCATATTCTGGCTGAGGTATCAAGGATGGCGCAGCGAATTGGAATTATCCACAACGGGCATTTGTTACAGGAGATGAACATTGATGAGTTAGAAAGGAACCGGCTGCGCCGCCTGCTGGTTCAAACCCGTGACAATCCGGCTGCCGCGCAAATGCTTTCTTCTGCCGGGTTCAGGCTGCACGTTCCTTTGAATGGAACCATAGTCCTTGATGACCCGGAAAGTCTGGCAAATCCCGACAGGATCAACACAATGCTGGTTCAGGCAGGATTCCCGCCGACCCGGTTGATGGTGGAAGAAGAAGACCTGGAGGAGTATTTCCTCCGGTTGGTTGGACTGGAAAAAGGAATTGAGAATGTCAACTCTTAATAATATGATCATTGTAGAATGGCGCAAAGCCATCCGTTCGCGTATTCCGTATTGGACATCCGTTTTCGCGGCATTTTTACCGATGGCTATTGCCATGATGGTGTTGATCGCCCGGAATCCTGAAATATCACAGAAACTTGGAATTCTCAGCGCGAAAGCCGACCTGATCGCGTTTTCAGCTACCAATTGGACGGCGTACATGGCATTGACCGGTGAAATAATCGCGGCCGCGGGTTTCTTTATGTTCGTAGTGATCCTCAGTTGGATCTTTGGACGAGAGTTTGCTGATGGAACCTTGAAAGATATGCTGGCGGTTCCGGTTGAGCGTACAACAATTCTGATGGCCAAGGTCATCGTGTTTGGTGGTTGGTCTTTTGCCATGTCTTTGATCACACTGACTGTCAGCCTTTTGCTGGGCTCGTTGATCCAGCTACCGGATGGTTCGACGGCCGTCATCGTTCAGGGAATACTGGGTGTTGCGGTCACTACGTTGTTGACGGTGTTGGTTGTGATACCCTTTGCCCTGTTAGCAAGCGCCGGGCGAGGATATCTGTTGCCCATGAGCATGGCAGTTTTGACACTGATCCTGGCCAATGTGGCCGCCGCGCTGGGGCGAGGAGATCTGTTCCCCTGGAGCATCCCGGGGTTATATTCGCAGGGAAAGGAACTGGTAGGCCCGGCAGGTTTCTGGATCGTGGTCGTCACCGGGTTGCTGGGTTGGTATGTCACCGATCTGTGGTGGAAGAAATCGGATCAGAGCCGGTAGTTTTTGCCCCTCTTGCGGGCGGCATCCGAAAATTACTCTGGTTGATGCCGGCGGGGATGAAATGTGTCTAGATTCACATTACCCAATTTCCGCCGCATCAACCGCTTGCCTGTCGGGAAACCGGTCCATCCATGACCAAATCCCCGAAATTATCGGCGGTAGATGCAAGCGGATTTGAGTTTTATGTCAAGAGATATGTATCCTCCCGCTTGCATCTACCTTACAAGATATGGTTATTTTCGGCACGGTTGATATCAGAAATGAATCAAAAAAAAAGCCCGGATTTCCGGGCTGGTTGATCATTTACCTTTGGCCTGCTTTTCGCTTTGCAGGGTGCGTATTCCGTTTCGCACCTGGGTGAGCGCCCGTTCCATTTCCATCTCCAGCTTGGAGAGGGATTGAAGTACATAATCATCTGCTTCCTGGCGCGTATTCTCGGCTTCAATCTTGGCATCATTGATGATCTGGTTAGCGCGTGTCTGCGCCGCCTGTACCAGCGAGTCCTGCTGGATGAGGGTTTCACCTTTTTCACGGGCTAAAGCCAGCGTACGGTTGGCTTCTTCCTGTGCCTGAGCCATAATTCGATCGCGCTGAGCCAGCAATTGCTGGGCTTTTTTGATCTCTTCGGGAATAGAAACACGCATCTGGTCGATCAGGTCAAGCATACGGTCTTCGTCAACGACGACACTATGCGTGAACCAGATCGATCGGCTCTCATTAAACAATTCTTCCAGGCGGTCTACCAGGTGCAATATATCCATTCCAACCTCCGACGCGTACGCTGTCCATTGAGTTGCAAGGATTGGGCCAGGCTGCAAATCCAGACTGGTGGGTGGCTTAATCTCTCAGGGACGTCATGTGAATGTTGGTTCGTCCGTCTGATATTTCCTGGAACTTATGGATTAAAGCATCGGAAACATGCTGGGGAACCATGGTGGAAATATTTCCTCCCAGTGAGGCAATTTCGCGGACAGTAGTTGAGGAAAGAAAAGTATGTTCCTCATTGGTAATCAATGCCACTACTTCAATATCATGGGCCAGACGGTGGTTGGCAAGCGCCATACGAAATTCATACTCAAAGTCAGAGAATACCCGCAGGCCGCGGACAATTACTTTCGCGCCGATTTCGCGGGCAAAATCCACCGTTAATTTATTGTAGCCCATCACATTAATTCTGGGTTCTTCTTCAAACGTCTTTTTCGCCATGGCAATTCGTTCTTCCGGCGAGAACAACATATTCTTCAATGAGCGGTTATAGACACCAACTATTACCTCATCGAAAAGCTTCGAAGCCCGCCAGGCGATATCGATATGCCCATAATGAATGGGGTCAAACGAACCGGGAAAGAATGCGCGAATCATATTTAACTTACGTCTCCTTTACCGTCACCCCAGAAATCCTCGAGGGCAGCAGCCAAACGTTTATTATCGGGGTTTTGCAATCCCGGGTCGGACTCGAACACCGATTGTGCGTGACGCCGGGCAGACTCGATCAGGCGGACATCCGTTAACCTGGCCATTCGAAGATCAGAAAAGCCAGATTGCCGTGTTCCCAGAAAGTCTCCGGGACCGCGTTGTTCCAGATCTTTTTCGGCCAGTACAAAACCGTCATTCGTTAATTCCATTACCGAAAGCCGTTCATTTTCCAATGATTCATTTGAATCGGGAATAAGCAGGCAGTATGACTGCGCGTCACCACGGCCTACCCGCCCGCGGAATTGGTGCAATTGTGAAAGTCCAAAACGGTTGGCGCTTTCGATCAACATGATGGTAGCGTTAGGAACATCCACACCCACCTCGACAACAGAAGTGGATATCATGATTTGAGTTTCTCCCGCTCGGAACGCATTCATCACGGCATCTTTTTCCTCTGGTTTTAAACGCCCGTGCATCAATCCAAGTTTATATTGCGCAAAGACCTCTTCCTGCAGCCGGGCATATTCTTGAACGGCGGCGTTGTTCTCATCACTATCCTCTGCCTGTTCGACAAGCGGGTAAATAATGAAAGCCTGATGCCCCTGTTCCACCTGTTTTCGAATCAACTGATACGCTCGTTCTCTTTCCAGAGGATGAAGCACATGTGTCTCAATGGGAAGACGGCCTCGCGGCATCTCATCCATAACAGAGAGATCGAGGTCACCATATACTGTCAACGCGAGGGAGCGGGGGATGGGTGTGGCGGTCATCACCAGCAGATGCGGATTGTCACCTTTCTGACGCAGCGCCGCGCGTTGACCCACACCAAAGCGGTGCTGCTCGTCAATCACAGCCAACTGTAATTGCTGGAAAACTACCGGGTCTTCGATCAGAGCATGGGTGCCGACGATGATCTTGATGGTGCCATCTGCCAGTTTCTGGCGGATATCGGCTTTCTCCGATTCCGGTATATCACCGATCAAAAGGCGGATCTGTTCGGGCTGCAATGGCGCGTCTTCCCCATCTGTCAGCAGGCGGGTTAGTCCGCGGAAGTGCTGGTCAGCCAGAATACTTGTGGGCGCCATGAACGCGGATTGCGCGCCTTCACGGGCGATCATTAGCGCACCCAACGCGGCGACAATGGTCTTGCCGGAACCTACATCGCCTTGCAAGAGGCGGTTCATCGGACGGCCGGCAGCCAGGTCGTTCTTGATCTCATCCACAGCCCGTTTCTGCGCCGATGTCAATTCATAGGGCAGTCGTTTTATTTGCGCTTCCATCCAGTCAGCCGGTGGCTCAAAAGTCCGGGCCGTATTCATTTGCCACTGGGCTTTCTGTTTTAATACACCCATCTGCAGAAGGAATATTTCATCAAATGCCAACCGGCGGCGGGCTTCGTCTAATGTCTGTTGTGTATCCGGAAAGTGAACTTGCTGCAGAGCGTCCGGAAGGGTGGTCAGATTCGCGTCTTGACGGATCGTTTCCGGCAGATAATCGGCTACACGGCGGGCATTGAAGTCCACCGTCTGCTTCATAATACGGCGCATAAATTTTTGCGTAATACCTGCCGTCAGCGGATAAACAGGGCTAATGCGATTGGTAGACAGGTTTTCGGCTTCCAGCGGTTCAATTTCAGGATTGTCCATTACCAGACGGCCAAGGTACTGTTTTACAGTACCGCTAAGGGAAACCTGATCTCCCGGGTGATACTGATTTACGAGGAACTTGCGGTTGAACCAGGTAACGCGCAGGTTGCCGGTTGAATCACCGACTACGGCTTCTACAATGCTGACTTTTCCGCTGCGGGCATCACGTGCGTGAATCGACTGTATCGTGCCGATGACGGTCAATGTATCGCCGTACATGATACGGTTGATGGTCTTTGCCTGGCTGAAATCGTGGTAATCGCGCGGGAAGTTATAGAGCAGGTCTTTCAGTGTGTATAAATTCAGATTGCGAAGTTTTTTGGCAGTTTCTTCCCCGATCCCGCTAATTACTGTAAGCGGCGCGTTCAAAGTCACCGGTGTGGCAGAATCCGGTAAACGTGAGCCAGGGGTGAGCCGGCGGGGTGATTGGACATCTCGAGGGGGACGAGCAGGAGCAGCCGCCGGTGTACGCGGGGTGCTCTGTGCCGGTTGTGGGGTAGCAGCCCTGACGGATGCGGGAGCTTTCTCCACCGTTGGAACCGGCCGCTCAGGTATGGTGGTCTTTTGAACCGGTGTCTGAGGAATGGGCCTTTGCGGCTGGCTGAGAGGCCCGGTGGGTTTGCGTAAAGTGATAGGGGGCACAGGAATGCCATCCAGGAGAATATTTAACTCCATGATGATATCCTGGCGGCGGCCGCTTTCAGCGGTACTGTATTCTTCGAGCAAGTCAGTTACTGAATGGACAGTTTCCGAGGAAATGGACAGGGTTTTTGCTTCATTTTTCCAGTAGGGAACTACCTTATGCAGGCCGCCAATAATGGCGGTATTTTTAAACCCCCGCTCTTTTTCGAGTTTTAAGAATTTTGATAGTGATTCGACGATTGATGGCATTTCGAAATTTTACCTTATTTTAATACGCCAGATTCAATTAACACAGCCAAACCGAGTGCACGGACTTTACTTACCCATTCGAATCAGTACAATAAGATTCTGGAGAGATAATATGGCTCTGGCATTAATAAGTGGTGGAAGTGGAATGATTGGGAAGGCACTCTCTCGTTGGCTTCTGGCCAGGGGGAACCGGGTGGTGATTTTAACGCGGGACGCGTACAAACAACCTGCTTATGGTGAAAGCGTCGTCTGGGATGGTGTTCATCCGGGGATCTGGATGGACCTGGTAAACCAGGCGGATTGGATTATAAATCTTGCCGGTGAAAATATCGGCGCAAAGCCCTGGTCATCGGCACGCTGGCAGCAGATACGCGACAGCCGAATTCTATCCGGTGAATTGCTTTCAGAAGCTATCCGTCGTGCGTCGCATAAACCATCCGTTTTCCTGCAAATATCAGCCATCGGTTTTTATGGAACTCAAGATATATCGGATAGTTCCGCCTGGGATGAAACATCTCCATCCGGCAGTGACAGGTTGTCAGCTTTATGTCGAGAATGGGAAGACAGCACAAAAATGGTGGAAGAATATGGATTACGGCGTCTGGTATCTCGTACGGGTCTGGTTCTGGCAAAAGGAGCCGGGGTTCTCCCTCGGTTGGAATTGCCGTTCCGTTTCTTTGCCGGAGGACCGGTAGGCAGCGGAAAGCAAATCTATTCTTGGATTCATATTAATGACCTGGTGAAAGGTATGCTGACTTTGTTACAAGATTCGGAAGCCAGGGGAGCTTATAACTTTACTTCGCCAGAACCGGTTTCAAATCTCGAGTTTTCGCGTACCTTAGGTAAGGTTTTGCATCGGGCCTGTTGGCTGCCTGTGCCTGGCGCGGCGATTAAGCTGGCGCTGGGGGAGATGTCCACACTGGTTCTGGATGGGCAGCGGGTGATCCCCGGCCGCCTGATGAATGAAGTTGGCTATAAATTTGAGCATCCCTCACTGGAATCCGCGCTTCGAAGCATTTATCCCGGTTGATTTTCGTTAAAAACCCGGGCGGCTTTGCTCTGAAAAATCATCTACTGTGTGCGGTATAATCTGACCGGAAAAATCCGGCGTCTTTTGACGCTTTATACGGTGGAGGAAGCTGTGAATATTGATGACCAGGTTGAATTATTCATGCAGGGAACCGAATATGGTGATGACGCCCTAAAGAATGCCATGAAAAATGAGCTGAAACAGCGGCTCATCGAAGCGGAAAAAGAGAAACGTCCCCTGCGGATTTATTGCGGTTTCGATCCCCGTAAAGCTGACCTGCACCTCGGACACACAGTCCCCATGAACAAACTACGCCAGTTTCAGGATTGTGGACATGAAGTCACTTTCTTGATTG
Organism: Leptolinea sp. HRD-7; assembly: GCA_024363285.1. Taxonomy (GTDB): domain Bacteria; phylum Chloroflexota; class Anaerolineae; order Anaerolineales; family Anaerolineaceae; genus Leptolinea. Next base: position 3,486,485 of record AP024710.1, on the reverse strand, counting down.
GGAACTTTACCTCATTGATCGGGGATCCCTCTGATAAAGATATCCTGCGCCCGCAGTTGACCCCGGAAGAAGTGGCCGAAAATGGACGCACGTATGCCGAACAGGCTTTCCGCATTTTGGATCCACAAAAAACCATCATCCGGTATAACGCTGATTGGCTGGCCAAACTTTCCTTTGCTGACCTCATTAAACTGGCTTCCAATTTTACCGTTCAGCAATTTATGACCCGAGAGAATTTCAAATTACGCTGGGAAAAAGGTGATGCCATTTATCTGCATGAGACGTTCTACTCCATCATGCAGGGATATGATGCCTATGCCATGCGCTCTGATGTACAGGTTGGTGGAACCGACCAGTTGTTCAATATTGTCACGGCGGCCCGCAAGGTGATGACCTATATGGGCGAAAAACCCAATATCGCCATCATCCTGGGCATTCTGCCCGGCACTGATGGTGTGGTCAAGATGAGCAAATCTCTGGGCAACCATATTCCCATCAACACCAATGCCGCCGACATGTTCGGTAAAGTAATGAGCATTCCGGATTCGGCTATGGGAACGTACTCTCGCCTGGTCACCCGCTGGACACCGGCGGATATTAAGGTGATGGAAGATGGACTAAAAGACGGTTCATTGCATCCACGTGATGCCAAGATGAAATTAGCCCGCGAAGTAACGGCTTCATTTTACGGTGAAGCCGAAGCCGATCAAGCCCAGAACACATTTGTCAGCATGTTCCAAAAGCACGACATCCCTGACGAAGTGGCTGAATCCGTGGTGTCCCGTGATCTTTCGGTAATCGATATTCTGGTGAATTGCCAGTTGGTCGCTTCACGCAGTGACGGCCGCCGCCTGGTAGACCAGAAGGGTGTTAAACTGGATGGACAGGTTTTGACGGACGGAAAAGCGCCCCTTGACCATGAAGGCGTCTTGCAGGTTGGCAAGCGTCATTTTGTGCGTATCAAATTCGGATAATCTCTGTATCCGATCATTTCATCATAATCGCGTTGAGCAGATCTCTGCCGAGTCGTTGCGTTGACTCGGCAGTGCCGTTTTCTACCACAATTGCCACGGCCAGCGATGTTCCCTGCCAATCCGGTGTGGTGCCCCCAACGAACCAGTGTATCTGTCCTTCGCTGGTGGGTACGCTGGCGGTGGTACTCCAGGTGGGAGTATCTTCATTTTTCAAGAGGGTAAGCGCCATCTTAAGTCCCTCCGCGGAATACACTTGAGTGCCTTTTCCGGCTGGCAGAATTACCCAGCCCTGAGCCGATGTATCTACAGCCATGGCTATGCGGGGAGATGGACGCGTACCGCCAGAGGATATGGAAGCAGCCGCCAGTCCCATCTGAAGTGGTGTGGCAGATCCTGCGCTATTTCCGAGCAGCGTATCTTTTCGTTGAAGATCTTGTAAGCTTGATGGAGCGGCTTGCGGAAGCGGCAGATCAGGCAGTGTGAAGAAGCCTCCCAGACGGTAGATTTCTTTCATATCATTCTGGGGCATGTGATTCAACAGGTCATCCACAGCTCCCGCACAGCCCGCCGTAAGTGCCTCACTCCATGAGGGATTTTCAGAGATGGGCAATGCGCAACCAAATCCGTCAAGACTGGTGCGGGAAGGCGGTGTATTGAACGGAATGGACATGCTTTGAGCGGAAAGAACGAACGGTGTAATAGCTGTTCCCACCGGGTACGAACCCTGCGTGACCCGGTTCATCAACGGGCTATCAACGCGCGTAGTCCAGGAAAGCCAATTTTCATCCAGCGTGTTCGGGTCAAAACCTGGTTGAGAAGAAATCGCAAGTATCTCGCCGGTCTGCGCATTTAGCACAATGGCAGCGCCTTTCTTCTCCGAGAGAGCCTGATCCGTGAGTTTTTGAATAAAGGAATCAATACTTAACCGAATATCTAACCCGGTCGGAGGTTGACCATACAGCAACTGGTTTGACCAGATCAGCAAGGATGGATTACCGTCAACACCGCGCAGATAGTCATCATACGCCTGTTCCAGCCCACTTAACCCGTAAACCGGATGAGAGTATCCGGTGGTCGCGGCCAGCCCGGGAACCAGATATTCACGGGTGAACTCTCCAGGAGTGCCCATTGACATGGTAATCGGTTGACCTGAACGGTCAACCAGCGCGCCGCGGCGCACGTAACGTTCGGCGATGGAACGCCGAGGATTGTCTACCCGCCCGGAAAGTGAAGCTGAACGGAAAACTGACCACCATCCATTAACCAACGCGGCTGCCAGTACGCCTGTCAGGATCAGGGCAACTGAAATTATGTAAGGTTTGATCCGGATGGTTGTGGTCACCCGTTTTTCTGATTGATCTGAGATGGAAAGCAAAATCCATGCGGCAACGAAACCAGTCAACAGAGAGGATCCGCCATAGGAAACAAAAGGCAGAGTAACTCCACTTAATGGCAACAACCGAAGGTTGCCTCCAACAATAAAGATACTTTGAATGGCAAGGTAAATTGAGATACCGGCTGCCAGATTGCGTCGGTAAGTATCAGACGCATACAGGGCGATCTTGATACCCCGGGTGAACAGCAGGCTGATAATGGTCAGTAAACCAATCGTTCCAACCAAACCAGTTTCTTCAGAGATTGCCGCGAAAATAAAATCAGATTGGGCAACCGGGATCAAACCGGGGCTTCCCAGTCCGGGCCCGCGGCCAAACACACCACCACTTGCCACCGCAATAATAGATTGGACGATCTGGTATGAGCGGCCGGAGGGATCCAACCATGGATTTATCCAGGCATCGACCCGCACACGGATAACGTCAAACAACTGGTAACCCATCAATCCGGCTGCCGCGATGGCTAACAGGCAGATCAAAATTACCCGGCGGCGCCCTGTGGCCAGATACACAATAAAGGCAAAGATAAGTATAAAAATGGTGGCGGTTCCAAGGTCGCGCTGAGCCAGTAGGATCAACAATGAAGCAGCCAGAATAATGAGAGCCGGCATCAACCATTGAAAAAATGTCAATCGTTGTATCCGCAAATCTGCCAGATAAGCCGCCAGGTAGATGATAAGTAACAGTTTTAATGGTTCTGACGGCTGTAAATACATTCCAAATAATCCCAGCCAGAGGTGTGGACCACTACCACCGGGATATGTGCCAATGAAGAATGTAAGAGCTGTCAGCGCGAGGCCACCTGCCAGCCAAAGGTATTTATAACGGCGCAGCAGGTCCAGAATTATCGGCCTGGCCGATAAAAAGAACAGTGTTGTCAGGCATACAGCCAGCCAGATTGTCTGCCGCACACCAAACCCGGCGGAGAGACGCCAGACTTCCAAAAGTCCCCATCCGCACAGGGTCATGATCAGTGGCAAAATAAACGGATCGCGGTCAGGTAACGTGTGGTTTAACCGGTGAAAAATTATGGATGCCGACGCGAGCCAGACACCATATCCAACCCAATGATCCCAGCGGTATGTAACTTCCCAGGAATGCAGACGGGCGGCCGGCGACAAAGAGATGGCCGCCGCATAAAAGAACAGGAACCATGCCGCCTGGGTAAGCAGCTGGCTTTCTACCTGACTGTGATACGAAGTGGAGGCTTTGAAAAGGCGATTCAACTCGGTAAGTATTTATCCACTAATATACGTAATTTCCTGCGGGTTTCACTTGGAACCGCACCAGGATTGGTAATGAACGTATCTTTTAAAGCGTCTCCGCATCCACAGGTTCGGGAGGCGGGTAGTAATTCGATCAAATTCTCTAACGCCTGCCGGGCTGCCTGAGTATTCTTGTTGAGCGTCTGAATGACCATCTCCACGCTGACCGGTTCCGTTGACACTCGCCATACGTCATAATCCGTGACATGCGCCATGGTCACATAACAGATCTCAGCTTCACGGGCGAGAAATACTTCCGGGCAGGCCGTCATACCGATGATCGACATTCCCCATGAGCGGAACAGATCAGATTCGCCTTTGGTGGAAAAACGCGGCCCTTCCACGGTGATCAACGTACCGCCGGCATGGGTGGTTGCCCCCGTCTGCGAGACTGCCTGAAATACCCGGGCTGTGAGGTCTTCACAGTATGGATTCGCAGTACCCACATGCACTACCAGACCATCGCCAAAGAAGGAGTGAACCCGGTTGCTGCGGGTAAAGTCAACCACTTGATCGGGTATCACAATATGTCCGGGGGCATAATCTTCACGCAATGAACCGCACGCGCTGATGGAAACAATTCGGGGAACGCCCAGCATCTTCATCGCGTAAATATTGGCCCGATAATTTACCTCTGTCGGGCTAATGGTGTGACCGATGCCGTGCCGCGCAAGAAAGGCCACCCGCTTTTCTTTCAGCGTACCTACCACTACAGGGGCGCTGGGTTTGCCGAACGGGGTATCCATTTCCAGCGTTTCCACATCTTTCAACGACGAGATGGCGTATAAACCAGAACCGCCAATGACACCTAAAACGGGTGGGTTGGACATGTTTCCTCCGGGATGTGTGACTGAACGTATATCCTGAATCATAGCACAAGAAATCCAACGGAAAAGCCGGTCTTCTCGAGATGGTATACTAGAAAACCTCATGACAGACACACACGATAGTTACGATCCGAGATATTTCGAGCCGCTTTTTGCCACAGAAGACCGTCATTTCTGGTTTCTGGCCCGTAACCGTGTGATTTGCCGGTTGGCGGCAAATTCTCTGAGGGATACTGTATCGGGAAAAATATTAGAGGTGGGTTGCGGAACCGGATTTGTGCTTCGGGCGCTTGAAAAAGAATTTTCTACGATGCATGTGACCGGTATGGACTTGTTCCTCGAAGGATTACGGCTTGCCAGTAAGAGGGTGACCTGCGGACTGGTGCAGGGTGATCTGGCCGCTCCGCCGTTTATGGACGGATTTGATCTGGTTGGTATGTTCGATGTTCTTGAACATATTGAAGACGACCGCGCTGTGCTTGATCATCTCTATCATCTTGTCAAACCCGGTGGCAGCCTGCTATTGACGGTGCCGGCTGACCCCGGACTTTGGAGTTATTTTGATGTGGCCAGCTGCCACTTTCGACGGTATTCTTTAAAAGACCTGCAAGAGAAGGTTCAGACGGCTGGTTTTTCGGTCAATTTTATATCGCCTTTTATCGCGCTGACTTATCCGGCACTCCGTATTCAACGCTTGCTGATGAACAGGTCTCACATTGAGAATCCGATAGCTGCTGGTAACCAGGCGGAAGACGATCTAAAAATTGTGCCGGTGATCAATGATATCGTTCGTGAGATCCTGTATTTTGAAGCCGGATGGCTTGCACGGGGTCACCGGCTACCGTTTGGCTCATCACTGGTATTGCGTGCAACCAGGCCGGCTATTTAGCCGCGATCAATATTTTTAGAACAACCTGGCCGCAGCGAACTTCGTCACCGGTAATGACTACGGTGGGAGTATACACACGTTCATCATTAAGGAATGTGCCGTTGGTGGAATTCATATCTTCTAACCACCACTGGTTATGGTGATAGCTTAATTTCGCATGACGTGAAGAAACGGTTTCATCGGCTATCGGGCAATTGTTCAGCGGGTCTCGGCCTATGATCACCTCTGGAACGTTGAATTCCATCGGATTGGAATCGCCGATGATGGATGAAATTGTCAGAATGGGAACCTGAGCGGCTTTAACCATTTCAACATGCATTTGCAAGTCTTGCCAGAGAACATACAGGGCGGTTCCCAGGAACGCGTATAGCATCAATGCAACGATCGTGCGAACAACCAGTACGACTATTCCGCTCACAATTTGCCCTTCTCCGGCGGTGGGGTAAAGAATGGTTCTACCGGTCCGGTTTGAGTATTTGCCAGAGGGGAATCCTGCCCGTATACGAGAGGAACTCCAGCCAGGGAGATGACGTCGCCGGGGAAAAGCGGCTGCCGCGTCACCCGGACAGAGTTTACGAATGTCCCTCCGGTTGAATTCAGATCGAAAATCACATACTGTCCTTTGACTGCCCGGATCTGGGCATGTTCTCGTGAAATCCGGGGATCTTCTATTACCAGGTCATTCTCAAGCCGCCGGCCAATGTTGATCACCGGTTGATTTAATGGATATGTTTCCAACCCATTAATAATCACAAAAGCATTTGCCGGAATACTATCACCAGGAAGTGGTTGATCAACGGTGACCATAATCGGCATGGAAGCTGTTTTATCTAATGGGAGGGCGTCAGGTTCTGCGTCATACACCAGAATCTCACCTTGCAGCAAATCCGGGCTGCCTGTGAGAACAATCCGAGGAATCGCTGCTGTCGACAGTCCAGAATCTTTCATGATAGAGGCAAACGTCTGACTGAATGGATAGTTGTGCCAGTCACGCAATGATAATTCCGGTACTTTACATATCAAGACTTCAGGTATGAGCGTCTCACCTGAGATTGACTTCTTTTCCAGGTAAGATTGAAAGGCTGAGACCAGCTGAGTTGTCTTTGGATCTTCAACATTTTTCCGGGAAATAATATTCGAGCTGGATTCAACCAGTGATTTCAGCCGGGCTTCAATGGAATCAAAATTAATTTTCACGAGATTATTATAATGAACTACCGGGTTTTGGGGAAACCTGGGAAAAGCCATTCATACCAAGGAAAACCGGAAAAGAGATGGGATGATTTTTTCGGTCACTCTCTGGATTCGGCGTGACTGATCAAAGCCAGCCTGGCACCGGTAAGAATCAGCAAATCTTTCACCGGAAGACGTATATTTAGTCCCCTTTGACCGCCGCTGATATGGATCTCTTCAAAGTTGGAGGCCGATGAATCCAGCCACATTTGAAAACCTCGGTTGATCAGAGCAAGCGGAGAAATTCCTCCGGTTTGCAGTCCGGTTAACTTTTCTGCTTCAGCCTGTGTGGAAACCTGCAACTTCTTTTCACCGGCTGCTTCCGCGAGCAGTTTCAGGTCAACTTCGTGGTCACCTGGAACAATAGCAAGAATTGGTTTTCCGGGACGAGTACGCAGCACCACAATGGATTTAAAGACCTGGGAAGCCGGTACGTTCAAAAGAAGCGCGGATTCGATCGCCCCCAGTTTTTCGGCTGGAAGGTCAAACGCCTTATACTTCACTTTTTTTGAATCCAGAAACCGGGTGACATTATTTGTAGTCATTGGTCCTCCGGTGAGTTTTATTAGAGCGCACATAGATGGGATTACTAAAAATCCAACCGCGACGTTTGCCCAGGAATTGCGTGTAGGCTTCCACGCGGTACACACCAGGACGGGTGGTTATGTGAGCGCCAGTGGTGGTGTTTTTCCATTCTTTTACAACATCACCATCACAGAGCAGGCGCAATTCGGCATTCGAGGGCAATTTGACCTGCAGGGTCACGCCGTCTTCCAGTGTGATCTCATCTCCCATGATGGCATTTCCACGCAGATTATGGGCCGAAAACCGAAAGCCGCGTGTTGAAGCAGGCAGATCGTACCCTATAAAACTATTACCTCGGGCCAGAGCTGAAAGAATGGCGCCCCGGTCATATGCCAGGTCACCGCGTAGTGGATTTGGCAGGATCAGATGGTTATTCACGGCGGAAAAATGGAACTGGTACGGAAAGATGGTCTTATGGATCGGCCCCAGAGATTTGTGCAGGGCATGAGCGTCTGACCCTCCCACGGCAGCCACTTTAGCCCCTCCCGCCAGAAGGTTATCCCATATCTTGAGGGTTTGGGGCAAGGGCCCATGCGCCATATACTGCGGGAAAAACGCATACCAGATAGCGTCAAGTTTGTTCTTTACCACCGATTTTAATTCGCTGAAGCCGTTCCACAATTCAATACCGGTATAGCCGTGAACTGACCATGCTTCCCAGGAAATATCGTCTTCGCCGAACATGGGCAGGGCAGGGTCGATCGGATGGGCAATAAAACTGCTGCCTCCAGATGAACGCACCTGATTGATCAGATTTTGAACATCTGGCGCGAATGTGGCCATTTCACGGTTGGTGCCAAACACCAGCAGGTGGTTCTTTTGTGGATGGCGAGCCTGGAAGTGAACTTCTTCACCCACCAGCAATAAGACGCGCCGGCCGTCAAAGGTGTAATATCCCTCTTTACCGTCTACAAGCACGTTATGGTCGGTAGTTATGATCACGTCCAATCCGGCTTCGCTGGCGGCGCGGGCAATTTCTTCATGCGAGCCGCTCCCATCAGAATAGTGGGTATGGATGTGGAGATTCAGGCTGATTTCTTCCATATTTGTTTGACGGTTTTCTCCATCTAAAGGTATAATCGTGTTTTGTTTTAGGAGGCTAAACGTGTCGACATATTTTGATATCGCGCTGATTATAATCTCGGTGACATTGATCATAAGCATTATTCTTCAGAATAAGGGCGTTGGCCTCGGTGGATTAACCGGCGCCGATACCGGGGGCGTTTTCTCTGCCCGCCGTGGAATTGAAAAGACCCTCTTCTGGATCACTATCGGTCTCAGTGTATTATTTGTTATTCTTACACTGGTCACCATCATCGTTAGCAAATAGTATCCGGAATATTTTTTCCTATTTGCGCGAATTTAAAGGGCGACGCTCCATAGCCTGAAGCGCACGCCCTTTTTTTCTATTATGATGAAAAACCTTCGCTGGCAATTTGTAATCATTTTCCTCACCGGACTTGTCGTCGGTATTTTGCTGTTGGGTGAGCAGAAAGATACGCTTACCGCTGAAGCGACTCCCCGCACCGCGCAGGGTGGTATTTATACAGAAGCCGTGGTTGGCAATTTGCAACGATTAAATCCACTGCTTGATAGTAAGAACCAACCCGATCGCGATATCGACCGCCTGATCTTCAGTGGTCTGATTCGTTTTGATTCCCGCGGTTTGCCAATTCCCGATATGGCGGAATCATGGGGTATTTCGAAAGATGGAACTACCTACAATTTCACCCTGCGTGAAAACCTGAAATGGCACGATGGACAACCGGTAACCGCGGATGATGTGGTCTTCACCGTGGATATGATGCGCCAGGGCAATCCTTCACAATCCACTGATCTTCGTGATTTCTGGAAAACTGTGAGTGTAAAGGGATCCGGACGAAATATCCAATTCAAATTAAAAGAGGCTTTTTCACCCTTCCTCGATTATGTCAGTTTTGGCGTTCTTCCAAAACATTTGCTCGGTTCAACCACTGGTGATGCGTTTGTCAACGCGCCTTTCAACCTGCAACCGGTTGGAACAGGCCCGTTCCAGTTTGAACGTCTGATCGTGGATAACGGCAACATCACCGGTCTGGTTTTGCGGGCGTACAAAGATTATCACGGGCAAAAACCCAACCTGTCTCAGGTGGTTTTCCTATTCTATCCAGATTCAATTGGAGCGATTACCGCATACAAAGAGAATCGAGCTCAAGGAATCAGTCAATTGACGCCCGATGTTCTCCCGCAGGCACTTAAATTCCCCAATCTGGGTTTATACACCAGCCGAAAACCGGAAATGACCATTCTTCTTCTCAACCTGAAGAATACCGAAGTCCCGTTCTTTCAGGATGTTAATATCCGTAAAGCAATATATCGTAGTCTCAACCGTCAGTGGATGATCGATAACCTGCTGCAGGGACAGGCTGTTATTGCGGATGGACCAATCTTTCCGGGTACATGGGCGTATTATGACAAAATTCAACCGGTAGCTTATGATCCGGAGATTGCGAAACGTGATCTGAAAGAAAATGGATGGGTACTGGCCGGTGAGACTGACACAATCCGCTCGAAAAAAGAGGTTTTCCTGAAGTTTACATTGACTGTGCCTGACACCGAAAAACATAAGAACCTGGCAGGAGCTATCCAAAGGGATCTGGCCAATGTCGGAATACAGGTTAATTTAGAAGTTCTTCCTTACGACTCCATACTTAATGACCGGCTTAATCCGCGCACGTATCAGGCTGCTCTCGTTGACTTTAATTTTTCCCGCTCGCCCGATCCGGACCCATATCCGTTCTGGGATCAGGTCCAGTCTACTGGTGGTCAGAATTATTCGCAGTGGAATCACCGTGTAGCCAGTGAAATGTTAGAGCAGGCCAGAATTACCACCGATTTCGATGAACGTACGCGTCTCTACCGGAACTTTCAGATGATTTTCGAAGATGAATTACCATCTCTCCCGTTGTTCTACCCGATGTTTACATGGGGTGCTGACAACGCCATAGGCGGCATCCGTATGGGGCCATTGTACGATACATCTGATCGATTCAATAACATTCAAGACTGGTATCTGGTGCTTAAACCGGTAATAAAAAACACTCCCACACCGGCTCCCTGAAAATCAATCTGGTCTGTTTTGGATGAAAGAATGTCTGAAACACTGTATAAAGATGTCTTATATATAAAGAATTCCGTTCCCGAATTGGAAACATTTTTGCTTTCCAATGATGTCATCCGTCATCTGCCGGATATTTCACTCTCGGCCGGTGGTGTGATGCTTGCCCAAAAACGGCTTCAATCCGCCAGTATGGATGGTGATGTTGCGAACAGTCTGGAACAAATCGACCAGATCCGTAATCATTGGAAAGTTGCATGGGCGAATAAATGTCAACAGGAAGCCCGAATGCGTATGCGGCTCTGGGGCGATTTTATTCTTGGTCTGGCGCATGACGGAAACGAGCCATCATCCGCATACCGTCACCAGGTGCGCAACCGGGTGATTGTTCAATTGATCGAGGATACCCATCCTGAAAAAATGGAAGAATACGCGGAAAGCATTCAACGCAAAGATAAACTCCTGATCAAGTATTCCGCGGATAATGATTTTATCTGGGAACCGGAAGTTCAAGAAGGATTCCCGAAAGAAAAATTCTGGTACCTGTATCGGGTTATGCGATATGAAAAGGCGGATTGATGAGCCCCTTTTACACGTGTAAAGGTGACGATGGATTAACATCGTTCATTGGTAGAGGACGTCTGAAAAAATATGACCTGCGTTTTGAGGCATTAGGCACACTGGATGAAACTTCCACGGCGCTGGGTCTGGCACGCGGACTATCTGCAGTACCGCAGATAAAAGAGATTTTGCTACACATTCAGCGCGACTTGAGTGGAATGATGGGGGAGGTGGCTTCAGACCTCGATCAGGCGGAACGTTTTCGTACGGTTCATGAAGAACAGGTGAAATGGTTGGAACAACAGGCAGACGCGATTACCGCTGTGGTTGAAGCCCCACGAAGTTTCTTGATGTCAGGTGATACACCGGGGGGCGGGGCATTAGCCAACGCGCGTGCTGTTTCTCGGCGAGCCGAAAGGCGTGTTGTAGAAATGACCGATAAAGGGTTACTAAATAATCAGAACATTATTGCGTATCTGAACCGCCTGTCGTCACTTCTGTTCGTTCTTGAATTGTTAGAATTAAAAGAATCTCTTCCAGAAACTCCCAGTCAGGCAAAGTAAGACGTGATCAGCGGTACTCTGTTAAACAGCGCGGCTGTCGTTATTGGAAGTGTGCTTGGATTATTACTGGGAGCACGCCTGCCCGATAAAATTAAACAATCCGTCATCCTTGTTCTCGGTATTTTTACTGCTTTATACGCGACCCAATTATTTCTTAAAACAGAGAATGCGATTATTCCTTTACTTTCCATTCTGGGCGGTGTAATGCTTGGCGAGTGGCTGGACATAGATACCGTTCTGGTTAATTTGACAGCTCGATTGGAAAATAAACTCATCCCCGGAAAAGTGCAAGATACACCCGGGAACGGAAATTTCGTGCGAGGATTTCTTTCTACGTCGTTGATTTATTGTTCTGGACCAATGGCTATACTGGGGGCTATTCAGAATGGTCTTTCGGGAGAGATCAACACACTGGCTATTAAATCTGTGCTTGACGGATTCGCGTCTCTGGCTTTTGCCTCAAGCCTGGGTGTGGGGGTAGCCTTTTCAAGCATCCCAATTCTCGTGTATCAGGGACTGATTTCTCTGTTTGCTTCTCAGGTTCAAAGTCTATTAACGGCATCCATGATCAACGAACTTACTGCTGTCGGCGGGATTATTTTGGCTTGCATATCCATTAGCAGTTTTCTTGAGATCAAGCCCATACGAACGGCCAATCTATTACCCGCGCTGATACTGGGACCATTAATCACCTGGTTATTCTCTCTCTTTGGGTTATAAAAAAAAAGACGGTCTTCCTTTCGAAGACCGTCTTGCTGATATCATCCGTGAGAGATCAATTCGCTGCTAGTGCTTCTTCAATGGCAGCTTCAAGCTGCGAAGAATCCACAAGTTTGTCGTTGACCATGAAGTATGGCGTGCCATTTACTCCTTTTTCCTGGCCGTATCTGAGATCGTCTGTCACCTTCTGCGCGTGGGTGCTTTTATCCACGCAATCATTAAACTGGGTTGAGTCAAGGGAGAGATCTTTGGCCAATTGAACAAAGAGGGTGCGGGTGAACGCTCCCTGATTTTCTCCGTGCTGGCTGTCAAAGAGCAGATCATGGTATTCCCAGAACTTCCCCTGGTCTGCCGCGCAGTAGGCGGCTTCGGCTGCTTTCACCGATTCAGGTCCAAGAAAAGAAAATGGGACAAATGTGAGCTGTATCTTACCGGTCTCAACATATTTTTTGACAATTCCTGGTTCTTGCTTTTTCGCGAATTGGCTGCAGAACGGACATTGAAAATCAGAGAATTCTTCCACTTTTACTTTTGCGTCTTTATTCCCCATTGATGTGAATTCTGCATTGGGACGAGGAACGGGTTTTACAACTTTCCGTTGTATTGATGGCCAAATTAGAACTCCGGCTATTAACAACGCACCCAGTGCGATAATACCCAATGTGATTTTGTTTTGCTTGCGGCGGTCTGCAGCACGCAGCGCTTTAAGTTCTTGCTTTCTACTCATTCTATCTCCTGGAAAACAATATTAATATTTTGAATTCTACCCGAGGTTTGGGCAGAATTCGATATTCCATACAAGCTTTTTTCTAATTATGGCTTAAACCAGATCAAGTATTACCTGTCAATCCGGGGTCTTCATACACAAAGACCGGGAAACTTTCACCGGTCAGAGTAAAACCCAGTGAATCATATAATGACAACGACGCGGTGTTATCTCCCTGTGTATTGACAGTCACCTGCCAGCTGTTTAATTTCAGGCTGGAAACCAGCATATCGCGTACCAGAGCGTAACCGATGTTCTTACGCTGGTATTTTGGATTTACGGCTAATCGGGCAAGGTGAGTATTGATTGGAGTAGATGTACTGATCTGATACCCCACAATCGTATCATCCAGCAAGGCCACTGAAGCGAGAGAAGCTTTATGAAACGCCAGCATGAGCGCGTCAAGAGAATTCTGCCATAGGGGTTTGAATGCCAGTCTATCTACAGCGGCAACGGTAGGCAGGTCTTGCATGGTCATTACACGAATTGACAGATTTGCGGGTACTTCCCTTTCTGGAGGAAGTTTAAAATCCCAGCCAAGTACAACGATCTGCTGCCGTAAAACGAAATTATGTGTTTCAAGCGTTGTTTTAAACCAATCTTGCAGACCAAGAGCGGCAAGCATCGGGCGGTTCTCACCCTGGTCAAGATCTTTCAAGCAACGTTCAAGCAGAATGGGGAATAATTTCTCGGGAGGAATTTCTTTTACCGCGCCAAAGACGCGGATCCAGGCAATCCCATCAGGGTCAACAGGCGCGGCCATAACCGCCAGAATCTCATTCTGGCGTAAAAGCAGGTAATAGGGTTGATATCCAAGCCATTCCAGAGAGGTACGCCAGTCAAGGTGATGCTGAATGTTGACTTTGCCCTTAAAAAAGACGGAGAGCGCGTTTAAATCTCCAGCGGAAGCCGGCCTCAATAGAAATTTGTTGGTGGGAACATTATTACGGGTTTGAAAAGTCATGGTTACCGCGGCATTAACCGGGATGCCAGCGAGAAGAGCCAGCGCATAAATCGCTCTCGCAACGTTAATTTTTCCTTTACTTGCAAAGCATCGAGCATGGCACTCATCGCGCCTAAGTTATCACCTTTCTCGATTTCGATTGCAGATATGGTTTTGTGTACGATAGCGAGATTCTCTTTATCGCCAGCTTTTTTCAGACGTTCCGCCGAAAGCTGATATTGTTTCAGGCTTTCATCTCTACGGCCCAGTTCTCTCAACGCGGCTGCCTTATTCCCCAATGCCAACCCTTCGCGTTGAATGTCTCCGGCCGCGGCAAAGACTATTTCAGTTCCATCGCAGGCTTCAAGCGCAGCCTGCGCGTCACCCGCTTGCAAAAGGGCCACACTCCGGTTGTTGGCCATTTCAGCCGCCTGCAGGGCATCACCGGCGGTCCTGGCAGCCTGTTCGGCTTTTAAGAACATATCTGCCGCGGCGGAGTAATTACCGGCTTCGTATGCCAACCGCCCGAATTCAGCGGATGAAGCGATGGTGGTATTTTCCATGTTTTAGAATGTGATCTCCAACAGCGATTCCGCGATTCGGCGTAACTGATCAGCCGGCATGTGACTTAAATTACTGGCCAATAATAGATATTGCTTATTTACCGGATTGGTAATGAAATCCGCGAGTTCCTTTGGAATTTTGTCAGTCAACATCGATTCCAATTCGCTGAGTTCAATAACTTCACCAGATACCGGTTGACTGCCTGAAGATACAAGCGTTGGGGCTTGAACTGGCTGAATGGGAGTCTTCTCTGAAATGGGTTGAGCCGGTTCAGTAGTAACTGAAACTGGCGCAGCCGCAGTGACCTCAGGAGCCTTTTCCGATTGAGCCGGTTCAGGTTCCGGTAGTTTTGTCGGGCGGATCATATCACGGGTAGGGATGGCATAACTGTCAATCCAATCATTCACATCTATTTGAAGAATCCGGGTAATTTCTTCCAGATCTGTGACCGGCAAAGGAAGCAGGCCGAGTTCGTAGGCCGTAATCTCTTCCAGTGATAACCCGGTCATGGTTGCCAGGTCATCGCGAGATAAATTCTTGCGGCTTCGGGTTTGCATGATCATTGCGCCCAGTATGCGGTTACGCAATTCAAGCCGCTGCTGCATTGTTTCAGTTCGCAGTTTGGGCATTTTGTCAGACAGGCTGGTGGAACCGAAAAAGTGGTCTACCGGTACGGCATAGATTGCTGCCAGGGCTTCCAATTCGGGAAGTGAAGGTGTTACGGCAGCGGTTTCCAATGCCAGCAGATGTTCTTCGTCCCATCCGAGCAATCCACAGGCTTCTTCCGGTGTCCTTCGAGCATATAAACGAGCATCGAGCACCAGTGCCGCGATTTTGTGTGCCCTTAGAGTTTTCATCTGGGGTTTAATAGCCACGGGTCATCTCCTCCGATTTCCCAACATATCATTGAAATTCGCGCCAAAGATTTCCGGCCCAAGCCGGTAGCCGGCTGCTTCGAGCCGCTGGCTGAATGCAGGACGGATCCCTGTGGGGCGCAGTTCGCCCAGCACTTTGCCATCCTGGCTGACACCGGTTTGCTGAAATTTGAAAATATCCGTCATTGTGATGGTGTCTCCTTCCATACCGGATACTTCCGAGATGGCGGTGATCTTGCGGGTGCCGTCTTTCAGTCGAGCCTGCTGAACGATCAAGTCAATCGCTGCCGCGATCTGTTCGCGCAATACTTTTACTGGAAGTTCAATGCCTGACATAAGGCACATGGTTTCCAGGCGGCTTAGCGCGTCGCGCGGGGTGTTGGCGTGCAGAGTGGTCAGCGAGCCATCATGGCCGGTATTCATAGCCTGAAGCATGTCAAGGGCTTCGCCGCCACGGCATTCACCGATCACGATCCTGTCGGGGCGCATGCGCAGACTATTCTTTACCAGATCACGGATGGAAACCTGGTGTTTACCTTCAATGTTGGGTGGTTTGGTTTCAAGTCTCACTACATGAGGTTGTTGCAATTTTAGTTCCGCCGCGTCTTCTATAGTGACAATGCGCTCATTTTCCGGAATGTAGCTGGAAAGTATATTCAAAAACGTGGTCTTACCAGAGCCGGTGCCGCCTGAGACAATAATATTCAATCTCGCGATGACACACGCTCGTAATAGACTGGCCATAGGCTGGGTAATTGATCCCAACGCGATCAATTGATCCATAGTAAGCTTATCTTTCATGAATTTGCGGATGGTTATGGACGGGCCGTCTATCGCCACCGGAGGGATAACGGCATTTACACGGGAACCATCAGGCAAACGGGCATCAACCGTGGGATTATCGGTGTCAATATTGCGACCCAGAGGAAGAATTATCTTATCAATGATCCGCAGAATGGCATCATCACTGTCAAATTTTAGATTGGTCAGTTCCAATTTACCATTGCGTTCGATATACACCATGTTTGGGCCATTTACCATTACTTCGCTTATGGAAGGATCGTCTAGCAACGGTTGCAGCGGGCCAAACCCGATCATTTCATCAAGAATTTCTTTGAATATCTGGTTCTTGAGCTGTTCCGGAAGGTTTAACCTCGTGGATTCATAAGCGATTTGCAAATACTGTAGAATGGCTTCACGGCGTTGGCGGGGTGATGGCGGGCGGGATTCCATTTCCCGTGAAACCGCACTGACCAGATAGCTTCTGAGTTTGGCCTGGTCGGTTGGGCTAAGCATTGTACCGCCGGACTGGATCATTTTATTCCCCCGGCTGGTTTGACTTCTTCATCTGGCATCAGCCAGACGATCTGTTCTGTGTTGACGGAAAGAAATCCGCTGTGATACAGTGATTCTCCGGAATTGGAGAAAACAACGGCATCCGTTACCGCGATGAACAGATCCTTACGGTTCAATTCGTCTTTTACCCGGTCTTCTGGTCGGATGTGAATTTTGCCGCGGATTAAATGGCTGGTTGTTTGAATTGTGACGTTAATTGGTTTCTTAGTGACTACCTGAGTAAAAATCTTCCCTTTTTCTTCAAAACTGGAAAACATTATTCCCTCTTTCTTTTATCGGTAGAGGATACAGTCTCCGCCGGCATTAAGTAGCCCAGCCCTGAACGGGTAACAATATGACAGGGGCTGTGAGGATTATCTTCCAGTTTTTGACGGAGACGGGCTATGCTGACCCACAAAATTTCTTTGTCTTCTTTATACGACGGACCCCATATAGCCGTCAACAGTTCTTCACCGGTCATTATCTGACCCAGATGATGAGCGAATTGAATAAGCAATCGGTATTCTGTCGCAGAGAGGAATACCGGTTTATCGCCTTTCCATACCTCCGCACGGGCAAAATCAATTTTCAAGTCATGATGCTGGAAGAATCGTTCGCCCATGGAAGAGTCATCTTTACGGGCTCGCCGGAGAACAGCCTTAACCCGGGCGATCAATTCGGTCGCAGAAAAAGGTTTTACCACATAATCATCGGCTCCGGCATTCAAACCTTTAACGCGGTCTTGCTCTTCTCTTTTGGCTGTCAGCATTATTACAGGCACATTGGAAAATTGTCTGATCCGTTCACAGGTGGTTACACCATCTAATTTTGGCATCATCACATCCATTAACACCAGGTCTGGTTTTTGGGCGGAAACCATCTCCAGTGCGTCTTCGCCATTCATGGCTGAAATGACTTCGTATCCTTCCGATTGAAGATTTACCTGCAAGAGATGTATATATTGTTTTTCGTCATCTACTACCAGAATTTTTGCTGGCATATATTTCTCCCAATCACAGGTTAATCCATCGCCGGAAGCGAGATCACAAATGAAGAACCTTTTCCTTTTATTGATTCTACTGATATTTTGCCTTTGTGCGCATCTAGAATCTGCCGACAAATGAAAAGGCCAAGCCCGCTTCCATGAGTTTCCCGTTCTGATTGTGGATCACGATAAAACCGCCAGAATATCTTTTCCTGCGATTCGGGGGGGATTCCCGGTCCCTCATCGCGAAATTCTATGATTACCCGGCCATTTTTTGATTGCAGCGTTATCCATACAGGCGATTCAGGGGCATATTTGTGCGCGTTGGTAATGAGGTTTTCAAAAACTTGTTCCAAACGTTCAGGATCCGCATTGACCATTTTCACCGGTTCTATGATTTTCAATTGGATGTTCATGTCACCATGGTGAATCCGGGCACGCGCGATAATATTATGAAGCAACGCTTCCACCCTGACGGGCTGAAAATGGAATTCAAGCATATTACTTTGAAGGCGCGCGGAGTCAAGCAGGTTATCGATCATCGCCTGTAAATGGTCAGTTTCAGCATCGATAATCCGTAAAAATTCCTGTTGAGTGTTTGAATCCCAGGTCGTATCAGATCGAAGAAGGGTGGTGGTATACCCTTTTATAAATCCCAGAGGGCTGCGTAATTCATGGGTTATCGTGGATATAAAATTATCTTGCAGATCAGAAACTTTGCAGCGTTCGGATAATTTTTCCACTTCATGCCGCAATCGTATATTTCCCAGCACCAACCCGAGTATGGAGGCAAAACATTGAGCCTGCTCGATATCTAAATCGGTGTATTCGGGTCCGCCGAACCGGATGATAACTATGGCACCAATAACATCCCCGTTATTAAAGACCGGAATCCCCAATCCATACGGGTATTCAAGCCGGTTGGTCCCCGGTGTCTTTTTAGGATTGTTGATGACTGGACGTTTTTCTTTGATAACCTGGTAACCAATAGAATCGCCCCATGCTGTATCAGCCTCTCCGGAACGTCCTCTGCCAACAGCGCGAGCGAATACCGGTTCCAGTGTATTACCGCCATTTATCTTAAATACCACCAGATGGTCATAAATCAAGCCGAGACGGATCTGGTGCGCAAACTCATCCAATCCGGCTTTCCATTCATCTGTAGTGTTTAGCTTTCCCAGTGAACGTAAAAGGTATAAATTGGGGTTTTCGAAGATCGGTTCGGTTATGGGAGGCATTTTGGGTTGTTCTCCTGCACCGATAAATTCAATCAACCCGCATATAAGAGAAATTCAAACTCACTCCCCTGGTTGATTTCAGACCGCAGACGGATGGTTGAACCGTGGGCTTCGATGATCTTGCGAACCAGTGCGAGCCCGAGCCCGGTACCTCCATAACGGCGTGTCGATGAGCCATCCAGTTGGTGGAAGGGTTCATAGATCTCTTCCATCCGGTCTACAGGTATGCCGATGCCGTCATCTTTTACTACAACACGAATGGCGCCATCTTCCCGAAGGCATCTCAGTTCAATATGTCCATTGACCGGTGTGAACTTGATGGCATTATCCAGCAATTGGCTTATCGCCCAGGAGATCTTTTCTTCATCTACTTTGATCTTTGGAAGGTCGGCATCAAAAACCAATCGAAGCTGAAGATGCTTTTCTTCGGCTTTTACCTGTGCCCGGTTGACCAATGTTTGACTCAAACGGTGCATGTCAACAGGCTGCAAGTTTAGGGCCACTTCTGAACGGTCAGAATCAGAAAAGAGAAGCAAGTCTTCGATCAACCGCTCCAAACGGGATGACGCTTTTTGCATCACATTGATCGCGTTTTCCTGGTCTTCTGTCAACGGGCCCAGTACCGATGCCGCTATCAATTCAAGATACCCCTTGATGTGTGTCATCGGGGTTCGTAATTCGTGTGAAATATTGGCCACAATATTGGCTTTCATACGGTTTAAATCGGCCAATTTGACCATAGCCGCTTCCAATTCGGCTGTTCGTTGTTTTACACGTTGTTCAAGGTTGGCGTTGGCAGTTTGCAACGCCGAACGCAATTGCAGGATCTGTTCAGTTACCGCACGGTCCAGATCTTTACGAGTAATCATTTTCTGCTCAATCAAGATCTGACCAATCAACTCCGTCCGTCCAGCCGCTTGAGCGCTTTGCTGTAATTCAATAACCCGTTCCAACTGTTCGCTGGTGATGCGCCCGGATTCAACAAGGTATTCACCAAGTCTCGGAACCAGAACTTCGGGGACCATGATCTGGTCATTCTGGTCAATTTCAGGTTCCATCCTGTCATCTAAAGAGGAATTTTCTTTTTCCATACAGAAATTCGAACCTCGTGGACGTGATTCTAAAATAATCAGTTTTTCAAGATCGAATCCAGAACAGAATTGAGTTCTTCATTCGAGTAATAATAGATTACCAGGCTTCCACCTTTTTTTCCGTGGTTTATTGTCACTCTTGTTCCGAGATGTTCCCGAAGTCGGTTTTCGATCTCTTTGACTTCCGCCGGCGGTTCGGGTTTGACTTTTGATGGGCTTTTCTCTCCGGAATATTTTTTCACCAGTTCTTCTGTCTGCCGAACACTTAACCCGTTCCGAGTGATGATCTGCAATACAGCATTCTGAGATTGGGGTGTATTCAGGCTTAATAGAGCTCTGGCGTGCCCTTCAGATATTTCGCCGGTAAGTATGGCATGGCGTACGCTTTCAGGCAACTTTAGCAGGCGTAGCGTGTTTGTGACCGAAACACGGCTCTTTCCGACGCGTAAGGCAATTTCATCATGGGTCAGGTTAAATTCTTCCGCAAGCTGCCGATAGGCTTCCGCGGTTTCCAGCGGCATCAGATCGGCCCGTTGGACGTTTTCAATCAATGCCAGTTCAAGACGGTCGCGGTCGTTAGCTTCACGCAGGACAACGGGCACCATTTCTAATCCGGCCAATTTCGCGGCTCTTAACCGGCGTTCACCGGCTATCAACACGTACTGGTTGTCTGATTCTTTTGTAACGATCAATGGCTGCAATATGCCATGCTGCCGGATTGATTCGGCCAGTTCTTCCAGCCCCTCTTCCGCCATAATGGTGCGTGGTTGGCGGGGATTGGGTATGATGCTGACCGTAGGAATGGTGTCAACACCGGTTTTCGGCTCACTTGAGGCCGGTATGATTGCGTCTAAACCACGTCCTAATCCGCCTTTATGTGCCATAATTCCCCCTTACTCTGCTGATGCTGGAATGGAAATGCCATCCTGCCCCAAAATTTCGCGGGCGAGCGCGGCATACGCTTTGGCCGCGCCAGAATCTGGAGCGTACATGGAAATCGGTATCCCATAAGAGGGAGCTTCTGCCAGACGGATAGACCGGGGAATGACCGACTGAAACACCTGAGTGGGAAAGTGTTTGCGAACTTCGTTCACCACATCGATCGCCAGGCGGGTACGGCCGTCGTACATGGTTAGTATTACACCGCGAACAATCAACCCGGGGAATAGCGATGTTTTTACCCGGTTGATGGTCTGGGTGAGTTGACCTAATCCTTCGAGGGCGAGGTATTCGCATTGAACCGGAATGATCACGCCGTCTTTGGCGGCCATAAGCCCGTTGACCGTTAAGAGGCTGAGGGATGGCGGGCAATCGATCAAAATGTAATCATAACGGTCTGAAAGCCCATTGACAATATCGCGCAGACGTCCTTCGCGATTCTCGCCGTCGATCAACTCTATATCAGCACCTGCCAGAGCGGGTGAAGAAGGAAGCAGAGATATCTTAATCCGTGGATTGTGGAGGATGTGGGGCGCAGGTTGGGCTGTTCCGATCAGCACCTCGTACGTGCCGGTTTTGACCGTGTTCTTATCGATACCGAGGGAGGAAGTGGCATTGGCTTGAGGATCGAGGTCAACCAACAATACGCGCTGCCCGTAATACCCCAGAAACGCTCCCAGATTAATGGCAGAGGTGGTTTTTCCCACACCGCCTTTTTGATTCACGAAGGTAAAAATTTTTGTCATAGTTGTTGTTCCGCGGGTAGGATTTCGATACTGGCAGCAAGGATTTCATCGTCTGTTGGAATACTGTCCATTCCCCGGCGGGTCACCGATTGGGATGCCAGTCTAACCGCAAAACGAGCTGCTGCCCAGGGATCTTTTGTCGCAAAGTATTTTGAGAAGAAACAGGCGGCAAATATGTCGCCGGCTCCGGTGGTTTCAACTACATCAACTCGCGGGGCTGGAAAACGGCGCACATCGCCATTCCAGTAAACGCGCGCGCCATCAGCGCCTTCTGTTACAACCAGAATTCGGATGGAACGAAGCATTTCTTCTATACGTTCTTCATCGCCATTGATATCTTCAATACTCATAACAGCAATGGATGAATTTTCCAAAACAAACGCGGCTTCTGGCCACTCTGCTGAGGTTACCCGACCAGAAGAATTCCAGGAACGCATAAATCCCTGTGGGGTTACACAGACAGTATTATGTGAAAAATTACGAGCGAGGGTGGGGTCAACTTCGCGGGCAACCGGAGCAAGATGAATGATCGGGGTGGAACGCCAGACTTCAGGAATTGAAGAAAAACTCAAAGCGTCAGCCACATGATGAATCATCTGTATCCGGCCTTCCGGGGTGTAAATGTTATCGAATGTGGTTGTGGTTTCAGACGGAATCGGAAAAAACGTGATGCCGTCGCGTTCGGGGAATGGATAGTGCTCTTCGCAAGAGGTAACCACCCCGACTCTGTGCCCGAGGGAACACGCCGTCAGGGCGGAATACAAAACAGTCCCACCGGGGGTTTTTCCGTTGGGGATAAGGTCAAATGTGACATGACCGATTGCCAGATAGTCAACCGGTTCAATATTCTTGCGTTCAAGCATAGCCTGATTATACCTGAAGCGGCTGATCAGAATCGGCCGGAGGAGCGGATGGATTATCTGTTGAGGGTGCGCCGCAGTATGGGCAGATGTTCCAGGGGAGCTCCAGCAATTTCCGGCAGGAAGGGCAAGTCTTTTTCAGTTTGGTCTGGCATGTCGGGCAAACTATCCAATCCTCACGCGTGTGGCGTCCGCAACCCGGGCAGGTGTTGATCTCTTCGATGGATTTCAACAGAGCCTCTTCTTCCAGAGTACGCTGGTATTCTTCTTCAATGGTCCGCCCCGGTCGAATAATTAAATAGATGACAATACCCGGAAGGAACAGGACTGCAACCAGTAGAATGGCCAGAACACGTGCAAAAGAATCTCTGGTTCGAGTGCGGATATCTCGAAAGGTCCAGAAGATAAGGCTTAGCCACAACGCGGCAAAAAAGGCGGCGGCAAAACCGAGCAAATACTGGAAATAGCCGCTAATGGATGATGGGTCAAATGGCATCAGTGAGAGTCCGAAAAGAAAGATTAATCCTGATAGTTATCGATCAGGTCGCGGATAACGGTCACCTGGGTGGGTGTGACTGGTAATAATTTGCATCCTACCGAAAACAGATCAGGGTCAAGTTCATGGTCACACCAGATAGTTTCGGCATTCAAGAAGAGTTGACGTTCACCATCGACTTCTTCAGGAAACTCCATCCGGAGTTCCAGCAGTTTGCCTTTTTCTATGGGTGTTTCACAAATCAATTGCAGGCCTTCGGAAGTTAAATCGACAAGATTGCCGATCAGGTCATTGGTTTTCCGGTCAAAAACCCGCAAATAATGGATCAGATGAATGCGGTTAAATTTTCGTTTTTCTACCACGACCACCTCCTTTTTGAAAAATCCCTGTGTTTTGCATTATATGCCCTTCATAACCCTTTTGCAACCAGTCCGGTTATAATTTTTCGTGAGGGGTAAATCACATGAGCGAACCTTCCAACACTATTCACCGCATACAGGATTTTGATGAGAATGAAAGGCCCCGGGAACGGTTGGCTGAATTAGGGGCATCCGCGCTTTCCAACGCGGAATTGTTGGCTATTTTGCTGAGAACCGGGTTGCCCGGAGAAAATGCTATTCAGGTGGGGCAGCGTCTGTTGAAGCAATTTGGCGGCATTGTCGGGATTCACAGATGCGGATACGAAGAATTATGTCAACAAAAAGGGATCAGTACCGCGAAAGCCAGCCAGATCAAGGCAGCTCTGGAACTGGGAAGGCGGCTTCCGAAAGAAGACGCAGAAGATAAACCTGTGATACGCAGCCCCAAAGATGCCGCGGATTTAATACAGTATGAGATGGTTGGTTTGCCGCAGGAAAACCTGTGGGTGCTTCTGCTGGATACCCGAAATCGGGTATTAAAAATTGAAAAGCTCTACAAAGGATCGCTGAATTCGTCCACGGTGAGGGTGGGGGAATTATTCAAATCCGCGTTGACCAACAACGCGGCGTCCATCATTGTGGCGCACAACCACCCGAGCGGCGACCCCACGCCCAGCCCTGAGGATGTGGCGCTCACCAGAGCGGCAGTACAGGCAGGTCACCTGCTGGATGTGGAAGTGCTGGATCACATTGTGATCGGGCAGAACAAGTTTGTCTCGTTGAAGGATAAGGGGTTGGGATTCAGCGGGTAGAAAACACGACTGTTTCTATAATACCGAACATGGAATGATATTGGATAACCCCGAAATTTAAAAAATTGTCTGTTGAAAGCGCACTATTGATTTTTTCTCCAAAATTCCTTATACTACGGGCTGGTCAAGATTCAAGGATAGGGTAATGAACGGTAGCAGCCTCTAATTTCTACACTTTTCAGGGAACGTTCTGTTCGGTTTGTATTTAACCGGAGGCGTTGCCTCTGGTTTTATTTTTAAAAGGCTGCTTCAATGCTATCTGTAAATTCTATTTCTAAATCATACGGGATGAAACCCGTTTTAAGAGATGTCAGCTTCCAATTGAATGAAGGCGAAAAGCTCGGGTTAATCGGTCTCAATGGCACCGGGAAAACTACGCTGCTGGAAATTATCACCGGGGCACTGAAACCCGATAAAGGCACAATTGACCTCACCCCATCTGATTTGCGTATAGGCTACCTGCATCAGGGTCTTATCCTGCCGGAGGGTGATACGGTATACGGCTTCTTGAACCACACGCATGGCGACCCGGCTGAACTATCGTCAGCGATCGAAACGCTCGCTCTTGAACTGGCCCACAATCCGGCGAACCGTGAAAAAGCGGCACGCTATGACCGCCTGCTGACGGACCTGCAGTTGGCGTATGAATCCGCGGGGATGGTGGAGCCGGTGCTGGCAAAGCTGGGGTTGGGTGACATTACACCGAACACGGTCATCTGCCAGTTGAGCGGCGGAGAAAAGACCCGGTTGGGGTTGGCGCGCATCCTGGTTTCCAACCCGCAATTGCTTCTGTTGGACGAACCCACCAACCATCTGGATATCGATATGCTGGAATGGCTGGAAGGCTGGCTCAAACAGACCCGCTGTGCCGCGTTAATCGTCTCACACGATAGAGCCTTTCTGGATGGCGTTGTGGACGGGATCCTCGAATTGGATGAACACACCCACACTATCCGGGAATATGCCGGTAACTATAGCGATTACGTTCAGAAGAAACGTGACGAGCGTGAGAAACAATGGAATGACTATGTAGACCAGCAGGATGAGATACACCGGCTGCGCAAGTCCGCCGCCGGCATCCGCGACCAGGCACGTTATCACAGGGGCGGCAAGACCGATCCAAATAAGGCGGATGGCTTTGCCATCGGGTTCTTTGCCAATCGCGCCAAAGAGACCAATCAGCGCGCGAAGAATCTGGAGAAACGCATCGAACACCTGCTGACGGATGAACGCGTTGACAAACCCTCGCGTACCTGGCAGATGAAGGTGGACTTCCAGAATGTGACTGAATCCGGGCGCGATGTGGTGGTGATGGAAGACCTGGTCATCGGGTACGGTGACAGGGTTCTTGGCGGGCCGGTCAACCTGACGGTACGATACGGAGACCGCATTGTGCTCACCGGGCCGAATGGCTGCGGTAAGTCAACGCTGCTGCGCACCATCACCGGCGCCATCCCGGCGCTGGACGGCCGGGTACGGCTGGGAGCGGGGGTGAAGCCAGGCTTCATGGCGCAGGAGCAGGAGACGCTGGATGGCAATAAGCGCGTGCTGGATGTGATGCTGGATAAAGGCCGCCTGACGCTGACGGAAACCCGCTCATACCTGTCAAAATACCTGTTCACCGGTGACGAGGTTTTCACCATCGTGAAGGACCTGTCATACGGGGAGCGGGTGCGGCTTTCACTGGCCTGCCTCGTCATCCAGGGGTGCAACCTGCTGATCCTGGATGAGCCGATCAACCATCTGGACATCCCGTCACGTGAACGCTTTGAACAGGCGCTGGCGGAATTTCAGGGAACAGTGCTGGCGGTGGTGCATGACCGCGCGTTTATCCGTCATTTCGCGAAACAGGTATGGAAAATGGAGGACGGGCAGATCGCCCCGGATTACCGGTGGGATCTGGAAAGCTGACATCATATATTGCGAATACGCCCCGACCGGTTTGCCCGGGCCGGGGCGTTTTGGCAGCCATAGATAAATTGGAGGGAAAGTATCAGCGAACGCCTTTTATCTGTTTGACGAAAACTGTGCCGAAGATGAAATACACAACGGCTAAACTGAAGATCACGGTATAACCCAGATTGGCAATGTTTTGCGCCTTGCCAACCACCTGGAAATTATCCAACAGAACTCCGGCAATGGGCGTGGCGATCACCTGTGGGAAGACAAGGGCAATATGCCAGACGCCCATATCCTTGGCGAAATCGTCCATCGAGGGGAGTACGTCAGAAGCCAGCGCCCAGTCAACGCTTTCGTAGGCGCCGTAGCCCAGACCAAAGACGATTCCGGTGACCACCACCAGCAGGAACGAGTGGAAGAAGATGTAGATCAATGCCACCACACCCATCAACGCGCCGGCGATGTAGACCATCACCTTGCGGCCGAATTTATCTGATAATACACCGGCAGTGATCGAGCTGATGATCGCTCCGATCAGCAGGGGCAAAATAAAGAAGGATACGGCAGCTTCCGGTGAATCTGCCACCAAACCCAGACCGGGCAAAGAGAACGGCGCGCCGACCACGTCACCCATGAAGTATTGAAGAAATTCCTGCACGGTGTACACGCCCATGGTGACCAGCATGCGGGTGAGGAACACCCAGGTGAAATCGCGGTGTTTGAACGGGCTGTACAGGCCGCGCCAGAACTCATCCCACACGAACGGCCGGGTGGTGACCACCTCCGGTTCTTTCACACCGAACACTGTCACCAGCATGCCCAGCAGCATCAGACCCATGAGAACAAAATACACCGGGGTGATGCCGCCCATGGAGTCCATGAACAGGCCGGTCAGACCGCCGGCAAAGGTGCCCAGCATGGTCATCAGGCCCATCCAGCCTGAGGCTGAGCCGCGTTGTTCTGCCGGCACCATGTCCGGGATCAACGCGCTATACGGGGCGGTGGCGATATTGTTGAATAGCTGAACGAACAGGAAAGCAATGATCCATGGTGTGACAGATGAAGGTTCGCCGGGTTTGATCAGGAATGCCAGCCCAAACAGGCTGACGATGTTACCCAGGGTGCCGATCACTACCCAGGGTTTGCGGCGGCCGCCCGGCAATTTGATGCGGTCTGACAGTGCACCGAACACAGGCGAAGCCAGCATGGAAATGAACGCGCCAATACCCAGAGCCAGCCCCAGGGCGCTGCCCTTGGTGTCGTTACCCACGGCAGATTTGATCTGGCTGGGCAGGGTCACCAGCAGGATGGCCGTCCAATGGGCGTTGGTGGCGAACCAGAAAAAGCTCATAACAGCCTGCTGCCATGTTGACAGGTGTTTGCGGGTGGGAGGTACGGCAGGGGACGCGACGCTCATGGGGAACCTTCCTGAGTAAAAATAATCTGGATTGTAAGAAAAAATTTAGTGGTGCGGGAGGGGTTTGGTATAAAATCAAACCATAAAGTAACGCTTATTACTATATCAAATTTCCGGAGGTTTGACATGGAGTACCCGAAATTCCCGCCCGGTTTTGTGTTCGGCGCCGCTTCTTCCGCTTATCAGATTGAAGGGGCCGTGAATGTTGACGGCCGGGGCCCGTCGGTCTGGGATACCTTCAGCCACACCAAAGGCAAGATCCGTAACAGCGATAACGGTGACATAGCCTGTGACCACTACAACCGAATGGCCGAAGATGTGGCGCTTATGAAATCCCTTGGCTTGAAGGCCTACCGGTTCTCCATCGCCTGGCCGCGGATTTACCCGGATGGGGAAGGGCAGGTCAACCAGAAAGGTCTTGATTTTTACAGCCGGCTGACTGACCTGCTGCTGAAGAACGATATCACCCCGTTCCCCACGCTGTTCCACTGGGACCTGCCGCAGGCGCTGCAGACCCGATACAACGGGTTTGAGAACCGCGCCGTGAGCAGCCTGTTCGCCGATTACACGGAGACAGTGGTGCGTGCCCTGGGCGACCGCGTCGTCAACTGGACGACGTTGAATGAGCCGTTCGAGTTTGCCGCCCTCGGGCATTTCCTCGGGCAGCACGCGCCGGGCAAAACCAGCCTACCCGCCTATTTCCGGGTGATGCATCACCTGCTGCTGGGGCACGGCATGGCGGTGGAGCGCATCCGCGCCGTTGCCCCGCAATGCAAGATGGGCATCGTGGTCAGCCTGACACCTATCCACCCGCAGACCGATACGGACAAAGACCGCCAGGCCGCCATGCTGGCTAACCAGTTCCTGAATCACATCACCCTCAGCCCGATCTACAAGGGCAGTTACCCCGAACCTCTATGGGGACGCACCCGCCTGCTGCACCCGGCTGTCAAAGAGGGTGACATGAGCCTCATCTCGCAGCCCATTGACTTCCTGGGGATCAACAACTACCAGCGCGAGTTCGCCACCTTCAGGTGGTACGTACCGTTCTTGCAGATGGACATCAGCGGGTCGGACATCGCCGATACCGAATTTGTGCGTGACGGCGTGCAGCACACCAGCATGGGCTGGGAGGTCTACCCGCAGGGCATCTACGAGTGCCTGCGCCTGCTCAAGGATGAATACAACAACCCGCCGGTGTATATCACCGAGAACGGCGCGGCCTTTGACGACCGTCCGCTGGAAGACGGGACGGTCAACGACCCGCTGCGGGTGCAGTTCCTTGACAGCTATATCCGCAAGGCGCATCAGGCGCTGGAAGAAGGCTGCGATCTGCGCGGCTATTTCGTCTGGTCGCTTATGGATAATTTCGAGTGGGCGGCCGGGTACAGCAAACGGTTTGGCATTGTGTATGTGGATTACGCCACGCAGAAACGCACGGTCAAGGAAAGCGGCCGGTGGTATAAGGGGCTGATCCACGCCCAAAGCCGTTGACAGCTATCCGGCATTATGTTAAACTATGCCTCGCGATTTTGGCGAGGTAGCTCAGTGGTAGAGCAGGGGACTCATAAGCCCTTGGTCGTGGGTCCAAATCCCACTCTCGCCACCAAATATAAAAAACTTCCGGTGATAAGCTGGAAGTTTTTTTATTTTGATTCTGTATGCGCATAGGATAGTTTAAGATTGCAGCTTGAATATGATGTTTTAAGCATCCCGTATACTTAAATTTAAGAAAGTCGTCGGTAAAAAACGGTTGACATTGTGGTGATGTGGTCTAAAATCTTGGTATGAAGGTCAGACCAAAACACCATGAACATACCAAACGCCCCCATCACCCGTAAATCCCTTGCCGAGATCATCGCCGGCAAGTTAGCCGCCAGCATACTTGACGGCATCTATGCCCCCGGCACGCAACTCGCCACGGAACGCGACCTGGTCAAGGAATTCGGCGTCAGCCGGTCAACCCTGCGGGAAGCCCTCAAGATCCTGCTGGACAGCCGCCTGATCGAATCACGCGTCAGCGTGGGCTGGTTCGTGTGCGCTATCACCGCCGGCAACGCGGCCCGCGCCCGCGAACTGGCTTCCTGGGCCAGGGCGGAAGCGCCCGCGCAGGCAAGGCCGGCCGGGCAGGAACCGCCCACCGGTCCCCGCCGCCTGCCGGTGACCCCCGAGAAGCCGCTGCAGATCCCGAACCTGAAAACCGACCGTTCCGGCACCTTCCAGTTGATCTCATGGTGGGAACGCGAAAAGGTGGAAAACGCCCATGTGATGGTGGTGGGCGCGGGTGCGCTGGGCAACGAAGTCGTCAAAAATCTGGCCCTGATGGGCGTAGGGCACATCCTGATCGTCGATTTTGATACGGTGGAAATGGCCAACCTGAGCCGCTCCGTGCTTTTCCGTGAGAGTGACTCGTCCCGCGACAAAGCGGAAGTGGCCGCCGCCCGTGTCAAAGAACTCAACCCGAATGTCAAAGTGCAGTACCTGCACGGCGATATTTCCAACCAGGTGGGACTGGGTATATTCCGCCGCATGGATGTGATCATCGGCTGCCTTGATAACCGTGAAGCCCGGCTGGCTGTCAACCGCTTTGCCTACTGGGTGGGCAAACCCTGGGTTGATGGCGCCATCCAGGAGCTTTACGGTCTGGTCAGGGTATTCATCCCCGGGCAGGGAGCCTGCTTTGAATGCAGCCTCACCGAACAGGCGCGCCGCGATCTGGCCGTGCGTTACTCCTGCCCCCTTCTGGCCCGCGAAAATGTGCTGTTGGGCAAGGTGCCCACCACGCCGACCATCGCGTCGATCATCGGGGCGATGCAGGCGCAGGAAGCCCTGAAGTTGATCCACGGCATGCCGGTGCAGGCGGGTAAGGTCACCCATTTCAACGGGCTGACCAATGAGATGCACACTTCCGCCTACACAGCGCGCGAAGACTGCGAAAGCCATTGGAGCTACGGTGAGATCAGCGAACTGCCGATTTCCGCCGGCACCACCACGCTGGCTGACCTGGCGCGCATCGCTCAGTCCGACCTCGGGCCGGATACGGTCATTGAGCTGGATCAGGAACTGATCCTTTCGCTCACATGCCCGCAGTGCGGCACCCATGAAGAGATACTGAAGCCCATGTCACAGGTAGGGTTCAAGGCGGCGCACTGCCCGGCCTGCGGTATTCTGCGTGAGATCGAAATGACCCATACCATTACCGGCAAAGAACCATTCGCCCGTATGTCACTGGCGGCGGCCGGAATTCCGCCGCTGCATGTCGTCCGCGCGTTCAACGCGGCAGAATACAGATTTTACGAATTAACCGGCGACCTGGGCAACACGCTGCACTTCCGGCATTTTGAAAAACAGGATAACCGGTTGATGGCCACCGCGCTGCGCCAGTCCATCCGACTGCACGCCGTTTCGGCAGCCGACGAACCGCCTTCTAATCCGGCACATGGTCGGGTGACCCTGTGGAAAGAGTGACATGGAAAGTGGTATGGAACTCCCATCGGCGGGGCTCACCCGTTCCGGAACACGCCCGTTCATGAAAGCGGTGAACAGCTTTCTCGTCCGCCTTTTCATATTGATCTTCCTGACGGCGGATTTCTGCGGCATTCTGGTGTATTTTCTTCTGTTCACCCGGTTTACCTGGGTGGATCTGATCCCCACGGTTCTGGCGGTCTTCTGCGGCCTATCCGCGGGTGTGCTGGCGCGTTTCATGTTTGTCGGCGCGCACTACGTTATCCGCTGGCTGCTGGCCGCAGTGACCGTGCCCCTGGTGCTGGCCGTCGCCGGACTGGCAGGAAAATACTGGCTGGAGGTTGATCTTACGGAATTTCATACCGCGCTGGTACAGCCCGATTTCTTCATCCTCACCGGGATGGGCATAGCCACGTCACTCGTTTCGGTATTCGCCTGGAGCCGTAAGCCGAAGGCGGAAATCATTGAAGTTGAGCCGCGCGACGTTTATTCGGAACCGGTCAACACCATGGAATACACGGAGGTACCATCCGTGCGTCATTCAGCAGAGAGAAAACCTGTATCACAAAACCGGTCACGCTCCTTTTCGATCATCCCGGATGACATGCGCAAACGCTATTTCCGCCAGAGCGCGTGGCGCCGGTGGAAACGTAAGGTGAATAATCAGTGGAAGGCTCTGGGTAAATTCTTCCGGCATTCCATTGTCAAACCTGTGCAGCTTTGGCTGCACCCCGGGAGCCGTGTGGTGATCACCGGTCAGCGCAAAGCGGAAGCCCGCCTGCACATTTCGGAGCCTGATCACCGTACGGTTCCACCCGCCGCGCTGCCGGTCAAACTGCCGCGCAAACACGGAGGGCGCAAAATGCCCCATTCCGTGCGGTTGACGGGAAAAGAAGAGATGCGCTGCCCGTATTGCCTGCAAGAGATCACAGGGCGTGATAAAAAGTCTATGGTTGTATGCCCCATCTGTCACACAGCGCATCATAAAGAATGCTGGGATATCACCGGCTCATGCCAGGTACCCCACAACCACGCCATGCTCTAACCCTGTTACCGGAGGATTTGTATGTCTGATCGTTCCATCACCATTGTGCTGCCGAATGGCGGAGCCCGCCGGGCGGATATTCCGGATGATGTTGCCATTGGCGATATTTTGACCGAGTTGACGTCATTGTTACAACTGCCCACCATCGGGCCGGATGGCCGCCCCATGGGATACCGGCTGGACAGCAAAGCCCTGGGACGTGAATTGTTGGAAAAAGAAACCCTCGCCGATGCCGGCGTACCGGATGGCGACCGGTTGGTGTTGACGGCGGATATCACTGCCGGGGCTGGCTCACTGGACCAGAGCCCGCGCATGCGCCGTCTGCGTGCTGACTATGACCTGATCCAGGAATTGGTGGCCCGCAGTGACCTGATCTCGGTGCAGACCAGGTCTGCCGTTCCGGGTATGCCGCCGGAGCGTTACATTGTCACCTTCAAGTGCAAATCCATCGTCGGTATTGATGGCAAAGGCAATCCGAAGATCGGAGAACATCACCAGGTAGAGATCTATCTGCACGCGCAGTACCCGCAGCGCTGGCCCGGTATGAGCTGGTTGACTCCCATCTGGCACCCGAACATCAATCATTTGAACGGCAGCGTGTGTATTGACGCCGCGTGGTGGGCGGCCAGCCGCTCGTTGGACCGGCTGGTGATCATGCTCGGTGAAATGCTGCAGTACAAGAATTTCCACGATGACCCCACCAAACCGCCGTTCCCATGGGACGCGGAAGCGGCAAAATGGTGCCGTTCCTACCGCGCCGTGCATCCGGGCTGCTTCCCGCTGGACAAACGTGAACTGCTGCGCCCGGAGCGCGTGAAGATCAAAACGGTGGAACCGGCCCCCAGACCACGGGTCAAACTTAAATAACTTACATCAAGGTGCACCTTGTTTAAGGAACTCACTGAACCAAATGGAGGTAACCATGTCTGATAAAAGCGTAACATTTATTCTCCCTTCGGGTGGCAGCCGCACTGCGGAAGTGCCGGATGATGTGGCCGTTTCCGACTTGATCCCGGAACTGGCGACATCACTTCAACTCCCGACAACCGGTCCGGACGGCCGTCCGATCAGCTACCGGTTGGACAGTAAAGCACTGGGACGCGAGTTGCAGGAAGCTGAGACACTTGCTGCAGCCGGCGTACCCGCCGATGACCGCCTGATGGTCACCGCGGATATCACCGCGGGGTAGTATCCAAAGGCCAGGCGGTACTCTGGTGGTCAGAACCGCCTGGCAATTTTTCAACGAGGTTTCCGTGGATCGCACGTCACGCATTCGGATCGGTACACACGATGATATGAAATTCAGGCATCACCGCGCGCCTTACTACCGCGCATTGCAATGGAAACCGGTAGAAATGGATGAACTCATTAAACCCGCGGTTCAGGTTTTTTTGACACAACAGGCTTTCATCCGCATCTGTGCCCATGCCGGTTCCGATCTGCACAATGAAGTGGGCGGCTGGCTGGCAGGAAAGGCCTATCTGGATAATCAAACCGGAAAACCTTTTATCGTGATCAATACGGTGCTGCCGGCAGAATTCACGGAACATGGAAGCGCGTTTCTGACATTCACACAAGACAGCCAGGTCAGGATGCATGCCACATTGACGGACGACTATCCTGATCTGCGTCTGCTGGGGTGGTTTCATACCCACCCCAAAATGGGTGTCTTTTTCTCAGAATGGGATCGTTGGCTTCATGAAAACTTTTTTCCGGAGCCATGGCAGGTTGGGCTGGTCATCGAACCGTATAGCGCCGCGGCCGGTTTTTTTCAAAAGCAGGTGAATGGCAAGCTGGATACCCGCTGTTATTTCGGGTTCAACGAACTGTATCACCGCCGCCGACGGTCCATCGTCCACTGGCGTAACCTTGTTCCCGTTGAAAACATACAGGAAGAATAAGAGGCGATTATGAGCCGGTTAATGAAGATCTATTACTATGCCGTACTTGGCGGGCTGGGGGGCTTGCTGGCATGGCAGTTGAGCAATCTCACAGGCATGTCATTTACGAAAAGTCTGTATTTTAATGCCCTGGTGGTGGGCGGTTTCATCGGGTTCCTGATCGGGTTCATGATCGGAGCGGTCGAAGGCATATCTGCCCGCAACTGGGAAAAAGCTGTGGTTTCAGGCGCCATCACCGGTGGATTGGGCGCGTTAGGCGGGGCGATTGGGCTGCCTATCGCGGAAGGTTTTCTGCAGGTGATCGGCGGGTATAGTTGGGCCAGGCCGTTGGGGTGGGGGTTGTTTGGTCTTTTAACCGGTACCGCCGCCGCCTACAAGGGCGGCGCGCAGATCTGGAAGGGAGCGGCCGGCGGTTTTGCCGGCGGCATCCTCGGCGGCTTGCTGCTGGAATTCTCACGAGGCGCGCTCTCAGATCCGCTGCTGGGTAAGGCGGCTGGCTTGATCCTGATGGGCATGGCCGTGGGCGGCTGCATCGCGCTGATCGTGTTCACGCTGTCTAAAGCCTGGTTTGAAGTTAAGTCAGGCAAATTAAAAGGCACGGAATTCATCCTCGATAAATTCTTGCAACCTAACGGCCCTTCCGCGATCATCGGAAGCAGTTCACTCAAGGCCGATATTGCCCTGCCAGACCCCGATATCGCGCCGCAGCATGCCATGCTGCAAGGCGGGGGTGACTACTTCAACCTGAAAGACATGAGCATGAACGGGACGTTTGTCAATAACAAACGCGTGGAACAGGCTCGTCTTTCCAATATGCAGACCATCCGTATGGGCAACACGGAACTGGTCTATCATGAGAAAAGGTGAGCTGCGATGAAAACAAAAAAAAGGCTTTCTCTCACAATCACGTTGATTGTTCTTGTCGCCATGCTGACTGCCTTCATCCCGGTACATTCTGT
This sequence comes from Leptolinea sp. HRD-7, assembly GCA_024363285.1. GTDB lineage: Bacteria > Chloroflexota > Anaerolineae > Anaerolineales > Anaerolineaceae > Leptolinea. Next base: position 3,451,682 of record AP024710.1, on the reverse strand, counting down.
GACTCCACAGGTGGGAAATTTGACCATCCGCATTACTCAAGTTGATGATTCAAAATTCCCGCAGGTAACCGTCTATGTGTCGGTTGTGAACGCGAAGGGCGAGCCGGTGGCTGTCAACCCGGGTGACCTGGTTGTACGGGAAGGCGGTAAAGTGGTGCCAGCCAGTAATATCCAGGGAGCGGGGCAGGTTGGCCCATTAACCACGCTGCTGGTGATGGATATCTCTGGAAGCATGGAGAAATTGGGCAAAATTGAATCCGCTAAAGCGGTTGCCAAAGAGTATGTCTCGCAAATGCGCGAGGGCGATAAGGCCGGTATTATCCTGTTCAATACTCAGGTGCGTACACTGCAGATGATCAAAGGTGATCGCGCGCAGCTTGCCCAGGCAATTGATACCATCTCTCCCGGCGGCGATACCGCCATGTATGACGCCCTGATCTCAGCTGTCACCCAGTTGAACAATGTTTCGGGCCGTAAAGCCATTCTGGTTTATACCGATGGGCTGGATAACCGAAGCAAATCCTCGGTGGACGGTGTGATCTCATCCATAGGACGCAGCGGCATGACCATTTCCACTGTGGGATTCGGTGATGCCAGTCAGGGTGCGGCTTCACAGGAGGCGTTGGACGAGTCTGTTCTGAAGAAACTGGCATCAGAAACCGGTGGACTTTACGGTTACGCGGAGAACCGTGAGCAATTAAGCGCGCTGTACGCGTCTTTTGGCGCGTTGATGCGTAGTGAATATGTTCTGACCTACACGTCGCCATACGGCTTGCGCAACGGTCTAAACCGGTCGTTATCCGTCGCACTTGAATCCTACCCCGGAGCAGCAATGCAGCAGGGTGCTTCTGCGACATACAACCCCGGTGGATTGATCCCCGAAGTGCCGGTAGCTGGCTCGTGGCCGATGTTCTTTGGACTGCTGGTTTTTATCGGTGCGCTGGCGGTGGGACCTCAGATAATTCCAATAGTCCGCGAAAGGCTTCACAAGCCTCGTCCTAATATAAAGATGAAGGAAGTGAAGAAAGTTGCCATAAAAATTAAAGACTAATGTGAACACTTAAAAAACTGCCGGACTTTCCTTTTGGGATTTCCGGCAGTTTTTCTGTGCCTAAAACCACATAAATCATTAAAATAACATGATTGATCATTAATCCTTTTTTAATCAAAATTGGAGGAACCGGTTATGACTGACTCATCATTAAAAGAGCGACTCCGTTACAAATTTGACAATTTCATGTCCAGGGGAACCGGATCATTGATCCTCGGTCTGGCCGTTGTTTCTGTAGTTATCATTTTGATTGTTTCTTTAGTTGTTGTCATTTTGGGGATTGCACCGGGAGATGGTGAAAAGGTTAGTTTTGTTGAAGCTTTCTGGTTAAGTTTGATGCGTACTTTGGATGCCGGAACAATGGGAGGTGATACCGGCTGGGGGTTCCGTTTGGCGATGTTTGTTGTGACAATCGGGGGTGTGTTTGTGATCAGCATGCTGATTGGTGTGCTTACAAGCGGCATTGAATCAAAGATGGACGAACTGCGAAAAGGTCGATCACGAGTGATTGAAAAGAACCATACTGTGATTCTTGGCTGGTCTGAACAGGTCTTCACCATCATTTCCGAATTGGTAGAAGCAAATTCAAATCAACCGGATGCCTGTATTGTGATCATGGGCGATAAAGACAAGGTTGAAATGGAAGATGAGATCAGAGAAAAAGTGGGCGGCACCGGCAAAACCCGAGTTGTTTGCCGATCGGGCAATCCCATCGACATGTCTGACTTGAACATTGTCTCGTTAAATACGAGCAAATCCATACTGGTGCTTTCACCTGAAACCGAAAATCCAGACGCGGAAGTGATAAAAACCGTAGTGGCTATTCTGAATCACCCTGAGCACCGGGCGGAACCATATCATATTGTGGCTGAGCTGCGGGACCCGAAAAATTACGAGATCGCTGAAGTTGTGGGCAAAGGCGAAGTAGAATGGATCCAACTCGGCGGGCTGGTGGCTCGCATTATCGCGCAAACCTGCCGTCAGTCCGGTTTGTCAACTGTGTATACCGAATTGCTGGATTTTGGGGGTGACGAGATTTACTTTACCGGCATCGGATCATTGGCAGGCAAAACGTATAAAGAATCCCTCAATCGGTTTGTAACCAATACCGTTATGGGCATTGTTCCCCACGATGGAGTTGCCATTCTGAATCCTCCCATGGATACTATTCTGCATGAAGGCGACCAATTGATCGTCATCGCGGAAGATGATGACAAAATCTTCCAGACAGAAACTCCCGTTGCCTATGATGAGAGTAATTTTGCCCATCCACAGGAGATGGTTATGAAACCGGAAAGAACTTTGATCCTGGGGTGGAACTGGCGGGGTCTTAATCTGGTGCGTGAGCTCGATAACTACGTGGCGCCAAAATCAGAAATACTGATCGTGAATGAAGACGAAATCATCGAAAAAACTATCCGCGAACTGAAGAAGAGCCTGAAAAATCAGACACTAAAAACGATTAATGGTGACACCACATCCCGGGTTGTTCTGGAAGAACTGAATGTGGCGACTTTTGACCACATTGTTGTCCTGAGTGATTCAGACCGTGTGACTGTTCAACAGGCGGATTCAAAGACATTGATGACTCTGCTACATCTCAGAAACATGTCTGAAAGATCGGGCAAAGATTTCACCATAGTCAGCGAAATGCAGGACGTTCGCAACCGGAACCTGGCGGAAGTCACCCGCGCGGACGACTTTATTGTCAGCGACAAACTGGTCAGCCTGATCATGGCGCAAGTCTCAGAAAATAAAGGATTGAACGATGTGTTCACCGATATGTTCGATCCTGAAGGCGCAGAAATTTACCTGAAACCGGCTACACGGTATATCCTTTCTGGTAAGGAAACCACATTCGCCTCCATTGTCGAAGCGGCCAGCCGGATTGGAGAGACAGCTATCGGATATCGTTTGGAAGAATTCGCCCATGAAGCAGATAAAGGGTATGGGGTTCATATCAACCCTCCAAAAAATGGAACGATCAAATTGAATGAACATGATAAGGTCATCGTGTTGGCAGAATCGTGAGCGGGTAAAAAAAGAGGCTGGTGATTTTGTATTACCAGCCTCTTCTTTTCGATAAGTTAATCATAAGAAAACAGAAACACTATTTCTTCCGTTTCTCTTTGCGTTATAGAGTGCTTTATCCGCCTTTTCAAACAGCGAACTGATTGTATCTTTGTCTTTTTGTAATCCGGCTAATCCGATGGAAACAGACAAATTGATCACTTTTCCTGAAATATTCACCGGTGAATTGGTTACTACCTGACGTAATCGTTCGGCGGCCTCACTGGCATGGTCAAGTGGTGTATCTGGTAACAAGATGGCAAATTCGTCTCCCCCGTACCGGGTGACAAGATCCATTTGTCGAAATGTTTTTTTGCAGCATTCCGCGATGGCTTTGATCATCATATCGCCGGCAGAATGGCCGATTTCGTCATTGATCTGTTTCAGATAATCAACATCCACCACTAAAAGCGAAAGTGGCGCGCCTGTACGCTTTGACCTCAGTATCTCTCGTTGTCCGAGTTCTTCAAAGCCCCGCCGGTTATAAAGACCGGTAAGCATATCGGTAATCGCAATCTGTTGAATCTCATTATGTAATTGCGCGTTATGCAACGCGGCCGTTACTGTATCGGCAAAACTGACCAGAGTGTTCAGGTCATTTTCACTAAAGGCATGTGGTTCTTTAGATGCCAGTTCAATGACACCGAATACCCTGTCATTCTGCAATAGAGGGGCGACAATCCAACATCTTTGACTCTGTAAAATTGGATCATCCTGCCCGAAGTATTCGATTTTTTCTTTGGTCACATCCGGAAATAATACCGCTTTTTTCTTTCCGATCACAACACCTGCCATACCTTCATGGCGGCGTAATTGAAGTGTAAAAATATTCGGGTTGGAAAACCCTATCTGAGCACGTACCTTAAAAACGTGATTTTTCTCATCAAATAATAGCAACAGGCCGTGATCTGCTGAAGGGATGGCACCGACGGCTGTTTGTAATATGCTCTCCAAAACGTTCTGAAGGTTGAGTGTTGACGTGAGAGTGGCAGTCGCTTTGCGCAAATTCTCTGCTTCTCTGGCTCGATTATTTGCGGTCAATATTGAAAGGTTTTTTGCCACCCCAAGGGCAATTTGATCAATGGTTTGATGGAAGAATTGAATTTCTGTATCCGAAAAAACATGTGTTGTGAAGTAACCCATTATGGCTGTTCCAAGTTTAATGCCATCCGCTTCTAGCGAATGCAAAATGAAAGCTTTCAGAGGGTTTTCATGCTTTTCAGGTACATTCGGTTTATTGATTTTTCCATCTGTAATAACCAGATCTTTATATTGCCCCATCTGTTGGGCTAAGTCATTCCGTTGCAATGTCCGATTTAATACTACTGCCGCCTCTTCGGTTCGGGCAAGCGCGTATCCGTTGGTGATATTGCGTAACTCCTCATGGGATATGATGAACAAAATTCCGTCTGGTTGGAGTGTTTCGTACAATGTAGTCACCTGTTTGACCAGCATTTCATTGAAATCACTGGTTTGAAGCGAAATCTGTGTCAGCCGGTTGACCAGGGACATTTGAAATTCATGTTTTTGCATCCGCTCGATTAACCGCGCGTTTTCAAGAGCCGCGGCTGCCCTTTGAGCGTAGGCTAAAATGATACGGCGGGCGCGTTCGTTAAAACCATTAATTTCAGGGCTTTCAAGATTCAGAACCCCGATTACGTTATCTTGAATTACAAAAGGAATATCAAACTCCGATCGGGTTAAATCTGAATCGCGGATAAATCGGGGGTCCAGTTCAACATTTTCTACATATACCGGCTGCCGGGTATTGATAGCCGCGATAGCCAGTCCTTTTCCATTAAGGTCCATTGTGTGAGTTTGCATCGACGAATACCCGGCCTGCGCGATTTGTTCCAGTTTACCTGTCGTCTCGTTGATCAGGAGAATGGCAACATGGGCTGTCGAAAAATCATGATGAACTGTCTGAGTTATACGGCTCGCGAGCGCATTAATATCTCCGCCGGCTTCCAGTAAAGCGGTAGCCGCTTTGAATAACGAAGTGGATTCAGCGGCTTCATCCTGGAGCGCCTGATACAGATTAGCATTCGCGATGGCCGAAGCTGCCAGATCTGCGAAGGCTTGCATGTGTGGTAGATCAGATTTTTTAAAAAAATCTTTCTCTCCGCTATCCAGGTTTACAACGCCGACAACACGGCCTTTTACCCGCAGAGGAATACCCATGTATGACTTGATCCAGGCAAATTCGGGTGCTGTTTTCCAACCGGGATACTGACTGGTATCTGGGAGTAAGAGAGGCTTACCATCTTTAACCATTTGCACCATAGAAGGAAAATCTTCCACCCGGGCATTCAGGCCTTTAGTGAAATTATTGAGCCGTTGTGTTCTGTACCCCCGCGCGCGAACCACTTTAAACCGGTCACCTTCTATCCACATGATATTTGTCGATTCGTGCGGAATAACCCGGTCTGTAAGTTCCAGAATTTTATCCAGCAAATCTTCTAGGTTAAGTGAACTCCCAAGAAGCGCAGCTGATTCAACCATTGCTTCAGCGAAAACCCGTTCTTCCTCATCAGATTTTTGTAATCTTGGGCATGGAGAAATCGATCGGGCGATAATTATTCGACCATAAAGAGAGTTTTCGTTATCGAAGACATTTTTGGCAATGATTTCCTGGCAAATACCTTTTCCCTGATGATTTTGCAACTCGATCTGAAAAATGAATATCGTTCGCCCGTTGCCCATTTTTTTTACAATAGCAGACAAAATATCAGGCGATGTTATTTCTTCATCGTCAATGGACGTTATATAAAAATCAGATAGCTCAATAGCGGCAGTATTTTTAAAGACAACCCTTTCATTTTTATCAAGAAAGAATACCGGTATTGAGAGTGAATCTAACAGGGAATAAATCCCTTTTGTCCCTTCATTACGTAATATCTGGTCAAAAAGGGTCTGAAAGTAATTTGCCTGTTCGGCTGGTTCATTGGGTAGAAACCTGTCTTTTTCAGTCCGCATTTCCGATTTTCCTGGAGCATTGCGTAAGGATTATCTATTAGTATAGGCTAATTTTTCGAGCCGGGAATTCATTCGGTTTTATTTAGAGAAGATGGCGTGTAATGAAGATCACATGCCTTCTTTCTGTGTTCATTCCCGGAGGTTCCTATGCCTGAATGGAAAGCGGGTTATAGGCTTCTGTCATCTGGCTGCGAAACTGACGGGTGTACAGGTTGAAATACTTTCCTTTTTTCCGTAATAATTCCGTGTGGGTGCCAATTTCAGAGATTGTTCCGTTTTCGATCACCAGAATACGGTCTGCCTTTTTAATGGTCGAAAGGCGGTGGGCAATAATGAAACTGGTGCGCCCCTGCATCATTAATTCCATGCCCTTCTGAATATGTGCCTCAGTGAGTGTGTCAACCGAACTGGTGGCTTCATCCATCACAAATATTTCAGGTTTTGCCAGAATAGCCCTGGCAAGGCTTATCAATTGTTTTTGACCGACCGAAAGCATATTGCCGCCTTCGCCAACCGGCTCATCATATCCTTTGGGGAATTTCAAAATGAAATCCGCCGCGCCGGCCATGGCGGCCGCTTCTTCCACTTCTTCCCTTGAAGCATCCAACCGGCCGTACCGGATGTTTTCGGCAATGGTTCCGGAGAATAGATGTGGGGTTTGCAGAACCACACCGATCCGCGATTGAATGGCATAAAGCGAGTAATCACGGTAATCGCAGCAACCGATCTTGATCGAACCGGATGTTGGTTCATAAAAGCGGCACAGAAGATTGACAATGGTCGTTTTGCCGCCTCCGGTAGGGCCGACCAGCGCGATGGTCTCTCCTCGTTTGACGGTTAATGACAGATCTCGCAATACTATGTTCCCGTCGTCATATTTAAAAGTAACATGGTCAAACTGGATGTCGCCGGAAAGATGACCGGGGTCTATCGCGCCGTGTTTTTCGGTAATATCAGGGACGGCGTCAACCAGAGAAAAGATGCGTTCAGCCGATGCGATGGATTGCTGGATTTCCGCGAAGACACGGGCCAGATCTTGAATCGGCCACATCATGAATGTGATATAGGCAATAAATGCTTGAATACTACCAATTGTCATCGTAGAGGACGAATACGTGGCTCCAGTGTACCAGACCACCACACCTACAACAATTGCCGCGATGATCTGTACGGTTGGAAGGAACAGAGCGCTCAACCATGCCGCGCGGTAGCTGGCTTTATACATCTCTCCAGTGATCTGGCTGAATTCGGCCAGATTTTCATCCTCCCGACTGAGAGATTTGATCACCCGTACCCCGGAAATATTCTCGTTGAATGCCCCGGTGATCTTCGAATTAAGTTTTCGTACTGAGCGGTAGGAATGAAGTATACGTTTGCGGAATTGGACAGCCACAAAAACCAGAACTGGTACCATCACCATGACGATCAGGGCTAATTGCCAGTTAATAATGAACATGAACATCAAAGAGGTACTGATGTTCATTACAGCCCAGGACGTATCGACCAGTCCCCAGGTGACCAGATCGGCTACTCGGTCAGAGTCCGATGTGACGCGAGACATGATCCATCCGACCGGAGTCTTGCTGTAATACGAGAGAGACAGATCTTGAAGGTGGTTGAACATATCTCTGCGCAAGTCATAGCGAACCCGTTCACCGAGAATTCCGGCCAGATAGATAAACGCGAATACCATTACAGCCTGAAGGAGAGTCAACCCGCCGTAGAGGTAAAAAATCTGTATCAATTCCGGTATGTTCTTTTCCGCTATACCAACATCAATAACCTGTTTACTAAGATAGGTAAACAGGGCATCCAGCGCGGATACGAGTAGGATGGTGGATAAGAATCCCGCCACCCATTTCCAATGCGGCCTGGTCAGCCCAAGGATCCGCCTGAATGTTTTACCATTGAACCGGGTTTCAAAATCTTCTTCTTCAAAGGATTCAATTTCTGACACTGGCGATCTCTCTTTGCAATTCTTCTTCTACTCGGGTTTGAATGTTGAATATCTCGCGGTACATCCCCGGTTGTTGAATCAATTCGTTGTGTGTGCCGCGTTGAGTAATTGTTCCATGGTCCATCACAAGTATTTGATCTGCTGCCTGGATGGATTGTATCCGATGGGCAATGATAAACGTGGTACGCCCTTTCATCAGAGATTGAAGCGCAGATTGGATTTCTGCCTCTGTTTCAGTATCCACTGATGATGTTGAATCATCCAGAATTAAGATGCGCGGGTTCTTAAGTAAAGTACGGGCGATAGCCAATCGCTGCTTCTGCCCGCCGGAAAGGGTGACGCCCTTCTCTCCAACCACGGTCTTGTATCCTTCTGGAAAAGTAAGGATCACATCATGAATGGCCGCGGCTTTCGCGGCAGCTTCAACTTCTTGATGCGTCACTTCTCGTCCGATGCCATAGGAGATGTTCTCTTCAATCGATCGACTGAAAAGGAACGGTTCCTGTTCCACAATACCGATCTGTGAGCGCAGCCAGCGGCGCGGCAGACTGTTCAACTCACGTCCGTCAAGCAATATGCTGCCGGATGTATATTCATAAAATCGTGGCAGCAGGTTGACCAGCGTCGTTTTACCTGAACCGGTTGACCCGAGAAGAGCTGTTACCTGCCCGGGTTTGACCTCAAAGTGAATATCCTGAAGCGCTACTGTTCCATCGCTGTAGGTGAAACCGACATGATCGAACTTAATGTTGCCGGCGCTTCCGGTTTCGGGCGAAATGACGCCATTATCCAATTCCTCCCTGTCCTGTTTGATGATCTCCATTACCCGGCTGTACGAAACCAGCCCGGTGGACATTTGCACGATCAAACGCCCCAGGTTTCGCATTGGGTAGATGATCCAGATGATCAAACCGGTATACGCGAGGTAGGTGCCCAGCGTTATCTCACCGTTTATGGTCATGGTAGCGCCGGTGAAATAACCATACAGCACCTGTGCTGTACACATAATGTCTGTTACAGGCCAGAAAAAGGAATTCAGGATTAAAAGTCTTTTACCGCGAACAAATTTCTCAAAATTGTGGGTTTCGAACTTATCTTTTTCAAATTCCTGCCGGGCGAATGCCTTGACCACCCGTACGCCGGTCAGGTTTTCCTGCAGGGTGGTGCTTAAGACGGCTTCCTGTTCTTGATAAGCTTCGTAGGCTTTGGAAATATAATGGAAGAAGATCATGGAAATGATCACTACGATGGGGATCACAACTATGGAACGCCACGCCAGGCTGGCATTCAGGTTCAGCAGGGCAACGAAGTTGACAATGAACATTAACAGAATACGTCCAACGCTGATGGCCTGATCGGCAAAGAATCGGCGAAGCGCGTCTACATCTGAGGTGGAGCGTTGGATGAGTTCGCCGGTCTGGGTGTTGTCATGGTATGTGAAGGTCAAATGCTGGATGTGATCAAACAGATAGTTCCGCAACCGGCGGGTCACACCTTCAGCTGTGCGCGCGGCGAAAGCGCCTGATAGAAAAGAAAAGCCGCCTTCCACAATCGCGAGTAACAGAAAGCTCAATGCAATCAGGGGGAGGGCGATCGTGCTCGCACCTCCCAGGTAAGTATCAACGAAATACCGCAGCAAAAAATAGGTGGCGGTTTTGGCAAGGGCGGCAAAACCCTGCGCCATAGTGGCGGTCAGGTAAGTCCCCCGGTAACCTGTCATTATCCTCCAGAGACCGGCTAACCGGTTTTTGGACAGGGCGTTTTTCAGATCAAAGTCGATTGTTATCGGTGTGGTTGTCATTGGTGATTTAAACCTGTGTAATCCAGAACGGATTTGCCATTGTAACGCATACCATTTGTTCTATCAAACAGTTTTATGGAAAGCGTGTACGTCATTTTCATTGAAAACTGATATTGCTACTAGAACGATCGTGATTAAATGTCGGGTTTCCTTTTCTGTTATCATTAGCTAACACTGTAAAGCATGTCAATAGAATACCGGATATTTGGATTTCTGTGGACAAAAAATTTCCAATAAGGGTGAAATTATGGAATACACATCGTTCCCAACATTACAGGAGCCAGCAATACCGACGGAGGGGATTGGTTTTCCGCTTCGCGCGCTCGCAAGAATTCTGGACTTGATAATTCACAACCTGACTGTAGTCGGTTTCAGTTTTATTATCGGAATTATTATTGGCTTTGCAGCCACAGCAGTCGGCTCTGAAGTCCCCGAATTCGCCACGGAAGATACTGGGGCTAGGTTAATTAGCGGACTGTTTGGAGTGATTGGATTCATTCTTTATTCTTCTATCTGTGAAGCCTACTGTGGTGCTACCATTGGAAAAATGATACTGGGTCTTTTTGTTGTTGATAAAAAAGGCGAACAGATATCATTTGGCGCCGCGTTGATTCGCTCAATGCTTTTTTATATTGACCAGCTTATTTTTGGGTTGATCGGTTATTTGATCATGAAAGAAAGCCCTTTACACCAGCGTCTTGGCGATAAAGCTGCCGGAACAGTGGTAATCAAACGTTCTGAAGTGCGCAGTTCTGAAACTCCTTCAGGTTGTATGATGGTTATTGTGCCGGTGGTCGCTGTGGCTTTTGATGTTGTGATCCAGATCGTCCCTGTACTATTTATGGCATCGTGACGTTTATAACCGGCACTATTCCAGACGGACTGTTTAGAATCAACCGGCCATCAAACCGAACGCTTTCCACAGGTGGTTGATCTCATTAAGCGTTTCGATCAAATCTTTTTTCCAGATTTCTTCATCGGCGTCCATTGCCAGCCAGTACGAATTCTTGCCAGAGCGGGCTTTGATGCCCAACGCCGGAAGATTGCGTGACGGCATACCTTCTGGCAGAGGTGGGAATCGCAGCACAAGCTGGTCGTTTTCCACTGTTACGGAAGCCAATCCGGCTGGTTCAGAGAGTACCTTAACGCGCAACATGAATAAGAGATTCAATAACTGCGCGGGCAGAGGACCGAACCGGTCTTTAAATTCTTCTGCCAGAGCCGTGATATCTTCCTCATTCTTAACGTCTGCCATACGGCGGTACAGACGCAGGCGCATGGTTTGATCTTCCACATAATCCAGCGGAATGCCAACAGAAAGGGGCAGGTCAACGGCAACGGGCATTTGTATTTCGCGCAGGTTGAGCTGGTCTTCTTCCAACGGGGGCATACCTTCTGATTGACGCAACGCGCGGACGGCTGATGCCAGCATTCGGGTGTACAGGTGGAACCCTACCGTAGCGATGACGCCGTGCTGGCGGTTGCCCAGAATTTCACCGGCACCGCGCATTTCAAGATCGCGCATCGCGATGGAATAACCCGCTCCCAATTGAGTGTTTTCGGCGATGACCTCCAACCGTTCCTGCCCTTCGGCAGTCGGTGGTTTGCGGCGGTGTCGAAAGAAGTACGCGTAAGCCCGCTGCGCGCCCCGGCCAACGCGTCCGCGAAGCTGGTAGAGTTGAGCCAGACCGAAAGTGTCGCCCCGGTCGACGATCAGGGTGTTCGCGTTCGGAATGTCTAAACCGGATTCGATGATGGATGTGCAAAGCAAGACATCAATATCACCGCGCGTGAACTGGTCCATCACCCGGGCAAGTTCGCCTTCGGGCATTTGCCCATGGGCTACCCCCACTCGGGCTTCGGGCACCAGTTGATGCAGGTGACTTTCCATCGCGTGGATGGTCTGCACACGGTTGTGAACAAAGAAAACCTGTCCATCACGGTCCAGTTCGCGCATTATGGCCTGTTTGACCAGACGCGGGGAGTAAGGACCGATATGTGTAATGATCGGCAGACGTTCTTCCGGCGGGGTGTTGATGGTGGAGATGTCGCGAACTCCGGTTAGCGCCATGTACAGCGTGCGCGGAATGGGTGTAGCCGTCAGGGTAAGCACGTCAATTTCAGTGCGTAGTTTTTTGAAATGTTCCTTATGTGTAACACCGAAGCGCTGCTCTTCGTCAATGATCGCCAGACCGAGGTTCTTGAATTGCACATCCTGTGAAATCAGACGGTGAGTACCTACAATAATATCGATGTCACCGTTCCACAATTTGAGGATGATCTCATCTTGTTCTTTGGGTGTGCGAAAACGTGAAAGCATTTCGACGGATACCGGGAAGGCAGCCAACCGCTGGCGGAAAGTTTCATAATGCTGCTGAGCGAGCACAGTGGTGGGAACCAGCACGGCAACCTGTTTACCATCCATCACAGCTTTGAACGCGGCACGCAGAGCTACTTCTGTTTTGCCATAACCTACATCACCGCATAGAAGTCGGTCCATAGGGCGCGGGGCTTCCATATCTTTCTTGACTGAGCGGATGGCGGCTATCTGGTCTTTGGTTTCAATGTACGGGAAACTGGCTTCCAGTTCATATTGCCATGGTGTGTCAGCGTGGAAAGCATACCCCTCCGATACCTGCCGGCGGGCATAGAGTTCAAGCAATTCACGGGCCACCTCTAAAACAGCTTCACTGGCGTGTTGACGGGCGGTGGACCATTCGTTGCTGCCAAGGCGAGTTGGAGAAGGCTGTTCACCTCCGGGACCAATATACCGGCTGAGGCGGTCAGCCTGATGAACCGGCACGAAAAGCTGGTCCCCGTTGTCGTATTCCACACATAGAAATTCGCCGGTGGTGTTATCGATGTTGCGCTTTACCAGCCCCACCAACCGGCCGATACCATAATCCATGTGGACAACCCAATCACCGGGTTTCAGGTCTGAATAGCCGGCTTCCGGTGCTTCAGCCGATGGAGTGTGCCGCTGGCGGGCCTGCGGTCGTTCCCAGCCAAAAATCTCACTGTCTGTAAGCAGAAGCGCAGACTGTCCGCTGGAGTCCATCTCCCAGCCGTCACTCAGTGTGCCATCGATGATCTCAGGTGAACCGGTAATGCCGGCTTCATGTTGACGTTCACGCCACAGGTCTCGCAGCCGGGATGCCTGGCGGGAGACGATCATCACGCGATCACCGTGGTTAATGCGATCCCCGACAAATTCATTGAATGGTTTAAGCCGGCCGCCAAAACGCGGTCCCGGTTTGATCGCCTCGCCTATGTACCCTGTTTCCGGTGACGTGCTACGACCCAGGTCAATCCAGGACAGTCCGGCCAGTGTATCCTGTAATTCTGACCAGGTCATATAGGGGATAGGATAGCTCTCTGGAAGGGCGTCTTCCTTTATCATTTCAGCATGCAATTTAACCGCTGATTCTTCGATGGTATCAGCGGCGGTTTTTACCGCCTGCAGATCATCCACCAGGATCAGGCTATTGCGCGGCATGTAATCCAGAAGGCTGGCATGCGCGGGATGTACCAATGGAAGGTGGTATTCGTCCACTTCGCCCGTAATGCCGCATTTTACAGCGTTGCCTGGCAAAACCTCACGCGCCGGGGTGACCTGGAACTTTTCCAGTTTGCCGATCGTCCGCTGAGTGACCGGGTCGAACTGGCGGAGGGTGTCTATCTCATCCCCGAAGAATTCCATGCGCACCGGGAACGCTTCTGCGGGAGGCCAGATATCCACAATGCCGCCGCGCCGGGAAAAGTAACCTGCTTCCAACACAGTATCGGCAGATTGGAAGCCAATATTGACCCATTGTGTAAGCAGGTCATCTATGGAATAGCTGCTATTGAGCTTGATTGTTTTAACGACTTTCAGAAAATCACGCCGGGGTAATGTGCGTGCCATCAACGCGCGGATTGGGGCCAGAATAACTGGAGGGAGCGCGGGTTTTTCAGATCCCAGCATATGATATGAGATTAGAACCGCTAGAGTCTGCAGACGCTCACGCCGGGTGATGCTGCCCCACGATGCCTGTTCATAAAACAACGGATTCGGAGCCGGGAAAGCCAGACGGTTGGCGGAGGGATACCAGAATTTGAGCTCATCACCCAGGGTTAACGCGCGTTCTGAGCGGTCAGTGATGATAAGTACGGGATTCTTACAATCAACCGCCAGAGCGACGGCTACTGGCAACCGGGCAGAGCGTATTAGCCCCAGCCCTGGAATGGTATTACCCGGACCGGTTGACGCCAGTATATCTGTGTAACCGGGAAGTCGGCGGATAAAATCAAGCATGCTACGTCTTTTCTACGGTTCCGTTGAAACGGTTCATGGCTGTATCAAGACCCTGACGCACAAATGTCAGAGCTGCTTCGGCGGCGGCATCTAGAACGGTATCCAGTGTTTGCTGTTCTGATGTGGGGAAGGATTGCAACACATAATCTTTAGGATCCATACGGCCCGGGGGACGGCCGATGCCCATTCGCAGGCGGGCAAAATCCTGCGATCCCAATTTTTCAATGGTAGAGCCCAGCCCCCTTTGTCCGCCGGAACCGCCAGAAGGGCGAATCCGCAATGAACCGAAGGGTATATCCATGTCATCATGGATGACCAGCATCTGTTCCACGGGGATTTTGTAAAAATGCAGCAATCCAACGACCGACTGCCCGGAAAGGTTCATATAGGTTTGCGGTTTGGCCAGGATAATGCGTACTCTGTCATCTTTAAATGTTGCCGTCAACGCGTTGGACTGCATCTTTCCGAGAAAGACATCCAGCTTGCGGCACAGGCGGTCGATCACCATAAATCCGATATTGTGCCGGGTATTCAAATATTCCCTTCCGGGGTTGCCAAATCCGGCGATCAGATAGGTTGTTAGATTGGATTCGGGTTGTTGAGGTTTACGAAGCATGCGAAACATACAAATTATTCCTGTGTTATCGGAGTGATCTCTTGGTTATCCAGTAAATACCAAAAAGGAAAAAGAAACCCAATCCGATACCGGCGCCGCGCAAAAGGCTGGCATTCAGTTGAGATCGGGTGAGCACCGCGGGGTTGGGGGGAAGCGGCATGGGAGTAGGGCGGGGTGTACGTGTGGGTACCGCGGTTGCTTCGAGCGTCAGGCTGGCAATTATTTTTCCGGGATCAGGCGGAGTGGATGTTTCAACCGGCGAGTAATTGCGAACTCTTATTCCCCGAACTGTAGTAGATTGCGAACTGCCATCTGCTTTGTAAACTGTGACACGCAGATCATATGTGCCATCCGAGATTAAACTGGTATCCCAATCGGCAATTTTTCCGGGGTTGACCGATTTATCGACCTCCGCGATCAGGAACCAGGTATTCTTGGGGTCGTTCGTGTAGCGGTATTCCACTTCCACGCGCTGAAAGCCGGGCAGCCCGGTTACCCCGCTGATCTCGGTGAGACCGATGACCGCCTCGCCGGCACGCGGTGAGATCACAACCGGCTGAGCCGGCTGCTCCTGCGCCCTGACAGAGTAAATTGGAACTAACAGGGCAATTAAAACAACGAACCAGACCATTCTATGAAAACGCATAGCATTTAATTTTATCATCACCTGAAAAGGATTTATCTGATTTTCTTCTGTCTATTTGATGCCATATAATTGTTTTGTCTAATCTGTACTGCAGCGATTTTTCTCATTTAGACTATGTGCTATAATTTTTTTATGAGCGAAGAAACTGAACTAACTGATCAGGCAGCGCCAGTTATTCACGAAGAAACTACCGTCCCCCCAGAACCTTCGAAGAGCAAGGCGGTTATCTGGATCGTTGCGGTGGTGATTCTGGTTCTGGCCGGGTTGGCCGCGGGTACAATTTTCCTGTTACGCAGTGATGTTGGAACAACCAGTCATATCCGTGATATTTTCATCATATTTATGGCTCTTGAATCGTTCATTGTCGGGCTGGCTTTAATCGTTCTGGTTGTTCAACTGGCCACACTGATCAATCTATTACAAAACGAAATCAAACCGATATTGAATTCCACCAATGAGACAGTCAATACACTGCGTGGAACGGCTACTTTCTTAAGTGATAACTTAGCTGAACCGGTGATCAAACTCAATGAGAGCGTTGCCGTGATCCGCAAACTGATGGATTTTTTGAAGATCTGGAAATAATACTCATAACAAAATAAACCGGTTGTACGAATCGTTGAAAGGAGAATGAAATGTCAGATCGTGATGAATTTGGAGCTTTCCTGGTAGGGTTTGTGGTGGGTGGTCTGGCCGGCGCGGTAGCAGCTCTTTTGCTAGCCCCGCAATCTGGAGAAGAAACCCGGACTGTGATCAAAGAGAAAGCCATTGAATTGAAAGATGTAGCCACCGATTCCTATAATGAAGCGTATGGAGCGGCGGAAGAATTTGTGCGCACAACGGCCACTAAAGCCGATGAACTGATCAAAGAAACATCTGTAAAAGCGGATGAATTAATTAAAACAACAAGCGAAAAAGCGGCAGAACTTGGTCATAAAGGCCAGGTCGTCCTGGAAGAACAAAAAAGCCGCCTTGTCGGCAAGAAAGAAAAACCCGCCGCGTAGTTTTTCTCTGCTAAAAATTTGAACCCCCGTGGATTTTTTCACGGGGGCTTTGTTATAGATCAAACAGATAGACCGCGAAGAATGCCGATACTGGCGGGAATCTGCGAAACCAGGTCGCTGGGAAGGATAGCTGCCGCGTCGACATCTTCCGACGCAAGATCACCGCAACTGCCGTGAATCCACACACCAAGTTTGGCGGCATCCACAGGTTTGACTCCCTGGGCAAGGAACCCTGTGATTAACCCTGCCAGCAGGTCACCGCTACCGGCACGTGCCAGACTCGGGTTGGCACAGGTTGAGACACTGGCATGTCCGTCCGGGGTGGCGATGACAGTCAGCGCGCCTTTAAGTATCACTATCTGATTCCATTCCTTCGCGAAATGTAACGCGAGGTCAAGTCGTTTTTCCTGAATTTCTTTAATAGACAATCCGGTTAGCGCGGCCATTTCTCCGGGGTGAGGTGTCAAAATGCTGCCGGAGGGGATTAACTTCCACCATTCAGGGATATCCGCCAGAATTCGCAACCCATCCGCGTCTATCACCAGGGGAGGCAGTTTGACCGGAGACTTTGCTCCTTCTTCTTGAGCTACGGGAACAAATCCGATAACATTCGTTTTGCTCTTCTTGCTCTGTTGGGTTAGCAACCGTTTAATAAAATGGCGTGTGGTCTCTTCTGTTTCCAATCCCGGGCCTATCAACATCGAAGTAACTTTATCCAAATGCTTCAGGACCACTTCGGCACCGGCTTCGGCGATAACTCCGGATTCATGCGGCAATAGAAGCCAGGTAACTTCCGGGATCTGCCCGGCGATGGCTGAGTGGATCATACCCGGAATGGCCGCGCGTACCAGCCCCGCGCCGCTTCGGTAAGCGGCTTCTGCTGCCAGTAATACGGCCCCGGTATAGTTGATTGAACCGGCTATGATCATGGCTGTGCCAAATGTCCCCTTGTGGGCATCCAGTGGACGCTTCGGTAACATTCCGGCGACCTTGATCGGAGTAATGATCTCATGCAAATCATTTTCCCAGCCGGGCAGGTTCTTATCAAATCCTATGGAAATATTTACCAGATTGCCGCAGTATTCATACGCCGGGAAGGTTAGCAACCCGGTTTTTACGGCGGCCATACTCAGAGTGTAGTCACAATGCAGGGTTTCAGGTGAGACCTGACCAGTGGAACAATCAATGCCGCTGGGGCAGTCGACGGCCAGAATAACCATTCCACTTTCGAATTTGTTCACAACTTTTAATACCGAACGCAGGATATCATCCAATGGTAGATGGGCTCCAGTACCCAGAATACCATCTAACAGGAACTGCGTATTACCACACCATTTTTTTAATGTTGCCAGTCTGGCATCTTCGGTAATTCTTGCCACTGTTCCGCCGGCTTCAAGGTATCTTGATACCAGAGAGTCGTCAGAGTCTCTGTCTTTAACCAGGTACGCTCTGGTTTTCCATCCCTTTGACTGCAATTCTTCCAGGGCGATCAGTGTGTCACCACCATTGTTGCCCGAACCAACCAGCCCGAGAATGGTACGGTCGGCTTCTTCTTCAAATTCCATGTAAAACCGGGTATCCACAAAGTCAGCAATACCGGTTCCAGCCATTTCCATCATTCTGGCATACGTGTGTCCTGATTCATCGGCTCTTTTTTCAAGAGCGCGCATTTGCTCAACGGTCGCGATTAACATATATCTCCTTACAGGTATTCAACGTATTCATTAACATTCATCCATAATAACGGTTAAAATTCTAACCGCGAATTCAACCCAAGTATATAAATCTTTCGTAGGACGGGCAACTATTTAATGAAAAAATACCTGCTTTTCATCGTGTTTGTTTCTGGTTTCACCAGCCTTGCCGCGGAAATGGCAGCCTCCCGTCTGATGGGAAATTATTTTGGTTCGAGCAACCTGGTGTGGGCCAGTATTATTGGTTTGATTCTGATTTATCTGACGGTTGGCAATTTTATCGGGGGCAATTGGGCAGACCGATCACCAAAACATGGGACGCTCTACCGCATACTGGCGTGGGCCGGGTTTAGCGTGGCTCTGGTTCCGGCCGTTTCCCGGCCGGTATTACGGTGGGCAGCGGACGCCTTTGATTCGCTGCAACTGGGCGTGTTATTCGGCTCATTTGTGTCTGTTATGATCCTGTTTATTGTCCCTGTGGTTCTGATGGGTACATCATCGCCGTTTGCCATTCGCCTGGCGATTAAAGAAAACAACGAGGCCGGCAGACTTTCGGGCCGAATTTACGCTGTTTCCACCCTGGGGTCTTTCATCGGCACATTCATCCCGGTCTTGCTGCTGATCCCTACAGTGGGAACATACCGCACATTTCTGATTCTTGGTCTGGTTTTGACGGGCTTCACCCTGTGGGGGCTTAAACTGGAAGAGGGTTGGAGGTCAATGCTCCGTCTGGTCTGGATGCCGATAGTTATCGGTGTGTTGTTCTTTACAATCAACCTGGGGACGGACAAAAGCAGCATTGGAATGATTTATGAAACCGACTCGGCGTATAACTATATCCAGGTACTTGAACAGGATGGATACCACATGCTGCGATTGAATGATGGGCAGGGTGTTCATTCCATGTATCATCCGGATATCTATAATTATTCAGGACCGTGGGAACAGGTGCTTGTGGCGCCTTTTTTTAACGCGGGTACTACTGGAACGGCGGATATTAAAAGCCTGGCTATCGTCGGACTGGCAGCAGGAACAACGGCAAGGCAGGCGGTTAAAGTGTTTCCGAATATCTCTATCGACGGGTTTGAAATAGACCCGGCCATAGTGGATGTTGGCCGGACATATTTCGGAATGGATTTGCCTCGCTTGAATGTTTTTGTGCAAGACGGACGTTGGGGATTGTCTCACTCAGGAAAAAAGTATCAGATCATCAGTGTAGACGCCTATCGCCCGCCGTATATTCCCTGGCATCTGACCACCCGTGAGTTTTTCCAGATGGTGCATGATCACCTTACCGACGATGGAGTGATGGTGATCAACATTGGCCGCGCTCCCGGTGACCGGCGGTTGATCAACACACTGGCTTCCACTGTGCGCACGGATTTCGCGTCCATCCATGTGATGGATTTACCGGGCACATTCAATTCCATTCTTTTCGCGTCGGTACAGCCCACTACAACAGAAAACCTGACGAAAAATTTCGATACTCTTCTGGGCACACCGGGGACAGACCCGTTATTACTGGAGACTATGAATGTCACCCTTTCAAGCCTTCAACCCGATCCTCCACAGGCTCAAGTTTTTACCGATGACCTGGCCCCGGTAGAAGGATTAACAAACGATATGATCATCCGTTTCTTACTGGCCGGAGATGTGGAGATGTTGCAATGACCGCACTTCGAAAAATACTCCTGGTTGCGGTGTCCATTCTTATTCCGTTCTTTATTCTAATGACCTCCATCCGGGTGCTTCTTTTCCCGGTATTCACCGAACTTGAATACAGGCGGCCCGGTTTCCCGGCGGATCCGTATGGTTTCACCCTGCAGGACCGGCTGAAATGGAGCCGGATTTCCGTGGATTATCTTACTAACAGTGCCGGACTTGATTATCTGGCTGATCAGAAACTGGACGCGACGACACCGTTGTATAACGAACGCGAACTGAGTCACATGCTGGACGTAAAGAACCTGGTGCAGTTCATGCTCATTGCCTGGCCGCTTACCGGGATTGCTATACTGGGGATAGGACTTCTGGCCATCAGGTCTGGGTGGCTGCGCGAATTCTGGTTGGCTATAAGCCGCGGAGGATGGGCGGCTGTGTGGTTCATCATTGCCGTGCTGGCGGGAGTGGCTGTCAGTTTCAACGCGTTATTCACCGGTTTTCACCGAATTTTCTTTTCTGGAGATACCTGGTTGTTCCTGTATACCGATTCATTAATTCGACTTTTTCCGATGGATTTTTGGAGAGACGCGTTCATTGTAATGGGGGTTTTGATGCTTGCCGGCGGAATAGCTGTTGGCTTATTTGGCCGGTTTCAAGCGAATAAAAATTAACAAAAAGACGGTCCGCTTATGCGGACCGTCAGATGTATAAAAGACAACCAGCTCATGCCCCGAATTTATTAAGGCGCAGGGCGTGAGCCAGGGCCAGCGGCATATTATCTAAAGCGGTAATATGACCCAAACCTCCGCGCATACAGGCGCGTTCGCCAAATTCTTTTTCCAGATCCGGCCGCACAGTGGCTGGCGCCCATAATAAATACGGAACAGAGTGCCAGGAATGACCTCGCAATTTGGCCGGCGTGCTGTGGTCACCGGTAATGATCAACACATCCGGGTTAAGCGCCAGAAGGGTAGGAAGAGCCGCGTCTACACATTCAATGGCTTCAACCTTGCCGTTGAAATTTCCCTCTTCTCCATAAGAATCAGTCTGTTTGATGTGAATATAGAAGAAATCATAATCATTCCACCGGTCAGCTACGGCTTTAAATTGGTCAGAAGGAGAGTCGCCTTCGAATTTGATAGCATCCATACCAACCAGGCGGCCAACACCACGGTACATGGGATATTGTGCCACGCAAGCCGCGCGAAGATTATAGAGTTCTTTATAGGAAGGCAGACACGGGTCTGTTGCAAAACCACGAAGCGTGATGCCGTTCGCCTTGGGTTCATCTTTGATGAGCTTTTTCGCTTCTTCGATCCAGAGGTTGAAAAGGTGAGCAGCCTTGTCCGCGGCTCCATTCTGAGCAACCACATCTAAAGGCGCTGTGCCAATGCGTTCAGGATCGGTATCATTCAGATCAGGGGAAAGCCCGGCGCCGCGAAGTACTACCACAAACCGGAACTCCGCGATATGTTTAATTTCAACCTCAACACCCGGAAGTTTGATCGCCTTCAACCTTTCACAGATAGGAGCCGCTTCTTTGGATGATATCCGGCCGGCGCACCGGTCAATGATCAAACCGTTGGCATCAAGTGTGCAGAAGTTGCCGCGGGCGGCAATGTCGCCTTTATTGACAGGAACATCCACGCCAAAAGCTTCCAGAACACCGCGACCCACGTCTTCATTCATGGGATCAATGCCGAACAAACTCAGGTGAGCCGGACCTGAGCCCGGGGTTATTCCGGTACTGATGGGGCGCATTTGCCCCAGAATACCTTCCGCGGCCAGTC
Organism: Leptolinea sp. HRD-7; assembly: GCA_024363285.1. GTDB lineage: Bacteria > Chloroflexota > Anaerolineae > Anaerolineales > Anaerolineaceae > Leptolinea. The sequence continues at coordinate 3,430,121 of AP024710.1, read as the reverse complement.
TGTCCATATTCGGGGTGGCGGCTGTTTCCAATTCTGTCTTGCCGCCTGGTTCCATTGGCAGGCCTCCCAGTCCATCCATAACGAGTAAAACGATTTTTCGATTTCCGGGTGCCAATAGAGGTTTCAGATCTTCAATTCGCATGCTGTTGCTCCTCAAACATTTGGACAAGAAGAAAACAGCGCAAGAAGTCTCTTGCGCTGTTTTAATCGGTAGAGCCTTCAGAGCAATATTTTACCGCACTGCGACCGGGTTTTCAGCATTTTGTGACGGATCAAAGATATGCATGTTGTCCATGTTGAAGACAACGCTGACTTTGTCACCGATGGCAAATTTGGTCCGTGGGTCAACACGGGCAACATAGTTGTTATTGCCGGAAACCAGGTAGAGAATAATTTCATTACCCATCAACTCGAGAACATCCACTTTGGCTTCAACGGAAGCCGCGGTGATATTCTGCGGCTGGAATTCGGGGTTGTGAATATCTTCGGGGCGGATACCGAACACGACAGATTTTCCATCATAGGGCAGGTACGTGGCCACTTTGGACTGCGGAATTTTCAATGCCATGCCGTTGATGTCAACCACAGCGCCGCCGTCCACTTTGCGGATCTTAGCGTCAAAGAAGTTCATAGCCGGTGAACCGATGAAACCGGCGACGAAAAGGTTAGCCGGGAAGTCATACAGGTGTTTCGGGGTATCAAGCTGCTGCAAAACACCTTTGTTCATTACGGCGATACGGGTAGCCATTGTCATAGCTTCCGTCTGATCATGGGTTACGTAGATGAAGGTGGTTTCCAGACTCTGGTGCAGCTTGCTGATCTGAGCGCGGGTCTGAACGCGCAATTTGGCATCCAGGTTAGAGAGCGGCTCATCAAACAGGAAGACTTTGGGTTCGCGAACAATGGCGCGGCCCACAGCCACACGCTGACGTTGACCTCCCGAGAGTTCACGCGGGCGGCGTTTGAGTAATTGCTCTATTCCAAGGATGGCCGCGGCTTCATTTACGCGCCGGGTAATTTCTTCTTTCTTGACACCACGCAGCTTCAAACCAAAAGCCATATTATCAAATACGGTCATATGCGGATAAAGAGCATATGATTGAAAAACCATGGCAATATCACGATCCTTCGGAGGAGTGTCATTCACACGGTTTTCGCCGATGAAGATATCTCCTTCGGTGACATCTTCCAGACCTGCCAGGCAGCGCAACGCGGTTGTTTTGCCGCAGCCTGACGGACCGACAAGGACAAGAAATTCTTTATCCTCAACGGCGATGTCAAGATTATTTAATGCGGTAAAGTCACCAAATCTTTTGTACACTTTGCTAAAACGAACACCAGCCATGTAACACCCTCCTTACGGAAAGAATATAGTGACTTTATTATACGGATTTTCCGGGAACGCACAAATACATTTGTTACCTGATTGGCATGATATCTGTCTGGATTGTAAGCGTTTACATCTAAAATCGATATACAACAATTAAATAGTTATTGCAGACTGATCAAGTTCATATATTTCATGCTGATTAATAAAAGAATAAACTGTACCAGCGCCGGAATAATGGAAGAAAACTGGTTAAAGTAGAACATGAGCGGCGTTAGTATCGTCAATGAGACGAGTAAGAGAAAGTAGATGCAATTTACCACGCGGGGAATCCAGGGTTTGCGGTTTAAGGCTAATCCGGACGCGCATATCAACAACCATAACCCGGTGCCTGCTTGAAGCCCGATCAAAATTAAGTACAGGTCCATTGATACTGTGCCGCGAATGATCTTTCCGGCCACCAGCGGTTTTAGTACTTCAATCAAGTGAAGAGAATCGCTGATATTTGAAAATACCCGAAGAAATTCATATAGCACCCATGCGCTCCACGCGGCTAATCCGCCAACAAGAATTGACTGTGTGTGAACCGGTGATATCCAACGGGTCACCTTTGTTTTCAAACGCTTATACCAGGCTGGTGGACGTTCTGCTGCGAGATATAGATCTTCATGCTCAAGGAATTCCTTCAGGTTTTCTGCTAGGCGCAGAAGATCAGGCCGATCACTGGTAGCGATGACTTCATTCAGGCGATTCATGATCCGGGCTTTTTCATTGGGTTCCAGATCATTGTCCAACACCTCATGCAATTCTTCAAAAGTCTGATAGAGCAAAGAGCGCGGGTCATGATTTACCGGCCGTCTGGTGCGAATGTAGATGAGTACTACCAGAAGGAAAAAGACATAAATAACCGGCGCCGCCGGAGGGTAAAAATAGTCATTATTACTGGTTATGAACTTCCCGACTTCATCAATAAAAAGCCCGATTCCAATCCCTGTACCGGCGGCAGATATCCTCAATATCCACTGATTGGAGAATATCAATGGTAAAACCGCGCTGACGAAAAGGATCAAACCACCCCACAATACATGGGCAAAATGAAGTTCACCGCTTCCTATTCGGGGATAACCGGTGAGATGTAAAAAAGTTCGGGTGGCTGAAACTGAAAACGCGAAACTGATCATCAGGATCAGGAGGTAATTCTCTGCCTGTTCGCGTCGAATAACATGACGCGCGGATGGAAGCAATGTTTTCATCCGGATGACCTTCCAGTTATAGGCTTCATCTTTTTTCCGCGTTAATTCCGCGGAAATTTGTGCGCGGGCTTGTCTTCTAGTAATCATAGCAGTGTTGTCCACTTAAAAATACCCCTGAAATCAGGGAGCTAATCGGGTAGAATAAATACGGTTGTTTCCTCCAACAACGACGTTTTGATTATTGATTTTTTCTTTCATACATACGAGCAATATCGGATAAACGTTGTATCAATGCTCTCCATCATGCATCCCGCGGACCAGCGGCGAACCGCGTGGATGTTCCATCAGCCGGCAAGGTTTGCTGATAAGGTAAGGAGAAATCAATATGGTAAATCCAATATATTCTCTGGGTGTGATGGTTCGCGAAGTCAAGCGACCCACTTTTGATGAAGCGCTGGAACGAATCCATGATATGGGGTTTGAAAGTGTTCAATTTAACCTCAATGTGCTCGGATACGCAACAGTGCCAGAGACTTTGCCCCCTGGAAAAGCCGGTGAGATTGGAGCCACATTTTGGGCTTATGGATTGAACCTGGCTGCCATATCGGGAACTTTTAATGCCGCTCATCCTGATGAAGCCGTTCGCAAGGCGGGTATACATGGAATAAAAGTATTATGTGAAGCGGCTGAAGATATGGGAACTCATATCATCACCCTGTCTACAGGCACGCGGGACCCGGATAACCTGTGGAAGTCTCATCCGGACAATACTACCGAAATTGCCTGGACGACTTTGGTCAACACCATGACCCGCCTGATTAAAATCGCGGAAGCCAATTCTGTCATTCTGGCGTTTAAACCGGAAGCCTCAAATATTGTCAATTCGGTAGATAAAGCCTTACGGTTGATAGAGCAGGTGGATTCTGAAAACCTAAAGGTTGTACTGGATCCCGTAAATCTGGTGACCCCTGATACCATTGAACAACAATTGGATGTATTTACCAACGCGTTTTCTTTGCTCAGCGATCGGATCGCGCTTATTCATCTCAGCGATGTAGCCGGATGGAATGAACATACGAGTGAGTTTCAAAGGGCACCTGCAGGAAAAGGAAAAATTAACTATCCCGGCTTCATAAAAATATTAAAAAAGTCCGTTTATCAGGGACCTTTGATATTTCAAGGTTTGGACGAATCTGACATGAAGTCCTGCCGTGATATGATTTCGGATCTGTTGATAAAAAGTTAATCCCCCAAAAATACCGGTTAGAAAATCCGAACATTGGAAAAGACCGTGGATGGTCAGGTTCGGGTAAAGTAAATAAGCTGGAGAATTGAAAAAATGGAAAATAGGTCTACCTTATGGTGGAAGAGCGGAGTGGTGTATCAGATCTATCCGCGCAGTTTTCAAGATAGCAATGCCGATGGAATCGGAGATTTACAGGGTGTAATAAACCGTATGGACTACCTGGCAAAAACACTTGGCGTAGACGCCATCTGGCTTTCGCCATTTTACCCTTCTCCGCAGGCGGATTTTGGATATGATGTTTCCGATTATTGTGACGTCAACCCCGAATTCGGTGACCTGGCTACGTTTGACCGCCTGGTCTCAGCGGCGCACGAGCGCGGATTGAAAGTCATTATTGATATCGTTCCCAACCATACCTCTGATCAACATCCATGGTTTATTGAATCACGCTCCAGCCGTGACAACCCCAAACGTGACTGGTATACCTGGCGAGATGCGAAGCCTGACGGAAAAGAACCCAACAACTGGCTGGCCGTTTTTGGCGGTTCCGCCTGGGAATGGGACGAGAAGACCGGGCAGTATTACCTGCATTCTTTCTTGAAGGAACAACCTGACCTGAACTGGCGTAACCCCGAAGTACAAAAGGCCATGTTCGATGTCTACCGCTTCTGGCTGGATCGCGGAGTGGATGGCTTCCGAATAGACGTCGCGCATTACATCATGAAAGATCCCGAACTCAAGGATAACCCGAAGAATACGGATAACTCACAGGGCGAATTAAAACCTACCGGCGATTACGGCTCAATTGTTCATCTGTATGATAAGGGGCACCCGGATGTGCATAAGATCTACCATGAACTTCGTACCATTCTGGATACGTATTCTCCGCCGCGTTTTTCAGTGGGAGAGATACACTTGAAAGATTGGAACGAATGGGCTTCGTACTATGGCAAGAACAATGACGAATTGCATATGCCTTTCAACTTTGCCCTGCTGGTAGCTCCCTGGAAAGCCCAGGTTTTTCGAAAGATCATCGAATCTGTTGAAAAAGTGACTCCGCCCTGGGGATGGCCCAATTATGTTCTGGGAAACCATGACGAACCCCGAATAGCCGGACGGTATGGCCCGGACAAAGCCCGGCAGGCTGCAATGCTTTTATTAACCCTGCGGGGCACGCCGACTCTATACAATGGTGACGAGTTTGGGCAAACCAATGTGGAGATACCGTTAGAAGAGCAAAAAGACCCTTGGGGAAAACGTGTCCCCGGGACGGGGCGAGACCAGAATCGCACACCTAACCAGTGGACCTCTGGTCCGAATGCCGGCTTTACGGCGGAAGGTGTCACCCCCTGGCTGCCGCTGGCAGATGACTATAAGACAGTCAATATGGAATATGAATTGAAAGATCCTACTTCCATATTGAACCTGTATCGAAAATTGCTATCCTTTCGTAAGCTTTCCAAAGCGCTGCAATCCGGTACATATCAATCCATAGACCCGGTACCACAAGAGTGCTTAGTGTACCTGCGGGAATTTGAGAACGAAAAGATCATTGTTGCCCTGAATATGGGTGAGACAACGGCTCGTCTTGACCTTCACCGGTTTGGCAGATTAGAAATTATTGTTTCCACCGGTATGGAACGCGCGGGAAAAGTGAACCCCTCGCTCATCGATCTCTCTCCGGACGAGGGGCTGGTTATGCGAGTTATTTAACCGATTTACTCCAGCCAGACAGACTGGTGAGGTGCCAATTCGTAGGTTTTCAAATCAGCGGGAACCGGTGTTCCGGTTAGCAATTCCATTTGCGGTTTGAAATTGAGCCTCTCAGGCAATGTGACATAGGCGCTGGATTCTCCCAGGTTGTGTATGGCCAGCATGCGGCGGCCGTTGCCCTCGCGCATTACACAAAGGGTAGCCGCGTTGGTGCTCTCAATAAATTGAATGCGGCTTCCGGCCAGGAATGGACGTTCTTTACGCAATTTCACAATATGTTTCATGAAATTCAGCATGGATTCCGGGTCTTTTTGCTGGTCTTCCACGTTAACTCTGGTTGGTGAATATTCAGGGCTTTCGATCACCGGCGCGTAAAGTGTAGACCCTTCAGAGAAACCGGCATTTTTTGCTTTGGCTGACCATTGCATAGGGGTGCGTACACCATTGCGATCAAACAGATCGATGTTGTCACCCATTCCGATCTCATCACCATAATAGATGATGGGTGTACCGGGTAGGGAAAACAGGATCGCATTAGCCTGTTTCATTTTTTGAATGTCATTATCCATCAGTGGGGCGAAACGGCGGCGGATACCCAGGTTGAGTTTCATTTTTGGGTCCGGAGCGTATTGCTGCCACATCCACTGGCGCTCTTCTTCGGTGACCATTTCCAGTGTGAGTTCGTCATGGTTTCGCAGGAAGGTGCACCACTGACAGCCATCCGGAATAGCCGGGGTATTCTCCAGTGCCCAACGGATGGGGGCCGGGTCACCTTTTTTCATCGACATGTAAATTCGCGGCATCAAAGGGAAATGGAACGCCATGGTGAACTCGTCACCATCACCAAAGTATTCGCGCACGTCATTCGGCCACTGGTTGGCTTCGGCCAGCAAAATGCGGCCGGGATATTCCTTATCCAGAATAGCGCGTATCTTTTTTAAGAAGTCATGGGTTTCCGGCAAATTTTCGCAATTGGTTCCCTCACGCTCGAAGAGATAAGGGACGGCATCCGCGCGGAAACCATCCAATCCCAGGCTGGCCCAGTAACGCATGATATTGATCATCTCTTCCTGAAGGGCGGGATTACGGTAATTCAGATCAGGCTGAGACGCGTAAAAGCGGTGCCAGTAGAATTCACCCACTTCCGGGCTATAGGTCCAGTTTGATGGTTCTGTATCCAGGAAGATCACGCGCGTATCAGCATACTCCTTGCCCGTCTTGCTCCAGACGAAGTAGTCTTTGTATTTTGACATTGGGTCTTTCAGCGCGGACTGAAACCAGTAATGCTGGTCGGAACAATGATTGAGCACCAGATCCGCGATGACATACATACCACGTTTATGGGCTTCGTTCATCAGTCGTTTGAAATCTTCCACTGTGCCGAAATCCGGGTGGATGTGCATGAAGTCCGCGATATCGTAGCCGTCATCTTTCAACGGGGAGGGGTAGATTGGCAGCAGCCAGATACAATCCACACCAAGGTCTTTCAGGTAATCCAGCTTTTCGATCACTCCGGGCAGGTCGCCCTTGCCATCACCGTTGCTGTCACGAAACGCGCGAACATATAATTCATAAAAAATGGCATTCTGATACCAGTTTTCAGTCATTGTTTTTTTCCTTCAGATTGGATTAAAAACCCTGATAAACAAATGAAGCCGAGGGGACATTGCTCCACAGGATGCTTAATACTATACACAGAATCATAACAGCCACGCAGACAGATTGCCCGATCCGGCAAAGACTTTTTACAGCATACTCTTCGCCATTCTTTTCCTGGAGTGCATCAAGTGTGAAGGATATCAACAGAGCGGCCAGGGGTGCCACGAGTTCAAGGGGACGGACGCGTGTCAGACCACCGCTCGCGGTCAATGACCGGGTGAATTGTGCCGCCAGTTTTAACCCGCCGGTGGCAAACAATATCCAGGTTGGTAGCAACAAGATATACACACGAAAAGACAAAGCAACCTGCTTCCAGATGGATTGTCTGGCAGAATCGTTGTGATTGGCTCGGCTGACTGTCAAATGGTCGAACATTTGATACATACTGTGGAGAAATCCCCATAATAACAGCGAAAAGGTCGCGTTATGCCAAAACCCGCTGATCAGCATAGTTACCAGAGGCGGTAGGATAATCCGCACCGGGTGACCTGGAGCCATCCTACGGCGCACCAGACCGCGTTGTATGGGAAAGAAGATGTAGTCACGCAGCCAGAAAGACAGGCTCATATGCCAGCGGTTCCAGTAATCCAGCATGTTGCGCGCAAAGAACGGTTGCTTGAAATTGGGTGACAGCCGTATGCCGAACAACAGGCTGATGCCCCGCGCGAGTGACGTGTACCCGGCGAAATCGTTGTAAAGCCAGAAACCGTAGACCAGCAATGCGATCCACCGGTCAGATACGGCGAATTCCAGCGGACGGGTGAACACACCTTCAGGCAGCAGTGTGAAGAGCAATGCGGCAATCACTAACTTGCGGAAGAGGCCTGTTAGAATCATCCAACTGGCTTCCGCGAGAATGTTATTTTGGACGATTCGGTTGGTGTGAAGTTGAGGGATAAAAGTTTTACCGCGTTCTATTGGGCCTGAAAGAATGTGCGGGAAATACGCCAGGAAGACACCAAAGTTCACCAGATCATCTTCCACAGGAATGATTTTCTGAGATACATCAATCAGATAAGATATCGCCTGAATGGTGTAAAAAGAAAATCCAACAGGCAGCAATATTTGTGAACTTAAAGGGCTATATCCGGCCAGATAACGAAAAAATAAATCCATCCAACCGGCCGCGGCAAAACGGAAGAAAACCAGTCCGGCCGCGTTAAGTGTTATCCCAAGAACCAGCCATTTCTTCCGATGATGTTCTGAACGCGCGATGCGGACCCCGAGGAAGTAATTGACCAGAATGGACACAACAAGAATGGCCGCGAATTCCCAACGCCAGGAAGCCGCAAAATACAGCGAGCAGGCCAGCAACCACACATTCTGTCCACGCGCGGGAAGAATATGATAGACAGCCAGAACAACTATCAGAAAGATGGCGAAAGCCGGGCTAATGAGCTCCATTTGCCCTCATGGAAATTAGTCCACCGGCGCCAGTAAGATTGATCTCAGCCGCGCGTTTCGCGAACCAGCGGCTGAAGACGTCAGCGCCCTTTATGTTCAGGTGTTTCACATCATTCCAACGGGATGCGGATAAATACGTGCCGATCTCTTCTTGAGAATAAATAAATGGAACACCATACACATCGACACGCTTTTGGATGGGTTCTCGAAATTCACGAAAGTATTTCACCGAATCTCCTTCCACATAATAAGGAAGGAAATCCGGGTAGACGGGCACTTCCACCAGGATCACCTGAACACCCTGGTCTTTCATCGCCATAACTTCATCCAACCCCGAAAGGTCTTCCGCGTTGAGTTTGAATTTTGGAATGAATTCTTCTGTGTCGATGGTCAGGTCATTCCCACCGTATTGCAGGAAACCATCCGGCGCCAGTTCGCGGCGCAGACGGGTATGAAATTGCATGTAATCCGGATTGAGCTGATTGCGTAACTGTCCAAGATAGCGGTAAAAAAGCGAGTTGTCTGTCAGCCAGCCTCCGGGGTTGGTATCCGCCAGCTTTTCACGTACCCACGGGTCATTTATCAACGGCCGGGCCAATTCTCCAAAATCACGAGAAAAGTCTCGCGCGGAAATTCCGGCCACCAGAACCTTCGGATGATAGCGGTAGACCAGAATGGCGGCTATCTTCCCGGCGGGGCCGGCGGTCAGTGTGCCGAGGCTGAAGTTGTAGCAATTCAATGTCTCACCGGTCAAATGTTGATATTCTTCTGAGAACACTGCCGGATTGATGGCAGTATCCAACTGGGAGCTTCCCAGAAAAATGCAGTCCACTGGTTTTTCACGCGCCAGCCGGTCAAGCGCCTGAATCTTGATATCCATTTCGGCGTTCGCTGTACCAAGCAGAGGTTCAGGCCACAGATTGGCGGTTACACCCGCGCGGATAACGGCTTCTCCCGCTAGCCAGAAACCCGCTAGTATCAGGGCGGCGTGAAACAGCACACCGCCAAAAGGCGGCGTGATCTGTAATGATGGAAAGGGAGATCTTTTTTCCAAGGAAGTCTACAAAGTACCCGGTTTAAAGTTTCGGTAACACGATAGACTGCTGTCGCTGGTATTTGCCTTTTTTATCGGCATAGGATATCTCACAGGGTTCGTCACCTTCAAAGAAAAGCACCTGGGCGATACCTTCATTGGAATAGATTTTGGCGGGAAGGGGGGTGGTGTTGCTGATCTCCAGAGTGACATATCCTTCCCATTCGGGTTCAAAGGGCGTCACATTGACGATGATGCCGCAGCGGGCGTAGGTGCTTTTCCCAAGGCAGACGGTCAACACATTGCGCGGAATACGCATGTATTCCACCGTTCGCGCCAGGGCGAAAGAGTTGGGTGGAATGGTGCAGACTTCGCCTTTGAAATCAACCATGGAGCGGGGATCGAACGCTTTCGGATCAACCGTCGCGGAAAATACATTGGTGAAGATCTTGTATTCATCCGCCACGCGGATATCATAACCATACGATGAAACACCGTACGAAATAACACCTTCCCGGACTTGCCGGTCAGCGAAAGGTTCGATCATCCGGTGTTCCACGGCCATTTTACGGATCCAGCTATCCGATTTCAGTCCCATGTTGAGCTCCTCAATTGTTCTTTGGATTTATTCGAGCGGGAAGTTCCCGCGGGAAGATAATATGGTACGCAGGTTGGCGATCGTCTCGCGCGCCTGTGTTTCGATCTCCCGGGCTTTTTTGATAAAGGTTTCCGCCGCGGCTTTATCAGCCAGCCCGGGGGCGTTGATGCGCACATTGTAGCCGGCGGCCGTGACGGCCGTCAGCGCGAGTTCGCCGGCGGAGCCGGCATCGGAGATGGCGTTCAGGTTACCGCTCTCCGCCACTTCACGGGCAAGCTTCATGGCCTGCAATGATTGCGCGGCAGTCTGCAGGGGGATTTCAATCGCGGCGCGGGTGGCTGCTTCCAGAGCTGCCGCGCGGGATGCCTGCTGCTCTTCCGTTTCTTTCGGCAATCGGTTGGCGGACATCCAGGCATCGAACGCGGCCGAATCTTTCTGCATGGTATCCAACAGACTCGCACGCAGGGCTTCGGCTTCGTCGATGATCTGCCACATTCGAGATTCTACCGACGCGTACTTTTTCTTACCCACAGTCAGGCGGGCGACCATACTGATAAGGCTGGCCGCGGCAGAACCGGCATAAGCGGCTGCTGCGCCTCCGCCCGGGGTTGGTGTTCCGGCAGCGAGGTTATCAAGGAAGTCTTTGCCGGGAATGGCTGGGACCGACGCAGCTTCTGTGCGGCAGGCATTCAGCTTTTCTTCCAGTATCTGTTCGGTCTGGAATCCATCAAGCTGCAGGTACCATACAGCGGAATCGCGTAAGGCATCCTGGGGGATGAGGCCGACCAGTTCGCTGTGGTGCACCGCCACGCCATAACGGGCTGCTTCGGAACGTACGGTTTCCATTACCCGGAAGATGGGAGTCTGCCGGAAATTGGTAAGGTTCATGGAAACCTGGGCGCGGCCTTCTACCAGCAGCCCCAGGGCTTTGACGTAATGGTAGCCGCCGGATGAATTCCGTACGGCTCTGGCAATCTTTTGCGCGATGCTGACGTCATCGGTGGTGAGATAAATATTGAAAGCGATCAAAGGGGCACGCGCGCCGATGACTGTAGCGCCTGCCGGCGTTAATATAGCCGGGCCAAAATCCGGGTTGCGTTCAGGGTTGATTCCGATCTCGGTTTTTAGCAGCTCATATTCGCCGCGGCGGATGTTTTCCAGGTTCTGGCGTTCGGGGCGGGTGGCGGCTGCTTCGTATAGATATACAGGGATGGATAATTCGTCACCCACTCGTTTGCCCACGCGGCGGGCCATTTCCACGCAATCCTGCATGGTGACATCGCTGATGGGAACGAAGGGTACAACGTCTGTGGCGCCGAGACGGGGGTGTTCGCCGGTGTGCTGGTCAAGGTTGATGAGTTTTCCGGCGGTTTTGATCGCCTGGAACGCGGCTTCTTCCACCGAGGCCGGCGCGCCGACGAATGTCACCACAGTGCGGTTATGGTCAGTATCAGAGCTGTGGTCAAGGATGTGGATACCCTCTACGGAACGGATGGCGGAGAGTATCTGTTCTACCACGTCGGGACGGCGGGCTTCGGAAAAATTGGGAATACATTCCACGATAGGGTTGGGCATGAGTCCCTCTTTACCTGCAAGATTTAGGCAATTATACCGAAGGAATTCGGAGTGCCTGTATCCTCTAATGAAAGTCAGGAACAACTCGCTGCCTGAGCCTGTCGAAAGCACAGAGTTGTTCTGGCGGGGATTAATCAAGAATAACCCGAAATTGGCTATACTTAATCTATGTGCGGACGTTTTACCATCTCCTTTGACCTGGCGGACCTGAGTGACGAACTCGGGTTGGGCGAGCTTCCCATTGACTGGGTGCCGCGGTACAACGTCGCCCCGAGCCAGCCGGTGCTGGCTGCCACCGATGCCGCCACCCGGAGGGCGGAATGGCTGCGCTGGGGGCTGATCCCCTCGTGGTCCAAAGACGCGGCCATCGGTAATAAACTGATCAACGCGCGGGCGGAAACCCTGGCGGAAAAACCCTCCTTCCGAACAGCCTTTCAGAAGCGGCGCTGCCTGATCTTCGCGGATGGGTTTTACGAGTGGCAGAAACCGGCATCCGGTAAGGGGAAGACGCAGCCGTTTTACTTTCACCGTAAAGACGGCCGGCCGTTCGCGTTTGCCGGCCTGTGGGAGATCTGGTCACCGGGCGGTGAAGCGGAGCCGCTGAAGACCTGCACGATCATCACCACCACCGCCAATGAGGTGGTCGCGCCGGTGCATGAACGCATGCCAGTAATGCTAACGAAGGATGATGCCTGGGATTGGGTATCCGGCGGGCCGGGAGTAGACCTCGCGCGGATGCTGTCACCGTTCAGGGCGGAGTTGATGGAAGCGTATCCGGTGGGTCCGTACGTGAGCAACCCGGGGTATGAGTCAGCGGTGTGCAGGGAACCGATTAAAAGCTTGTTGTGATTTCCTGACTATTTCAGATTCTCAACATCATCTAGATCTTTATTCCGACCAGCGGATAATTTATTCTCAATCAGATCCTTCTTGGAAAGGATGGAGATTTCGATGTCGTCGATTTTCTCAATTATCCTATTGGAATAACTGGATTCAAATTCAATTCCATCAACTGTAGTCAATATCTCAATTCTATACGGGGGCACACCCATTCGAATAACTATTTTAGGGTTGGTAAATAATTCCTCTCGTAAAGCAGTATCACTGAACCCAAAATCGCGCAGAGCTTTAGTGATGTTGCTCGCATTAGCAGAATCGCACGCAATCCAAATATCCAAATCTCCTGTATTTCGGGGATATCCATGAAACGCAACAGCATATCCACCGACTAGAAGATATCTGACATTATTCTCGTTCAATAATTTCAAGAACTCTTTGAAGTCGGGTGACAGCCGGATCATACCCATAGACGGTTTGCCTCAGACTCTCCAATGCTTCAAGCCGTTCTTCCGGTGTTCGAGATTTCCAGTAGGCAATATCCTGACGGTGTGCCTCTTCTCTGGTGACCACCGAGATCACGCTGCGGTCAATTTTTTTCAAACGGTCATCATCACTCATAAATTTATTATACCTATACCATGACTTACGATATTACTCTGATGGGTACTGGTAATAATTCGATTGATTTCCTATAATGTAACCTTGTTATCATGCTTTCATCTCACCAGACAACGGGGCTATCATGGAATTACCGGTCATCATCAGAGGCATCATCATGGGATTTTCTATCGCCGCGCCGGTCGGGCCGATCGGGGTGCTGTGCATCCGGCGGACGATCAGCAACGGGCGGCTTTCGGGCCTGGTCTCCGGGCTGGGCGCGGCCACGGCGGACGGCCTGTACGGCTGTGTGGCGGCTTTCGGGCTAACGTTCATCTCCAGCTTTCTGGTGAGCCAGCAATTCTGGCTGCGGTTGATCGGCGGCGCATTCCTGATCTATCTGGGTATAAAAACGCTGCTATCCAAACCGGCGGATGAAGCCGCCTCAGCATCAACCAGTTCCACCATCTTTGGTGATTACCTGTCCACGTTCTTCCTCACCGTTACCAACCCGATGACCATTCTCTCCTTCGCGGCGATCTTCGCCGGGATGGGGCTGGTCAATAACGGAGAAGGATATGCTACCGCCGGTTTGCTGGTTCTGGGTGTGGTGATCGGTTCCGCGTTGTGGTGGTTATGCCTTTCTACCGGTGTGGGGTTGTTCCGTCGTCAATTTACCACCACCGGGTTGATCTGGGTTAACCGAATATCTGGGGCGATTATTACCGTTTTCGGACTTTTGGCCGTAGCCAGCCTTTTAAGTCTCACGGGAAAAATTGGATAAAAATTGCCTTGAAAAATCCTTGACCGTGCGGTACTATCTGGTAAAATTCTGTCCGTTGCCTCCATCGTCTAGGGGACCAGGACGCAGCCCTTTCAAGGCTAAAACCGGAGTTCGAATCTCCGTGGAGGCACTGGTGACGCAAAAAAGACGTCACGAGATGGGATATAATCCCGAGTGATCAAACCGCCGGGAGACCGGCGGTTTTCATCCCCAACTTCCCCGCAAACGGGTCAACGAAACAAGGCGCGGATTGCGGCGAAGTGAAGATTGGAGAGGCTAATGAAATATGCCATTTTAGAGTGTGGCGGCAAGCAGTACAAAGCCGTCGAAGGTACCACGATTGATGTGGACCGCATGAACATAGAAGCCGGCCAGGAAATCAAACTGGATTCGGTTCTTCTGGTTGTTGACGGAGAAACCGTCAAAGTCGGCACGCCGAGCGTGAAAGGCGCCACGATCAAAGCCACCGTGGAAGATGAAGTAAAAGGTCCCAAGCTGGTGGTCTTCAAATACCGCCCCAAGAAACGCATCCGTGTCAAAACTGGTCATCGCGAAAAATATACCCGCTTGATGATCAACTCGATTGAAATGGAGTAGAAACAATGGCACATAAAAAAGGCGGCGGTTCAACCCGCAACGGACGCGATAGTAATGCACAGCGGCTGGGCGTGAAGAAGTTCGCCGGGGAACATGTTCTCTCCGGTAACATCCTCGTGCGCCAGCGTGGAACCCGTATCAAGCCCGGTCGCAATGTTGATATCGGTAAAGACGATACCCTGTTCGCGACCTCTGAAGGTGTCGTCGTGTTCGCCACCCTGCCGAATGGCCAAAAAATGGTCTCGGTTGACCCTGTTGCAGAAACAGCGGCGGCGTAACACAAAAGGCAAGGCTGCTGCACCGTCATCCACAGGCTGGAATGCCGGATGCAGTCAATTCCTTTGAAAGGATGGTAGTTCGCAATGAAGAAGGGTATCCACCCAACATTTTATACTGACGCGCAGGTGATTTGCGCCTGCGGCAATACCTGGACCACCGGGTCCACCAAGAAAGTTATCCACACCGAGGTGTGCTCAAAATGCCACCCGTTCTTTACCGGCCAGCAGCAGCGTATTCTGGACGTGGAAGGTCAGGTTGATCGCTTCTACAAGAAACTGCAAGCCCGCCAGGAAATGGTTGACATAAAGAAAGCCCGTGAGACTGCCAAAGTCTCTCCTGAGCGCCCCATTGCCGAATTGGCTCTTGGCAGCCGGCCGACCGAAGCTCTTGCCAAAGCTGGCATCATCAATGTCGGCCAGTTCATCACCAAACTGGGCGAAGGCGAAGATTCTGTTCTGGCTATCGAGGGTTTCGGCCGTAAATCCCTGATCGATCTTAAGAAAAAACTCCGCCAGATGGGATACGAACTCCCGGCTGGGGCTGAAGAAGTCGCCGCGTAAGTATCGCATTCCGAATATTTTTTCAGGCAGGTAGTTATCTTACCTGCCTGATATTTTTAATATGCTCCGAGCCTGTTTGGTATAGAATAAATCAAAAATCTCCCTGAGGATGTCATGACTGAGACAATCGGTTCACTTGAAGTGGTGTGCGGGTCCATGTTTTGCGGTAAAACTGACGAATTGATCCGGCGTCTCCGGAGGGCGGTCATCGCGAAAAAGAAAGTTCAGGTTTACAAACCGGCCATTGATATGCGTTACTCACAGGAGCAGATCAATTCACATGCCGGTTCCGCGTTTGACGCCATTCCGATCTCTACCGCGCGTGAAATTCTGGCAAATCTTGAACCGGATACCACCGTGGTCGGTATTGATGAAGCTCAGTTCCTGGATGATGCTATTCTGGATGTTGTTGATGAACTGATATCGAGAGGCATCCGTGTAATTGTTGCCGGACTGGATACCGATTTTCGGGCTGAACCATTTGGGTGCATGCCGGTTTTAATGGCGAAAGCTGAGCGCGTAGACAAACTGCAAGCGATCTGCATGGTTTGTGGTGGACCGGCCAGCCGTACTCAGCGATTGGTGAACGGGAAACCGGCGCGTTACAGCGACCCAATTGTGATCGTTGGCGCGGCGGAAATGTATGAAGCTCGCTGCCGCGCGCACCATGAAGTTCCCCGCTAATCCTTACGAAGAAAAATAAAGGTTGATAAAGAATCTCATGATAGATTATCACGATTTTATCGCGGAAGTTTTGATACCTGAAGACAGTCTGCAAAAACGAATCTCTGAACTGGGAGAAAAAATCAGCCGGGATTACGCCGGAAAAGAACTTTTGATGATCTGTATCCTTCGGGGCGGGGTGATGTTTTTAACAGACCTGATCCGTCACATCGATGTGCCCGTGGCTATTGAATTCATGGCAGTTTCTTCTTATGGAATCGGTGGACGAGAATCCAGCGGTAATGTGCGCATAACACTGGATTTGAACTGTAGCATTCAGGATAAACATGTGATCATCGTCGAGGATATTATTGATAGCGGCCACACACTGGCCTCGGTGATCGAACTTCTTCAAACACGCAACCCGGCCAGTTTGTGTGTGTGCACGTTATTGGATAAAGCGGAACGCCGCGAGGTGGACGTCCCGGTGAAATATACCGGATTTCCCATACCCAACAAATTCGTGTTCGGGTACGGTCTGGATATTGACGACTACTACCGGAACCTGCCATTCATTGGTGTGGTTGATCTGGATAAATTTAAGCCGGAATAATCCGGCCTGCGGTTATGGACTTTCCGGCTCGAGATTTTGCAACCCCTCTGCTGATCCGTCTGCGTGAGGTGATCGATCCAGCTTCCGAAGCCTGGTTGGTTGGCGGCATAATACGCGATCAACTCTCCGGCAAATCGTGCCATGATATCGATATGATCTTCCCGGAAGACCCGCGAAGAATTGCCCGCACCACGGCAGATTCGCTGGGCGGCACGTTCTTTTCATTGGATGAATCCCGGGGGATATACCGCGTATTGCTGGAACAAGACGGGCAGAGTTATATGATCGACCTGGCCCGGTTTCAAGCTCTTTCGCTGGAAGAAGATCTCAGAGCGCGGGATTTCACGATAAACGCGATCGCGGTGAAATTGCATGAACCCGGTATTGGCAGCGACCCACTTCATGGGATGCAAGATCTGAAGGACAAGATCTTACGACCGTGTTCTGAAAGTGCGTTTATAAACGATCCGGTACGAATGATCCGGGCGGCGCGAATGTCTCTGGGTTTAAATTTGCGTCTGGCTCCCGGAGTCACCGGCCTGATTCGGAAAGCCTATCCGCTGATCGATACGGTTTCTGCTGAGCGTAAACGGGATGAATTCTTGAAACTTTTGGATGGCCCGCGGCCTGCCAGTGGAATCCGCCTGCTGGATTCATTCAATGTTCTATTCCGTCTTCTCCCGGATCTGCAACCGTTGAAAGGCATGACACAGTCACTGCCCCACACAATGGACGGATGGGAGCACACTCTGTCTGTTGTCAGTCACCTTGACAGGCTGCTTGATCTCTTTTTACAGCCTGAAAACATACTGGAAGATGGCGGGAACCTGATGCTTGGTTTAACATCGGGTAAGCTGGGAAGATTCCGCAATCAAATCCGAGAACATTACAGCATCCGGCTAAATCCCTTCCGAACACGAAAGAGCCTGAATCTGCTGGCGGCGCTCCTTCATGATGTGGCAAAACCGCAAACCCGCACGGAAGGGCCGGATGGCCGCACCCATTTTTACCGCCATGAGGTTATAGGCGCTGACATGGTTCGTTCGATTGGTATGTCGTTGGCATTCAGCGAGGCAGAAGTCAACATGCTGGCTGTAATGACAGCCAATCATATGAAACCCCGGTATTTTTCTGATCAGCGATCAATACCGGATCGACGTAATGTATTTCGTTACTATAAACATACCGGAGAGGCTGGAGTAGATACCTGTTTTCTCAGCCTGGCGGATTCATTGGGAAAAACCAACCTTATGCCGCAACAAGATGCCTGGTCACAGGAACTGGATAAAGTCGCAGTTTATCTGCAAGGTTGGTTTATTGAACACGAAAACTGGGTCTCGCCGGTCAGACTGGTAAATGGAACTGATATTATGACTTTATTCGGATTGCAGCCGGGCCCCAGGTTGGGAATTATTCTGGATCAGATTCAGGAAGCCAGGGCAGCGGGTGAAATCAGCAATCGCGAAGAAGCTTTGCAATTTGCCAGCGAGATCATTGCAAGAACGGGTGGATCTGCTGAAACAGGATCCAGCAATTGACCCGTATCATATTCAAAATGGAAGAGCCCGGAATTTAGGCCGGGCTCTTAATAATTTGTTACCGTTATTCAATTATCCCTGGGGTGGACCGGCGAAATCCGTTACCTTGCAAGCGGCTAGATCCTCATGAATCACACAACCCGATAATCCGCTGATCGATAAATTGCGGATAAACGTCTGAATTTTTGCGGGTGATGAGGCCATAACGATCACGGTTATTTTATTTCCGGAGCGTGTCAAGCCGATCAGTCCAAGTTCTTTCGTTTTGACCCTGTCAAAGTATGGGACTTCAATTATTTCGGGACCAGTTTGCGTCTCATCCTCATTATTAAATAAAGCTTGCAAGGTGCTTTCATACTCAGGGGTAACCTTAATAGGCGGTACTTCTTTCGTTAATTCAGGTTTGATAATTGAACCAGGTGTGGCTGATGCTGTTGGTTCGGTTTTCTCTATTGTCTCTTCCCTGTCCTTATCGGTCGCAGGGGTCAGGTTAATCTTCAATTGTTTTAAGATATCCGCGGTCGTTTTGGTTTCAGTGAACGTAGATAGCACAATCCGGCTGGTTGAATCACGTTCGGTTTTTGAAATTGTCAAATTCCCCGGCGATAATTGTAAATAACTTTCAAGGTTTGATACCGCAGAGAGTAGTTCTCCTGTTACTTCAATATTGCCGGTTGGCTGCAAAATAACATTGCCGGAAAACAAAGCCGGATAATCTCTCAGTGTTTTTAATCGAGGAGCGGCTGTTGTGTATTTTGCGAGGTTTTGTACAAAAATCTGATTATCTGCCGAAAGGACATATTCCGGTGTGATCAGGCTTAGATCTCCGATAGCCAAAACACTGCCTTCTCCATATTTGACAAAATCGATCACCGAGAAAGTCTCATTCCCTTCATTCGTGGATGACAGAGTCTTTCCATTGGTTCTCGCGATCTGTATCCCACTGGAAGTGACGGAGTGTCCGCCATAGACAACCATTTTTTTGATGCCCCGGGTTAGATTGTCGTTGGCAAACTCAGTAACAAATATATTGCGGAAATTACCTTCGTTTTCGGTCAAGTTATACAGGTAGTCATCTTTGAAGGCAATATTATATGGTTCCAGCAAAAGATTGGCATTATCGGTGCCACTCAACATTGTGGTTACGGGGCTTGCCCCCGTATCTCCCATGGGCATGGCTGACATGGAATTTCTTGTGGGATCTGTGATGACAATAAGCTTGCCACCTCGGTCAACAAAGTCACTGATCAGCGTGATCTCTTGCTGCGTGAAACGCATCATTGGAGCAACCGACAGGAATACATCGGCTGATTTAAGGCTGGTTTCAAGGTTGGTTTGTTCTGACGTGATTTTTATTTCACCGCCAAATGCCTCTATAGATCTAACCAGCGGATCAATTTCTGAGATGGAGTATTGATTTTGGTGTTGAAGATCAAATAACACTACGGTTTCCGGATTTTGGGGTGAACCGGGTAATGGTATTTCCGTGGAAAAAACAGGCCGGGGAAAATCAATATCGGAATAATTCGGCAGAACGGGCGGCGCATTTCGTGTTGGTCCAGTATAAAACCAGCAATACGTAATGGCCCCCGGCAGGAGCAAGCAGAAAAGAGCGATAATCCAAAGGTATCGTTTCATTGGACTTCTCCAAGTCCGGGAATGTAAAGAAGATAGATGCCTGATTTTGCCGGATACGCAGTGATATTTCCTCTGTCATCTTGCCTGAAAAAGCCAAGTGGTATGTTAGTTTGGGGTTTAGATAATCCTGCCGCGGAAAAAAGATCAAGAGTCTGATAATGCCGGAGACCCGCCAGCCGCGCGGCAGCTTCAACTGCTTCACTCTGGGTACCCAATCCGTCTATCATTCCCAAACGTTCCGCGTCACTACCGGTATATATCTCACCGCGAAGGATCATCTCATCCGACATTTTTAACCGGTCACCGCGGCCCAATTTGACAGCCTGAAGAAAACCCTGCTTGAGCATTTCCAGTTCACGTGAGAATGAGTCACGCGGCATACCCCACATTTTATACGGACCGGTTGAGTAAATATCTTCGTAGACGGCCGGTTTATCCGGCCGAGTACCGATGACACCGATATTGCCAATCTCCGAGCTGGCTTTTGCGAAGATTAAATCAGATGCGCTGGCAAGGTAATACCCTCCGCTGGCCGCCATCCCTTCGATAACCGTCACCACCGGTCTGGTCTTACGAAGCGCGATCACCTCACGGTAGAGCGATTCTGTATCGGTGACCGTTCCCCCGGGTGAATTGATGACCAGGACAACAGCCCGCACATCGTTCGAATTGCGGGCAACCGCCAGTTCTTGTTGAATATTTTGTGATGTGTACGCGTAAATCGCGTCATTCAAATAGATGATTCCAATTTTGGGCCGTGGAATAAACAGCGATAGAAGTATCCCGGCAGTCAGTGGAAGAATCACCCACAACGCCAAACCCATCAACGTTTGTCTGTTGATGGAAGTTCCAGGTTTTTCAATGGTCATGTATACTCCTTTGAGTTAAGAGTATTATACGGTTATCTATCCCGCGGGCAATTTTTCTGCCCTATGAGTTAATATGGAGTCCTGGATGGTTCATGTTCCAACATGGGTAATTCGAAGCCTGGCTGCTTTAACCGTGTGTTTAGGGTTAATTGCCCGCCCCGTTCAGGCGAGTTCGCCTCGCGCGGATTGGTGCCAGTGTGTGATCTTCGCGCTTAATCTTCTGGGTATTCAACAGATCCCGGGGGACTACTGGACAGCCTCCTCGTTGGGTGTTGCCGACAATTATGGAAAAACCTGGATGGACTACCAGGGTTACAGGAAACGATCTGATGGCGAGATACCAGCCACAGGTGACCTGCTCATTTTATCCGGGGGTGCTGAGGTAGTCACTGTTCAAACCTGGAGCGGATCAGAGCATCTGGTTCCTGTTCCCGTCAGCGCATGGACTGGCCATATGGGCATTGTACTTAATGCGGAAAAGGTTGAAAAAGAAGGTAACCCGTACATACAGGTTCAATTAATGAGCGCCAACTGGGGGGTACTGGCGAAAAATCTGGGTGTGGTGGGTTCTTGTTATAACGTAGACGAATCAACCTTTTTAATACCGGAAGGGTATAAGAAGGCATTGTTCTTTAAACCGGCCGACCCGCTAAAAATGCGGGAGAGGATGGTCAACCGGGCCAATCGCTGGGCATTGCTCGGGTTGGCGGTTAACAACAATGCATTTGTTGATGGATTCCCGATAAACCCATCCGGCTTCATCAGTTATGTCATGGAACCGGTTAACAACAAGCCGCTGATTCCGACAATTACCAATGTGGAAGAAAACTTGGTCGAGATCCCGGCAGAAAACGCGATACCCGGGGATATTGTACTGGCCGGCAAAGAGACAGAACCCGGATTGGGTGTGATCACACAGGTAAGTGAAATTGAACCCGGTACAGCGTGGAAAGGACAGGTGGTTTACCTTCCAGCCAACGGCTATGTGAGCGGACCTGCCGATTGGAGTGTGACTTTTAATGAAACCCGCTGGTTGAAGAGTAATGAAAATGGCGGGCAGGAAACCGTCCACTTTTTTCGGTACAGGAACATTCCCGGCTATCCGGCTATATCCAACCTGCGGATATCGCCCGGGGTGGAGATGGATACTATTAACCTGGAGTTTCTGGTCTCAAATGGAGGGGTTCAGGCGTATGAACCAGGCCGAATTATTGCCCGAATCTATACCACTACGGCAGAGGCAGCGAATCCGGCGGCGACATTCTTGTTGGATATTAAAGAATTACAACATCTAAATACGCTGACATATACGGAGACACAAAAAATTTCTGGCACGTTGGCAGCAAAAACGTCAGGAAATTTTCACCTGGTCATTCAAGAGACAACAACTTCAGGCGAGGTACGAGATCTCGCGTCGGCAGATGTGACTCTGCCATAAGATTTACGGGAATATTTCCGTCAGGATGGGCTCATAAAAACAGCGGCATCCGTTTTCATGTGAACAACCTTTCACAGGAAGCACGGGTACGTCTGTTTTAGAATATGTTCCCTCTTTTTTTCGGCAGGCCGGACAACAATCTGCTGAAACTTCTACCCGGATGGATTGGACACGAGGATTGTCTCGATATTTTTTTAGTGCCACAGCCTGTTCGGAGTATTCATCCAGTTTGACCTGGCAATTGGAACAATGAGTGGCCGTATCAACCGATAGAGAATGGCAAATTGTACAGGTTTGCAAGGTCAGTTCTCCCTATTTATCTATTTTATTCTACTATGATGATTCGACTTATAGAGTGGCGTGTGTAACCATTAATGGGCCGGTTTGAATTCCCCGGGAGAATTTTTTGATATACGCCTGTAAAATATTCCGGGTGACCGGTTTTACAAGATAGTCATCCGCTCCGGCATCCAGTACACTCGCGATCGTTTCAGGGGTATCAAGCGCGGATAAGATCAAAATTGGAACAGTACTGAACCGGCGGATCGATTTGCATACTTCCAGTCCGTTCATCTCAGGCATCCAAAGGTCCAGCAGGATGAGATCAGGATTCAATTTCCGGGCTAAATCAATTCCATCCAATGGGATATTGGTGGTAACAACTTCGGCTGGATAAGAGGCTAAGAGCAGTTTTAGCAGGTCGGTGGATGCCGGATCATCATCAATTATTAGAATTCGCACAAATCCTCCAAAGCACTCATGCCTATTATCCGGCAATTCGTTGAATAATTACCTTTCAAATTCTTTACAAGTAAAGGGTAGAAAAATAACATCCTGAGTCTTTGCCTTGTGGTAGAATCCATGATTTAAAGCGAATATTGCGATTTTCCCGGAAAATTGCATTTTTTGATAATTCTCAGGAGGCATAGATGGAACAAAAGAAATGGGTGTATCTGTTCAATGAAGTTGAACAGGCCGAAAAATATTGCGGCGGAAGCTGGGATAAAGTCCGAGCTCTGCTGGGTGGCAAAGGTGCCAACCTGGCTGAGATGACCCGTATCAAGTTGCCTGTACCGCCATTCTTCACCGTGACAACCGAAGCCTGTAACGCTTACCAGCCGATCGGTAAGTTCCCCGAAGGTCAGTGGGAACAGATGATGGCTGCTCTTGCCGAAATTGAAAAAGCTTCTGGTAAGAAATTCGGGGACCCCAAGAATCCTCTGCTGGTTTCCTGCCGCTCAGGTGCCAAATTCTCCATGCCTGGAATGATGGACACCGTTCTTAATATCGGTTTGAATGATGAAACCGCCAAAGGAATGGTTGAGCTGACCAAAAACGAGCGGTTCGTCTATGACTCCTACCGCCGCTTGATCCAGATGTTCGGCTCTGTAGTGCTTGGTCTGCCCGATGAAGCGTATGAAGATGTTCTGGATGAAATGAAGAAAGAAAAAGGCGCCAAGGTTGACACCGACCTGGATGCCGCCGCTTTGAAAGAACTTGTTGAAAAATTCAAAGTCGTCACCAAAGCCCACAAGAAAGAATTCCCCCAGGATGTTCTCGAACAGTTGAAACTGGCCACCGAGGCCGTTTTCAAATCCTGGAACGGCAAACGTGCTGTTGACTACCGCCGCGCCACCAACATTCCCGATGATTTGGGCACCGCCGTCAACATTGTAACCATGGTCTTCGGTAACATGGGCAATGACTCTGGCACCGGTGTTGCCTTCACCCGCAACCCTGCCACAGGCGAAAACAAACTGTATGGCGATTACCTGCTGAACGCGCAGGGTGAAGATGTTGTGGCCGGTATCCGCAACACCGAAAAGATCGAAAACCTTGGTAAAGACCTGAAACCTGCCTATGATCAATTCCTTGAGATCTGCAAGATCCTTGAAAAGCATTACAAGAACATGCAGGACATGGAATTCACCATCGAGCGCGGCCGCTTATGGATGCTTCAGACTCGCGATGGCAAACGCACCGCTGCAGCCGCCATCAAGATCGCTTATGACATGGTCAATGAAGGTCTAATCACCAAAGAAGAAGCTCTTCTGCGCGTGACCACTGATAATGTCGACTCCATGCTGCACCCGCAGTTCGACCAGGAAGACAAGAAAGTTGCCAAGAAAGAAGGCCGTTTCTATGCCTCCGGCGTCAACGCATCTCCCGGTTCCGCTGTCGGCCAGATCTACTTCGATGCTGACCTGACCGAAAAGATGGCTAAAGAAGAAAAACAGGACGTCATCATGGTTCGCCCGTTCACCAAACCGGATGATGTTCATGGTATGCTGGCTGCCAAAGGTATTCTGACCTCTGAAGGCGGCGCCACTTCACACGCGGCTGTTGTCGCCCGCCAATTCGGCGTCCCCTGCGTGGTCGGTGCTTCCTCCATCAAGATCGATCTGGACAAACGCCAGATGGTTTGCGATGGCAAAGTCGTCAAAGAAGGCGAATGGATCTCCGTTGACGGTACTACCGGTGAAGTCTTCCTGGGCAAGATCAAATCCTTTAGCCCGTCTCTGGAAGAACAGAAAGAATTGCTCACCCTGTTGACCTGGGCTGATGAAGTTTGTGCCCGGCCCGATGTTCGCGCCAAATTGGGAACCACTGGTCCAAAACGTGGTCTGCAGGTTTGGGCCAATGCGGACTACCCGAAAGATGCCAAACGCGCCCGCTCTTACGGCGCCGTTGGTATTGGCCTGTGCCGCACCGAGCACATGTTCTTCGAACCCGAACGTCTGCCGATCGTGCAGCGCATGATCCTGGCCACCTCCAGCGAAGCTCGCACCGCTGCCCTCAATGAACTGCTGCCTTCACAGCGCAGTGACTTCGAAGGCCTGTTCCGCGCCATGGTCGACAATGACAAAGATAAGAACGGTTACCCCGTAATTATCCGCCTTATCGATCCCCCGCTGCACGAGTTCCTGCCTGCCGCAGAAGAACTGCAGGACAAGATCATCACCCAGCGCATCGCCAACCTGGCCGGTTACACTCTGGGTAAAGGTGACACTAAAGAAATTGCCGAAGCCGAGAAAATGCTGCACGCTGTTGAAGCCCTGCACGAATCCAACCCCATGATGGGTCTGCGCGGTGTCCGTCTGTCCATCGCCATGCCTGAGATCGTTGAAATGCAGGTTCGCGCCATTTTCGAAGCCGCTGCCAACGTGGCCCTTGAAGGTTACAAACCGAAACCGGAAGTGATGATCCCCCTGACTGGTCATGTCAATGAACTGAAGTGGATCCAGCCGAGATTGGAACGCATCGCCAAAGCCGTCATGGAAGAGAAGAAAGTCCAGTTCTCTTATAAATTCGGTACCATGATCGAAATTCCGCGCGCCGCTGTCACCGCGGAAGAGATTGCCGGATTGGCTGAATTCTTCTCCTTCGGTACCAACGACCTGACCCAGATGACCTTCGGTTACAGCCGTGACGATGCTGAACGCAACTTCCTCATCACCTACGTTGAACAGGGTATCCTGCCGAAGAATCCCTTCCAGACCCTGGACCGCGACGGTGTTGGCCGCCTCATGCGCTTCGCCGTGGAAGATGGCCGCAAAGCCCGCCCCGACCTGGAAGTGGGTATCTGCGGTGAGCACGGTGGCGATCCCGAATCCATCGAATTCTGCCACCTCGTTGGCAACAACTACGTATCCTGCTCTCCGTTCCGCGTTCCGGTTGCCCGCCTGGCTGCCGCCCACGCTGCCCTGAAATTCTCCAAGGGTATGGAAAATACCGACAAGTAATCCGGTATTCCCACGGTATATTGAGAGTTATGAAAAGCGCACCCGCAAGGGTGTGCTTTTTTGTGTTATTAGAACCAATCTCTCTTCAAAAAAGCGTAGACAACCAGCGCCATTAAAATGACAAAAAGCAGAATAACACCAATATAAGCATAGGGATGGTCAGAATATGGCAGCGTGACGTTCATACCGAAAAAACCTACCACAATCGATGGAATGCTGAGAACAATGGTCATGGAAGCCAGGAATTTCATCACATCGTTGACGTTGTTCGAGACAATCGTAGCAAAAGCCTCGACCATGGAACTCATGATATTGGTGCTGATTTCCGTCATACTGAAAGCCTGTTGGTTTTCGGTGATTACATCTGCCAGGAGGTCTTCATCTTCATCATACTGGGTAAAGAGGCGCATCTTTTGCAGTCGTTCCATCAACACTTCGTTAGAACGGATACCCTGAGTAAAGTACACCAGGGATTTCTGATACTTAAGCAATTCCATGACTTCTTTGTTCTTGATGGAACTTTGCAGGCGGTCTTCCACGGCTTCTGTCAGTTTATTGATCTCTCGCAGATTAGAAAGATAGCTCCCCGCGATGGACAAAAGCATGCGTAAAATAAACCGATAGCGTTTTCCGGTTGAAAATCCGCGTATTCTACCTGATGTAAAGTCATTCAGAAACGCGTACTCTTGTCGCGAAATTGTGACGATAAACTTACCGGTCACAATGATCCCCAGCGGTAATGTGATGTATGGAATATCCGATTTTGGGCCCTGATAAAAAGGCACTCTGACGATGATCAGGAGCGTACCATCGTCTTCCTTTTCTGAACGAGAAAGTTCGTCAACATCCAACGGATAGGTGAGGAATTCACGGGGAATCCCCAGATTATTGAGCTGGTCTATTTCATTGAGAGTTGGATCTATAACATTTATCCAACAATTGTTAACAACTTCGGGGATCTGTTCTACGCCATTTTCGGTGGTTTTTATGATTCGGATCATGAAACGCCTCCCCGGAGATAGATTTGCCAGTAACTGCGGGAAGAGATTTTACTCTTTCACTCTCCGATTGATAAGGTATAAAAGCGGCTGTCTCAAAAGTTGATTATTGTCTTTTGAGACAGCCCATAAACGAGAGGAAACTTTTAATAATTGACGAATACTCGGGTCTTGCGCCCAAAATCTGTCTTTTTTTTTCTAAGGCAGCCACCCGTTTTGTAAAAAACTTTTAATGCAATTTTTCCGTGTGGTCAATGAGATTACCGTCAATATAGGCTTTAACAGCGGCCTCCACGTCCGTCATATCGGTCACAATGGGCTTGATATTCAATCGTTTTAAGCTTTCATAAGCTCCCATGCCCATCCCTCCACAAATCACAGCTTCGCAATCAGAGATGGCTTCTGCCATGCTGACATGTTTTCCGTGTGACGCGGCATCCTGCCCGTGTTCGTGGGAATGTTCGTGTTCATGGTGTCCGCCGCCAAACTGGTTATGGCCCAATTTTTCGCGCACATCACGCTGAACGATCTTGCCATCTTCAATGGTAAAAACGATATAATAGGGCGCCCGGCCAAAGTGCTGGCTTAAATCTTTTCCATCATCAGAAATAACCGCGATTTTCATAATTTTCTCCAATAGTCTGGGTTTAATTGAAAAATGTCTTCCGCCATGTTCTTCATGTTTATCGGCGGAAGAAATTGTCAGAACGAATTTAGCCGCACCGTTTCCCGGGTTTTTCCACTGATGGGGTAAATGGGCTTGAAAAACAAGGCTGTCGCCGGGGAAAAGGACATATCCGTCATCAACCACGGTATATTCCAGGCACCCTTCAAGACAGAGTACACATTCCTGTCCGGTATGTACCACAGGGGATGTGCCGCTTCCTGAACCGGGCGGCAATGAAACAACAAAAGACTGGATTGTGGAATCTGAAAAACCCTCTGTCAGATTCTCGAGCAGAACTTCTCCAATTCTCAGGCATCTCCTCTCGTCATATCTCATGTAGACAATCGATTTTGGTTCCGGGGTTGTTTCAAAAAATGCAGAAATCGAAATATCGAGAGCGGATGATAATTGTTGTAGTGTGCTGACAGATGGTGATATTTTCCCATTTTCAATCAGGCTCAACGTGTTAATATTTAATCCGCTCTTTTCTGATAACGCTTTCAAAGAGAAACCTCTAGCAGTTCTAAAGGAACGCAACTGATTACCGACAACTTCTTCCATTGTCAATGAAGGCTCCAACATAATATGGCTGTTTTCGCGATCGTCTATCATCTTTTTTCCAGGGGCTATGTATTGTAATAATCATTATACCAATATATTGGTAATTAATATAATTCAATTACCAATATAGGCATATTAAAATAAAAAGCGGAGGGGTTAGCTCCGCTATGAATTAACAAGTGTCTCTTATTAGATTTTCTTATCGATATCGTTTCTTGCCCTGGTGATAAAGTCTTTCACGTCCATTGGCCCGGGGTTCTCGTTGTTGCGGAGCCTCAGAGCAACCTGCCCGTTCTCCACTTCTTTGTCGCCCACTACCAGCATATAAGGGATCTTCTGGTTCTGGGCGTCGCGGATCTTGGCATTCATACGTTCCGGGCGGTCATCTACGGTAACTCGCAGTCCGGCTTTCTTGAGCTCGGCTGCCAGAGTTTTTGTGTATTCCAGATGACGGTCCGCGATGGGAATGATGGCTGCCTGGATGGGTGATAGCCATACCGGGAAGGCACCGGCGTAGTGCTCGATCAATACGCCAAAGAAGCGTTCAAGGCTGCCAAGCAGGGCGCGATGTACCATCACCGGGCGGTGGGGCTGACCATCTTCACCGATGTAGGTCATATCGAAACGTTCCGGCAGGTTGAAGTCAAACTGTATGGTGGAAAGCTGCCATTCTCTGCCGATGGCATCTTTGACTTTCAGGTCAATCTTTGGTCCATAGAAGGCGCCGCCGCCTTTATCCACCTGGTAATCGATGTTGGCGCGTTTCAGTGATTCTTCCAACGCTTTTTCCGCGGCATCCCACTGAGACTGGTCTCCTACCGAATGGTCAATATCGGGTTTGGTGCTCAGATAGGCATGGATATCCTGGAAGCCGAAACTGCGCAGGATGTGCAGGCTGAAATCGAGCACAAAATCGATCTCCGCTGGCATCTGATCAGGCCGGCAGAAATGATGGGCATCATCCTGAGTGAAGCCGCGTACGCGCATCAGGCCGTGCATTACACCGCTGCGCTCATAACGGTATACCGTGCCTTCTTCCGCGTAACGGAGGGGCAGGTCGCGGTAGGAACGCAGGTTGCTCTTGTAAATGTGAATATGGAAGGGGCAGTTCATGGGTTTGAGGAAGTACTTCTGCCCGTCAATATCGATGGGAGAATACATATTCTCTTTGTAGAATCCCAGGTGCCCGCTGGTTTCCCATAGTTGGGATTTGCCGATATGCGGTGTAAAGACAAAATCGTAGCCGTTGTTTTCGTGTTCTTCAGTCCAGAACTGTTCAATCAGTTTACGAATCTTGCCGCCTTTCGGGTGCCAGAGGATCAGTCCGGCGCCGATCTCATCCACCATGCTGAACAGGTCTAAATCATGACCGATCTTTCGGTGGTCGCGTTTTTTGGCTTCTTCCTGCCGCCACAGGTAATCCTTCAGTTCGTCCGGTGTGGTCCAGGCGGTTCCATAGATGCGTTGCAGCATCGGGCGTTTTTCGTCACCGCGCCAGTACGCGCCGGCCACAGACATCAATTTGATCGCCTGTGGGTTGATTTCGCCTGAATTTTCAACATGCGGTCCGCGGCAAAGGTCGGTAAAGATGCCCTGGGTATACAGCGAAATCTCAGGTTTATGAAGAATAGGATTGCCGTCTTCGTCTTCTTCACCTTTTTCCAGACCCTCAATTAATTCCAATTTAAATGGCTGATCATGAAAAACTTTCTTGGCTTCTTCCGCGCTGACAACCTTCCGCTCAAATACTACTTTTGACTGGATGATGCCGCGCATGCGTTTTTCAATGCTTTCCAGGTCTTCGGGGGTCAGAGCGCGGGGCAGGTCAAAATCATAATAGAAACCATCATCAATAGCCGGACCAATGGCAATTTTGGCTTCGGGGAATTTTTCCAGAACCGCCTGGGCCATGATATGGGCAGTGGAATGGCGAATTCGGTAAAGTTTTGATGCTTCGTATTCAGCTTTCTTATCGATCATTCTTCCTCCAACTAAAATAAAATACTCTCACCCGTCCTGGGGCGAGAGTATAAATTCACGCGGTTCCACCCAGATTAATCTGCGCAGGCAGATCATCTTAAATGACCTTTAACGGGGTCATTCGGTCTCCTTACTCGGGGGTCAGCCCTTTCTGGTTTCTGCTCGCGGGTGGTTTCATCCAGTTTTTTCAGGAACGCTTTCAGCAGATGGTTCCTTCTCTGTCACAGCGGCTGGATTATGTCCCGGTCTTCGCGTTTATTTTTTTCTATTATATGCGAATTCAGTCAGTGTAACCAGTGGAAGAAATTCGCTTTCCATACAAACCTTTTACAAGATTGGTTTTTAAGTTATTCAACAAACAGACAATTACTATAATAAATATGTGATTATTAATAAATATTTCCCCGGTTCGATATATGGAGGTTGATCGGAATGGACAAGGAAGAATATGTAGATCTTTATCGCCAGATGGTCGTAATCAGGCGAATGGAAGAAAAATCTGCCGAGTTATACCAGCAGGGTAAGATTGGCGGTTTCTTACACCTGTATATCGGTCAAGAAGGAGTCAGTACCGGATTGATCTCAGCCCGCCGGCCGGAAGACCGTGTTATCACGGCGTATCGCGACCATGGTGTGGCACTCAATTGCGGCATCTCTGCCAGAGAAATTCTGGCTGAACTACTGGGGAAGGTGACTGGCAGTTCAAAAGGGCGGGGTGGTTCCATGCACCTGGCTGATGTTACGAAGAACTTCTGGGGCGGGCATGCCATTGTTGGCGCGCATTTGCCCCTGGCGGCCGGGCTGGCCATAGGTGACCAGTACCTGGAGACCGGCGGGGTGACTATTTGCATGTTCGGTGACGGCGCCAGCAACATCGGTTACTTCCACGAAGCGCTCAACCTCTCAAAAGTATGGAACCTTCCTGTTCTGTGGGTGTGCGAAAACAACCAGTATGGTATGGGAACGGCTGTGGAACGCGCATCCGCTGTTTCATCCATTCAGATGAAAGCGGATGGATACGGTATTGCCCACTCAGGGGTGGATGGAATGGACCTGATTAAAGTTCGCGAAGCCGCTCTGGAAGCTCTGGAGTATGTGCGGTCTGGGCGAGGGCCATACTTCCTCGAAGTCAATACCTATCGGTTCCGTGGACATTCTATGGGTGATCCGGAACGCTACCGAAAACAAGATGAAGTTCATAAGTGGCAGGAAAATGACCCTATCGCAATTTTCGGCCGGTATCTGGTCGAAAACAAAATTGCCACAAAAGAAGATTTGACTGCTGTTGAAGATAAAGCCGAGGCTGAAGTAATTGACGCGGTGGAATTTGCCGAAACCAGCCCTGAACCGGCACCTGAGACTTTGTTTGACCATATTTATGTTGATGAAACGGTAGAGAGGTAATCATGGCGAGGATCACTGTACGAGAAGCCATTTCCCAGGCTCTTTGGGAAGAAATGGAAGCCGATCCCCGTGTGTTTATCATGGGAGAAGAAGTGGGTGTATGGGGCGGCACATATGCCGTTACCAAAGGTTTTTATGATCACTTCGGACCAAAGCGGGTGAAAGATACCCCCATTGCCGAGGCGGCTATTGTGGGCGGCGCGATTGGCGCGGCCCTCACCGGTACCCGGCCAGTGGCTGAATTGATGACCATTAATTTCGCATTTTCCGCGATGGATCACATTGTGAATGAAGCGGCAAAGCTGCATTACATGTTTGGCGGGCAGTTCATTCTGCCATTGGTCATCCGAGCGGTAGGCGGCGGCGGACGTCAACTGGGGGCGACACATTCCCAGACCCCCGACGCTGTTTTCGCGCATTTCCCCGGATTAAAAGTGATCGCTCCGGGCACACCGGCAGATGCCAAAGGTTTGCTCAAGGCAGCCATTCGCAGCAATGATCCGGTGTTGTTTATTGAGCATGCTACTCTGTATCAAACCCGAGGCGAGGTGCCGGAAGGCGATTATGTAATTCCCATTGGAAAGTCAACCGTTCAGCGGCCGGGCAAGGATGTGACCATCGTCACCTATAGCAAAATGCTCGAAGTCAGCCAGAAAGCGGCGGAACAGCTCGCTTCTGAAGGAATTGACGCAGAAATTGTTGACCTTCGAACTCTGCGGCCGTTGGATATGGAACCGGTAATTGAATCAGTGATGAAAACGAATAGGGCTGTGGTGGTGGAAGAAGGTTGGAAGTCCTTCGGGGTTGGCTCCGAGGTGGCTTCACGGATATATGAAGAAGCATTTGATCATCTGGACGCACCGGTCAAACGGGTGGCACAGCTTGAAGTTCCGTTGCCGTACAACCGCAACCTGGAACAACTCGCGTTACCCAACCCGGAATGGGTGATCAAAGCCGTAAAAGAGGTGCTCTAATGGCTGAAACGGTTACCATGCCCAAATTGGGCTTTGATATGGCCGAAGGAACCCTGGTACGCTGGGTGAAATTAGAAGGTGACGCTGTGAATAAGGGCGATATCCTTGCAGAAATTGAAACCGATAAAGCGACCGTTGAGGTGGAATCCGCTTTCACCGGGGTGGTTTTCCGACATATGGTCGATGAAGGCTCGATCGTGCCGGTAGGTGCTTCGATCGCTGTGATCACCGCGCCGGGTGAAACCCCGGATGTGGCTCTTCTGGAAGCGGCTGGTACAACAAAGCCCTCTACTTCAGCGGAGTCATTAAAGGAACCTGTTAAGTCCGGTGAAAAAGCGTTAACTGTCGCGCCTATGGAAGGTCAAAGGATCAAGGCATCACCGCTGGCGAAAAAGATCGCGCAGGAAAAAAATATCTCTCTGGCTTCTCTAATTGGTTCCGGCCCCGGCGGTCGGATCGTTCGTCGGGATGTGGAGCAAGCCGCGGCTGAAGTCAACGCGGTTAAAAACGTTCCGGCGCCAACGGCAGAAAAACCGGCACCTGCCCCCGCTGTTGTTTTGCCGCTGGAGACCTGGTCAGGCGGTTCATCAGAACGTAAAGATGAACATGTTCCGTTGACGAAACTGCGAACCGCCATTGCCCGCCGCATGGTCGAATCCAAACAGGCACCGCATTTCTATGTAACCCACGAATACGACATGGCTGCTCTAATGAAACTTCGAAAGGAAGTCAATGAATTCCTACCGGAAGAGCAGCGTTTGTCCGTCAACGATTTCATCGTGAAGGCTGTGGCACTTACTCTGCGTCAATTCCCTAACCTGAACGCTTCTTTTGGTGAAACAGAAATCATCCGGCACGGCGCGGTGAATATTGGTGTGGCGGTGGCTCTGGAGAGTGGTCTGATGACGGTAGTCTGCCGTGATGCCGATCTTAAACCTCTGCGGGTGATCTCAGGCGAAATAAAGAATATGGCAGCCCGGGCGCGTTCGGGAAAGGTCAAACCGGAAGATATTGAGGGTTCCACCTTTTCTATCAGTAATCTGGGCATGTTCGATGTGGAAAATTTCGCAGCCATCATCAATTCACCGGAAGCCGGTATTCTGGCTGTATCATCCGTGCGGCAGGTTCCGGTAGTGGTGGATGGGGCTGTGGTGGCTGGAACGAGAATGAAAGCCACACTCTCCGCTGATCACCGGGTGACCGACGGAGCGGAAGCCGCGCTATTCATGCAAAAACTGGCGCAGTACCTGGAAAAACCAGCCAGTCTGCTATTGTGACCGATCAGCCGGCGGCGGTGTCTTTCTGTGACGCGGAAGAAGTCTCAGTTGTGTTATCGACCGGTATGCTTTCCGAAGAACCGGGCGGTTCTACGGTTATAAAGAAATCATACGTCTGGCTGATCAACGAGCCTTCGGTTTCCTGTTGAATATCCAGGTATGGTTTACCTTTTCCACTGAGGAGAATGGTGTAGTCATTACTGGTTTCATCCTGACGCTTCATTAGATTGACCATAGCCATGACCATCACCAGTTCGCCAAACAGGCGTGCCAGTTTGGGGTCGCTTCCGGCGAGGGCCGTCATGGCTTCTGAATCCAGCACAAACGACACCGATTTATTCGATGGATCTTTAAATACTTCTGTCAAAGCGGAAACCAGATCACGGATGATCTCTTCCGGTTTGCGTAAAGTATCCACCTGTTGGATCGATATCTTCTGGGAGATATTCAATTCAGACTGTGAATAGGTCAAACGAATGGTCATTGGTTGGGTGGGGTCGGTAAAATCGTCTTTTGTCAGTCCCAACGCCTCAGCCGACATTGTGATGTCAAACCGGTATTCTTCTGATTTTGTGGTGAAGTTCACCTGGCTTCTTGCCCGCACGGCTACACTGTTATCAGAATAGTACGCAAACTGTGTTGAATTGCTGCTCAGGCTTAATTCTGAGAGCCGCATGGATATGGCGAACGCGGAGACACCGGTCAAACCGGATGTGGAATCGCCCGTTCGTTTTTCGCTGGTCTCTTTGCTTTCGACGGATAGATTTGAAACAGGTTGACTGGTTTTAACCGAAGTGGATGCCAGAGATGAGGGGGTTATACTGGTAATGGACATATGACCTCCATTCATAGTATCGGCAGGTTTTCTACCGGACTGGAGTGTTTTTTCCAATATGTATTGTTGAGGGCAATAAAAAAAGCCGGTAAGCCGCAAATTGCGACACTCACCGGCCAGGACTGTGGGTATGTCTTTTACGGCATTCTCTCGTACAACCGGGAATAAATGCCGGTGAATTCAGAGATTTGTGTTAAATAGCGGCGGGTTTCTTCATACCGAATGATCTCCAGAAAGAGGTCGGTATCGCCGTTGGCAAGATTGAGCCATATCTCTGTATTGCCCGGTCCAGAATTGTAAGCTGCGAGCGCGGCCATCAAATTTCCGCCGAAATAATCGCGCTGACGGGCCAGATATCGAGCCCCCATGCGGATGCTGACCATAGGGCGGTAAAGGTCATCGGCTTTGTAATTCACCGGCCACCCCATGTTACCCGCGATTTCCTGTCCGGTGGCAGGCATGATCTGCATGATTCCGCGGGCACCGGCAGATGATTCTACAAATCCTTCAAACATGCTTTCCTGCCGTAGGGTACTGAAAAGAACAAATGGATGAATGTTCTCATCTTGAGCCGCTTTAAGTACATAATCACGGAAGTAAGCGCCGAAGCGAATATGATTGAAATACACGGGCGCTTTTAATGTTGCCGCATCATCCAAATGGGCCAGATCCAATATCTGCCGGCTGGTGGTGATAGCCGAACGATACAGTCCCAATTCAAGCAGAGGATCCAGCATTCGGAAGAGAGCAACCGGATCGTTCTGCATGGCATTAAGGAGAGTGGTCATTTCTCGGCTTGATTCGCTATAAAGACCCAGAGTATGGAATTCCAACGCGCGTTGATATGCTGGTTCCGCTGAAATGGCTCCCGGAGAAGTGAGATCTGTACCCGCCGGAAGATTAAAAGTCGCGATAATCCAGTTTTCGGCTTCTTTCCTTTCGCTGGCAAGGTCATAGCCGAGGTCATACATCGGCGATGCTGTAAATGGGTCTTGTTCCGTCAACAATGCCCGGGCGCGTTCACTGTAATACCCGGTTGGATCCACCTGACGGGCTGTCTCCCAGGAAACCCGGGCGGCTGCCGTGTCGTTTTGCGCCCAATGACATTTACCCATCCAAAAAGATGCTGCGGCTTGGTCTGATAATGAGGCAGCCACAGAAAGGCTTCGTTGAAATGTGTTTTGAGCACCGGCAAAATCATTGAGCCGGTAACGTGTGATTCCGGCCAGAAACAATGCCCGGTATGCCCCGGAATACGTCGGGTATTCGTTGACAATTCGCTCCCAGGTGTTGATCGCCTCCTGATACATCTGGCCTCTTTCGTAGATACGGCCAGCTTCAGTGAGAAAATCCGGGGCGTTCGCTTCCGCGGGATAGAGGCGGACAAAAGAAAGCATAGTCTCAGCGGCCTGCTGATAGCGGTTTAGATACGCCCACTGCGTATAGGCTTTTTCATCCCAGGCTTTCAGATAATACTCGGTTCCGGCATATTTTGAGATTACTGTATCAAATTCTGCTTCCGCGGCTTCATACTGTTCCATTTCGCGCAGGCAAAGCGCGTTTAAATAGTGAGCCTGTGGGTCGGGCTGTTCAACCGATTTGATGTAACGGCCGAACGCGTCTGAGGCCAGAGAGTATTTCTGCATGTTGTAATCAATGATCCCGCGCTTCAGTTCATCTACCGGTTGACCGGCTTCGACCAGAGCGGAGAGTGCGGAGAAGGTATCGTATGCTTTGGGAAAATTCGCCACCGAATCCTGGAAACGGGCGTATGCCTGTTCGGGCACGTTCATTTCCAGGTAGATCTGCCCCAGCAATAGATTCGCCTGGGCTTTTTCATATTCATTGGAAATTGGGTTTTCATAAATTGTTTGCAACTGGCGAATCGCGCTGTCGTTGTCACCGCTGGCTCGCAGGGCTTTGGCGATCTTGATATCCACTGAAATGGGGCTTCCGGTAAAACCAGGAGACGATTCCGCGGAAATATAGGCGTTTATGGCTTCTCCGTAATTATTGGCAGCCATCAGCGAATCGCCCAGTTTTTCAAACACATAGTAATCCAAAACTCCCGGGCGGCGATCGAGGTACTTTCGGTAATGAATGGCCGCGTCGGCGGGTTTTTCCAAGATGTCCGCGATCTCGCCCAGAAGTAATTCCGACTGCGCGGCGCGGGGGCTATCTGAATAGTTG
The DNA here is from genome assembly GCA_024363285.1 of Leptolinea sp. HRD-7. Taxonomy (GTDB): domain Bacteria; phylum Chloroflexota; class Anaerolineae; order Anaerolineales; family Anaerolineaceae; genus Leptolinea. Next base: position 3,393,328 of record AP024710.1, on the reverse strand, counting down.
GCTGTCAGATCAGTGAGGACCTGTGAGGCGGCCGCCCAGTTGTCGTTTTTATAATGGGTTAAGCCTTGCCCGTACAACGCGGCAGCCCGGGTTTCGTCATCGGACGCGTCATAGTAAGCCGTTTGGAATACGGTCAATGCCTGCTCATAATCTCCGCGGAAAATCAATTCGTCCGCGTTATGTAACCGTATAACCGGCAGGGGAGTAGGGGTAGGCGGCAGTGTGGCTGTTGGGGCAGGAGTCGATGTGGGTAAGACAAAGGGTGTTTCCGTTGGCCCGGCCAGAGCTTTGAATGGATTGGACGATGTTTTACAGGCCAGAGCGGCCAGGGTTAACAGCACGATACCAAAACAAATTTGTTTTTTCATAGTAGGCTTATACCGGAAGAACACAGGAATGTCAAATCGGGGCGCGATATTAACTAGGTGGATTGAATAGGTTTACCGGACTTTTATTCTAACGCAATCCTCCTGTAGATAATATGAATACGAATTCATTTGAATATAGAATAGGATGGCGAAAAAAACTTGGTTTTATCACTATATATTCTTGTGTAAATGAAGTAAGGTTATTTTTAACCGGCTAAAAATTCTTTTGACCCGCAAAAAAGATATTGTCTGCCGGTATGGCGGGGAAGAGTTTTTGGTAATTATGCCGGAAGCTGACCTTCAGACAACATATGAAAGAGCCGAGTTGATTCGAAACGCCACGCAGGAACTTAACCTCATTTTCCAACAGATTCCATTGGGAATAGTGACTGTTTCCATCGGAGCAGCCGTGTTCCCCGAACACGGAATAACCGGTACAGATGTAATTCAAAAAGCGGATAAAGTGTTATATCGGGCAAAAGCAGAAGGAAGAAACCGGGTTATTAAGGCAGATTGATTTTCCGTGTGTTTGATTCGGTGCATGCATGTTATACTTGCGCCGCACGGCACGCTCTCAACGAGGGCGTATTTGCATGTATTCTGTCTTTTTTTGTGAGGTTATCCATGAGCATTCTCTGTACGGGTTCTGTCGCGTACGACTACCTGATGAATTTCCCGGGGTATTTCAAAGATCATATCATTCCTGAAAAACTGGAACATATCAGCCTTTCCTTTCTGGTGGATTCGATGGTCAAACAACGCGGCGGTGTAGCGCCTAATATTGCCTACACTCTGGCATTATTAGGAGAAAAACCCCGCCTTATGGCCACTGTGGGTGAAGATTTTGACGACTACCGTACCTGGCTGGAAACGCATGGTATCGATACCCGTTGTGTAAAGGTCATTCCCGGAAAATACACAGCGTCTTTTTTTGCCAATACAGATAAATCCAACGCGCAAATCGCCAGTTTCTATGCGGGCGCGATGGCAGACGCGGCAAACCTTAAAATCAAGGATGCCGGAGAAGACGTCACTATGGTGGTGATCTCACCAAATTCACCTGAAGCCATGGCGGAATATCCAGTACAATGCCGTGAATTGAATATCCCTTATTTGTATGATCCGAGTCAACAGATTATCCGGATGGATAAAGAGACTCTGCGGACGGGTGTTGAAGGTGCTGATAGTCTTTTTTGCAACGAGTACGAGTTTGAATTGCTGCAGAAAGCTATTGGATTGAGCGAAAACCAAATATTATCTCTCGTTCGTTTCATGGTAGTCACACAGGGAAAAGACGGCGCGTTCGTCTATGCTGACGGCAAGAAATATGTTATTCCCTCGTTCCCGCAGGATGAGATTCAAGATCCCACGGGTGTGGGAGACGCCTTCCGCGGCGGCTTTTTACGCGGGTTGACCTTGAACCTGGACTGGCAGATCTGTGGTCAAATGGGTTCGCTGGCAGCCACATACTGCCTTGAACACCGCGGCACACAGAACCATTCCTATACCCCCGCTGAATTTATTAAACGGTATCGTACACAGTTTGATGACCAGGGCGCGTTAGATGCTCTGTTGAATAGCTAGAATAATTGGAGGAATTGCATGTCGAATTATGATGTTAAAGATATGAGCCAGGCCGAAGGCGGACGGCGTCGTATCGAGTGGGCTGAGCGGGAAATGCCCGTTTTGCGCTCCATTCGGGAACGATTCGAAAAAGAACGCCCTCTGGCTGGTATCCGTATGTCTGCCTGTCTGCATGTTACGGCTGAAACAGGTAATCTGGCCCGCACCCTGCAGGCCGGCGGCGCCGATCTTGTTCTGGTGGCTTCCAACCCGCTGTCCACCCAGGATGACGTGGCGGCTTCCCTGATCACCCACTACGAGATCCCGGTCTTTGCCATTAAAGGCGAAGATAATGCCACCTATTACAAGCATTTGAAAGCCGCGTTAGCCCACAAACCGCAGATCACCATGGATGACGGTGCGGACCTGGTCTCCACTCTGCATAAAGAACACCGCGAACTGCTGCCTGAAGTCCTCGGCGGTACCGAAGAGACCACTACCGGCGTTATTCGCCTTCGTGCCATGGCAGCTGATAAAGCCCTGAACTTCCCCGTTGTCGCTGTCAACGATGCCATGACCAAACACTTCTTTGATAACCGTTACGGCACCGGTCAGTCTACCATCGATGGCATCATCCGCGCCACCAACGTATTGCTGGCCGGTAAAGTCTTTGTGGTTGTTGGTTATGGTTGGTGCGGCCGTGGTCTGGCCAGCCGGGCACGCGGTATGGGCGCCAATGTTATCGTCACCGAGATCGACCCGTTGAAAGCTCTCGAAGCTGTGATGGACGGTTACCGTGTGATGCCCATGATTGAAGCTGCCAAGATCGGCGACTTCTTCTGCTCTGTTACCGGTGACATCAACGTGATCGACGAAGAACATTTCGCCGTGATGAAAGACGGTGCTATTGTCTCCAACTCCGGTCATTTCAACGTTGAGATCAACATCCCCGCACTTGAGAAGATGTCTGTTTCCAAAAAACTGGTCCGTCCGTTCGTTGACCAGTACGAACTCAAAGACGGCCGCCAGATCCATATCCTGGGCGAAGGCCGCCTTATCAATCTGGCATCCGCCGAAGGCCACCCCGCCAGCGTTATGGACATGTCCTTCGCCAACCAGGCGCTCTCCGCGGAATACATGGTTAAGAACCATGCCAAACTGGAGAAACGTGTATATTCCGTACCGGAAGAGATTGACCGTGAAATCGCCCGTCTGAAACTGCTTTCCATGGGTGTCGTTATTGATACCCTCACCGATGAACAGGTGAAATACCTGAACTCCTGGCAGGAAGGCACCTAAACCGTCTTCTTCAGATGGATTAAGAGATAAAAAAACGCCCCGGGTTTCCGGGGCGTTTCGTCTATTCAGACTGAATTAATTTCCTGCCATAATTGCCATATTGCCCAGAGCACCCCATGAGGCCAGAAAAACATTAACCGGCCGCTCATAGTATTGACCGTTATCCGAAATGAATACCCTGTCTGGAGTATAGCCGTACAGGATCGCGGTATGTTCATAATACGCTACTGTGGTGATATTTCCTTGTGAATCCTGGTACTGGATCGGATTACCCGGTACTGTGCCATAGATCACCCAGACAATAACCGGCCGTCCAGAAGCGATTTCGGAGCGCAGGTCATTCCAGGAGAACCCTTTGCCTGATCGCGCGCTGACTCCAAACTGGTTTAACAGATTGGCTACCGGGTCTGCATGCACGCCATACGAATTGGGGGGCAATTGTCCCTGAACACCATCATACCGGCCGACAAAACCCAGATCGGGATTATCAGAATGCGGCATGGCGCCAAGAAATGTGTTTTCATCAATGGATACACCGAAAAACGCGGCCCAGTCAACTGCTGAACGGGCTTCACAATCCAACGTGTACCATTGTGGGTGGCTGACTACGTTGTCAATAATATAACTATCAGGAGGAAACGCCAAAGCCGGGTCAGGTTCATTTTGCGGTGGAACGATGATCTCATCTGGAATTGCTGTAGGAGCCGGAAGCATTACCTTCGTCGGCTGCCTGGGGACGGTGATGGATGTTGGAAAGCGGAACGGCAGGAAAGGAGTTTTCGTGGGGTTGAGAACTACCTGTGTGGACTCAGCCTCGGGCGGAGCGGCCTGCACAACTTCCGCATTTCTCCGGGACAGGCTTTGGTCAATGTTTTGAATTGTCATCCAGGCAGCGAAGACAATACAAATCAATGTCATAAAAAGGCCGGCAGCGAGGACGACCCATTGCCACGATTTAATCTCGTTCACCCGGTTATTTTACCCGTTTTACGGTAGGGGTGATGGAGCCACACGGGGAATTACCTGCACTTCAATGAAGATCGGGTCTCCAAATGCTCTGGAATCTGGAGTGAACGCCTGCCATGCGGAGCGGTACTTGCCGCTTTCCGCCGGTGCTTTGAAATTGATGCGGATTACAGCCTGATTACCTGCCAGTGCCGGATAAAGTGATTGTTCTGTGGATGCGCCCATTGGGTCTCCACCAATCAAGCGGAGAGAATAACGAGAATTCCAGTTGCAGGTCCCCTGGTTTTCTACCAACCAGCGTTTGTCAATAATCTCTCCGGGTGAGAACATGGAACCATCCGGAATGGTCAGGTCCTTAATATAAGCCAACAGGTTGCTGCAGCCTGCGTCTTCAGTCGGTCGAGGTATGGCTGTGTTGACTTCCACTGTAGCTGATGGCAGCGGAGTAGGGGTAACCGCCGATGTGGGTGGTATGAAATAGGCTGGCGGTTTGTTTTCCGGCATAATGGACTGGCATCCGGCCAGGAAGGCCGTAATAATAATGGCCGGAAGGATGTGATTAGACTTCACCACCATCATCACTGTCACTACTTAAAGCCAGGGGGAGGTCGCCTCCCAACGCGCGTTGACGAACGGCCTGATCGATTTCTTTCGTGAGTTCCGGGTTTTGCTGCAGGAACTCTTTCGCGTTTTCACGTCCCTGCCCGAGGCGAACATCTCCATACGAAAAGAAGGCGCCGCGTTTGGTGACAATATCCAACTGGGTAGCCAGGTCAAGAATATCGCCGGTTTTAGAGATACCCTGGTTGTACATGATATCAAATTCGGCGGTACGGAAGGGAGGCGCCACTTTGTTCTTGACAACTTTCACTCGAGTGCGGCTGCCGGTTACTTCGTCACCGGTCTTGATATTCTGGATTCGGCGGGTATCCAGGCGGACAGAGGCGTAGAATTTAAGCGCCAGACCGCCGGGAGTAGTTTCAGGGTTTCCGAACATCACGCCGATCTTCTGGCGGAGCTGGTTGGTGAAGATCATGGCGGTTTTGGTCTGGTTAATCGCGCCGGATAGTTTGCGCAGTGCCTGAGACATCAACCGTGCCTGCATGCCCATAGACGCGTCGCCCATATCACCTTCAATTTCAGCCCGCGGAACCAGCGCGGCAACGGAGTCAACCACCACAAGTTCTACGGCACCGGAGCGTACCAGGGTTTCGGCAATTTCCAGAGCCTGTTCACCGGTATCTGGTTGGGAGATCAGCAGGCTGTCCACATCAACACCACAATGTGCCGCGTAGGCAGGGTCGAGAGCGTGTTCCATGTCAATATAGGCAGCGGTTCCACCCAGTTTCTGAGCTTCAGCCACAATATGCTGACAAATAGTAGTCTTGCCGGAAGATTCAGGCCCGAAAATCTCTGTGATGCGTCCACGTGGAATGCCGCCAACACCGAGAGCGATATCCAATGAAAGAGAACCGGTGGGGATAGCTTCCACGGCCATGTGGTGTGCTTCACCCATACGCATGATCGAGCCTTCACCATACCGTTTTGTAATATCTGATAACGCTTTTTCTAAAACAGCCCGGCGGGCTTCATCCATGGAGGACGGCATGGGGATATTACCGGTTGCTTCATTCGCGCCAGATTTGCGGGCCATAATTTTCTCCTGTGTAGTGATTGTTTCAGTATAGCATTATTGTTCTAAATGTCAAGAAAAAATTATTTCATGTTATTTGAAATTGAAAAGTGAACTCTTTTCAGTTGAAAAGTGAACTTTCGTGAAATTACCCTGTTGGAAAGAACCACTATATCTACTATTATTAGTATCACTGGAAGAAAAATACGGTCACAAGGCTGCCAGTAAAAATTTTGGGTTTGGGGTTATTTGAAAGAAGGGGAAGACATGTCACCCGATACATCTCAAAAATTGTCCGTAGGGATTATTGGTGGAGGAAAAGTAGGCCTTGACCTTTACAGATTGTTTTCGCAAAGCAATATCGCTCAGGTTGCATATGTGGTTGACCGCGATTCGCAGGCTATGGCGATTGTGGAAGCAAGAAAAGCGAATGTTGAGGTATTTGATTCAATCGACCGCGCATTGGAACGGAAAACGGATTTTGTTCTTGAAGTGACCGGTTCAGAAAAGGTGGTTGAGGTACTTAAAGAAAAGATGAATGGTTCCTCCGGTGAATTGATCACTCATAATATGGCTTTCGTAGTCTTGCAGGTGATCGATGAAAACAACCGGAAGATGTGTGGGTCTGTATCCGGAGAAGTCGATGCTATAAAGCATACTATCGTCAACAATATTAATGACACAGAATCCATGATCGGACAAATAGAAAATGTCACATCAGAAATGCGTCTTTTGACCATAAATGCCCGTATCGAAGCTGCCCGGGTCGGAGAAGCCGGCCGGGGATTCGCGCTTGTGGCCGAACAAATGAGCAAACTGACAGATTCAGTCCGCGAAATTGCCAGGTCGATGGAACAGATCACGCAGTCGATTCGGACGACTTCAGCTCAAATCGATGTCTCATTAAGTAAGCTACATTAAATCTGGATTAGAAAAACCCTCTAAATACGAAAATCTGACAATATTGTCAGATTTTCGCTATTCGAATTGTTGACGGTTCTACCCTGCCTGTGCTACCATTTCTGATATCTCTGGTAAAGATACCGGCTTATCCACCTGAGGGATCAAGGTTGGTTATTCCGGCAATTATTTTGTCATTTACCTCCCAATCAAACATATATAATGCGTTTTCTTTTTGTTAGTTCGCAGGAGCAGAAAGATGGACAAGAAGGAATTGTTGGAACGCGTTCAGGCTGACGGAGTGAAGTTCATTTCGTATCAGTTTACTGATGTTAGCGGAGCTGTGAAGTCCGTCGATGCACCGATCAACCGGTTGGAAACCGCATTGAATGAAGGTGTATGGTTTGACGGGTCATCTGTGGAAGGTTTTACCCGCATCCAGGAAAGTGACATGCATTTAAGGCTTGATCTGGATACCTATGCCGTACTTCCATGGACGCCGGTTGAAATGAAGCGCGCGCGGGTCATCTGTGATATTTTTACACCGGATGGTGAACCGTTTGCCGGTGATCCTCGTGGTCTTCTGAAACGTAAAACGGAAGAAACTCGTAAAAGAGGTTTCGTTTTTAAAGTTGGGCCTGAACCTGAATTTTTCCTTTTCCGGCGCAACGGAGGAGATGTGGTTCACCCGGTTCCCCATGATGTGGGGGGGTACTTTGATTTTTCCCCCAATGATGAAGCAGTTCAAGTGCGCACGGAATTGATGGGCGCTCTGGCTTCTATGGGATTTGAAGTGGAGGTTGGACACCATGAAGTTGCCCTGGGGCAGCATGAGATTGATTTTAAATATGATGACGCGCTGCGCACAGCCGATAATGTTTTAACTCTGAAATATACCGTCAAGGCAATAGCCGCGCAGCATGGATTGATCGCTTCTTTCATGCCCAAACCTCTGGTGGGAGTGAATGGCTCCGGAATGCATATTCACCAATCTCTATTTAATGAAAAGGGTGTGAACTTGTTCTTTGACGCGCGAAATGAGTTCAAGTTATCTCCGCTGGCACACCAATTTATTGGGGGACAATTAAAACATGCCAGAGCGCTTTCAGGAATCGTAGCACCCACTGTGAATTCGTATAAACGGTTGGTTCCGGGGTATGAAGCACCGGTATATATTGGATGGGCGCAGACAAACCGGTCCGCATTGATCCGTATTCCCCGATACACTCCGGGAATGGATAGTGCCGTACGCGCCGAATTACGCTGTCCGGATCCATCGTGCAATCCGTATCTGGCCTTTACGGCTATTCTGGCGGCAGGGCTTGATGGGATCGACCAGAAGATGGCGGCGCCAAACCCGTTGAATAATGTCAATATTTTTGAAATGACCGAGAAAGAACGCTCTCGTATGAAGATCGGGGCGTTGCCCGGGTCTTTGGCAGAAGCGTTGACAGAATTGGATCGCGATTCCGTACTTAAGGGAGCTCTGGGCGGTTATTTATTTGAAGCTTTCATGCGTGAAAAGTGGGCAGAATGGGATGAATATCGTTTGCATGTATCTGAATGGGAATTGGAGCATTACCTTGAAATTGCCTGAAAAAATGGACAGTTATCTGTCTATTAAAAAGACTTTGTCAATTCCCGAAGGAAGATTGCAGGCATTTAAGCCAATGGCTGACAACCGGCTCGGGGTCTCCGGGCGTGACGGCGATCACCGGAATAACCTGCCGGCCTGGGTCAATTTCTTCCAGTGATATCTCTTTCAAATTCTCATTCAACCAACGGTAAGGAAGCCAACCTATGGCAGCCGGATTATTGGTTATGATCTCTGAAAGCGTGCGGGCAGAAGGCGCCAGCCAGATTCGGCCGAATGGTGCGTTTATCGCATCGGGTGACAACCCGGCTATCCCGGCGTACACATCTGATCCCGGGGAATAACGCCAAACCTCAACCGGAGAAGCCAAAAAGGTTTCAGCAGCGGTGCAATCCGGGCAAAAAGATTTGTACACGTCAGCCCATGAGGTAAAACTGCCGCGATCTACTAGAAGGGCCTGATCGAAGGTCAACTTTTGCAGTGGATTGGATTTATGCACGGCATACACCAGCCTGTCAGCCCCCAGGCGGTATACACGAACACCGGAAGGGATGGTGCTTTCACCCCAGAAGAGAGAGACTGCCGCGCCGGTTTTGCCCATATCGCCGCTCGGTTTTTCTTCCAGTATCAATTGAAGCTCCGGATACTGCATGGAACAGGCGGTAATGGCCGGAGACAGGTATTCCAGTGTCGGCGAAACCTCAACCCGGAACGCGGCAGGAGTGACAAATGCCGGGTCTGCTACCGTTGAACAGGCTGTCAGCAGAAAGAACGCACCGTACCAGATGTACCTGAAGTGTCTAGCGGATAAAGGAAACAATCAGAACCAGAGCTCCTGCGGCCGCGCAATAGATGGCAAAGTCTGTTAACGGGCGGCGGGTTAAATAAGAGAGCAACCATTTAATGGACAGGTAACCGACAATAGCAGCAACAACCGTGGCAACCAGCATTACCGGAAGGAAAGATGACAGGTTGGCCACTCCCGGCAGGTCCAACGCGCTGTAAAGGCCGGCGGCCAGCATGATCGGGATAGACATCAGGAAGGAGAATTTCGCGGCATCAGCGCGTTTGATCCCGCGTATCAGGCCAACAGAGATGGTCGCTCCGGAGCGGGATATGCCGGGGAAAATGGCAGCTGCCTGACCGACGCCGATCAGGAGCGCGTCGAGCCAGTTGATACCCGTAAATCCCTTGTCTTTTTTCCCGAAGAACTCGGCGGCGGTCAACAAGATTGCCGTAACAAACAATAGCCATCCAACAGCTACCGGTTTGGCAAAAGTTGCTTCAACCAGAGGTTTGATCAATACACCGGCCAGCCCTCCCGGAATGGAAGCCAGAATGATCAACCAACCCATGCGGGATTCGGTCGTTTCAAAAGGTTTGCGAGCAATAAGTCCTTTTACAAAAGCGGAAGCGATCTCCCACAGATCTTTCCAGAAATACACAATAACAGCCAGCAAAGTGCCAAGCTGAACCAGAACGTCAAAAACAAAAACCTGGTCTTCCGGGAAAGACCACCCCAACAGGAATGGCACAATAACCAGATGGCCGGAACTTGAAACAGGCAGGTATTCGGTTAATCCCTGAACGATGCCCAGGATGATGGCTTGAAAGTAGGTCATTCATTACCTCATTTTTGTTTGGGATGATTGTACTGCGAAAGAAAATCGTGAGCAAAAACTTCAAACCGCTGTTCGATGATCGCTTCGCGGCACAGGCGTACGAGCCGCAGCAGCGTGCTGATATTATGAATGGAAATCAAGGTAGAAGCCAGCATTTCACGCGCGGAGATCAAATGGCGGATGTACGCCCGGCTGAAATTCGTGCAGGTGTAGCATTCGCAGGTATCGTCAATAGGGCGTGGGTCCCGGGAGTGGATGGCGTTCAGCATATTGACCCGACCACGCAGGGTCATGGCAGATTGATGACGCGCTAATCGGGTAGGCAGCACACAGTCGAATATGTCAATTCCCCGGGCGATGCCGTTGACCAGATCTTCGGGCGAGCCGACTCCCATCAGATATCGCGGCTTTTCCGGAGGCAGCAGAGGAACCACGGTATCCAATACCGCGTGCATTTCTTCCTTGCTTTCGCCCACAGAAAGCCCGCCAATAGCCAGCCCATCAAATGGCTGCGAGGCCGTCCATTCAGCGGATTTTTTCCGCAGGTCATCGAAGATGCCGCCCTGAACGATGCCGAAGAGTGCCTGGTCAGCGCGTGTTTTGGCTTCCAGGCAGCGTCTGGCCCAGGCTGTCGTGCGTTCCAGAGCCTGCTCGTTGTACGCCCGGTCGCGCGGCGGGGCGCATTCATCGAACACCATGATGATATCGGCGCCCAGTTTTTGCTGGATATCGATGGATTTTTCGGGAGTCAGGCGGTGCATGGAGCCATCGATGTGACTCTTGAAGGTCGCGCCGTCCGCGTCGATCTTTCGGATGCCGGCCAGTGAGAAGACCTGAAAGCCGCCGGAATCGGTCAACATGGGGTTGGGCCACTGCATGAATTTATGCAGGCCGCCCATTTCTGCCACCAGCTCCGCGCCGGGACGTAAATACAGGTGATAGGTGTTGCTCAACACCAATGACGCGCCCATTTCGTGCAGCTGCGCCGGTGTGATGGATTTAACAGTGGCCTGCGTGCCCACTGGGGCAAATATAGGTGTGGGAATATCGCCATGCGGTGTGTGATAAACGCCGGCACGGGCGGGGCCGTCTCGGGCGATCAATTCATACGAAAAATGTTCAGACATGCGAATTTGTCCGTTAATCCTTTGTTTCTTCAGACTGAATCTGGATTATACACTGAGGAGTGCTTGCGTTATCTTTGCCGTGTGGATATACTACCGCACATGAATATTAACGATCATACCGATTGGCTCGAAATAGATCTGGGGGCGTTCAAACGGAATATCGCAAAAATGAGTGAGATCACCGGAAAACCGGTGATGGCTGTGATCAAAGCCAATGGCTACGGTCACGGATTGGCTGAAATAGCACGCGCGGCTTTGTATGGCGGGGCGGCTATATGTGGTGTGGCACGGGTGGAAGAAGCATTTCGCATTCGGCGAAAAGGTATTCACGGAAAAATGCTGGTGATGGGCGGCGCGATGACCGACCATATCCCTTTCGCTCTGGCGGAAGATATTTCACTTACGATCTCTGATCCCGTGACCGCACGGACATTTTCTCAAGAAGCTGTCCGCCTGGGCGGAAAGATCCATGTTCATGCCAAGATCGATTCCGGTATGAATCGGCTGGGCGTGCCGGCGGAGCAGGGTGTGGAGTTTATGAAATTGCTCAAAACGCTGCCCGGCCTGCAGGTGGATGGTGTGTTTACCCATTTCGCTCGGGCGGATGAAGTCAACGCGGGAACGACCGAGCAACAATTGGGACGGTTTAATACATTCCTGACTGAATTGAAACAGGTGGGACTTGTTCCCCCGCAGGTTCATGCCGCCAATTCGGCAGCATCGCTCTTTTTCCCGGCTGCCCGGTTTGACATGGTCCGCCCCGGTATTGCCCTGTTCGGTATTAATCCGGCGGAAGATGCCATTCTTCCCGAAGGTTTTTCGCCGGTACTACAATGGAAAACCCGGTTAATTTCTATTAAAGACGTTCCTCCTGGCTGCGGCGTGAGCTACGGACATCGGTACACCACCACCAAAACCGAGCGGATAGGAGTAATTGCTGTTGGTTACGCAGACGGTTTCCGCCGAGTGGATGGAAACAGGGTATTGATACGTGGAAAGTATGCCCCCGTGCTTGGGTCTATCTGTATGGACCAGTGTATGGTCAGTCTGGATGATATTCCGGAAGCGCAATTGGAAGACGAAGTGGTTCTAATAGGCTCACAGGATAACCGAAAGATAACGGCGGAGATGATTGCTCATTCCTGGGGAACAATAGCCTATGAAGTCGTCTGTGGCTTAACCGCGCGGTTACCTCGTATTTACAGGGATGATTAATGACAGTCACTCAATTGAATAATGGCAGAAAACCAAAACGCTGGGTCGGACCGAATAAATTTATCACGCCTGAAGCAGATGCGGAACTGGCGGAATATCCGAAACCTTTCCGTCAGATACTGTTCAACCGCGGATTGGACACGGCGGAAAAGGCACATGCATTTTTAGAAGTAAATACGGAAGAATATGATCCTTTTCTGATGAAAGGGATGCGCGAAGCGGTTGACCTGATCAAGAATGCCATTCGAGACCACGAGCCCATGGTGGTATATGGTGATTACGATGTGGACGGTGTGACGGCAACGGCGCTGTTGGTCCAGGCTTTGGAATCACTCGGCGGAAATGTTGAACCGTATATTCCCAACCGTTTTGACGAAGGATATGGATTGAACTGTGAAGCGGTCAAAGAACTTGCCTCGCAGGGAAAACGGTTGATCATTACAGTAGACTGCGGCATCCGGTCTGTAAAAGAAGCCGATGTGGCCCGGGAATTGGGTGTTAATTTGATCATCAGCGACCACCACCATCCGTTGACGGAAGTCCCGGCGGCGGATGCGGTGATCTGCCCGCGCCAGGTTGGGGATGAATATCCCTATAAAGAACTGGCCGGGGTGGGGATTGCCTACAAGATCGCACAGGCGTTGTTCATGGATTTCGGTTTGATGGTATCTGAAAAGGAACAATGGCTGGACCTGGTGGCGCTTGGAACGGTTTCGGATATCGCCCCGTTGACCGGTGAAAACCGGGTGCTTGTTCGCAATGGTTTGAAATGCCTGCAAACTAACCCGCGTCAGGGTGTTTATTCTTTAATGATGGTGGCGGATATCCGGCAGCCGGAGAATTTGACAGCCGCCGACATCGGTTTCAAACTTGGCCCCCGGTTGAATGCAGCCGGACGAATGGAATCGGCGCAGGAAGCACTGCGGTTGTTGATGACTGCTGAACCGGAAGAAGCCGGCAGGCTGGCACAACGGCTTCAAATCCAAAATACTGACCGGCAGGAAAGGACCATGTTAAACCAGAAATTCGCTGAAGAGCAACTGGGTGACATCCAGAGCCTGCCTATAATTCTGGCTTTCGGATCTGAGGAAGATTTCCATTCGGGCATTGTCGGGTTGGTTGCCGCGCGTCTGGTGGAAAGCCATTACCGCCCGGCTGTTGTGGGGGTGATTGGTGAAAAGACCACCAGGGCATCCTGCCGGAGCATTGATGAATTCCACATCACAAAAGCCCTGGATGAGTGCAAAGATCTGTTAGTACGGCACGGCGGTCACAGTAAGGCGGCAGGGTTTACCGTGGAAAATGAGAATCTTGAAATACTATCGAAGCGCTTGCTTGAAATAGCCGGTAAAACTCTGAAAATAGAAGAGTTGATATCTACATTGAAATATGATGCGGAGATTGATGTAAATGAAATCGATTGGAATTTTCTTAACACGCTTGAACAATTAGAACCGACTGGCAATGAAAATCCCAGGCCAGTTTTTCGGTGCAATGGTGTCACTGCCGCGAATGTAAAGAAAATCGGAAATGAGAAGCACCTCCGGTTCAGTGTGAATGGGAGTAAAGTCAACGCAATTGCCTTCAATATGGCGGATTGGGCTGATCATATGCCGCCAAAAATTGATCTGGTATTTTATTGTGAGAAAAACTGGTTCAGAGATCTGGCAACCATACAACTAAATGTGCGTGACATCCGTCCTGCAGAGTCTCAGGTATAAAGGTATGTTATCCGGGGTTCCTTCCAGACGCAAAGCTATTTTCCTCGCTATTGGAGTGACCACCATCTGGTCAACCAGCTGGATATTTATCAAAATTGGGCTGAGGGAGATACCCGCTCTGCCATTTGCGGCATTGCGGTATTTTTTTGCGTCTCTGGTATTGCTCCCCTGGTTGTTTAAGAAACCATCCCGGGGAGTGATTCGGGAGCTACATTGGAAGGACTGGTTGGTGCTTGCCGGGCTGGCTGTTCTGACATATCCGCTCAATCAGGGCGGATTATTTTTGGCATTGAGTTATCTGCCCAATACTACCGTCAGTCTGCTGCAAAATTTTAGTCCGGTATTTATCGCCCTGCTGGGCAGCCTGATGCTGAAGGAGATGGTCAATACCCGGCAATACCTGGGGATGGGCGTTTTGCTGGCAGGCGCGTTGATCTTTTTCCTTCCGCTGCAATCGTACAACATGTCTGTTCCGGGTTTGATCGCCTCATTCGTCACCCTGTTTTCGAATGTGTTCAATTCTGTGTTAGGACGCAAGGTGCTGAAGGAAGGCCGTTACCCGGTGCTGGTGTTAACCGGGGTGGGCATGGGGATAGGTTCGATCGTTATGATGGTCATTTCCCGGGCCTGGGAATGGCTGCCGCGGCTCAGTCCGCAGATGTGGGCTATTCTTCTGTTTCTGTCATGTATCAACACAGCCCTGGCGTTCACACTCTGGAATACTTCACTGACCCGCCTCACGGCGTTTGAAGCCAATATCATCAACAATACCATGCTGGTGCAGATCGCCATTCTTTCCTGGATTTTTCTCGGAGATGCCATCAGTTGGAAGATGGCCGCTGGTATGGCACTGGTGTTGGGAGGCGCGGTGCTGGTCAACATGAGGAGTAACGCGTGAAATAATCGCGGATTATCTTACAGGTATTCATTATGTTAATCGATCATCATATCAATGGAGTTTTTCTATGCTGACCGGGGTTCCTTCACGGAAAAACGCCGTGATCATGGCATTTTTATGCACATCGATCTGGTCCAGCACCTGGATACTTGCCCGGATCGGGCTAAAAGAAATTCCGGCTCTTCCCTTTGCGTCTATCCGCTATATTTTGGCGTTCGCTTTATTGCTGCCATGGTTGTTACGCCGCAATACCCGTCAGGCTATCGGTCAATTAAGTAAAAAAGAATGGCTGGTTTTTGCCGGGTTGGGATTACTGGGTTACCCGATCAACCAGGGAGCCATATTTCTGGCGATGACGTATCTTCCCAATACGACAATCAACCTGATCACCAGTATGAGTCCCATATTACTTGCGATACTGGGCGGATTGTTTTTGAATGAGAGATTGAACAATCGCCAGTTCGCGGGAATCGCTGTCACCATTACCGGCGCGTTGGTTTTCTTCCTTCCGGTGTCTAATGGAAAGCTCAACAGCACAGGATTGTTGCTCTCGTTTATTACTCTATTCACCAATGTTGTTCAAACCATTATTGTGCGTAAGATGCTAAAATCAGGTGACTATCCAGCGTTGCTGGTAACGGGGCTGCCGATGGGTATCGGCGCGATACTCATGGGAACGGGAACTGCCGTCTGGGAATGGGTTCCACGGATCAGCCTGACAGTCTGGGGTGTGTTGCTTATTCTTTCACTGGTCAACACAGCTATCGCGTTCACGGTCTGGAATGTCGCGCTCCAACGATTGACCGCCGTGGAAGCCAATGTGATCAGCAATACCATGCTGGTTCAAGTGGCGATATTATCCTGGATCTTTCTGGGTGACATTGTCACCTGGAAGATGGCAGCCGGTATGGCGCTTGTGATTGGCGGGGTAATTACTGTCAATCTCTGGCGGACAAGCTAAACCACATTATTTTTATTATTCTTATTACAGGATCAGGAACCTACATGTTCAAGGGAATACCCTCAAAGCGCACCGCCATTATCATCGCCACCCTGTGTACCATTGTGTGGTCGAGTAGTTTTATCGTTATCAAGATCGGATTGGAAGAGATTCCTGCCATGCCGTTTGCCGGGCTGCGTTACATTATGGCTGCCATATTCATGCTGCCCTTCCTGTTTCAAAAAGGACACGTCCAATCCATCCGGCAGTTGACGAAGAAAGACATGATCGTGCTGGTCATTCTGGGTTTATTGACATACCCCCTTAATCAGGGTTGTCTGTTTCTTGCCATGTCATATCTGCCTAATGCGACAGTCAGCCTGATCACCAATATGAATCCGGTTTTCCTGGCAGTTCTCGGCGGGATTTTTCTTAATGAACACCTGAAAGGTAGTCAATTCGCGGGTATTGGTCTGACGGTTGTCGGCGCGTTGGTCTTTTTCCTGCCGCTCACCGGAGATGTCTCCGGTATCGGGATTGTCTATTCCCTCATCACGTTATTTTCCAATGTCATCGGAGTTATCTTCACCCGTAAAATGCTCAAGACTGGCAACTATCCGGTTGTGGTGGTCACCGGGCTGCCAATGGTATTCGGCGCTGTCATGCTGGGATCGGTATCCGGGTTCTGGGATTGGATACCGCATATCAACCTGACGTTGTTGGCCATACTGATCTTCTTATCCCTCTTCAACACGACCATCGCGTTCACGGTGTGGAATGTTGCCCTGCAGCGGTTAACAGCCATTGAGGCGAATGTAATCAGCAATACCATGCTGGTGCAGATCGCGCTGCTATCGTGGATATTTCTGGGTGAGGCGGTAACGTGGAAAATGGCAGCCGGCATGGCCCTGGTGATCAGCGGTGTGATACTGGTTACCATAAAGGGTGACAGGTAGCGTTAGCATGATCGAAGTCACTCCTTATCTCTCGATTAAGGAGAGTGAGGTCCAGATCGATTTTGTCCGCGCGTCGGGGCCGGGCGGCCAGAACGTCAACAAGGTTTCGACGTCTGTCCAACTGCGGTTTGATATCCGTAATTCCAGTTCGCTTAACGATGAGGTTAAGGAACGGTTGACCAGGTTGGCCGGCAGCCGGGTGACAGATGACGGTGTGCTGGTGATCGAGGCGAAACGTTATCGCACACAGGATCAGAACAGGGCGGATGCCATAAACCGGCTGGTGATCTGGATAAACAAAGCAATCGAAACGCCCGGTATTCGCCGGCCTACCCGGCCGGGAGCCGCTGCCCGGAAAGAACGTCTGGATGCCAAACACAAACATTCCGTAATCAAACAATTACGTCGGTTCAAACCGGGCATGGATTAAGCAATAATTCTCGTTTTTCCTTTTCCCCGTGGTTTATATGGACTGTGCTTTTTAATGGGTAAGAACCATCCGCATATCGGGTGGTTCTTTTATTGCCTGAGGCCGAAATTTGATTTAGAAGTTCAAATCTGTGGTGTAGCGATTGAAGAACGGCGGTTGTTCGGTGACGGTTTCGCCTTCAGCCAACGGGCGTGCAAGGGTCTTCTTAATGTTGTAACCGCCTTCAACCGCGAAGAAGCTCAAGTTGCGTAACTGGATCGCCTGTTTGGGGCAATTGTACAGGCAGCGCATACAGCAGCTGCAATTCAGCCCGAATGAAGGTTTACCATTTTTGATGGTGATATTCTTCGACGGGCAATTGCTTACGCATAATCCGCAATTACCGCAGGACGCTGAAACCCTGTAATCCAGGCCGGTCAGGCGGAAAAACTTACCAGCTATGAAGGAGAGGAAACCCATCCCGAACCTCATCCAGAAACCGGTCTGATAGAACCGTTCCCTGCCTTCGATCAATTCATCACACATCTGGTCAACTTTTTCAACGGTTGACCGGTACAACTGCTGAACTACAGGATCGCTGAATCGTTTGATCCAGTTGCTACCTAAAGAAAACAGGCGTTCATGGAAAACATCATACCCTTTTGCTTTAAGTACGCGGATCATGTACTTTGAGACGTTATAGTTGACTGGCGCTACTCCGCCTGCCAATCGGAAGATGAATGTCTTCTGATGAAGGCCTTCGGGGAGCTTTTTTAGAAAATCCTTGACCAGGTTGGGTACGCCGTACCCGATGACCTGCGACCCAAAACCGATCATGTCATATTTCGCGGGGTCAAATTTTGCCAGACCGTTCATCACATCTTCCATGCGTATGAGGTCAACCTGATACCCTTTCCGGGTAAACGAGTCGCGTAGTAATTCCGCCACAATCCGGGTATTGCCGGTGCCGGAGAAATAGAAGAGACCAACAGTTTTCATAATGTTCAGCTCACTTTCGGAGATAATTTCCCTTTGGGAAGGGATTTGATGGTGCTGTAGGTGCCAAGCGAGAACAATGTCACCACCACCACGTAGTAGATGATCCATTTCGCGATGGTCACCGTACTGGCTGTGGCAACCAGGATAAGATTTTCAACCGGGAACCTGAAAATAATGGAAAGAAGAAGCCCATTTTCAACCAGATCCAGAAGACTGCGGGCGAAGGGGAGGAGATTCAATATCTTCCAACGATCTCCTACCTGAGAGCGTCTGATCAGTCCGGAAATCATCACAGATTGGAACAGGGCGAAAACCACAGCGAAGAGAATATCGATCCCAAGCTGCTGGACGTAGATCAGCCGGCCGATGGAACCCAACCGGGTAAGCAACCCATACACTATGGCGATTGAGTACCCTAATTTGTTCATGTCCAACATTTCTGCGGTACTGTCAAACTTTTTCATGCCATTGGTACCGATTTGCATGGTGAACAGTATTACAACCAGAAGGGACAACAGAAAAAAGCCAGTCTGTTTTGAGGCGCACGAATACGCCCGGTCTGATAATCGGTTAAGCCATTTCATTTTTTATTCTCCTTTGGTTAATTCAATTTATTTTTTCAGGATCCTCATAATGAGTTCCATCGTGTATGTGCTGAAATCCTGCGGGTCTATCTTGAAATGCGCGCTGAAAGAGTTGCCGGTGACAGCCAACTGATTAAAGAAAGCGGTCATAAGAAAGAGCATGCTCCTTGATGCTCGGGTCGGTTCAAGCTCATTGGTGATACTTCCATCCGCCTGCCCGGCTTTAATGAGCCGAGCTAAATTGTCAAACATGGCATCATTGGTGGTGAAATATGCGGATCGGTTCTCTCCGGCATCTGTCACTCGTTGACGGGCAAGGCCCACCTGGTTCATAAGCAAAAAGAATTCGGGGTAATCCTGGTAGAACCTGTAACTTGCCAGCATGGTCGACTGGATCATTTCAAACCCGGTTGCATTCTGGTCAATGGCTTCGTTAAGGTACTCCTGGAATCTGGATAGCCCTTTTTGCAGAACGGCAAATAGAAGGTTTTCTTTGCTGGCGAAGTATTGATAAATTGTGCGTTTGGTAAATTGCGCTTCGCGAGCGATATCATCCATCGAGGTATCTTCATACCCTTTTTGGCGGAAAATCAATTCGGCGGCCTGAATGATCTCGGCTTCACGTACTTTCTTTTCCCGGTCTCGTCTTGATTCAACTTCCATACAAATTGCCTTCCTGAAGGTATACTAAATATACTATCGATATACAAAGTATACTCATAGTATACTTCTTGTCAAGAGACAATTTCTACCATTTTTCAGTCAGACTATCCGATTCAAGAAATCACGGGATTTATGTATCGCGCTGAAATTTAATACTATTGGTGAGGAAAAATCGCTGGAAAAGAAAAATGTTATAAGGTGATCCAGAAAATCTGCACGGTTGATCCGTCTTCTTGTACTACTTCTTTTTCCAGAATACCGCCGGCATGCAGGATTGTGTTGCGAGAAGCCGGATTGTTTTTGTCGCATGAGACCATAACTTCAGGTAATCCCAGCTTTCGGCAATACTCCAGCGCGAGTGACAGCATTTGGGTGGCATAGCCCTTCCGCCTTTCCGAAGGGCGGACGCCATAGCCAATATTTCCCCCGTAGTTCCGTAAGAAATCATTCAATTCGTGGCGGATATCGATCATTCCGATAATCCGTCCATCGTTTTCGCGGATACCGAAGAATGTGCTGGAAACCACCCAGCCGGGTTCGAGTGTTTTCGGGTCGGAATTAGCTTTCAGGTGTGCGAGCCATTCACTGTAGGTATTATAGATTTCAAAAAGGGATGCCCCATGTAGATGGGGCTCACCGTTGTCGATGTGTTCTTGAAGATATTCGCGGGCAGCCTGTTCATGAACTTCAGAAGGGGAGACGAGTGATATCTTTTCCATTCGTAAAAAGGTATCCATTTTTGAAATATTACGAGCGTATTTCGAAAGTTTGCTCAATCCATTGAACCGCAGTTTCCACACCATCGGGTTCGTTGCGGATTTGTTCACCCAGAATCGCTGCTTTCTCTTTAATTCTTTTGTCTTTTATTGTTTCAATCCCGGCTGCCAGCGTTGAGATTGTCAACCTGGCACGGGGGATGGGTTTGGACCCCACGCCTAATTCCATCACTTTGTTTCCCCAGATGTACTGGTCAATAATATGGGGTATGACGATGGATGGGATGCCGGCTTGGAATCCCGCTGCCGTTGTCCCGAAACCGCCATGATGGATCAGTCCGGCGGCTTTGGGAAGAAGCCAATTATGGGGAATGGAGCCCGCAGAAATGATGGTAGGAGGAATCGGTAACGTCTGCAACGCGCCGTCCCACCCCTGAATAATAGCCCGGGTACCGGTTTGATTTAACGCTTCCAGTGTGACTCGCGCGGCTTCGAGGGTATCGTCACCGCTCAGGCTCATCGCCCCAAGGCTGATAACCAGGGGCGGCTCACCGGCTTCCAGAAACTGAACGAGGCTGGCAGGCGGGTTGAAGGTCTTTGGCTGCGGAGCAAACCAATACCCGGTCATTTTGTGGCGAGGTTCCCACAGGGGATTGGGTTTTTCGATCAAAGGACTGATGGGCACCAGGTTTAATACTTGTGAGGTGATACCGTACGGTCCCATCGGGGGCAGCCCTTTACGTCGCCGGATGTTTTCCAGCGGCCGGGTCATCATCATTCCCATAGCGGTACCGGCGGCTTTCATAACAGCTCGATTGATCCAGGAGGCGTTCGGATCGTTTACAGGAATGGCCTGTGGCATCAATGTCACACTGACGCGGGGCAGGTCCAACGTGTCGGCTTCCATCGAACCGGCGGCGGAATGAGAAACGATCACCGCGTCAGCCTGGCGGCAGAGCGGTAAAAGGTCAGAATAGGACTGTTCCAACATGGAGAAGGAAAAATCCATAACTCGTTTGAAACCCAGCATCCAATTCTTTGACCTGCCGCGTATCTTCGCGGCTTCGTAGCCAATGTCAATATCTGGACCCATAGGCGCGAAAGGGACCTCATAGGATTCCACCAAATTACGCATACAGGGATGGGAAACGAGGGTGACTTGATTCCCGTGGCGCATTAAGCCCAAAGACAGCGCTATATAGGGTTGAACGTCACCGCGGGTACCGATGGTAGGGATGATAAATTTCATGGGTTGATTTTACCAATGAGAGTGTCTGTTTTCCCATTAAAAAACGTCTCCGGTTTGATCGACCGGAGACGTTTTCAATCAGTCAACAAAGCGGTATTTAATCAATGTCCACACAGCAATAAAGCCATCCCAGGCTTTAATCTTTTTTCCCTGTGAATATTCGCGCGGGTTAAAGGTGATGGGCACTTCAAAGATACGGATATTGCGTTTCAAAATCTTGGCGGTGAACTCAGGCTCAAATTCAAAACCGTGGGCATGCAGGGGAATGTCCTTGACCTTTTCGCGGTAGAACACCTTGTAACCGGTCTCCATATCCGAAAGGATATTGTTATACAGGATATTGGTCATGAAGGTCAGGATCTTGTTGGCCACCATATTCCAGTACAGAATTGGTCTGCGCGCGCCACCCAGGAAGCGGGACCCATAAACTACTTCGGCGATGCCTTCCTGAATGGGTTTAAGCAGGGTGGGGTAATCGCGCGGGTCGTATTCAAGGTCAGCGTCTTGAATAATCAATACTTCTCCCGAGGCAGCCTGAATTCCGGTACGCACGGCAGCGCCTTTACCCTGGTTTTTATCGTGCAGGAACACTTTGACGATAGGATCGTCTTTATAGCTGGCAAGAATCTCACGGGTACCGTCTGTGGAGCCATCGTCCACGATGACAATTTCATTCACCACATTGACGGCTTTCACCCGGCGGATGATCTCTTCAATGGTGGCTTTTTCATTATAAACAGGGATAACAGAAGTAACATTCATGGGCAGCATTATACGGGTGAGAAGGAGAACTGGCAAGGTAGATAGTATTTTGTAAATTGAGCATTATCACTGGCGATGCTATAATCATTCAAGGTAATACTATTCTAAGGCCTCCTCCTACATCAGCGGGTTAATGCAAGGAGGAAGGGAGATTAATGATATGGCAACGGTCGATCCTAACCAACAACAAGCACCAGTCACCGGCACAATTCGTCAGGAAGCCCCACCGGCATTTGTCCCCCCACCCATTTCACGGATAGAAGATACCGGGATTCCCGCCCTGTGGCTGCAGGACCTGATCTTGAAAATTATGTATTTTCAGGGGTATATGTCCGGTTTCAAAATTGCCGAAGAAGTTGCGTTGCCATTCACCGGTGTTGTTGATATTCTGATGGAAACCCTGAAACGTGACAAACTGGTGGAAGTCCGTTCGTCACAGGTTGGTCTGGGCGAGGGCGCGTATCTGTTTGCCATCACCGGTTCGGGTATCAGCCGCGCGCGTGAAGCATTGGACCGCTGCCAGTATGCCGGTCCGGCACCTGTACAGCTCCAATACTATATTGAAGCCTGCCGAAAACAGACCCGCCGTAAGATACAGGTGACCCAATCCATGTTATCTGAGGGTTTTTCAAGCCTGGTGCTTTCAGAACGGATAATCGGACAACTGGGTCCCGCCATCAACTCAAATACCTCCATTTTCCTCTACGGCCCTCCGGGAAATGGTAAAACCAGTATTGCGAAATTAATCGGCGAAATGTTGTTCAGCCAGTCGATCTATATTCCATTTGCCATTTATGTCGACGGGCAGGTCATCAAATTGTATGACGCGGTCAACCATAAACTGGCCAGCCGCGAAGAAGTCACACCGGCCGGAACCGGAACACTGCGTGCTGGTATGCGGCGTGATCCGCGCTGGGTTTACGTACAGCGCCCGTTTATTATGACCGGCGGAGAATTGACGCTCGAAGGACTTGACCTGGTTTTTGATGATGCCATGAAATTCTATGAAGCCCCGTTCCAGGTGAAAGCCAACGGCGGCATTTTGTTGATCGATGACTTCGGCCGGCAGCAGGTTAAACCGAGAGATCTGTTGAATCGCTGGATCGTTCCTCTGGAAAACCGCATTGACTATCTTAACCTGCATACGGGCCGAAAGCTTGAAGTTCCTTTCGATGTGCTGGTTATCTTCTCGACGAATCTTCCGCCGCGCGAGCTGGTCGATGAAGCTTTCTTGCGCCGGTTGCGCCATAAGATCGAAGTACGCAATCCAACGTATGATGAATACCGTGAAATATTTAAACGCGTTGCCGCATCCAAGAATGTGAAATACACCGATCCCGGTCTCGCTTATCTGCTTCAGGAATGGTATATCAAACGAAAACGGTTGCCCCGTGCGTCACATCCAAGAGATCTGTGTGACCAGATAATTGATTACGCGCGGTTCACTAACCAGGAACCTTCCCTGACCAAGGAGTTGATCGATCCGGCGGCGGATTCTTATTTCGTGGAAGTTTAAGGTTAAAAGATAATTCATGGCGATGGTAGTTCGGAAAACCAGGAATACTGGTCCATTGATATTATGTTTCCGGTGGCTGGTAACCCTGGTTTTTTGTTTGACGGTTATCTTACCTTTCAGTCCGGTCATGGCAGATACACCTACCCCTTTCGCGGGAAGGACAAAGGCAAAGTTACTTCTTTCCACCATGTCGCCGGAAGAGAAGATCGGTCAGTTATTTCTGGTCACTTTTAAAGGAACTGAGACTTCGGAAACCTCTCAGATCTATGATCTGGTCGTCCGCCGGCATGTTGGCGGAATTGTGCTCTCCGCGGCTAATGGAAATTTCACCTTTCCCGCCGATACCACAACATCCATATTTGAGTTGACTCAATCCTTACAAAGCCTTTCCATTGATCCAAAAGAAACCGGAGACCCATCCCACAGAATCCCGCTACTGTTAGGAATCTCACAGGAAGGCGATCTTTACCCTAACGATCAAATTCTGACCGGCCTGACGGCGTTGCCGGATGCCATGGCAATTGGCGCGACATGGAAACCAGAACTCGCGCGTAAAGCCGGCTCAGTAGCCGGTGATGAACTAAGCCGGCTCGGATTTAATCTATACTTCGGCCCTTCTTTGGATGTACTTGATACCATTTCCGGTTCACGGGTGGATGACCTGGGTGTGCGGTCATTTGGTGGTGACCCGTTTTGGGTGGGTGAGATGGGCAAGAATTTCATTGCCGGTATTCATGAAGGTTCGCGCGGACGAATGGCTGTGATATCTAAACATTTCCCTGGCCGTGGAGGATCAGATCGTCCGGCAGATGACGAAGTGGCCACGGTTCGAAAGTCATTGGAACAGCTAAAACAAATCGAATTAGCCCCCTTTTTCAGCAGTACCAATATGAAGAACCCGCCGGAAAATATAACAGACGGGCTTTCAATTTCTCATATTCGGTATCAGGGTTTTCAGGGAAATATCCGCGCGACAACTAAACCGGTAAGCTTTGATGCCACCGCGCTCTCACAACTTATGGGGCTTCCCGAACTTCAACCCTGGCGTGAAGCAGGCGGCCTTCTTGTAAGCGATAACCTGGGAAGTCCGGCCGTCCGCAAGTTTTTTGACCCCACCGGTGTCGCCTTTGACGCCCGCCAGGTGGCTCGAAACGCGCTATTAGCTGGCAATGATCTGCTCTATGTGAATGACTTTATTTCCAGCGGTGATGCCAACGCGTACGAGACCCTGACCAAGACAATGGATTTCTTTGTTCAAAAATTTCGCGAAGATCAGGCATTCGCGCAACGGGTAAACACATCGGTCGAACGAATCCTGGCAATGAAATATCGCTTATATCCGAGCTTTGATCTGGAAACGGTTCTTCCTTCACGAGAGAACCTCGATACGTTGGGTCAAAATGACCAGGTGACCTTCGACATCGCCCAGAACGCGGTCACTTTGATCAGCCCAGGTGAGGCAGATCTTTCCAATGTGCTGGCACGCCCGCCGGAAATGAAAGAACGAATAGTCTTCTTTACTGACGTGATCACGGGAAAACAGTGCGAGAAATGCCCTGAACAGGTGACGATGGGAGTTGACAGTCTGCAAAAAGCCGTTTTGCGATTGTACGGTCCTCAGGCTGGCGGACAGGTCACTGGAGCACGCATGTCTTCATATAGCTTTGGCGACTTGCAGCAAATGTTGAGCGGAGCGCCTGATACTGAAACTATTTCATCAGACATTCGAGAGGCCGATTGGATAATCTTTTCCTTTCAAACCATATCTGTCGATAGGCCTTTTTCTGAGGCAATGAAGCAATTTCTTTCAAAACGTCAGGATCTGGTTCGGAATAAGAAGGTGGTCGCGTTCGCTTTCAACGCGCCGTATTATCTTGATTCGACGGATATTTCAAAACTGACGGTTTATTACGCTCTGTACAGCAAGATCCCATCGTTTGTGGATGTGGCTGCCCGGGTATTATTTCAAGAAGTACCCTCAGCCGGCAAGCTCCCTGTTAGTGTTCCGGGAATTGGATATGATTTGATCAAAGTAACCATACCGGATGCCAGGCAAATTATTCCTCTTGCGCTTGATATGCCCGGGATGCAATCAACCCCCGATATTTCTATCAATGAGTACCCCGCACCCACCCAGGTTCCGTTATTTAATGTGGGTGATAATCTGCCCTTGATGGCAGGGATCATTGTTGACCAGAACAATAACCCGGTACCTGATGGGACCGTTGTTCGGTTCATTTTTACTCTGGGTGATGAAAAGAGCATCGTCCAACAGGTAGAAACTACGACAAAAGGCGGGTACGCGCGGACGACATTCCGCATTGCCAATTCCGGGCTGCTGGAAGTACGTGTTGTCAGCGAACCCGCGTTGACATCTCAGATAATCCGATTAGATGTTCCAGGGTCCGGCGGCGCCCAGGTGACAGCTATAGCACCTACGCCTGAACCGACATTGACGAAGTCACCTGAACCAACACCTCAAATTACGCCTACCGAGGTTGAAGGAAATTTCTTCACAGAAACCAGAACACGGTCCTTAATGGGTTGGCTGGGGGGGCTGATTGTTCTTCTTGTCTCCACGTTCGGATTTTATGAATTGGCATCACATAAAATATCCGTGCGGTGGGGCGTACGCTTCTCATTATCAACAGCCCTGGTTGGAAGTTTGGGTCTTGTTGTATACGGGTTGACTCCGATAGGACAACCATTTCCCGAGATATGGAGTGCGATGTTATTCAGTGGAGCAGGATGCCTGATTGGCAGTGGATTCGCCTGTATTTGGTACAGGTATCCGCAATGGATATCGGGAAAAAATGATTGAATCAGCGCATTAAAGCTGCCAGCAGACTGAACGCGGTTAAACCTACAGAAAGCCAGAATAGTGTTCGCTCGGGATTGGTAGACAGGTAGTCACCCGGCCGCCGGGTTTTTGTGATGGGGTTCGTTATAGATGCTACCCGATCACCCAGCAGGCTTTCTTGAAACGCCTTGATCGTTGGAGGGCGGTCATCTGGATGAAGGCTCATTGCCCACATGATGGCTTTTTCCGTGCGAGGACTGACCTCCGGGTTGATTTGTTGAATGGGTATCAAACTCTCAGGATGCAGAAACCGTTCACGCGCATCCGCGGGCGGAGTATTTGTCAACAGATGGTAAAGTGTCGATCCGAAGGCGAAAATATCAGAGCGAATATCGGTATGCCCGCTGTCGCCTCCATATTGTTCGAGAGGAGTATACCGGGCTGTTCCCTGGCCCTGCAGAATGGTAATTGTGATTTCGCCTGGAGCCAGAACTTTGACCAGTCCAAAATCCACCAGTTTCAGTAAACCTGAAGGAGTCTGTTTCAGGTTGCTGGGTTTAATATCACGATGCAAGATCGGTGGTTCCTGACTATGCAGATAGGTAAGCGCATCGGCAAGTTGGTTTGCCCAGCTAAGCACTAAATTTTCATCCAGGAACTCGCCATTCTGCCGGGCTTCCATCATTAACATGCGGAGATCTTTGCCGGGGATATAATCCATCACCAGATAATCCAGACTTCCAATGGAAAAAAAGTCGGATACCTTGGGTAAATTGGGATGGTCGAGGCGGGCCAGTACCGTCGCTTCGCGCAGGAATTGGTCGCGGGCTTCTTTAACCAATTCCGGGGGTAGACTTCGGTCATGTTCTACCTCTTTTAAAGCGGTTTCGCGGCCTTCGAGACGCATGTCATCAGCCAGGTAGATACAACCCATACCACCCTGGCCTATGATCCGGCGGATTCGATAACGGCCTCGCAACACATCCCCGGTTTTCAATGGGATAGGCATGCGTTTATTTTCTCTTCTCTTCCCGGATGGTATGGATCTTTCGGCGTAGAATTTCCCAATCCATCCTGAGATTGCTTAAAGCGGACAATTTCTGCTATATTATACCCCGTAGGGATTTAATCCACTTCAGGAATAAGCCATGTCCAGACAGCATGAAACCAGCGGATTTCCGGAATCTCCGGTATTTATCGCCCAGAGTGGGGTATTAAGCGGACAGCGGTGGTCAATCGATCGGGAGTTGACCATTGGGCGCGATCCGATGTGTTCTCTGGTAATTCCAGACCGGCAGGTCTCACGTCTGCATGCCCGATTGACCATTACTCCGGCTGGCATTCAACTGGAAGACCTGGGTAGCAAAAATGGTACGTTCTCTAATGGAGAGCAGGTTATTGATCCGGTAATATTGAATGATGGCGATGAGATACAGGTGGCAATGGTACAGACATTCATTTATCTTAGCTCTGATGCCACGATGCCATTGGAAACGACAATGAAGCCCTCGCGTCTGAAGTCTCGCCGATTGCGCATAGATATGCGGTCAAGAAGGGTCTGGGTGCGCGGCACAGAAGTGATTCCACCGCTTTCAGTCCCTCAATTCAAAGTTTTACAAATATTAAATGAGAACCCGGGAGAAGTGGTTTCACGGCAGGACCTTATTTCGCAGGTATGGAGTGATGATGTTTCACAGGGGGTTTCTGATCAGGCACTTGACGCGTTAATTCGTCGGCTTCGCGAACGGATCTCTCTGATTGACCCTGACCATGAATACCTTGTTACAGTTCGCGGGTATGGCTTTCGCATGAATAATCCAGAAGAATAATTTATTATTATTTGCTTTCCGATAATTCTAATAATTTTGAATTGTGCATTGATTACAAAAAATTGATATTTTTTAAATATTTGTCTGATATCTTAGGCAGTACACTCTATTTACACACTAATTCGATTATGTGATGAGAATGTTCCGGTGAAAAAATTATGCAAAGACGAAGTAACCTGATTTTTGTAATGTTTCTGGTTTTTCTGATCTCCTTATGTGCCGGCTCTTTAGGTGGAGCGGGGATCATGTTATTATCTGTCAAAAGCGGGTTATTCCCACAGACGATAAATGCCACTCCGAACAGTACATCAACGGAGGCCGTTCAAAGTAACCAACCAGCCAAATTGATCGTTTCTTCAACTGAGGTTGAGACTGCCGTTACAAAAACCGTTGCCAGTGTCGGACCGGCGGTTGTCACTATTGTTGGGAAGATCCCCGGTCAGCGAGATTTCTTCGGTTTTTCCGAAGATCAACAAGTCAGCGGTAGTGGTGTGATCATCAATCCCGATGGGCATATTCTGACGAATAATCATGTGGTGGAAGATGCAAAAGAACTGACCGTTGTGCTGGCAGATGGAGAACAAAGACCGGCCAGTCTGGTCGGAACTGACAAATTTGCTGATATTGCCATTATAAAAATCGATGGAACCATTCCGGCCTATGCCACACTGGGAAATTCAGATACATTAATTGCCGGCGAAACGGTTATCGCTATCGGCTCGCCGTTAGGCGATTTTAAGAACACGGTTACCGTAGGCGTTATCTCTGCCACCGGGCGTAATCTGGATACCGGGGAAGGCTACCAGTTGATGGATATGATTCAAACGGATGCCGCCATTAATCATGGCAATTCGGGCGGTCCGTTGGTTGACCTGGCCGGGGAAGTAATTGGTATTAATACACTGGTCGTGCGAAACAGCGGGTCAAGTTCGGATACAGCCGAAGGTTTAGGTTTTGCCGTTCCTTCCAATACTGCTCGTGCGATCGCTGAACAGATTATTCAGAAAGGGTATTTTGCCCGCCCATACATGGGAATCCGTTACCAGTGGATCACACCAGAAATGGCAGCCATGTATGACCTTCCGGTGCAATGGGGAGCCTATGTAGCGCAATTGGATTCCGATGGCCCCGCTGCCCGGGCCGGTATTCGCCGCGGCGACATTATAACGAAGATTGGTGATCAGGCATTGGATGATACACATCCATACATAAACGCTCTGTTTACCCAGGCTCCGGGAGCAACCATACAGCTAGAGATTGTTCGTAACCGCAAAACGATACAATTGCCTGTTAAGCTGGGTGTAAGTCAGTAAGTGAAAAGGCGCTGGTTCACCAGCGCCTTTTGTGTATTAATCAGTCTTAAATTGTTGCACCATTAGCCTGAGTTGTTGAGACAATTCTGATAACTTTCGAGCGGCAGCGGAGACTTCTTCCACACGAGCTGCCATTTCTTCTGTCGACGCTGAAACTTCTTCCGCCGCCGCGGAGTTCTCTTCGGATACCGATGCAATGTTCTCCACGGCCTGCGAAACTTCGGCTGTTGACGCGGCCATTTCTTCCGTAGCGGCTGTATTTTCTTCTACCACAGCGGAGACTGTGTCAACTTCTGCCACCAGATCGCTGGCGTAACTGGTCATTGTGTCTACCGCCAATGAAGCTTCTTCCGCCTGGGTTTTGACTGTTTCCGCTGCCTGCAAAATTTCTTGTAATGCCGCGCCGGCTTGGTTGGCCATTTCAACACCTTTTTCAACTTCAATCGTGCCCTGTTGCATGGCGTTTCCGGCTTCTTTGACGCTGGTTTGTATTCCACGGATCAATTCATCGATTTCATGCGTGGATAGCGATACCCGTTCTGCCAGTTTCCTCACCTCGTCGGCGACAACGGCAAAACCCTTTCCAGTATCGCCAGCCCGTGCCGCTTCAATGGCAGCGTTTAGAGCCAGCATATTGGTTTGCGACGCGATATCTTCAATCGTAGTTAAAATGTCACCGATCTTACTGGAACGGTCACCCATTTCCTGCACTTTTTGAGAAGAGAGGTCAACAGATTTTTTTATAAACTGCATCTCTTCCAATGTGGATTGCACGGTGGATGAGCCTTTTTCAGCCGCTTTTTTCGCCTCGATACTTCCTTTGGCTACTTCCCGGGCATTTCCCGCGACCTTTTCAATGGCGGCGGATAGTTTTTCTGTTACATCAGAAGCCACCGCGATGGCGTTAGATTGGTCTTGAGCTCCCTTAGCCACATTACCGACTGCGGAAGATAGGTCCTCCACATTTGATGCTGTCCGAGTGATGGCTTCTGTCTGCTGAGATGTTCCTTTCGCCACCTGCTGGATGGTAGTGGCGATCTGATTCGTCACGCCGTCTACGTCACTGGCCGTACTCGCTAATTCGTTGGAAGCCTGGTCTAATGAACCGGCATGCTCGGCCATTTGCCTGATGATTTCGCGTAGTTTTTCTACCATGCTTTTGAATGCATGTCCCAGAATATCGGCTTCAGAATGAGTTTTCACAGCGATCGTCAGGTCACCATCCGCCAGCAAAGCAAATTGATTGGATATTTCTTTGAAATACTGAATGATTTCCTGGAATGATTTTCCCAGAAGTGCGATCTCATCTTTGCCTTTAATTTTGATCTCTTCTTTCGGTATCTCTCCGCGGGCAATCTGTTGTGAGATGGTTGACATTTGCAAAATCGGCCGGGTAATACTGTTACTGACAACTATGGAGAGGACAATGATGATGATAACGGCCAGACCAATAAGGACAATGTAAAGCATTCTCAGATTATTGATCGCTTCAAGCACCTCAGCCGAGCTGTATTCCATCACCAGCCCCCAGGTAGAACCTTCAACCGGCAAAAATGACCCGATGACGTCAATTCCAAGATCGTTCTTATATTCTTCGACGCCTGATTTTCCTTCCAAAATTGATTTCACCGCGATGGTATTCGGAGTAAATTCCAATTCAGATCGTGTTTCGATCTTTCCAAGGGCTTTTAATTCTTCCACGTGGGTAGAAGGTGTAATCAGTTTCCCTTCTTTGTTTACAAGGTAGCCGTCACCATCACCCAGATCTCCTGTCTGAAGGATCTCAGAAAAAACTGTGGTGGGGAGTGAGCCGGCAATTACCCCCAGTACCTTTTCCCCATCCTTTACCGGAGAGGAAACAACAAAAACAATATTTCCACTGGCTTTCGATAATATCGGTTCCGAAATTGAGGTTTTTCCGTCTAGTGCGTTTTTAAAATAATCACGTTCGGCGACATTGATCTTAGATTGATCCGTGCGGTAAATCGTGTCACCATTCAGATCATACAGACTGAGGC
Organism: Leptolinea sp. HRD-7; assembly: GCA_024363285.1. GTDB lineage: Bacteria > Chloroflexota > Anaerolineae > Anaerolineales > Anaerolineaceae > Leptolinea. The sequence goes on along the minus strand of AP024710.1, from coordinate 3,361,668 downwards.
TTTCATATATTCCCCACTGTTTGAAATACTGGTCCATCGCGTCAACTGCCTGAGTTGGATCCATACTACGAACCCGGGCTGTTCCAGCAAGGACGACCATGTTATCTTTCCGGGCGGAAAGAAACATGGAAATATTTGATTCTTTCAAACTTGTTTGAGTTATCAGGTCCGATTTAATTCGATTGACCATCATCTGTTGACTTTGAATATAACTAATCGTCCCGATCAATGCCATCGGAATAACCGACATCAAAAGGAAAAGAACCATCAATCGCGTGCGCAAAGAGTCACGCCTCTTTATGGATGTAGAAACACTTTTGTCTGCCTGTTGCATAATTCCCTCTCCCATATTCAGAAAAAAGTGGGGCGCGGAAAATGATGGCTGGCGATAATGAGACACTTTGTGCGATATCCCGGGTTAAAATCTCACATATCGGGCAGTGCGTAATGCTGTAATGACCGCCCTTGATTTAAAATTCAACGTATTAATCATGTGTCATTGTTGCATATAAGTACATAAAGAAATAATAAAAAAAGAGGATGGGTCTTTCAACTGATCCATCCTCTTTTTTTCACGGGTTAATTCTTTCTCTGGTTCTGTTCCATTGAGAATTTTAGAACTTCTCGGTAAATATTCTTCAATTCTTCTAATGCTTCAGGAGGTTGATTTCCCTGTTGTTCACTTTGTGTGATCACTGAGTTCAGCATGGAAACCAGTTCCGTGGTGACAAAAGCCGCGTTTGCTTCCAGAGCTTTACGGCGGTCTTCTGGTTTCTCTATTGACATCAGCATTTCCAGGAATTGTAATTCGGGCGGGGTAGTGGCGCGTTGCAATATGGAACCGATCTTCTGCAATTTCTCAAGACGTGCCATGTCATTTAATTGACGAGCAGACTGCATTTCCTGACGGATCAGTTCAATGAACATATCTGTCATTGCATCGAGTGATTCTTCCGTGGCTTTTTCAACATCGGGGGCTGCCAGGATCTTATCCAACAGCGCACGGGCATGACTGATCTCTTCTTGCATGACCCGGTCGATTTCTTTGGTCAATTCAAGCAGGTGCTCACGCAGTGATTCCAGACGTTTTTTTTCATCGCCGTCTGATGCGTTAATTTTATTGGTCAATAATTCAAAGAAACTGTAGTCCAATCCAGAACGTGCCATCGAAACCAGCGTATCCACCTGGGGCAAACTGGAAGCGGAGGTAATAAGCTCCAGTAGTTTTTCGCGGGTTAGTCCATCTTTGCTGGCATCCTGTAACGCTTTGACGGCCGCCTGGGTTTCTTCGGCCTGATGTTTTAATTGCCGGCCAAATTCTGTCTCTTCCAGGGCGGCTTTTTGAATACCGGCGAGTGCCCGGGCGGAGCGTTGGTCACCGCCAGCCAGTGAAGCTTCCACCAGGCGGCCCAGAATAGTGAAGAAATTGGAATCCACCAGAGATTCTTCATTCTTGAGAATTTCGGCAACCGATTCCGGTGGCGTTGAAAGTAAACGCTGGATCAGGTTGACCCGTTTCTGTTGTTCATCGATCATTTCTTTGGTGATCCCATCACCTTCGAGAATCTTCTCAATCAATGTCTGGAATGTGAGCATAGATTGCGGACGGAGGATATACGCCTTGCGTTTATCCATAGGTAAGGCGTTAACAACCTGGTTGATCATCGGACCTACCAGTCGCTCCTGTTCATTTACTGGTAGACCCAATTCGGGCGGAAAGTAGGTAAGAAGCAATTCTTTTTCGGCATCGTGATACACCAGGGGCGATGGAACTGTTCCCTGATAACCGCATGCAGGGCATTGAACGATGTTGAAATTTCCCGAAAGCAGGGTTTGTTTCGCCTGCGGGTCAGTATTTTGATCAAAAAGCTGCCTCATTTCAACCAAAACAGGTTGATGGCAGCGCGGGCACATGGTTTGTGATTTGGCCATTTGGCATACTCTCATTTAACAGGATGATTTGGATTATAACCGTTATCCAGTCAATTTATTGATCGCGGCAGTGTGAAGTAGAACCTTGCTCCTTGAGGAGCTGGATCTACCCAGATCTTGCCGCCGTGCGCTTCGATGATAGAACGAGACAGATACAGACCGAGACCGGCGCCTTTAGTGGCCCGGGCCATTTCAGGCGATCGGTAGAAGCGGTCAAACACATGGGGAATATCATTGGGTGAAATGCCAGGACCTTCATCACTGACGCTAATGATCACCCTATCCGGTCTCACCTGTCCGCTTATTCGGATTTCACCCTCCGGAGAATACTTGATGGCATTTGATATCAGATTAGAGATTACCTGTTGAATTCGAGTTTCATCCGCGAGGATAACCGGGAAATCTTCGGGGAAATCCATCACAATGGTGTGTTTGCTGGTCTGGGTTTGGAAACGTTTGATCAGGCGCGAGACCATATCTGGCAGTAGTATGTCTGATTGTTTTAATGACACTCCGCCCGCCTGCAGGCGGGACGCGTCTAACATATTTTCAATCAAACCGGTAAGCCTGTCTGCCTCTTCTTCGATCACCTGCAGGCTTTCGTTGACCACTTTTCGGTCCCATTTGGCATCGTCGCGTCGAAGGGTGGAAACATAACCTTTAATAAGCGCGACCGGTGTTTTCAATTCATGGCTGATAATTGAAATGAATGTGCTTTTTAGTTCCTCAGCTTCACGAAAGCGGGTGATATCACGGATGGTGGCGATGATATTTTGAAGCGTACCTTCTTCTGAAAGAAGCGGCGCGTAGGTTATGCCGATCGGCAGTGGAACCTGGTTATTTTGTCGTTTAAGATCGCCTTCCACATAAAGCAGGGCGTGGGGCGTTAGAGGCCAACCGCCGGCTTCCGCCTGTTCAAGGGTTACGCCCTGGGTAGGGCCATTCCATTGGATGATTTGATCATGATCCATACCCTGAATTTTGTTGGAATCTAATCCATACAGGCGGCTGAATGATGTATTGCAGGTTTGAATCTTGTGATCGGACCCGAGGATCAGGATGCCGTCTCCGGCGTTGTTTAATAGCGCTTCCATGCGCTGCTTTTCCTGGGTCACTTGCTTATAAAGTTGGGCGTTTTGCACGGCAACGGCCGCCTGGTTGGCGAAGCTTCTTAATAAGGATTTATCGGTTTTTGAAAAGATTCCCAGGTAACTGCGGAAGATGTAAATCACTCCGACCACTTTTTGTCGCGATGTGAGAGGTAAGCCGACACCTGTAAGAAATCCCATGCTGGCAGCAAAGGTCATGTGGTCAAGCAGTCGGTTGATCTCGGGGATTTCGGCTTCTACTGATTCGACGGAAGATGGGATATCAGCCAGAAGAGGAGTAATAGCTCGCAGAAAAGCAGGTGCAATTCCTACACTGGTTTGTATCTTCCATCCTAGTGTATCAGATCGCAACGCGATCAACCCTGCCTGCCCGGCGAGCATTTCAATGCTTACACTCAAAATCCGTTCCAGCAAAGTTTTCAGGTCTAATTCGCCGGATAGACCGGCGGCAATTTCTAATAAATAATCCCGTTGACGAACACGAAAATCTGGCAGCATTCATTAATTGTAGCAGGGTTGGCTTAATATGGCAGGTTTGGTGCAACGTAGAACGTGGGTTGACTATTGGTTGACTGAATTCTTGAACCCTGCTATATTCTATCGATATGCAAAAGACCTCTTCCAATTGGTACTCGCGAATAGCGCAGCAATTTTTTAGAAAACTGCGCTGGCTGGTTCCCGGCCTGGGGGTGAAACGTTGGCTGCTGGTAATTCTTACCGGGGCTATGCTGATCGGGTTAGGATTTGCGGTTATGGTACTGGATGTTTATCGTACCGCGCCGGATACCTGGTGGCTTCCGGTTTTATCGTACCTTTCGTTGCGTTTTCTTGATCGTCCTATTCGCGCGGTTATCTTTGGCGGTCTGGGTATTCTTTTTATCCTTTTTGGAACATACAAGCTGAACCGCGCGCTGTTGCGGCCGTACCTTACCCCCGGAAAACCGGTGTTGGATACAGTCAGCGCGTACCGGAAGAAGGAACGCGGCCCTCGCATTGTGGTGATCGGCGGTGGAACCGGGCTTTCTGCTCTGCTACGGGGATTAAAGAACCACACCAACAACCTGACGGCTGTGGTCACTGTTGCGGATGATGGCGGATCTTCGGGAGAATTACGCCGCAATATGGGGGTACTCCCACCGGGAGATATCCGAAACTGTTTGACCGCCCTTTCTAATGATGAGGCCATGCTTACCCAGATATTCCAGTATCGGTTCGGTGAAGGAGCCGGCCTGAACGGACATACACTGGGTAACCTGTTCATCACCGCTCTGGCGGATATTACTGGCAGTTTTGAAGAAGCGGTGGCTGAATCCGGCCGCGTTCTGGCTGTACAGGGAAGAGTACTTCCCTCAACACTGCATGACGTGAAGTTGGTGGCAGATAAGACTATCAATGAAAACCAGTCCGAAATCAGAGTGACCGGTGAGAGCAATATTCCCACAATTGAGGGGCGCATAAAGCGGGTTTGGCTGGAACCGGATAATCCATTGGCTTACCCTCCCGCGGTGCAAGCAATTTTGAGTGCTGAGTTGATCATTGTAGGTCCGGGCAGCCTTTTTACCAGCATTTTACCCAACCTGTTGGTGCCTGATCTGGCGGAGGCTGTGAAAGCCAGCCGGGGGACGAAGTTTTATATCTGTAATGTGGCCACGCAAACTGGTGAGACGGATGGTTTCACCACGGCCGACCATATCCGCACAATTGAGAAACATCTGAACCAGAGGATTTTTGATCTGGTGATCTGCAATCAGAAGCAGGATATCGTCCTCCCGGAAGGGATAGACTGGGTGCGGATAGATGACACACTGGATGGGCAATATACGACTTATGCGAGTGATTTGATCGACCCGAATAATCCATGGAGACATGATTCAGGAAGGCTGGCACAGGTTATAATGGACTTATTCTATGAACGAACCGGTCCATTGATCAGTAAAGAGACATTACAATAGACAGGTAAATCCGCCTTGAAGAAGGCATGGAAAATTTACAACATTTCGCAGGAGGTAATCCATGGCAGTAAAAGTTGGTATCAATGGTTTCGGCCGTATTGGTCGCCAGGTATTAAAAGCAATAATTGAACGTTCCGGTGGAGAGCTGGAAGTTGTTGCCATCAACGATCTGTTCGATAGCAAAACCAACGCCCATCTGTTCAAATATGATTCCAACTATGGCCGCTTTAGCGGCGATGTTGACATCGATGGCAACGACCTGGTTGTCAACGGCAAGACCATCAAAGTCACTGCTGAAAAAGACCCCAATTTGTTGAAATGGGGTGACATGGGTGTGGATATTGTTATTGAATCCACCGGTCTGTTCGTCGATGCTATTGGCGATCCTGCCAAAGGCAAAGCCGGTGCTCGTGCTCATATTGAAAAGGGCGGCGCCAAGAAGGTTATCATCTCCGCTCCCGCGAAGAATGAAGACATCACTATCGTTCTGGGTGTGAACGAAGAAAAGTACGATCCCCAACAGCACCACGTGGTTTCCAACGCGTCATGCACCACCAACTGTCTGGCCCCCGCGGCTAAAGTTCTGCACGAACTGGCCACCATCAAGTACGCGACCATGACCACCATCCATAGCTACACCAACGACCAGGTCATCCTGGATCAGGGGCACAAAAAAGAAATGCGCCGTTCTCGCGCCGCCGGCTTGAATATCATCCCCACCTCTACCGGCGCTGCCAAGGCCATTGCCCTGGTTCTGCCTGACCTAAAGGGCAAATTCGACGGCTGCTCTGTCCGCGTTCCTTCACCTACCGTCTCTGTCGTTGATTTCTCTGCAACCGTTGAGAAATCCATCACAAAAGAAGAACTGAATGCGGCTTTCACTGCTGCCGCTAATGGCAAACTGAAGGGCATTTTGGGCGTCACCACTGGTGAATATGGTGATCCATTGGTCTCTACTGACTTCAAGGGTGATCCCCGCTCTTCCATCGTTGATCTGCAGTACAACATGGTCATGGGTGGTAACCTGGTCAAAGTTATGACCTGGTATGACAATGAATGGGGTTACTCTTGCCGTACCGCGGATCTTGCCAAACTGATGGCAAAATCTCTGTAGTTTGAAAGTTACTTAGCCGACCAAGAATGCGTAATCCCGGGTCCTCCGATCACTGGATTGCGCATTCTTTATAAACCACAGAATCATGCGAGGGAGAATATGTTCAACAAAAAAACTGTTGAGGATATGGATGTAAAAGGCAAGAAGGTTCTGGTGCGGGTTGATTTCAATGTTCCTTTGAAAGAAGGAAAAGTAGGCGATGACACCCGTATCCGAGCTGCGTTACCCACCATTGAATACCTGCTCGACAAAGGCGCAGCCGTCATCCTCTGCTCTCACCTGGGCCGTCCAAAAGGCGGACCCGATCCCAAGTACTCAATGAAACCGGTTGGAGAGTACTTAAGCACATTGATGAAGAAACCCGTTGCCTTTGCCGAAGATTGTGTTGGCCCTGAAGCCGAAGCAGCTGCCAAAGCTCTGAAACCCGGCGAAATTCTACTGCTCGAAAACACCCGTTTCCATCCGGAAGAGGAAAAGAATGACCTCGACCTGGCCAAGAAAATGGCTTCTCTGGCAGAAATCTTTATCAACGATGCCTTTGGCACTGCCCACCGCGCGCACTCATCCACGGAAGGCGTAGCCCGCTTTTTACCCGCGGCTGCCGGTTTTCTTTTGGAAAAGGAGATCAAATACCTCGGACAGGCTATTGCCGAACCGAAACGTCCATTTGTAGCCATTCTGGGTGGTTCCAAGATTAGCGACAAGATTGGCGTTATCAAAAACCTGCTGACCAAAGCGGATGTCATTTTGATCGGCGGTGGTATGGCTAACACCTTCTTCAAAGCTCAGGGATACCCTGTGGCCGATTCCCTCGTGGAAGATGAAGCTCTGGAAACCGCGAAAGAACTGCTGGCCGAAGGTGGAACCAAACTACGTCTGCCTGTTGATGTCACCATTGCTGACAAGTTCGACGCGGAAGCTGCTTTCAAAACTATGGACATGGCGGCAATTCCGGATGGCTGGCGTATCCTGGATATTGGACCGAAAACAATGGAAGCCTATGATAAGGCTTTGAAAGGTGCTGGTACTGTGGTTTGGAATGGTCCGATGGGTGTGTTCGAATTCCCGAACTTTGCCAAAGGTACCTACTCGGTCGCCAAATCTGTTGCGGAATGCGGCGCTGTCAGTATTATTGGCGGCGGCGATTCTGTGGCGGCTATACAAGAATCCGGTCTGGCTGATAAGATCACCCATATTTCTACTGGCGGCGGCGCTTCATTGGAAATGCTGGAAGGACTTGTTTTGCCTGGACTGGCTGCCCTTCAGGATAAATAGTCGTATTGTATGAAAATAAAAAAAGGACTGCCCGCGAACTCAGGGCAGTCCTTTTTTCTTATTTAACTGATCTATTTCATCAATGTTATTTTGACATCATCAACGAATCAAGATCCTCATCGAGAGCCTGAAGGTCTTCTTCGTGTTCCACTTCCTGTTGGAGGATGGTGAGAACAATATTATAGGTCACCGGGTCTTTATCACGAACCAGCATTTGAAGTTTCTGGTATACATCAATGGCACATTGTTCGCCTTTAATATTCTGAGCCAGAATGTCTTTTACAAAGGCGCTGACGGGAGCGTCATAACCGCAATGAGAAAATTTGCTCCAATCTTTGGGATCAATAATCGGTGTACCACCCAGTTGGATAATCCGCATTGCCAACATGTCCGCGTGGGCAAGTTCTTCTGTTGCGTGCAATACCAGCTCTGATGCGACGGCATCCTTCATTGGTCCTTTGACCACTTTTGCGCCAATCCAGTACTGGTAATAGGCCAGCCATTCATCTGCGAATGCCTGATTGAGCAATTTAATTAATTCATCTACATCCATTCCCACTATTTGACGACCTTTGGTACCCATGTTTTGCTCCTTTCTTTATTTCCTTTTTTATTCCTGGATATCTATAAATGGTTCATTTATAGTTTTACCTGCACTGGTTTGGAAAGTTTCAAATAATGCTAAAAAACCCCGGCCGGTGGATGCTTAACGGGCTAGTCAGTTGGTCTAAATTGATAAACTAAAAAATCGTCATTTTCGAATTTTGGCAGAAATAGTTCCGGATTGCAACTTATCATTTGCAACTGCTCTGCCTGGTATTCTTGATCATAATTTTTCCTGACCGCGATCCATGAGACTCTATTTTCCTTCATTCGAAGTATTGGATCCATCTCAATGCCGGGTATTGCCAGAGCCATTGATTTTCGGTCTGTAAATAACGCGAGGACACGGGGTTTAAAGAACACGATAACATCGTCTGGTCGGGTTTGATGGTTAATGTACGAAAAAAGCTCCTGTGTGGATGGAAGTTCCATAGCTGAAATTGGACGCGGAAAAATATTCCTATATTCATACGAATAGGATATACCGATCAAACATAGACAGACTAGTAGAATGGCATTCTTTATGTAAGAGACTCGGCAGAAACGATCGATCAGGTTTGAAAAACCTTCCACCATGATAAAGAAATAAATCGGTATGATGGGAAGCAAGAAACGGTATTTCTGGATGGAAGGCCATATCAAAATGGACACGAAGTACACAGCAAAAAAAATATCGAACCCGGATAGTCTCTTTCGCAACCGAAGGAACAATCCCGCGATAAATAACAGGAATGTAAACAAAAAAACAATTCTTTGCCATAATTCACTTTTTACAGGAAAGAGTTCTGTTAAAAGTGTGAGGTAGTAATTAAAAAGAATAACAACATAAGACATGGTTCTGGATATGAAACCGTCGAATTGATCCAGGTAAGAACCGGTACCCGGAATCAGGATTTTTTGCATGATGATTAAGCTAATAGATGAACCCAAAACAGTCAGGATCGGTCGCCAGTTTTTTTTGGGCTGCACAAGAAAAAGAACTAATAAGATCGGAATCAAAATAATTCCTATGGTTCGAGTACCATAGCTCAAGTAGACAAACAATCCAGTTAATAAGCCGCTTTTTACCTGAAATGTCCCCTGTTCTTCGCAGGAAAACATCATATCAAACCGGTAAAGAGCTATATATGTAAATAACAGAAAGGGGATATCTGATAGGATCATCTCTGCCTGTAAAAAAAAAGGCGGAGAAAAACCGATCATCACCAGTAGAAGGATCCGGAAAAATGCAGGGAGACTATTAATAATCCAATTATTCAAGAAAAACAAAAATAAGAGGAAGCACAGTATGCCCGGAATCTTTAGTGCAAGGAGATTAATTCCCCATATAAGAATTATTGGTGTGAGTAATAGTGGGAAAACGGGAGGGTAGGCCTGCGGACCATATTGTGCCGCGTCTGGATTATAGATATAGCCGGTCTGTGCGTAGGGGACACCGGTCGCTATGTTCTTTGCATGATGAATATACATGGAAAAATCCCCACCCCAGTCATGCCCGTTACTCAGGTTGAATAAATAAAAACAACCAATGATTAAGATACAAATATTCGATGGCAGGTTTCTTTTGAAATCAGAAGAGGGTACTTTCCACGATGTAACCATATTTATCCCAAGAATGACAAGAGTATTGTAATTTTAGTACGGCTTCGATTTTTTAATTTTTGCATCACTCTGATTTGCTATAAATAGGTTATAAATAAATCTGTGAACATTAATAGTGAGGGATAATGAAGAAAACAGGCCGGATAATCAGCATTTTATTGGGCGCGGGTATCATAATTTTTCTACTGATCCAATTGATACCATATGGACGGAATCATACCAATCCTCCGGTGACAGGTGAGCCGGTTTGGGATGTTCCACACACAAGAGAACTGGCCAAACGTGCGTGTTTTGACTGTCACAGTAATGAGACAGTCTATCCATGGTACAGTAATGTAGCTCCAATCTCATGGCTGGTGTGGCATGATATTAGCGAAGGCAGGGGATACCTGAATTTTTCTGAATGGGAAGCAGGCAGTAAACGGGCGCAACGGGCTTACGCACGGGCCGCGGAAGAAGTTTCAAGCGGAAGAATGCCGCCACTTGCATACCTGCTGCAACATCCTGAAGCCCGGTTGACGGAAGCCGAAAAGCAAGAATTGTTGAATGGATTCAGGGAATCTTTGAAGTGATCCGGTATTTTCTGTTTACAGACACAAAAAAACCCTTTCTCAGTTCGCATTAATCTGGTAAAATCATTTCTTGCTACCGTAAGGAACTAATTTGGAGGACGAAGTTGGCTAATATCAAGTCTGCAATCAAGCGCAATAAACAGAATGAAAAGAAACGCCTTCGCAACCGCGTTTTCCGTGGTGCTGCCCGTACATACATTGCCAAAGCTGATAAAGCTATTGTTGAAGGTGCCCCTGAAACAGCCGAAGCCGTGAAAAATGCCATCAGCGCTCTGGACAAAGCCGCGGAAAAAGGTGTTATTCATAAAAATAATGCCGCCCGCCGCAAGAGCCGTCTGATGAAACGGCTTAATGCTGCTCAGAACGCCTGATTTTTTTCATTTTTCCGATGTTTATTGTTATAGCGGGAGGTTCTCCTCCCGCTATTTCTGTTAAACACAAATAATAGCGTGCCTGTTTTTCTATATCTGGATTTTTAGATCTGGCGTTTATGAAAGTGTTATAATCGCACAACATCGCCCGGATGCTCGGGCAAATTTGTCTATTTAATTGGGAAAATCCATGTTTCTTTCTGAACAATCTGCCGCAGAACAACGTATCATTGATTACTTCAAGAAGCTGAACCTTCCCATTGATTCGGTGCAATGGAATTGGATCCCGTTCAGTGGCCAATGGGGAATTTCGACCTCCTTTTTTCAAGCCGCGGCTCTGGAAGCCCGCCAGAAAGGAACGGGCGGTAATGTGGGGCAACGGGCTAACGAAATGGCAGCCGAAGTCGCTAAAGAGATGTTCGAATCTGATGGAAGTCTCTTGATCGGTTTTGAGAAAGTGGAAGCTGTAAAAGCATACCTGAATTTATATTTTTCCACATCCTCATACGCTAACCGTGTTGTGGATACTGTACTAGCCGAAAAAGAACAGTTTGGTCGATCTCCGAGAAATCATCAACGCGTGATGGTGGAGTTTTCTCAACCGAATACCCACAAGGCGTTCCATGTTGGACACCTGCGCAATGTTATTCTGGGAAATTCCGTCTGTAATATTCTGGATAGCGCTGGTTATGATGTTATTCGCGCTAATTACATAGGCGATATCGGCCTGCATGTCATCAAATGGTTGTGGAACTATTTGACGTATCACAAAGGCGAGGAACCCGGCGAAGACCGCTACCGTTGGATGACTGACCTGTATACCGAAGCGGACCGCCGCTATAACGATGACCCCGAAGCCGAACCTCAAGTGCGCGCTCTGTTTGCCCGCTGGGATGCCCGCGACCCCGAACTGGTTAAATTATGGGAGCAAACGCGGCAATGGTCACTGGAAGGCTTTGACCAGATCTACAAAACCCTGGGCGTACCGTTCGATCACTACTACTACGAAAGCGAAGTGGAAGAATCTGGCAAAGTCTACGTAGAAGAGATGATCAAAAAGGGCATTGCTCGTGATGAACGCCCCGATGGCGCGGTAATTGTTCCATTGGATGAATTAGCCGGTACAAAAGAAAAATACCGGGTGCTGGTGATATTACGTTCCGATGGCACATCGCTGTATTCCACCAAAGACCTACCGCTGGCCGTGAAAAAATTCGAGATGTTCCATCTCGATAAGTCTGTTTATGTGATCGATGTGCGGCAGTCTTTATATATGCAGCAAATTTACAAGACCCTGGAGTTAATGGGGTACGATTTCGCCAAGAAGTGTTATCACCTGGCGTATGAGATCGTCAACCTGCCCGGGAATGTGACCATGTCATCGCGCGACGGCACAGTGGTTTTGCTCGAAGACCTGATCAATGAAGCCACCAGCCGCGCCCTGCAAATTGTCAAAGAGAAGAACCCGGACCTCTCACCGAAAGATCAAGAGACTGTTGCCCGTATGGTTGCGCTGGGCGGCATTAAATATTCCATGCTGTCACGCGATAATACCAAGATCGTAACTTTCGACTGGGAAACCGCACTAACCTTTGAAGGTCAGGCAGCTCCGTATATCCAGTACGCGTTTGTGAGAGCCAACAGCATCTTGCGCAAAGCCGGTCAGCAGATCCCGGCCGAAGGTAAAGGAGACTTTGAACTAAGCCCACAGGAAGTTCAATTGATCGACCTTATTTCGCGCTTTAGCAATGAAGTTACACGTGCGGCAGCAGAATATAAGCCGATGATGGTGGCTAATTATGCCTTCAGCCTGGCTCAGGCTTTCAACGACTTTTACAATGTCTGTCCGGTATTGACAGCCGAAACCCCGGTACGTGATTTCCGTCTTCGCCTTACGGCCGCAGCGAGGCAGGCGATTTCAAACAGTCTATCCCTTCTGGGTATCGATTGCCCCGAAGTGATGTAAATCCAATTCATCTCCAAGGAGAAAGGATCTAATGGCTGGAACAAAGACGTTGATTATGGGAGCAGCAGGAAGGGATTTTCACAATTTTAATGTGTTCTTCCGTGATAATCCCGAATACGAAGTAGTTGCTTTCACCGCGACGCAGATTCCAAATATTGAAGGCCGTAAATACCCTGAAGAATTGGCCGGTCGGCTTTACCCGGCAGGAATCCCGATCTACCCTGAAAGTGACCTGGTGGATCTGATAAAGAAGTTATCTGTAGAATTGGTTGTTTTTGCTTACAGTGATGTTCCCCATGATTTGGTGATGCATAAAGCATCAATGGTTCTGGCAGCCGGTGCTGACTTCCGACTAATGGGACCGAAATCGACACAGGTCAAATCAACCAAACCGGTTGTTTCCGTGTGCGCGGTTCGTACCGGCTCCGGTAAGAGCCAGACAACCCGGCGTGTTTCCCTGATCCTGCGTGACATGGGATATAAGGTGGCGGCTATCCGTCACCCCATGCCGTATGGTGACCTGGTGAAACAGAAGGTTCAACGTTACGCGTCTTACGCGGACCTGGATAAACATGAGTGCACCATTGAAGAACGCGAGGAATACGAACCGCATCTCGATAACGGAGTCATCGTGTATGCCGGTGTGGATTATGAGGCTATTTTGCGCCAGGCAGAGCAAGAAGTGGATGTCATCCTCTGGGATGGCGGCAACAATGATTTTTCCTTCTATGTGCCTGACCTGAACATTGTTGTGGCTGACCCACACCGCCCGGGACATGAATATATGTACCATCCTGGCGAAACCAATGTGCGCGCGGCGGATGTCTTTGTGATCAATAAGGTGGATACCGCTGATCCGCAGGCTGTGATCGAAGTACGTGACCGCCTGAATATGTTGAACCCGAAAGCCCTGGTGATCGAAGCGGCTTCTCCGCTATATATCGAAAACCCTGAAGCTATTCGCGGAAAACGTGTTCTGGTAGTGGAAGATGGTCCCACTCTGACTCACGGCGAAATGGCCTATGGCGCCGGCTATGTGGCCGCTAAACGTTTTGGCGCGGCGGAAATTGTTGACCCGCGTCCGTTCGCGGTAGGGGCCATTAAGGAAACCTACCAAAAATATCCGAAAACAGGTCCTATCCTTCCGGCTATGGGTTATGGCGATGATATGACCCGTGACCTTGAAAAAACCATCGATAAAGCAGATGTTGACCTTGTGATCATTGGCACACCAATCGATCTTAATCGGGTAATGAAAATCAAGAAACCCAACCAGCGGGTTCGTTATGAATTGCAGGAAATTGGCAAACCTACGCTGGAAGATATTTTGAAAGAAAAATTTGGTAAGAAGTGATTGACGAAGCTGAAATTTTTGTAAGAAGTGGCCGCGGTGGAGATGGCATGGTCCATTTCCACCGCGAGAAATTCGTCAACCGGGGCGGCCCGGATGGCGGAGACGGCGGACGCGGCGGTGATGTGATCCTGGAGGTCAAACCTACCATGAACACATTATCTGTGTTCCGCCATCAATTAAGGTATCTGGCTCCGGATGGTAAGAATGGCGGTCCGAATAATATGTCGGGAAAATCGGCTGAGAATCTTATTATTCATGTTCCGCCGGGTACGCTGGTATATAACAAAGAAACCGGCAAGCTGTTAGGTGACCTCGTTGAGGCCGGCCAGCAGCTTCTGGTGGCAAAAGGTGGACGGGGCGGGAGGGGCAATCAGCATTTTGCTACAGCCCGCAATCAGGCACCTCGAACCGGCGAGAAAGGTGAACCATCAGAAGAGTTCACCCTGCGATTGGAATTAAAGTTGATCGCCGATGTCGGCCTGGTTGGTTTACCGAACGCGGGAAAATCCAGTTTCCTGGCAGCCGTTACGAACGCCAACCCGAAGATCGCGGATTATCCGTTCACTACATTGGAAGCCGCACTGGGGGTTGCCCAGATCGATTATGACAACAGCCTTGTCATCGCAGATATCCCCGGACTGGTTGAAGGGGCGCATAAAGGTGTGGGTTTGGGATTCGCTTTTCTGCGCCATGTACAACGAAACCGTGTACTGATCCACATGGTCGATGGGCTCGCGGAAGACCCGGTAGCTGACTACACCCAGATCAACAATGAACTGGCACTGTTTGATCCCAAACTCGGGACAAAACCTCAGGTTGTGGTGATCAACAAAATTGATTTGCCCGAAGTGAAAGAGCGGTTACCAAAGATTAAAGCCGCTTTTAAAAAAGCGGGTATCGAGTTTTTGACTATCTCAGCGCTGGCACGAACCAACGTGATGGACGTATTAAAAAGAGTTCAAGAACTTCTTCAACAGGCTCCAGAACCCGAAATGGTGGAAGAAGAAGAACTCCCGGTATATAAACCGGAAGAGAACCGATATGAGTTCACCATCGAGCAAATTCCTGAAGGATGGCGCGTTCACAGCAAAGGTATTGAACGGGCCGCGGCTATGACTTTGTGGGAGCATGAAGGTTCGGTACGCCGCTTTCAACATCTGATGGAAAAGATCGGATTGGATAACGCGCTGCGAGACGCCGGAATAGAAGAAGGAGATACCGTATTCATCTCTGATTTTGAATTGGAGTGGATGGAGTAGGTATGTCGCGCATCGGGCTATTCGGGGGTACGTTCGATCCGCCGCATTTAGGCCACATAATCCTGGCTTCTGAGGCGTTGCATGAGTTAAAGCTGGATAAAATTCTGTGGATATTAACACCACGGTCTCCACTAAAAATAAATAATCAAATTTCTCCATTAGAACAGCGTTTGGAACTTGTGAATGCTGCCCTGCGTGGAATTCCTGAATTTCGTTTATCCCTGGTGGATGTTCAACGAGAATCTCCGTATTACGCGGTGGATACCGTTAATATCTTAAAAAATGAAAATCCTGGCGATGCGTTCATTTACCTTATGGGCAGCGATTCTCTTCGGGATCTTCCTCGATGGCATGAACCTGCCGCTTTCATTGATTCGGTAAATGAACTGGGGGTTTATCGACGTCCGGAGGCGTATCCTGATCTGGATGTTCTGGAGACCGTTTGCCCGGGAATTAAAACAAAAACGACATTCTTTAATGCGCCAATGATCGAAATTTCAGGGGCTGACATCCGCCAACGCATTAAAGATGGACGGCCGTTCCGGTATTTTCTTCTTCCTTCGGTATACCAAAATATCAAACGTCATAGTTACTACGGAGCTTGATGGCTGAACAAACAGTGACCCGAACAGGCGGACTTTTTGATGACCGGGTTTTAAATTCCCTGATCTCTGGGCATTTCATCGTCGACCTTTTAAATGGTCAAAGGTCTTTATTATTTACCTATTTAAGTCTGATTCTTGGGCTTACAAATTCCGGGTTAGGCATTCTTACTTCTTGTTATGTGATAGCCAGTGCCATTGCTCAACCGCTCTTCGGATATTTATCAGACAGGATAGGCGCGCGCCGGGTGGTGACAGGTGGTGTTCTTGGTATGGGTTCGTTTTTCACCCTCGCCATGTTCTTTCCCGGTTGGCCTGCTGTGGGACTATTGATTCTGGCGAGTATCTGTTCCGGAGCCTTTCACCCTGCGGGGGCATCTGAAGCCACACTTGCCGGACGCAACAGGCTGCATGGTCGTGAAGCCGTGGCTTCTTCGCTCTTCTTTTTGTTCGGGCAAATGGGGTTTGGGATTGGACCTATGATCGGTGGCCCAATTATAGGTTATCTGGGAATATCCGGGCTTTTATTACTCTCTTTCTTCACTCTGCCTATCGGGTTGATCGCTTTACGTGAGTTGAAGGAATTGGATAACGCACGCAGGAAGCCATCGGAAGCCGTCTCTTCTCATGTTGAAAATACGTCTCAAAAAAAGAGAATTTTTACACGAGCTCTTTTATTGATGGTGGGGATTTCAGCATTTCAATCCTGGGCGCAATCATCTATAACCGCCTATATGCCCCGCTTCCTGGCCGATAAAGGACTGACGGCTTCTGCGTATGGCGTAATTATCGGATTATTCACCGCAGGCTCGGCCATTGGCTGTATGCTTGGTGGAGAACTGGCAGACCGGACAAGCCGGAAGACCGTCATCACGGGCAGCCTGTTGCTTTCAACAGTACCCCTTTTCTTTATCGCTTTCACTGGTTTGAGTTTCTTGCTTTATCCCCTTATGTTCCTGGCCGGTTTATTGACCGGCGGCCCATTCAGCGTAATTGTGGTTCAGGCACAAAAAGTAATACCCGGAGGTATGGGATTGGCCTCCGGGCTTACACTTGGTTTTATTTTTTCCGCCGGTGCCATTGGAACGATCTTCACCGGAATGCTGGCGGATAATCTGGGGTTTATTTCCGCGTTTTACCTTACAGCCATTATTGCGTTGGCTGGTGGATTATTAGGATTATTGTTACCGGAAAAAAGTTCAAATCCGGTATAAGACCCGTCATCAGGCATCCATCTGGTAGGTGTGGTACTTATTCGTACAGGGGTTTCCCCAGGCAACGTGCATTTGCCTTGCTGTAAGGTCCATGACCAGGCTTGTGATGGTCTTCTCACGGTCGAGAGGATCTTCATCATTGATCGCGTGGTTGCAGATTGAATCGGGATAATTTACATGGTCACGCAAAATGGCCTGCAGAGTTTGGGTGGTGTGCAGTTTTGTCTGTTCCAGTAACCTGGATGCGCGGTGATACCGCACTCTCGTACAAATTAATTCGTCGGGTTCATCTTCAACTGCCTGCATATTCCGATCGAGGTAGTGATTGGTGTGCGCAATGGCATTCCTCTCGGCATATAAGACAGCGAATTTGCGGGCAGAGACTTCTATGTTGTACAGTTCACCGCTCTCATGGGCTAACAAATGATTGTAGCCGGCAGCGCGAAGAGGCGCCACCATATGCCTGATGGCTTCGGCAGGTGTTCGGGCCGAAAGTATGGCGCGTGAAAGGACGACACGCGGGATACCGATCCTGCAGTCAGAAGGGTATACGGAATCGCAACATTGCGCGATACCGGCAGAATTAAACCCGATGTTAGGCAACAGACCGCCATATGTCATGGCAAGAAATTTGGGTTCATTATCCGGTTCAGCATGAATTAGGAAAACATCAGATTCGTCTTCCGGTACCCAGTCTTCATTATGGCCGACAAGTACATGACCATTGGCGGTGCGTTGCTCATTGACAGCGATACTTGTGCATTTGGTCAGGTGAAGGGCGTCAGTAGTCACAGCTTCCATGGCGTTCAAAACCACCAGGTCATCGAACAGAACTCCCGCTCCTTCGGCAATGCCCTGCAATTCTTCGACGATCTCCGGATACCTTTCCTGAGCAAAAGGAAGGTATTTGCGCGCCTGGATCTCCGCGCCATCCCAGGTTAATTGCAATGACTCATAGGTAGATTCAAGCAGGTGATGAGCGTTTTCAAGAGAATGTTTTACTTTCTCTGAGGTCTGTTCACCAATCTGACGGCCCATCTCTCGGTGTGAGCCTTTAACGTATATGATCAATGGGGGGGAATCGTGTTTGGAAATATGATTTTCAGTGCTCATAGAACATAATCATAACGGGTAGGATAGACTTTGGCAAGTCACTGACAACAACTATAATAAATGGATGTACATATCAATGAAAGGGTCTAAATAATATGACTGAACTTACCAAAGAAAAAATGTTAGCTTTCTGGTATGAAGAACGAAACACCGCCTATCTTTATAAACAGATCGCCATAAAGTATGGCGAATCACCACTTTCCGTTGTTTATTCAAAAATGGCAGATGTTGAAGAAAAACATGCCGATCGTTGGGCAAAGAATTATACAGAACAGGGCGGTGTTCTACCTGCCTTTCGACCTACACTTCGAACACGAATCTTAGCCTGGATGGTTAACCGGTTTGGGCCCGAATCTGTCTTATCTTCACTGCAGGCTGGTGAACAAAACGGCGCCGATGCTTATTCAAATATAGCCGGTACTTCTGGTATGAGTGCGGAAGAAAAAAGTCACTCCCGTTTGATTAATTCAATCGCGTCAGAAACCGGAAAAGGAGTATCAGCGGGGAATGTCGCACAGCTTGAAGGCAGGCATAAAGCGGCAGGTGGGAACGCATTACGGGCGGCGGTTATGGGCGCCAATGACGGCCTTGTCTCAAATTTGAGTCTGGTGATGGGTGTAGCTGGCGCATCACTTTCGAATCAATCCATATTAATTACCGGATTGGCTGGCTTGCTTGCCGGAGCCTGTTCTATGGCGCTTGGAGAATGGTTATCCGTACAAAGTTCTCGTGAACTATATATGAATCAAATAAAAATTGAACGTGAAGAAGTGGAATCTGCTCCTGAGGAGGAGGAGGAAGAGTTATCATTGATTTATCAATCACGCGGTCTATCAGCCGAACAGGCGTCAATGATCGCAAAGCAGATCATGTCTGATCGCGAAAAAGCTATTGAAACGCTAGCCAAAGAGGAATTGAATATTGACCCATCGGAATTGGGGGGATCAGCCTGGGAAGCAGCTATCACATCGTTTGTTCTGTTTTCCATCGGTGCCATCGTTCCTGTGCTGCCGTATATTTTTGCCGGAGGAACAACCGCATTTATTATTAGCGTCGTTTTGAGCGGATTGGCTCTTTTTGGCGTTGGAGCCGCTATCACTCTTTTTACCGGAAAGACTGTACTATATTCGGGAACACGTATGGTCGTTTTTGGATTAATGGCTGCCGCAATTACATTCGGTATTGGAAAACTAATCGGGGTCAGTGTAGCCGGGTAACTCATAAAAAGAGAGCCGTTCGTTTCTTTTACCGAACGGCTCCTTTTTTTATAAGGTATTGCTTTTTTGAGAAATCAACTCCAAATTTCCAACACCCATATTAATGTTTATTTCCAATCTGGGGCCATTAGAACTCTGTGTTTTATATTCATTGGAGTCCACAGTCCACGTGCCTTTCAATGATACATTGTTTACTCCTCCGGAAAGGGAGATCACGGCATTGGTTTCAGCGGGAACAATGATCTTCATATTACTCAGTCCACTTTCAATATCGACTGTCGCATCCTGTTTTAATTGACCGCTAAAGTCAAGAGTGTATGAACCCGCTCCGCTCTCAAAAACCATTTCTTTAAAATTCGCGTTCCCCAGATTGATCAAAGAAACCTGAGACGCGCCGGTATGATAGATGAATGTATCCATAACCTGAGAATTGGGTTTGTTAAACACTATCCTGGTCTGTGATGCGCCGTCTTCGATAGAAAGATCGGTCAGCGGGACACTGCCAAAGGTGATATCGCTTTTATACGCGCCTGCTTTTATTTCCAACGCGATGGGTTCCTTCGTCCCCAGTTTTAAGTCCCATTCGTTCTTCAATTTTCCCGAAGGGATGGTAAGCGATTTATCCGCGCTGCTCTGGGTGAGGGTGACCTTTTCGTCTGAGCGAATGACTTCCGGGTTCCAGGTTGGGACATTGGTAGTGATCTGCCCCTCAACAAGTTTACCGGAACCTTCTCCAATGGTAAGCGACCCTCCGCCCATTTCGATAGACAATTCAGTGGTGACGCCGGTATCGGGATACGCCTCATTTATCTCAGTTGTAGTATCCGGGCCGGTTTTAGTCTCCGGAACCTGAATAGTAAAACTGCAAGCCAGTGAAGAGAGAGCTACCGTGAAGATAATCACAAGGGGTAATAACTTTTTCATTTTCCTGTTTCCGCTACTCACTTTGTTTATTTTCTTCCTGGAATGACGCAGCATCCGTTTTATCCGTGTGTTTCTTCAGTACAGATCGCCTTTCTTTTACCGGAGGAACTGGATCTTCATCAGGGGGAACAGATTTTGAACTATCTACAAAGTGGGATTCGACGACTGTCTTTGAGACAGGCGAAGTCGGGTAGATCGGCCTTGGATTGATAACGGTTGCGGATGGTTCGCCTGATGATTTTCGGATAACGCGTGTCCCGAAAGCGGACATTACAATGCCTCCAGTGGCTACCAGCATGATAAGAAACGGAATAACCCAACCGACACAGGGAATGGCTTCGAACATAGCAGAGACTAATGAGAGAACGAATGTGCCAAAGCCGGCTGATACGGCTGGCGCCCACTGTGCTTTTAGTAGTTCGGCCAGGCGATCGCCGAGAATCGAGCCAATGGCAATCCACCCGAACAATACGCCAAGGCCAAAAACTACAGCCGCGATTAAAGCAATGGGAATGAGGATTAAAGTGATCACTAAAAGAATGATCACAAAGGGCGCCAGTATCCAGGTCAACAAGCCTATCGCGCTGCTGGAGGCTGTATTTTCTTCAATTGAAATACTGACATTCTTTGTCTGCCGGGGAAGAAATAGGACTACCAGTACTGCCAGCAGAGCAATAACCAGGGAACGAGACAGAGCGCCCATGATGTCACCAAACGGGCGGACAATTGACGGTTTAACCATCTTGGGGAGATCTGGAAGTTCAAGTCCGGCTTCAGATTGTGAAGTAACTTTCCCCTGTACGATGGCAGAATTTGATTTATTGACTGTGGCTCCAACTGTGGTGATATCACCGTAAACAATGGCTGTATCACCGAGGTTAATTGAACCGCCAAGGCCGTCAATTCCACCATTAATCACGCCGGCCGCGTTAACACTTCCGCCGATCAAAATGACATTTCCATTGATGGTCGAGCCTTTTTCAAGGCTCACAGCGCCACCAAAGATGGACAGATCACCATTGATGGTCTCATTTTCAGCCAGACGATATGTTCCACCCATAATGAATTTGTCGCCCTGCTGAGATGTGCTGTTACATCCTGTCAAAACAACAGACAAAGTCACCAGGCTGATAAGAAGGGAAACCAGAGTTCTTTTTCTATTCATTTGTTTTAACTCCTTGTGTGGATACTTTCCACACGGAAATGACCCATCCACTGGTCAATAAGACAACCAATCCAGCCGACCCGGCAACTATAGCGAGGGTTATTGGCAGTGGAATAACCTGCATCCAGGTTTTTAATAATAGGATCATTTTGTCAAACTGATAGGCTGCTGTAACAGCCGAAGACATAATATCTGAGATCACGCTCGCCGGTGAACTGGTTAACATAAGCGTACCGATATATCCTAAAGAAACGATGACGGTGGCGATTAACGTCCATCCGAGAAAAAAGTAGGATTGCATTCGGCGGGCATCTTCTTCCCGTTGGACGGCCATTACTTTAAACCGTTGGGCAAAACCCGGAGAAGGTGATTCAAATGTAGCTGACCGAAAGAGGTCTTCAACCGATAAAATGCCTTCTTTGATCGTACGGCAGTGAGAACAAATCGCGAGATGATTTTCGAGATCTGTTTCCTGCGAGGAAGTGAGGGGTGTTTCTGAGAGTATCCAGTTTTCAAATGGCTGGTGTTCCATGAGGACTCCTTTCAAATACTGCCTGCGGAGAATTCTGGTATTCTTCGGCCAGCTGTCTTCTGGCACGGAATAGCCGGCTTTTAACCGCGCTGGCTGTAAGTTGTAACGTTGATGCTATTTCATCTTCTGACATTTCATACCAATACCTTAAAATGATAGCTGCGCGATCCTGAGGCTGCAGCTTGTCTAACAATTTGTGAAGAATCTTATTTTCCATCTGCTTGCTGATCACCTTTTCAGGGTTGGGCGATGGGTCTGGCGCATCTTCTTCAGGGAGAAGATCAATATCAACCATGGGAAGTTTTCGCTTGCGCTGCTGGTCAATGCAATAATGCGCCGCGATAGAAAGCAGCCATGTGGCAAATGACCTGGATTGGTCGTATTTTTTGATTCCCTGATAAGCACGCCAGAATGTCTCCTGTGCCGCGTCTTCCGCTTCCTGGGCATCTCCCAGCATGCGGTAGCAGAGGTTAAAAACCGGTCGTTGATAGGTCTCGACCAGCTGCGTAAATGCGTCCATGTTTCCCTGGATGGCATCAACCAACCAGGTGTTTTCTTCTGTGATCAACGATAACTCCTGTAAGTTTCTCTATGAAAGTATACGGAGTAAATCCAGTTTGGTTGCACCAAATCCCCTCAAATTTACCGTGTTTTTATCAACTATTCTTAAAAGAGAGTTCTTCTCTACCGGCTAATTTTTCTTGTATGGTAGAAATCACCAGTTTCATGTGTTCTGGTTTATGCACAAAATCGAGATCGTCTGTTCGCAATGTAAGTACCGGGCAAAGATCAAAAGACGACAACCAGTCTTCATAATAACTATCCAGTAGACTCAGATAGTCGGCGGTGATAGTGCTTTCCATCTCTCTGGCGCGGCTATGGATCCGTTCCATTAGTAAAGGTACAGGACATTTTAAATAAACTAACAACGATGGTACCGGAAGACTTTTTATCACAAGGTCAAAAACAGAAAGATACGATTTATAGTCAAGCTCTGTCAGGTTCCCCATTTTGTTTAGCGCGCGGGCGAAAATGAACGCGTCTTCATAGATACTGCGGTCAACGATGGCTGAGCGTTCGTCATTCCACAGATCCATGTGTTGACGAGCACGGTGCCCGAGAAAATATACCTGCAGGTGAAACGCCCAGGACCGCATGTCGGCATAAAAATTGGGAAGGTACGGGTTATCCGCCACGGATTCGTATGCTGTACGCCAGCCTAGATTTTGGCCGATTCGTTCGGTTAATGATGTTTTTCCTGAACCAATATTTCCCGCAACCAGAATGAGCTTTTTTGTCATGGATAACCTGCAACAGGGGTGTTAAAAAAGATAGCTCGATTATACGGGGTCTTGGGGTTGGCGGATAGATTATGGATGCACAGAGTTTGACGGTTTGCTCCAGATTATGAGCATATATAAGAGGAAACAGCCCATTATTAAAAAAATGATGACCATTCCCAGGTTGCGCGTATTATTCTCTGCTGGAGGCTCGTGTGGAGGGGTTATGGTGAGATCCGGTTCCAGCGTGAACGTGGCAGCAGGCGACTCTGTCGGGATGGTTGTCAGAGAGGGTAGTTCTGTAGGCGGGGTTGTGGGTGTATTCACCTTCATAATCCACAATTTTTGTCCCGCGTATATCCTGTCAGGGTCAACATTGTTCCTATCGACAAGCTGCTGAACGGTTACTCCGTACATCCCGGCGATTGTTCCCAGGGTTTGCCCGTATCCAACCAGGTGATACACAGTGCCATCCGCCAATGGTGTGGATGTAACCCGGGGTAATATCGGCGGGTTCATTCCTCCTCCCACCGCTCCGGCTTGTGCGGCAGGCGTCGTTGCTGCGCCTCCTTTTATACCGGCAACATTCAATGTGATATACACCATGGATCCATCACTGGCGACACCCACGCCGATATCGGTGTATTTTCGGTTAAGCATGGCACCTCGATGGACGGGATCTGCCCAAATTTCATTGACAATAATAGAGACCGAATTTTCTGTACCAATAGTTAACGCGGCGACATTCTCACCGGCCACTATATCTGCGCCTGAACCATACCCACTGGCTATCACACGCCCGGTTACTATATTGCCAGAGGCATCGGTGTGACTGGATGTACGGATGGATGCCTGGTACTCGGAATGCGATTGCGCGGCTGCCATTAAAGCTGTATTGATCGTCAATGCCGGTAGTCCGTGGGATGCGCGCAGAAGATTAACGGCACTGATCACATCAAACGCGTTAAAGTTCAGGCTGCCAGTCTGGCGTGTAAAGGCGGAACTAAAAAAAGCCATCACGGCAAGTAAAAATCCTGTCAATTGGCGCAGCCTGGTTTTATTCTTGTTATTCATCAGCCGAACTCGCACAACTTTTATTGTATATTCCCGTATGTATAGAACAAAGAGAGAAATTTTCTCATAAATTGAGGTACCACCAGGGCATAATAAGCCGCTGATGAGAAATGAGCCTGTTCGTTTTCTTTTCGAACAGGCTCAACTAATTTGTTTATCAACCGCCGGCCAATTTTACGGTGAAACCCCGTTTCTTTAATTCAGCAAAGACCGTGTCACGGTGGTCACCCTGGATTTCCAGGACACCATCTTTGATTGCTCCTCCTGAACCGCACATGCGTTTCAAATCTGAATGAAGGTCGTGAAGAGCTTTTTCGTTTAGCCTAAGCCCTTTAATTAATGTAACGGTTTTACCTTTGCGGGCTTTTGAATCGCGGAAAATGCGCACAATGCCGTCACCGGCAGGCACAACGGCTTTTCGACAAACACATGAATCCACCGGTTTGCCGCATCTGGGGCACATTCTTCCGGAAGAAGTCGTATAAACTGTCGGGTTTTCATCTCTCATACCGGTATTGTACCGGATTCCATTTGGACTGTTGACCTTTTTTGGTTATGATTATTAATAATGTAATTGTTTTGATTGGAATGTTTTATTTCGGTTTTTTTTCTGATTATGTTGTTATCCTGGTTTTCCCTGAGGAACTATGAAATCATCTGAGTCATTTTCCATCAAGGATGTCACCAAAGATGAATTGCAGCATAAAGTGGATGAGTTGCAGTCTCGCGTGCAACAACTTGAAAGCGAATTGCGGAAACAAAATGAGCGGCTCGCCGGGTTAATGCTCAATGAAGAAAAATATAAAGTTTTGTTAGATGGATCAAGCGACCCGATATTTTCCTTTTCCCGTGATGGAGAATATCAGTATGTCAATTACGCCTTCGCCGAAGGAGTTTGTAAATCACCTGAAGAGATCATTCACCACAAGATATGGGATGTATTCCCCCAGGATGAGGCGGACAAACGATTTGCCGTAGTAAAAGACGTATTTGCCAGTGGAGAAATCCGGACGATCGAGGTAAGGGTTCCACGGCCAGACCAGGACCGCTACTATCTGACCACTGTAAAACCGATATTTGATTCGGATAAGAATGTGGCGTTGGTGATATGCATATCGAAAGAGATCACAGAACGCAAATTGTTGGAAAAAGAATTGATACGTTTGAGTAATTATGACGCGTTGACCGGACTGTATAACCGACATTATTTCGAAATTGAAATGGAACGTATTCAGGTGAGCCAGCTTTTCCCGGTAAGCATCATTATTTCTGATATGGATAAGTTAAAGCAGATCAATGATCAATTTGGTCACGCGGCGGGCGATAATGCCATCCAGAAAGTAGCCATGATCCTGCAGGATTCGATTCGGGGGAATGATATTGCCGCTCGGATAGGGGGTGACGAGTTTGCCATCCTGTTAACGCAAACCAATGAAGAGACCGCGGCTGAGATCGTCAAACGTATCCGTGCTAACATCCATAATCAGGATAATGGTATGCTGCACCTTTCTATCGGTTCGGCGACTGGTGAGGAAGGGTCAAATCTGGTGGATATTTTTCGGTTGGCGGATGAGATGATGTACCAGAATAAACGGAACCTGGTAAGAGAATAAACTTATCAGAGACTTTCCAGCCAGGTAAGGGCATCTTCACGGTTGGAAAACACTTTGAAGTCATTCCTTTGGTTCGTTTCTAAAACAAATTCCTGGAAACGTCTGCTGACGATCATTTCTGTTTGGATAACCGCCGCGGTGTGGATGTAATAATTCGATAGTTTCAACAATACCTTGCCTGCCAGTCCGGTTTTCAGGTCGAAAAAATCTGAGTGTAGGTTTGCCTGATGGATAAGAAGGCGATCTGAGCCTTCTTCCCCGCAGATGGCGACAAGTTCTAACGCGGAATTTTCGTCTGTAACCATGCCGCTCTCGGGGATGCATTCCACGATTGTTATATTTCCTGTTGGTATCGTATTATGTTCCATCTGCAGCTCTTTTCTTACCGGGGGCATTACCAGCTATCTCTGTGGATCCGGTCTTTCACGTTGATTTGAACCTGGCTCGCACGGCGGGCGTTGTCAGCCGGGTAACCGAGCGCGATCCAGCACGGGATTTCGTACCCGGCGGGTATGTTTAAGAAGTTTTTCAATTGAACCCGTTCATCATCGAATGGTATGCGGGTAACGCCAAACACACCTTCCGCGGCAGCTGCCAACAGTAAATTTTCAATGCACAACCAGATGGACGCAAACCCGTTCAAATCAGACAGACTTTTAGGTTTGAGCATGTTGGCTTCCTGGCGAAAGCAGGGGAGTAGCAGGCAGGCGCTGGTGAGGAGCATGGAAACCTGTTTGGGAATGGCATCGTAATACATGTCTCGCTGTGATGGATCGGTCAGCCCCCAGCGATTGACAATACCCTGCGCCGCTTTTGGTGAGACCTGTTTCATCGTCTGCTCAATAATCTTGGCGCGTTTTTCTCTGTCGTTTAGCAAAATAAAATGCCAATCACGCATATGATTGTTGGTTGGGGCGAGAAAACCGGCATTAATGATTTTTTCGATTACAGACTCATCAACCGGTTTATCCGAAAAATCACGGATTGTCATTCTTTTTTGCATGGCTTCATAGATATCCATCACCTGGCCTCATTTATTTATATAGAATTATTGACCTATTATACAGAATATAAAAACCATAGGCAATAGTTTGAACGAATGTTCTGAGAAGTTGCCAGTTGACTATTTGATATATCAGTAATATATTAGTAATATATTACAATGAAATTTGAAAACAATAATCCTCCTGTTTCGCTTCTATCTTCCAAAGCCTACCAATCCATCAAGGGCGATATCGTCACCTGTGTGCTGGCGCCTGGTTCTTCTATCGCCCAGCTTGAGTTGGCCGAAACTTATCATATGGGGTTGACCCCTATCAGAGAGGCGTTGCGTCAATTGGCGCAGGAAGGATTCGTTCAACCAGTTCCCCGGCTCGGGTATATTGTCAGCCCGATTACCATTAAAGATGTGCAGGAAATTTATGAAATGCGGATTATTCTGGAGACATCGTCTTTCCGGCTGGCGGCCACACGGGGAACGGATAAGGAGCTACAGGATCTGCTTGAGTTCGCGGATTTTACTTATACCTATAAAGATTTACCGAGTTACTCTCGTTTTCTTGAAAATAATAAAATCTTCCACCAATCAGTGGCTTCCATCGCGCGTAATTCACGTCTTGTTCAACAGATCAGCCGGGTTATGGATGAATTAACACGTGTCTTTCATCTGGGGCTCGATATTCGTGACAGCGCCTCAGAGATGCGAAATGATCATCTGGCACTTTGCCGGGCATTAATTGAGCATGATGCATCACGCGCGGAACAATTGGTGCGATCGGAAATATTACTCTCACGTGAGAGGGTAATGGAAGCAATTAAAAATTTTTCCGGCCAGGTATTAATTTCAGATACTATGCTGGCCATCAGTCGTCAATCAGATTGGAATTCCTGATTTTTTATATGTACATAAAATGGAGAGACCATGTCAAATAAGTCGAATGATTCCGTTGAAAAACCTGCCTGTGAATCTTCCCCATATTTCAGTGAATTCATAAAACGTTTCCCGGAATACGGGAATACGAAATCGATTGACGATTTGCGTAAGACTGAATACTCTCGGCTTGACCGGCTTGGACAAGTCTACCTGGATTACACCGGAGGCGGACTTTATAGTGAGAAGCAGGTGAAGGATCATTCAACCCTGCTTCTGGATCATGTTTTTGGCAACCCGCATTCCACCAATCCAACATCGAAAGCCATGACGGATCTGGTGGTCAAAGCGCGAAATAGAGTTCTTGAATTCTTTAACGCGTCACCAGAAGAATATGTGTGCATTTTTACTCAGAATGCCAGCGGTGCGTTGAAACTGGTGGGTGAATCCTATCCATTCAGTCATGGTGACACGTATTTGCTGACTTTTGATAACCACAATTCAGTGAATGGTATTCGCGAGTTTGCCCGGTCAAAGGGTGCTGCCGTGCACTATACTCCGGTATTGCCTCCTGAGATGCGCATAGATGAAGAAAAGTTAGAGAACTTTCTGGATTTCAAGAAGACCGGCGGCAATAACCTTTTTGCCTTTCCGGCACAATCCAATTTTTCCGGGGTGAAACATTCACTAACCTGGATTGAGAGGGCGCATGAAAAAGGTTGGGATGTACTTTTGGACGGCGCGGCATTTACACCGACCAATCAACTTGACTTGAGTAAAGTTCATCCGGATTTTGTGACACTTTCTTTTTATAAAATTTTTGGTTATCCAACCGGGGTAGGTGCGTTGATCGCCCGCCAGTCGGCAATGTCCAGGTTGCACCGGCCGTGGTTTGCCGGTGGAACCATCACAGTAGCCTCTGTTCAGGGAGATACATATTACCTTCATAAAGGTGCGGAAGGTTTTGAAGACGGCACTCTGAATTATTTAAGTCTGCCGGCTGTCACAATCGGTTTAGATCATATCGCGTCAATCGGGTATGGAGCAATTCAGACCCGGGTAAATTGTCTTACCGGTTGGTTGTTGGAAAAATTAAATGGATTGAGTCACTCCAATGGAAACCCGGTGGTCAAAATTTATGGCCCGCTGGAAATGAGAGATAGAGGTGGGACGATCGCCTGCAATTTCTTTGATCAAAGAGGTCATTTTATTGATCACTTAAAGGTAGAAAGCCGGGCTAACACCCGGAATATCTCCATTCGAACAGGTTGTTTCTGCAACCCGGGTGGTGGAGAACTGGCACTGGGTATCTCTGCCGACGAATTGACATCTTGCTTCGCATTACGTCCCAATATGGAATATGATGACTTCCGTCAATGTATTGACGATAAGAGCAATGGTGCTGTTCGTATATCGGTCGGACTGGTGACGAATTTCGACGATGTTAGCCGCTTTTATGATTTCGCACGAGAATTTGTGGATAAGGATAGCGATCAGATCTGATTTGCGAAAATTCTCAAGATCCTGGCTTTGTTTGACAACCCGGGCAAATACCATACAGGATCAGGTGGTTGGTCAAAATCTCATAACTGTTTTTACGCTCAATTCTCTCGAAGAGCGGCGCTACATCTTCATCTGAAATATCAATTATGTGATGGCACTCCTGGCAAACCAGATGGTGATGCCTGCCTTCACCCACATATTCATAAAGAAATACGCCCGTTCCCATATCGGATACGGATATCTTCCCCTGATTCGTCAGTCGTTCTAATGACCGATAAACGGTAGAACGGTTTACGGCCGGGAGGCGAATCTTTATTTGCTCGTATATTTGATGTGATGCGTAATGTTGCCTGTTTTGTTGCAGAAATTCTATAATGATCTGGTCAACAGATGATGCTTTCATTGCTTCTCCATTGCTCAAATTATAATATGCCAATAGATGCAAATGCAATTAATTGCGTTATAATTGCAGAGCCGGCATTTTAAGTTCATCTGTAGATCAGGAGGAAAAGATGCTATTCTCAGTTGTACATCCAATGCATATACCGGATGGGTTTCTTTCTATTTTGGTTTCGATAGTAATGTGGATTGTGTCATTGGTGCTGATCGGTTTGGCTCTTAAAAATGTAAAAAATGAACTGGGAGACCGTGAAGTACCACTGATGGGTGTGTTAGCTGCCGCAATTTTTGCCGGACAAATGTTAAATTTTAGCGTGACTGGCGGTACGTCAGGTCATTTGTTGGGTGCTGCCATAGCCAGCATACTGATAGGCCCGTGGGCTGCTGTGTTGGTGATGACATCGGTTGTGGCGGTTCAGGCGCTCTTTTTCCAGGACGGGGGGATTCTGGTGTTGGGTGCAAATATTTTTAATATGGCAATTGTGGGGGTATTTGTTTCTTACGCCATGTTTAACCTGATGCAGAAAGCCCTGAAAAAATATTCCTGGGGATATTTTGTTTCCGGCTTTATCGCCGCGTGGATGTCTATTTTCATGGCATCGCTGGCCTGCGCGTTGGAACTGGCTTTATCCGGAACATCGCCCGCAAATATTGCCATCCCGGCGATGGGAGGTATTCACGCGTTGATTGGTATCGGAGAGGGGTTAATCACCGTTGGCGCTCTGGCATTTTTATTCATCACCCGGAGAGACCTGGTTGATAAAACTGGATCAAAGGGAACTGGAACCAGAGGTATACTGCTTGGAGGTAGTATCATTGCGGTTCTTCTGGCTGTTCTATCTCCATTGGCTTCAACTCATCCTGATGGTTTGGAGTGGGTGGCTGAACAGAATGGTTTTCTGGAAACCGCGAAAGATGCTCTTTACAATATTATGCCCGACTACGCTTTTCCCGGTATCTCAGACCCGAACCTCGCAACAATTATTGCTGGTATACTGGGTGCGGTAATTGTTTTCGGTGTGGCTATTGGTGTAGCTAACATGGAAAAGAAACCGACCACAAAATAAATTCTCGAGGTTTTCGGTTTGCTGGAAATTTACCAGAGTATCCAAAGCCCCATACATCAGTTGCACGCAAGGGTGAAGATTGTTTTCACCCTTTTTTTCATACTGGCTGTCAACCTCCTTCCTCAGCATGCCTGGATTGGATTTTTCCTCTTTTTTTTATTGATAATTTCAATTCTTGTTCTGTCAAAATTGAGGCTCAAAACCGTTCTCAAACGTTCGTTATTGGCAATCCCATTTTTATTATCTGCTATTCCGTTAATATTCTGGGGGCCTGAACCTGTGATGCGTTGCAATATTGGGGGGCTAATCCATATACCTATCAGCATAGCAGGAGCCGAACGTTGCCTGAGCATTATGATCAAAGCCTGGATATCGATACTTGCGGCCATACTGCTAACTGGGACCACAGATTCGCACGCATTATTTTCCGGGTTTCGGCAATTGAAGGTTCCAGCGATACTTATTGCTATCGTTGAATTGATGTGGCGATATTTATACGTTATGGTGGATGAAGTCACGCGCCTGATCAGGGCGCGCAACAGCCGAAGCACAGTTGTCAATCACGGACATCATGCCGGAGGGTCTGTATTCTGGCGGGCGCGGGTAACGGGCAACATGGCAGGAAGTTTGTTCCTCCGTTCCATTGAACGCAGTGAACGCGTATACGCGGCTATGCTTTCTCGCGGTTATAACGGTGAACCGGTTATTCAATTAAATGGCGATCTTACCAGATATGATAGAAGATTTCTGTTTCTATCTATGTTCATACTATTGCTTTTTTTGTTTGCGGGTTTCATAACTGGAAGGTAACACTTTGGATCCATTAATCCTGATTGAACAATTAAATTACACATACCCTGACGGTAAGGTTGCCCTTCAGGATATCTCACTGAATGTGAACAGAGGTGAGAAAGTTGCGATAGTGGGGGCAAACGGCGCGGGTAAGTCAACACTGTTATTGCATATAAATGGTGTTTTACGGGGAAAAGGGACCATCCGAGTCGATGGGTTAGAATGCAATACGTCAAATCTGGGGCTCATCCGAGCGAAAGTTGGGGTTGTTTTTCAAAATCCAGACGACCAGCTTTTTTCGATAACTGTTTATGATGATATCGCGTACGGCCCGCGATATCAGGGACTCTCCAGAGAGGAAATCGACCAAAGGGTAAATAAAGCCCTTCGGGCGGTTCAAATGGACGCGTTTGGTGACCGAAACCCGTACCGACTTTCCGGCGGTGAAAAGAAGCGCATAGCCATTGCTACCGTGCTATCTATGGATCCGGATATTCTTGTTTTTGATGAACCTACAGCCGGGCTTGATCCACGCGCGCGGCGAGAGTTGATCCAATTGCTGCAAACATTACCGCAGACATTGATGATTGCCACTCATGATCTTGACCTCGTGGAATTGTTGACTGAGCGCATGATTATTATGAACAACGGGCGAATAGTGGCAGATGGTCCGGCCCGACTGTTGCTGAAAGAAGAAGAATTGCTGCTGGAACATGGGCTGAAATAGTAAGCTTATATACCGATGCGCCGGTAATCCAGAAGTTTTGTACAATAAGGATATCCGGTCAAACTGGTTGACTGGATCAAAATATATTGAAATGGAGATGGAATGAATTTCAATTATTTTATTCCCACCCGGATTTTATTTGGACCCGGCACTTTGAATAAACTGGGTAGTGTTCCTTTGCCCGGTAGAAAAGCATTGATCGTTATTTCGGCCGGTAAATCTATGCGTCAAAACGGATACCTGGATCGTTTGACCGGATTGCTGGAAAAACAGAATGTATCATATGTGATATTCGACAAGATATTGCCTAATCCAATTAAATCGCATGTTATGGAAGCGGCAGAACTGGCAAAGAAGGAAGGCTGTGATTTCATCATCGGGCTTGGCGGAGGCAGCAGTATTGACTCGGCCAAGAGCATCGCGGTTATGGTCAAAAATCCCGGCGATTACTGGGACTATATCGGCAGCGGCAGCGGAAAGGGAAAACCGGTAACCAACGGCGCGCTGCCTGTAGTTGCCATTACCACCACAGCTGGCACGGGCACAGAGGCTGACCCATGGACAGTGATCACCAAAGAGGAAACTCATGAGAAGATCGGCTTCGGGAATGACCATACCTTCCCGGTTTTGTCTATTGTCGATCCCGAGCTAATGTTAACCGTTCCCCCTGATCTGACGGCTTACCAGGGTTTTGACGCGTTCTTCCATTCGGTGGAAGGATATATTGCCACTGTGGCTAATCCGGTGAGCGATGCGCTGGCATTGAAGAGTATTGAATTGATCGCGAAATACCTGCCTGCTGCCATTAAAGACGGGAATAATATGGAAGCACGAACACAGGTCGCGCTGGCAAATACCCTCGCTGGCATGGTTGAATCACTTTCAAGCTGCACATCAGAGCATTCCATGGAACATGCCCTGAGCGCGTTTCACCCGAACATCGCGCATGGGGCAGGATTGATCATGCTGTCTGAAGCCTATCACAGCTTCTTTATGGACAAATCACCTGAACGATACGCTGATATGGCCAGGGCGATGGGTGAAACTATTGAAGGACTATTGCCCGATGAGAAAGCGGCGGCTTTTATCAAAGCGTTGTTGAAATTACAGAAAGCCTGCGGAGTCGACTCGTTGAAAATGTCAGCGTACGGTATCAAACCGGAAGAGATCCCCACTCTGGCAGAAAATGCCTGGCACGCGATGGGCGGACTGTTTAACGTGGACCCATACACATTGTCGATGGAAGAAACTGTACAGGTCATGAATAAAGCTTATAAGTAAAAATAATCTAAGAGCAACTGGCTTTCTTCCGGGATTTGGAAAGAAAGCCAGTTTGTTTAAATAGTCTTCCGCCGATTCACACATTTTTATATTATCTATCTTTAAACCTAACGAATAAATATCCTGTAAAAAATTCAACGCTTATCACCTATTAATGGTTTAATTTATCTATGAGGGATTTTTTCCATAGAAGTATGGATGACTTCCGGGGGGAAAACCAACAATACCGCCCATTCATTTTTGCTTATGTAGCGATCTTCGTTGTTTTTGTTGCCAGTCTCATCTTTCCTATGCTGGATATAGATGAGGAAACCCGGGTAGTCATTTCTGATTATCAGACCCCAATAATCAGTCTGGGAACAATGGTGGCATTGTTATTGGCGGCATACAGAACCCGGCAATATTCATCTGTCTATTCCAGAGTCTGGTTATTTCTGGGGATAGCCCAGCTTTTTTATTTTCTTGGTGATTTTGTCTGGTTCATATACGAAATTCTACTTAATCAATCCCCTTATCCTTCAATTTGTGATCTTTTCTACTTTTTATATTACCCATTTATTTTTATTGCGATTTTGCAATATCCTGTTCGGAATCTCCAATCAACCGATTGGTTGAAACGCTTCCTTGATTTGTCATCCATCCTACTGGGGGGCTGCCCATTTATTGGAATTACATTCTGGGGCCCATCATTCAGGTAAATTCCAACCTCAGTTACTTTGAACAGGCACTGGCTTATGCCTATCCGTTAGGAGACCTCATTTTGCTGGGAGCTATACTGCTCCTTTTTTACAACCGAGTACGTGATGAGAACCAGGCGCCGATCATACTGGTGGCCTTTGGTATTCTGGCCATGGTGATTTCGGATAGCGCGTTTTCTATTGAGACGATGTTGAAGACATACGTATCGGGCGGTTGGACGGATTTCGGGTATGTTTTGCAAAATCTTCTGGTAGCAGTCGCTGGGGTATGGCAGATAATGACTGTCAGGAAGGTATCTGAAATAAAAAAGATGAATTCAACCCTTCTTGACATGATGGCCGGTTTGTTTTCTTACCTGCCTTTACTCTGGCTGGCGGGGTTATCGGCAATGTTATTTGATCGTCATACCCGGCCTTTGCCGATGACATTTGAACAGATTTATGGGTTTACTATAACTGTCTGGATAGTGGTTGTTCTTCGTCAGATTGTTACGAATGTTGATATCAAACACATGTTACATTCGATTGATGAATATATAAAAACAGTTCACCGGCAGTCAGAAGACCTTGAAAAGATAAACGCCGGACTAGAGGAAGAAATGGCTCTTCGGGAAGAAGCTGACCGGGAAAAGGAAAAAATTGCTGAACAATTGCGCTTTGATGCCCTTCATGATTGTTTGACACAGCTTCCAAACCGGACGTTATTTCTGGACCGCCTTGATCAAGCAATTGCCCGGACAGATCGTATCGGTATCTCGTATGCCGTATTGATCCTGGACCTGGATGAATTCAAACATATTAATGACACCAAAGGACATGTTGCCGGTGATGACCTTCTGGTTCATGTAGCAGAACGATTAAAGAAATGCCTTCGGATGAATGATACTGTCGCCCGTTTGGGAGGAGATGAATTTATTATCCTGATGGAAAATCCGGGAGATAAGGATACGATCATCGCAACCTGTAATCGAATCCTTGACGAATTTAAATTGCCATTCGCGATCTCCGGTGACGTGGATGTGTTTATCTCAGTAAGTATTGGCGTTGTGGTAGATGCGCAAAATTACGAAAAATCAAGCGATGTTTTACGCGATGCCGATATTGCCATGTATTACGCTAAAGAGAAGGGAAAATCTCGTTATGAGGTATTCCGTCCTGAACTTCGTGACAGCACAATAAAACGCGTGATAATTGAAAATGAACTTCGGACAGCGATTGCCCAGAAAGAATTCTCTTTACAATATCAGCCGGTATTCTCGTTAACGACCGATTCGCTAATTGGATTTGAGGCGTTAATCCGATGGAATAATCCACGACTTGGAAGGCAAATGCCCGCCGAGTTTATTCCAGTCGCGGAAGAATCTGGCCTCATTGTTGAAATAGGTGAATGGGTTCTTCAGGAAGCCTGCCGCCAACTAAAAGAGTGGCATGAGAAATTCCCACTATTGAATCATCTGGTAATGAATGTAAATATTTCAGGCAAACAATTTTCCAGACCTGATTTTTTGAAAAACCTACAGACTACCATTGAGACAATCGGATTAAAGACCCGATCGGTAAAATTGGAAATCACAGAATCCTTATTACTTGATAATAAACTTCGCGATTCAAACTTTTTCAATACACTCCGCCAAATGGGAACTCTGCTTCAAATTGATGATTTTGGAACTGGTTATTCATCATTGAGTTACTTACAGCATATACCGGTTGATGTAATTAAAATCGATCGTTCTTTCATCAAGGATCTGGGTGATGGAAACAAATCTTCCGATTTGATCAGAGCTATAGTCAGAATGGCTCACAGCCTGAATATGGAAACCACGGCAGAAGGTATAGAAACCTGGGAACAAAAAGCTATTCTGACGGGGATGGATTGCGACTATGGGCAGGGATTTTTACTATCCAAACCGATGGACGTCAAAATGATCGAAGAGTACCTGGAGGGGGAACAGAATGATATGGAAGAAATTTCTTCATAAAACAAGAGGCTATCTCAAAAGTCTTTAATATCTTTTGAGACAGCCTGAAGTTTGAAAAAAACTATAATAATTGACGAATAATCAGGTATTGCACCCATTATTCATCGTTTTTTTTGATGTGAGAGAGGTAAAAAGTAGTTCTTTTGATTCCTCTACTTTTGGGAATTAAGTTGGAATTTTGCGGGACAGGTAGTTTTCATAATCCGGTACGCGCCTCTCGTATTCGCTATCCATCAACGGAGAAGAGATCATAAAGTCGGCAGATGACCGGTTGCAGGCGGTGGGAATGTTCCAGACCATGGCCATTCGCAGTAACGCCTTTACATCCGGGTCATGGGGAACAGGTTCAAGCGGATCCCAGAAGAAGATTAGAAAGTCTATTTTGTTTTCAGTGATCTTGGCCCCGATCTGCTGGTCACCGCCCAACGGGCCGCTCTGGAGTTTGTTGATCTTTATACTCAGTTCTTTTTCAAGCAACTCGCCGGTGGTTCCAGTTGCGTACACTTTATGATGTGCCAGAAGATCACGGTTGAACTTAGCCCATTCCAGCAAATCTTTCTTTTTATTGTCATGGGCGACAAGGGCAATTTTTTTGTCCGGTTCCATCATTATGGTCTTGTAGTTCATCGATTCGCCTCATTTTTGGATTTCCAGAGCAATCATGTTTGGTTCAATTGTATTCCAGTTTGTTATAAAGGGCTTGTTATTTTTTGACCAGGCTTTTTTACACCTTGCTGGAAAGATCAATTCAACTGTTTTTCCAGTTCTGAGAAACGTACAGTCAGATTCTGGATCAGGGTATTTTTTTCGTCTATCGGAAGTAGACTTGCCCGGGCGGCATTGAAGACGAATTGTTTTAGCTGTGGTACTGAAAACCCAAATTCATCTGTTATCCTCAGGTATTCTTCTGTCAGGTTGGTATTGAACATCGGAGGATCATCCGAATTGATGGTGACAAACAGTCCTTCATCCATCAACCGGGGCAGCGGGTGACTGGTGAGATCAGGCACAACATGCAGACAAACATTGCTGGATGGACAGACTTCTAGAGGAATTTGTTTTTCTTTCAAATAGGATACCAATGAGGGGTCTTCCAGGCAGCGTACACCGTGACCGATGCGCACAGCATTCAACGTTTTTAATGCGCCCCAGATACTGGCAGGGCCTTCCGTTTCACCGGCATGCGGGGTGGCAGGGAAGCCTGCTTTTCGCGCGATTTCAAACGTGGATGCGAACAGTTCGGGTGGATTTCCAATCTCTGGTCCCCCAAGCCCGAGAGATGTTATGCCATTATTTCGGTTCTTGATGGCCCATTCCGCGATCTGATGACTGGCTTCAATAGGCCGACGTTCGCGTGAGATATCAGGCGCCAGATTGATGCGCACCCCCCATTTTTCTTCCGCGGTTTTACGCGCCCGATTCAGCGCGGCCAGTTGCTCATCCAATGGAATATGGGGAAGATGGGTATAAGGAGTATAGATGACTTCACTGTAGAGGATGTTCTGTTCAGCGCGGTCTTTTAAAAATTCCGCGGCTATCAATTCAAGGTCATCCGCGGTGCAGATGCAGCTGCTGATTGCCAGGTAAACTTCGATGAAGTGGTCAAAACCGGTAAATTTGTACCAATCATGAAGTTCGTCCAGATTGCGGGCGGGGAGTGTTACGTTATGGCGTTCTGCGAGTTTAAGTAACGTTTGTGGTTCGATGGATCCTTCAAGGTGTACATGCAATTCAACTTTGGGCATTTGTCGGATGAATTCTTTGATGTTCATTTCTTTTGTCCTTTGAAAATAGAAAAATGCTGTTCAGAATAAAAATTCCAACAATCGGTGGTGGGTCACAAATCCGGCTTTTTCGAGGCACTTACGTGAGGCTATATTTTCTACAGCACAACCGGCATTGGGAATCCATCCGTTTTGCCGGCAGTAATTGACAAGATAATTAATAATAAACGTACCATACCCTTGATGTCTAAATGGCGGCGTTATCAACATACCAATATCATATTCTTTTCGGCCTTGAAAGACCGGTGAAAAAATTCCAAAACCAACCAGGCTGTTTGCTTTTTCGAATAGAAAGATTTGCTGAGCCCGGATGTACTGACCAACTTCTTCGTCATGGTCAAATACTTCTTCATTAACCGCAATGATTTGATCTTCATCATTCATTTCAGCCCGGCGCACGTTGATACCCGATGGAGTAACGTTAGAAGATTTCGCTTTAAAATCACGGAACATGAAACCAATAGTAGAAGTCTTTTTATGGAAGGCAAGACAGCAAAAGAGCAGATCTGAATCAAATGTTTTACAAAGCGCCTTTTTAATCCCGACTTCCTTCAGGATAAAGCCGAATATTTCATCCATCTGATTGATCCACTCGGGAAAAATGTAATACTCCAGAAGAACATTATCCGGAGAAAGGACGAAATACCCGGCTTGCGTGTTGTCAATGAAGATTATGTACAGGTTGGAATCCTTGATCAGTATCTCCAGATAATACTCTTGCGACAGCGGAAGATGGTTGAGATAATCAAGTCTGAGCTGTTCAATGACTGTCGGATCGGTAGTTTGTATAAATTTTATGTTTTCCATTGGCTTTTTTGAAATCCCCAATATGGTTTTACTTTAACATCCCACAGGGAGATCAATTTGATTATTGTAACAGGTGATTAACCGCGGTAAACGTACGCGGAATTATTAAGAGGATTCCATCAAGTCAGGATTTGACTATTACATATCCTTCACAAGTTCTTCATATCTGGTGAATACCATATGCATTATGAAATTCACCCGATTATGGAGTAAAAATGAACACGCAAAAAACAAACTGGTGGCTTGACGCGATACTTCTAGCAGGATTTCTCGCCACATTCTTTCTTGATATTACCGGAGTTGAACTACATCAATGGATAGGAATCGGGCTGGGAATATTGCTTTTTGTTCACTTTTTCCGCCACATGGATTGGATAGGTACAGTCGTTTCCCGATTTTTTGAAAAATGCACGACAAGCGCACGCGTCAATTTGATCATTGACATACTGCTAATGGGTGGCTTCGGTATGATCATTTTTACCGGATTGGTGATATCCACCTGGCTGGATCTAGCATTTATCAACTACACCGGTTGGTGGGCAGTGCATGTTAGTACCGCTGTGTTTACGCTTATCGCATTGCTGGTCAAACTATATTTGCACCGGAAATGGATCGTCAATGTGGCGGAGACCCGGGTATTTGGCCGGTTGAAAAAGAACGAACCTGCCGGAGTCCCTGTGACTGCGGTTGCCCAGGTCAACCGCCGCGAATTTTTGAAAATGTCAGCCGTTTTGGGAGCAGGCGTGTTTGTCGCCGGTGCGCAGATCCGGAATGTACTTGAAAGAGTCAGTGAAAGTCAGTCTACCCCAACAATTCCAACAACGGCAGGTCAGATATTGGTATCAGATCAGACCGTCAATCTGCCCCTTGCACAAAAAACGACAGAAACCACTGTCGCACAGGTCGCAACGTTGAGTCCAACAACTGTCCCGACCATTGTACCTACCTCGGTACCAGTGGTATCAAACCAGAATACCAGTGCTTGCACTGTTCGATGTCACCGCGGATGCTCTTTCCCGGGAAAATGCCGTAAATACACAGATGCCAACGGTAATGGGAAATGTGATCTGGGAGAATGTTTATAGGTAGTTTTACCGGTATTCTGCCGGTGATTTCGGCGGTTAGTCAGGATCTTTCTTAATATGTTTGATTGTATTTCCCGATAAACAAAGCGGTGAGGTTTGAACTGAACTGCACCCCTTTCTGTTGGTGGTGTTCAACTTTTGGGGTGCAGTTCAGTTGTTTAGTCGTTTTCTTTTTTCTCAGGGCAAGCTTTGCCCGCCGCTTCCCGTTCTTCGCGCGATCGTTCGATCATAGTGAACAGGTCAATCTTGCCCGTCATGTGTTCAATGTCTACCGCAAATAGCAACGTGCGATTCCATCCACGCTTAATTTCCTTCAAACCTTCTTCTTTCAAACCGGGTGAATATTTTGCGTTAATGGCTTCCAATGCGAACTGCTTCTCGGTGTCTTCGGTTATAAAACGGACGCGGCCAAACACAACCACACTGCTAAAAATTGTCCCAAATTTTTCGGGCACAATCTCATTCCGGTCAATGACGCAAAATGATACCCGATCATCTGCCCGCAGACAATCAAGTTTATAGCCTTCTGTGGCACAGTGAATTATGATCCGGTTATCAACATAGGTGTAATTCAGGGGTATTGTGTATGGGTATCCGTTAATCCCGTTGACTGCCAGCACACCGGCGCTGCAGGATTTCAGGATGTTTATCGATTCTTCTTTTGAGATTTCTTGCTTGAAACGTCTCATTTCTGGGAACATGTTTTGCCCTCGATTATTTGAATGTACCAATGATGATACCAGAAGCGGCGCGGTGTGGAAAACTCACATCACCGCGCCGCAAAAAAGCTGGAAAGGATTAATCGTTCAAAAGTCGGCGTTCTCCTTCCAACGCCCGAATGGGAGCTACATCTTGCGATACTTCAATCGTTCCGCGATATTTTCCATGCCTGTCTCTCAAGGCGAAGTAACGGATATGGACGAACTTGCCCATCATCTGGATCCAGAATTCTGCCACATCGCGTTTCCCGGTACGGAAATCATCCAGGATCTTTTGGACCTTATCCATACTGGATGGCGGATGACAGAGCTGCACTTTGCGGCCAATGATCGTTGCCTGACGCTCAAAGATGCGTTCTCTGGTCTGTGAAAAGAACCGGACTTCGTCATTTTCATCCACAAAAGTCACATCCACCGGAAGATTGGTCAACATAAGGTTGATCTGTTCAATGCTCAACGCGCCGGTTTCCAGATCGAACAATGTGTCGGATCCCTTCTCATTGTTGGTCTGTCTGGAAAAGAATCGTTCTTCTTCTTCCAGTATGCGCACTTCGGCCGGTTTCCAATCGGTGCCCGGTTGTACCCGGAAATAACCGAGTTCAGGTTCTTGCTGCAAGATGGAGTACCATTCGTCTTCTTTCAATCTCTCCAGTGCGGCGGGGAAGAGGATCTTTTCTTCCTTATAAAACATTTCACGCATGGGAACGGCAAAGGTTTCAAACGCTTCCTTCAGTTGCATGGCGAAAACTGCCGGGTTCTCTGATGAGTCTTCCTTCAGTAAAGATTTCATTTTGTTCAAACCAGCGCGGATCTGATCCTGAATGCCCCACATCACCTGTGATGGCCCGGTGAATCCATAGCGTTCCAGTATGGGGAAGAGCAAGTTTTCTTTGCGAAGATAATGCCGTGGAAAATCTGATAGTTGTTCGAAAACCACCGTGATCGGGAACTTTCGGGCTTCCGTTGGATCTTGTGCGTAGTCCGCAATCACTTTTTGCAGCGCGTCGAGCAGGGAAGCGGCTTCTTCATTTTCCGCTTTGAATGTGTGAAGCGGATGCCCGGGCTGGTTTTCTGGAGGGATTTGTTGATTCAAAGAATCACGAACAACGGACACATGCAGATCGCATAGATTCTGGATCTCCGACACAGGCATTCCTTCAGCTATCAACATCTGTTCAACCTCAGCGATTTCACCAGAATCAGCGACCTGAACAAGTTCCGCGAATTGGGCGCGTACTTCTTCTACGGGTTTGCCTTGATGCAGACCTTTCAGGATGTTCTTCAACATTCCGATCCGTTTTGACCGGTTATTAATATATTCACTCATGTTTTCCTCCAGTAGACGGGTATGGTCTCTAGAGGAACGCGGTCAGCTTTCAGTCCACTCGATGGTAAATGGCACCGAAATGGCTCCCACCGGGCAAACCTCTTCGCAATCGGCACACCGGGTGCACTGAAGCGGTGATGATAATTCCGGTTTACCATCTACATCTGCGATAGCTCCTGCCGCACAGACCGCGGCACAGGCTCCGCAATGAATGCAGAGATTCTGGTCAATTTCCGGCTGATTTCTGGTTTCTTCAGGCATTTTCCGCGTTCCTCTTGATTCCTATTTCCATATTAGCGTTCACAGAGGATTTCGAATACGACTTAAGTCGTATTTCACGAGTTGGTTTCTTCTTCGAGCCCGGCCCGGTCAACCAGCAGGAGGCGGCTGCCTTCCCGGCGTATCAACCCCTTATCGAGAAAACTCCGCAGCGTGCGGCCGATTACATCGCGCACTGTTCCAAGTTTGGCGGCAATTTCATCCTGAGTCCAATGTGTGGAGAGTTCGCCTTTGTCAGCCTGCTCCAGTAGGAAGCGGGCAAGCCGACCGCGGACGGAACGCAGGGAAAGATCTTCCACTAAACCTGTCATATTATCCAGTCGCCGGGCAAGATCTGCGGCGACGGCTGCCGCGAAATCTGACCGGGTGTTCATCATTCGCTGGAAGTCTTTCGCGGGAATGCAAAGCAATGTGACATCCGTCAACGCGCTAACGGATGCTTTGTTATTGCGCTTCCCGGTAATTACCGGGATGGTGTTAAATTGCATCCCCGGTCCAAGGGTTTGAAGTATTTGTTCGCGTCCATTCGGCGCTGAGCGGTAAACACGGACTGCGCCGCGAACGACAAAACACACCCGGTTGCATTCCTCCCCCTCGATCTGAACAATCCCGCCGGCAGACTGGTTGACTGTCACCGCGCAGGCAGCAATCTCATCCATTGTCTGAGGCGAGAGCCCGTTAAAGAAATGAATAGATTTTAGAACGGTTTCTTGATTTCGGTTCACAAAAATGATTATATCGTCAGCCAACGGTTAGATGGAATTTAGTTGCATCTTTTCCCGGGTTAGTGCGTATATTGTTAAGAACAATAGAGTTCCCAAAAAGGAGAATCTCCATGCCTGAGAAAGTGCTTGTTACCTATGCTACCAAATACGGTTCTACACAAGGTGTGGCCGAAGTAATCGCGGCTGAATTGCGAAATATGGGTTTAGATGCCGATCTGCTTCCGGCGGCTAATGTTCAATCTATTTCCGGGTATCACGCTGTTGTGCTTGGAACGCCGTTATATATCGGTTCTATGTTGAGTGACGCATCGAAATTTCTCTCACGATTTAAAAAGGAGATTTCTGAAATACCTTCGGCATTATTTGTTCTGGGGCCTTTATATAACACCCCCAAAGATATGACCGATGCAAAAACCCAACTGGATATTATTCTTAATAAAATCACGTGGTTTAAACCGGTTACGGTTGAAGTATTTACCGGTGCCATGGATCCAGATAAATTTCGGTTTCCAGATTCATTATTAAAGATGATGCCTGCCTCGCAAACCGGTGATATTTTCAAAAAATTTGACGGTCGAGACTGGGACGCGATAAAAAGCTGGTCTTCAACACTCGAAAATGTATTGCTAAAACAAACTGCCTGAGAAAAAACAATTTGTCCCTCGAATTTTCGAGGGACAAATTGTTTTACATCAAATTTTTTTCCAGGCAGGCTGAAGTGCCATCAGAGAACGGGCTGATTCGCGGGCTGCCTGTGGGGCGAAGCCCTGGGTTCGAATGATGAATTCCGTCATACCTTCCAGTTTTTCCTCATAGGATTGCATGGATCCATCCGGTCGCGCGCAATAGACACAGTAATCCTTACTCTCGTCGCCCAGCGGAAAATCTTCCGGCTTTAATAATGGCATACCACATGAAATACAGTTTTTCATATCATCTCTCTTTCACTGAATTTCATCAAATTTTTCCAGAGCCCGGGGCAGGCATGAGACCACGCCCTTAACTCCGTTTACGGTGAGTGTTACCAGAATGGTGTCGCGCAGTTCGTCACGTGTTCCTCCGGCGGCTTTCAGCATAGGCACGTGGGCTGTCACGGCATCCACGTCACCCTGAGCGGCTTTGATGCCGATGTAGATCAATTGACGGGTTTTCGCATCCAATCCGGGTTGGGTAGACAACGCGGCGATCAGGCCGTCAAACGCTTTTGCGACTTCAGGTGCTTCTTCTTTGAATAACAACATGGGGTTTTTGGAAATTGACATTTTTCATCCCTTTCATTAAAAACTGGTTATTGATTCTCAATTGAAATCATTCTCATAAAGTGTTCCAGGAGCATTGATCCGCAGCTCTCAATCACCGACTCGCCCGGGGCGAACTGATCCGCATTCGACAGATAGTAGTGGATCAGACCAACCCAGGTATTGAAGAGCAGGGCGACTGGCATGCGTTTAATGGTACCCGCGGCCATTTCACGCTCTGCCGCCCGGCTAATGTGGAAAGAAACAGCGGATTGAATATCTGTAAGTGCAATACGTGCCACGATTGGAAGGTGGCTGGATTCTTTTACCAGCCGGGAATAGAAGCTTTCGTGTTCCTGAATCCCACGAAGGTGGGCGGCGAGAATCTCTTTTACACTTCCAGACTCTCTCGACAGTTCATGGGTTCGAGATGCCATACGGAATCCAAAATCTTCT
Organism: Leptolinea sp. HRD-7; assembly: GCA_024363285.1. Classification (GTDB taxonomy): domain Bacteria; phylum Chloroflexota; class Anaerolineae; order Anaerolineales; family Anaerolineaceae; genus Leptolinea. Next base: position 3,317,089 of record AP024710.1, on the reverse strand, counting down.
ATGACTGCCGAGATCAACACTTCCTGGGATTCGAAATGAAGGAAGACCGTTCCATGCGAAACCCCGGCAGCCTCCGCGATATCGGACATCCGGGTGGCCGTAATCCCATTCCGTGAGAATACATCCAGCGCTGTATCCAATAATTTTCTTCGGGTATTCTCTTTTTGTTGCTGTCTGTTCATATAATGACTCCAGAGTCAGTGAGTATATAGTCATTATATAGTAGTTTATAGAAAAGTCAAGCTTGATTCCCTCGAAATGTGCGGTTTTGTCTTTTTGAATGAAAAAAAAGACATTCAGAAGAACAATTCCTGAAAGTCTTTTTTATTATTTGTTATTTTCCTCTGATTAATTTTCTTGTTTTTTTGAATTGACCCACAGACTGAACGAAAACAACCCAACTAGCGAAAATTGCAAAAATAATAGTGGAAGATTTTTTTCAAGCTGTGCCCCATATAGAAAAATCTCACCCAATCGAACGCAAATTAACCAGATTACAACAGGCACGATGGTCAGGGCGACAACCCCCCGGCGTTCATAAGGTTTACGAGATGCCCAGATCAATAATGCTGTCCATCCCCACATGAGCGCAGTGGCAGTGGCATTATTACTCCGGTATCCAGCTGTATCTGGCACCTCATTGATTCCGGTAATGAATTGATTAACCTTTGGGAACATAAGCATTATCGCAGCGGCCGCATCAATAATTGCGCCGACCCAGCAGGAAATCTTTAACCAGATTTCAAAATTCTTCATTTTTCACTCCCATTATGAAATACATGTATACAATAAACGAAAATAGTATATGGTTTCCATCGGATAAAAAAAATCAACGAATCATTTTCATGACCACCTCCAATGTCGCCGGCTCGATCCCCCTATCCTGATTTGAACGGAATTCCTCCAAAGCGTGGAGAATGACTGCTTTGACAAATGATAATTCCAGGTCAGTTTTGCAGGATTTGATCTCCCCTGCCTGGTTCCCCTCTTTAATAATTTTCGCCAGAAGGCCTTCATAAGCTGCCCTGAAGATCGGCAAGGTTATTTCTTCTTGATTTTGAAAATCAAGGTTCCGGCTTTTCCTGATATACGAGTCTGCCATTGAAAAGATCATATGTACAAGTGCGGCAATTTTTTCTGATGCCGTTTTTCCTGATCTCAGCATTTCTTCCATCGCTGCGCTCGACCTATCGGCTTCGCGTTGAATAATGAACCGAAAGATATCTTCTTTCGAATCAAAATACTCATAGATCGTTTTTTTGCTGATATGGAGCTCTCCAGCCACTTCGTCAACAGAGGTTTTCTTAAATCCAAAATGGTGGAAGTGTTTCATGAAAATATCAGCAATTTCATCACGGCGATCGATCATCTGCCCTCCGGAAACTAAATACTGGATTAGTTTATATTATTTTTGAGTTCTGTCAAGAGGAACTTACGCCATGGATTCTTACAATGATTCCTGTATTTTTTTTTGAAAAACCGGGTTACAATATTATAGGAGTGGGGATCATGTTCAGCATACATTCTGCGAGTTCAGATCGTCAACTTATTTTCTCTAACTTCAATGGAGAAAAATTCCAGGTCGAAATCCACGGATCAGGATTAAATTCAACTAAATCAATCTGGCATGATGAACACTATTCCGGATTAGATGAGTTTTTCAAATATCTGGCACAATCAACAAGCCCATGGGCTAACGAGCAAAAGTGGGAATCACTGGAAGGTGACTTTTCAATCACCGCCGCATGTTCCAGAACCGGGGCGGTTACGTTTACCATTGGGATTCTTCATATGGCGGGTAATGAAGAAGAAGCCCGAATCAGGGTAGGGTTATTAACAGAGCTCGGACAACTTGAGACTATAGCGAGGGACGCGGTCAAATTTTTCAAGCGGTAAGTTGTTAACCAATCGTTGGGTAACCAGGTACCAGGAAATATATTTATTAACGAGATGAGCCAGGATGAAGTCAAATACAGTACAATTTGGATCACTCCCGCAGATTTTTAACTGGACACCAGATGTCAGGCGGAACACTCCTAAAGAAAAATATCCTACTCATGGGTCTTCCTGTAATCAGCATGTCCATTTTGGGTTTGAATGACCGCGCTTGTGAATGGTCAACCGGAATGAAAGGATGTACTACAATAGAGAGGTTTGAAGACTCATCCCAAATTACCCTTACTGAGGCAGCCATTTTATGACATCGAAAATTCTTGTAACCTATGCCACTAAATATGGTTCCACCCGGGAAGTCGCTGAAACTATTGCCCGGGTCCTTTCAGAAAAATATCTTGCTGTCGATGTGGTGGCATGCAAAGAGGTAAAAAGCATAGAAGGCTATCAGGCTGTGGCCATCGGCGCGCCGTTGTACGCGGGTTCGGTTTTGTCAGATGCGGTGAAATTCATTAACAGGTTTCAAGCCGATCTGGCAAAAATTCCGTCTGCATTGTTCATTCTTGGCCCGCTCAATGATTCTCAACAGGAGATGCGCGGCGTTCAGGTGCAGCTTAACGCGAATCGCAAAAAGTTTGCTTTCTTCAAACCTGCCGCCGAGGCTATTTTTGTCGGGGCGCTGAATCTTAAAAAATTGCGCTTCCCCGATTCGTTGATCAAGTTATACCGGCCGACAAAGAATAAACCAATGACCGATAGTGACAACCGGGATTGGAAGACCATTCGAAATTGGGCGGATAGTCTTGTTAAAAAATTGGATCTCAAAACAGAAAATTAAACTCTTCGAAACGTACACACAGGGAACGGTTTGATTTTTTCTGATTATCACAGAACCAGAGAATCTGACTTTTGTGACGATTTTCTGAATTAATCAAGTCTTGTAATCCACCATATCGAACACTATCTTTGCTAACACGTCTGAACCTGTGGTTCGGAACACACATTTTTGAATTAATAAACTTATTGGGAGGAAGAAATGAGTGTATTTGATTTAATATCCAGTCGAAGGAGTATCCGTAAATTTAAGGCTGATCCGATTCCGAAAGAAAGTCTGTTGCGGATCTTTCAGGCTGGTATTCTTGCGCCATCCGGCAACAATCGTCAGACATGGAAATTCTATGTAGTACAGGGCGATAAGCGCGCGGAAATGGTAGAGCGCCTGAATGAAGGTTTAGCCAACCGGGTAAAGGATGGTGAGGATGTGGCGGGGGCGAAACATTCATTTGATGTTATGGCTCAGGCTCCTGTTACCGTGTTCATCTTCCGGCCAAACCGTACTAAACCATGGCTGGCCGGTTCTCAATGTCAACATTTTTCCGATGTGGTGGATGTTCAATCGGTGGGGGCTTGTATACAGAATATGTTATTAATGGCCGAAGAGATGGGTATTGGCTCTCTCTGGATATGTGATGTATTCTCAGCGTATCAAGAAATCAGTGATTGGCTGGGTGAATCAACAGAAATGATAGCGGCAGTCAGCTTTGGCATAGCAGATGAGCATCCCGCCGCGCGCAAACGCAAATCAATTGATGAGGTCGTTCACTGGCTCTAAATAAAACTGATGGATCCTGACACATATCAGGATCCATTTCCTTTTTGCCGGTTTTCAAAAAGCTCATTTGAACGGAGTAAATTTCACATAAATAAAAAGTTTTACTCTTTTTTTAGATTAATTCTGGCAAAAAATTTGCATAATATAAGAAGTATTGAGCTTGTTTAATAATAGCTGTCAGAAAACGACAGCTCAAAATATTTTTTTGAAAGAACTGGTTTTTGCGAATTGGTAAAGAATTTATCGGTAATTGGTTCTGACATTTTCGAAAGACAGTCAGTTTTTGAGATAAAGTATTGCGAATACGTCGGTTAGCCGCACACGAAGAAATTCAGGAACAACCGGGTGAAAAATGACCAATGATGTTTCACACATGGCAGTCTCTGAAAAAGGTATTGAACCGGGTGAAACACGATATTTTGAGCTATACCAATCCGCTCAGCACCAGATCAATGAACTTCTTTTATTAGACCGTTTGCGAAGCGCGATCGCGCGGCAATTGGATCTCAAATCGATCGCAAAAATTGTAACTGAATCAACGGTTGTGTTATTCGGCTATCCGATGGTAAGTCTTTACCTTCTGGAAAATGATGTACTTGTCTTACAGAATCAGGTGGGATATACAACAGTTCGGGAAAGAATTAAAAAAACTAACGGATCAGAATGGGCAGCGATCAAAGCTAAGAAATCCGTTTTAAATCGAAAAGTATCTAAACGCGAATCTGAACTGGATCCATCTGTTCCGGTTTGTTCAAAGATTGTTGTTCCACTCTTTGACCAACACACAGTTACCGGGTTGTTGATTGTAGAGACTATGGCTGATCGCGTGCTTTCAGCCTCAGATCTCAACTTACTGGAAGCCATAGGAGAGAATGCGTCAAATGCTATCTGGCGCGCACGAATTTACAGCGAAATACTGGCGACACGTGAAGCTCTGGATAAAGAAAGACGTTTGCTTCGTACCGTTATTGATAACATACCGGATCAGATCTTCGCACGTGATCGAAATTGCCGGTTCACATTAAGTAATCTGAAAGATGCGGAAAAAATGGGGGTCTCTGACCCCAGTCAACTGATTGGCAAGTGTGACCACGATTTTTTCCCACCGGATCTAGCGACAAAATATGTCGAAGATGATCTACGGGTAATGGAAAGCGGGGAACCGCTTGCCAATATTGTTGAAAAAATGGTTGACGCGGATGGGAATGAAGGTTGGAATATGACGACTAAAGTTCCATTGCGAGACAACCAGGATCAAGTAATCGGTTTGGTGGGCATTGCCCGGGATATTACCCAACAGAAAAAAGATGCTCAGGCATTGGAAGAAGCCAAGCTTCAGGCGGAAGAAGCCAATAAAGCGAAAAGCACGTTCCTGGCCAATATGTCTCATGAGATTCGAACACCATTAAACGCGATTCTTGGATTTTCGCAGCTTTTGCTTCGCGAACCTGGATTTACTGAACAGCAACGTCACCAGTTGATGACTATCCATAAAAGCGGTGAACATCTGCTGCAATTAATAAATGATATTCTTGAGATTTCAAAGATCGAGGCGGGCAGGGCGACAATTAATCAATCGACATTTGACCTGCATGGAATGCTCCAAGATCTAAAATCTATGTTCCAGGTCCGATTGGACGAAAAGGGCCTGGTATTTGAACTGATTATTGAAGACAGAGTACCGCAGACTATTGTTTCTGATGAAAGTAAGATCCGCCAAATATTGATAAACCTGATCGGTAACGCTGTCAAATTCACCAAACATGGCCAGATCCGCTGTATTGTAGACGCGAAATACTGTGATAATGATGAATGGAACCTGATGTTTCAAGTCGAAGATAGTGGAATTGGAATTACGGCGGAAGATATACAGACTTTGTTCCAGGTTTTTCAGCAGGCGCCGGGAGGAATAAAAGAAGGTGGATCAGGTTTGGGGCTGGCCATCAGTCAACGATTTGCAAAAATGCTGGGAGGACAAATTAGCGTTGCCAGCGAACCCGGTGTGGGAAGTTGTTTTACCCTTGAAATCAAAGTGCGGGAGGATAAGTCTGCTCAACCTGGAAGAAAAACTCCCCGACATAAGATCAGCGGAATAAAAGATTCAAAGGGGACATATCGGATACTGGTAGTGGATGACGTAAAAGAGAGCCGCGAATTGATCGCCTCTCTTCTGACGCCTGTAGGTTTTGATGTTATTGAGGCATCTGATGGGCGTGAAGCAGTAGATATCTGGAACAAAATGCACCCTCATTTGATCATTATGGATATCCGGATGCCGGTGATGAATGGGTTAGAGGCAACGGTTAAAATCAGGGAGAAAAATGGTGGTAAAGCGGTTCCGATCATTGCCGCGACGGCCAGCGCGTTTGAAGAAGAAAAACAAACCATACTGAGCACCGGAATGAACGGGTATTTGCGTAAACCGATCCAGGAGCAAGACCTGTTTGATCTGGTAGCACAATGCCTGGGCATTGAATATACCTACCATTCGTCAGAAAAACGACGTGAAGAATTCGCTCTGGGAATGAACAGTCCGGAATTCCCGGCAGATGAATTCAATTCCATACCGGATGAGATACGGGCAAAGATGATTTCAGCGTGTGTCAGCGCGGATCTTGACAGTTTGTTTGATGCAGTAGAACAGATTATCCCGAAGTATCCGCATGCCGCCGCAAAGCTGCAGGAGCTGGCGGATAAATTACAATATGACGATGTACTCAGTCTGCTTCATGGAAGGAGTTGACGTTGGAATTTTCACATGTATCGTCTGCTGACCCGGCTGATATATTAATTGTTGATGATACCCTCGCCAACATTCAGGTACTTTCCGGGATGTTGAAGCAGCAGGGATACAAAGTTCGCCCGGTCTTGGATGGAAAGACCGCACTGAAAGCGGCTGAGACTAACGCGCCAGACCTTATCTTGCTGGATATTACGATGCCGGATATGGACGGATATGAAGTATGTACCCGCCTTAAAGAGAATCCTAAACTTAACCATATTCCGGTGATCTTCATCAGTGCCCTGACGGAGCCGCTGGATAAAGTAAGGGCTTTTACCGTAGGCGGGGTGGACTACATTACCAAGCCGTTTCAATTGGAAGAAGTGCGGGCGCGCGTGGAGAATCACCTGCACCTGGCAAACCTTCAGCACCAGATCGAAAATTACAACCATTTTCTCGAAGAGAAAGTTATTGAACAGGTCAGAGAAATATCTGATTCTCAGATGGCCACTATTCTGGCGTTGGCCAAGCTGGCCGAATATCGTGATGAAGATACTGGCCGGCATATTGAGCGTATTCAATACTTTTGCCGACTTTTAGTAACATGCCTCGCGGAAAATCCGAAGCATAAAAAACTTTTAACTCCGTTATATGTTGATAATATTTCTCATGCTAGCCCGTTGCATGATATCGGCAAGGTGGGCATACCGGATTACATTCTGCTAAAACCGGGTAAATTGACACCGGATGAATTTGAGATCATGAAAACACACACGGTGATCGGGTTTGACCTTTTGCAGACGGTGAAGAATCGGTATACCAAGAACAGTTTTATTAACCTGGGTATTGAGATATCGCGTTCACATCATGAGAAATGGGATGGCAGCGGTTATCCGGATGGACTGAAGGGCACGGATATCCCCATGTCTGCCAGAATTCTGGCCGTTGCAGATGTGTACGACGCGCTGCGTTCTAAACGCCCATATAAGACAGGCTTTGATCACGCAACCAGTATGAAAATTATCCTGGAAGGACGAGGCATCCACTTTGACCCGGAAGTAGTTGATGCCTTTTCCGATCGTCAGGATGAGTTCATGCGAATTTATGCTGAACTGGTGTAACTGATCGAGATATCTAAAAATTGACATTACAATAGACTCTACTTCCAGAATGGGGTGAGTCCTTAAAAATGAGCCTGCATACTTTAATTGCCACATCTCCTGCGTACCTATCGTTGGTCATTTGTGTGTTTTCAATTTTTTATCTTGCCATTACCAGACAGCCAACCCATAATAAAGCCAGAATCAAGAAATTGACACCGAAATTTAATCAATACGACACTACTGTCCGGCGGTGGATTTTTCTGGTTTTGATCTTGGGTCTCTTTGCGGGTCTGCTTGTCAGCCTGGCATTTGGCACATATACGGCGTTCCCGGTAGTGTTCCCGCTCTCCGCGCTGGTGATCTTTGACGCGGTATTGTCACTGGTAACGGGAATTCATTCCGCGGGGTGGGAAAAATATGTGTTTGACAAGACCGGGTCACTGCGCTGGCTGGCAAAAACAGAGATCGCTCTGGCTCTGGCTGGTATAGCTTATTGCTGTCTGGTCTATTTTGTTATTTTGAAATAACCTGCCGGTTTGTATAAACGGCATTACGGCACGGCGTTAATAAGTCTACTCCAGGTCGCCGGGCCTACAATGCCATCTACTTCCAACCCGTTCTTCTGTTGAAATGAACGAACCGCCTGATCTGTATTCACGCCAAAAATTCCGTCAGGGGTGCCCACCTGTGTGAACCCCAGCGCATACAGCCGGTTTTGCAGGAAAAGAACATCATTGCCGGTCATCTTCGGGGTTGTCAGTTTCAATGTTCGGGTCAGGATGGATGGATCGGGTGTGGCGGTGGCGGGTAGTGGTGTTGCCGTTGGGACGGTCGGCGTGGGGGTGACCGGATGGGGCGCGTCTCCCAGCCGGCAGGTTTGACCGGTATAGCCCGCCAACAGCCATTCCTGCGCGCCGGGCTTCCCCCACACACGAGCGGCGCCATCTTCTCCGGTGCTCAAAAGGAGACTGCCAGACGGATTGAACGCCAGGCTTTTGACCGCTCCCGTGTGCGCGGCAAACGTGTTGATGATCCGGCCGGTTTTTGTTTCCATGATCAGGATTGCGCCGTCACCATCACCGGCCGCGAGCAGGCAGCCGGAGGGATGGAACGCGATCAGGCTTGTTTTCTGTGATACCGGTACTTCCGTCACCACCTGCCCCGAGTTGACATCCACCAGCAGGAAGGCGCCGTCAAACGAACTATAAGCCAACAGGCTGCCACCCGGACTTAAAGCGATAGCCCGTGGAGATAACCCATCGCGCGAAATTTTCAGGGATAGAACGTCTTCACCGGTCACCGCGTTGAAGATCCGGTAATCCGCGTCTCTGATCGAAACCAGCCACAGCCCATCCGGGCTTAATGCCGCGCGGCTTGCGTCGACTTCCTGTTTCCAATGTGTGTCACCGGTGACCATATCCCGCGCGTACAGAGTGCTGCCGCTGTAATATCCATCATCCGAATAGTTGCTAACCCCGGCGATCAATAGCCCGGTCTGGGGGTGGGCGGCAAAAAAGTCACCTTCGTGGAATTTTTCGCGGCGGAGAACTTCCGCGGATGCCTGGTTATACCAGTTGAGGTTATCTTTATCGGCGATAACCAGAGTTTTTTCATCCGGAGCGGCGGCGATTTGAAGTATTGGCAGGGAGGAGGACGCGATTATGAATGTTGACGACTGACTGGTTTTCATATTCCGTTGTTCAAACGAGCCGCCGGATAAACCCGAATATAGGACCGGTTCACCGTTGACAGACCCGAACGCGGCGGACGTCACGCTCTGGACGGGGTGAGTGTACGTTACAATGGCGCGATTAGCCTCATAATCCCACAGCTCAATCCGGTCCATGTGTGACACGGCAATCAGGTTGTTTGACGCCCCGGGTTTGAGGGCCAGCAACGGCGCCGGGCAGTCTTCACAAGCCTGCCAGCGTTTCATCCAATCCGGCAGGGAATCCCCTGAGAACTCACTTACATTCTTCGCCGGTTGATTGAACTTCCATATCTCCAATCGGTCTTTACTCACGAGTAGAGCCTGGTTCGCCGGCCGGTCAACCAACACATGCGTGTAGGTTTCTGTTGGATCGTGGATGATCAGGTTTGACTGCCGCTTGAGTTGACCGGTATCCCAGAGGCCCAATTCATAGCGCCCTTTAACCTCAAAGACACAATTGACGTTATCTTCGGTGCAGGGAGGATCATGATAGGTAACGCGGCACAGGACTCCATAGCCGGTTTTTCCTACGTCATCGGAAAAACAATAGCCAGAACTTAAACGCTGGCGGGTGGTGTTGTTGAGCGATGTGTTCAATAACCGGCCGTCGGCTGTATTCCACAGGAAGATGTCTCCCAGAGTATTGACCGATTGGATTGTGCGCCCATCCGGGCTGAAGACCATCCCGGTCATTTCCGGCATGAACCCGATCCACCGGGCGAGGTTGGCTTTTGCGCGGGTTTCACCCATCAGTTTGCCGGTCTGAAGATTGAACCTTCTCAAAACTACTTCCTGATAGCTCTCACCGGAATCCGGGAACTGCGGATCTTCTTCCAGGGAGGCGAATATTTTGCCATCAGGGCTGATAGCTGACAGTCCGCGTGTTCCCGAGAAGGTTTGAACCACGCGGCCGGTTTCTACATCCCATATCTGCGAAATGCCGGATGTAAACCCGGAAGCGGCAAGCAGCGTTCCATCTGTGTTGAAGGTGACGCGGGCAAAGACGCCGGATGTTTCCAGCACGCGCTCCAGTTCGAGGGTTTCTCCGTTCAACAGCGCCAGTCCGCTGTTGCCTGAAACAGCCAGATATTTCCCGTCAGGTGACCAGGTGATCTCATACGGTATGCCGATTTGGGCCGGTTTGACTTCCACAAGCTTTTCAAGGCTGGTGGCATTTTCCGGGTTGATGGCCCAATCACCAGAAGGAGGGAGCGGAATGGAGGTGGGGGACGGTTCCGGTGTGGAGGAAGCCGCGGGTTGTGGACGGGTGTTAGCGCTATGCGGAGCGGGCTTGTCCGCGGCGATCGTCAACTCGAGGCCGGGGATCTCATTCAGGCAGCAGGCATCCGTTTCAACCGGGGTGGGGAGGATTGCGATCACCCCGGCGGGAGAGCATGATGTAACGAAAAAAAGGATTGTGGTAAGTGCCAACCCTAAGAGCCATAATCCGGCAGGGTCGATCATCCCTTTACGGGGTGATTGTGGAAATGATTCTGTCACTTTCCGCATGTTTTCCTCCGGAACATAATCTCATTGCTACCTGTGATTAACGTTTATTATTGTTGGGGATTTTGCCTGTCTAAAACACCTGACAATAATTAATACAGAATCCGGCAGGTTTGGCAAACGGGATATTTATTCGTCCATTAAAAACCTTGCGATTGATGAGATTTCCATTATAAGAACAACACTCTGCCTGATCGCCGGATTAATTGGAATCCTGGAGGGGAAGAGATAATTACTGTTACTCTTTGACGGTTACGTTGACAGTCACCTGCTGGATCTGCACCGAGCCGGGGTCGGTCAACAAAACGGCCTGCAGGGTATACTGGCCCGCGGGCAGGGGAACATCCGATTGCCAGGGCACATCTTGCGTAAAGACCTCACCGGCCTTGAGCGTCAGCGGGACCTCCAACAGCATGATGGCGCCAATCTCGCCCTGAAGGGACGCCAGGATGTCAAATCTCATGGCCGGCATGTCTGCGCCGTTGCGGTTGTCCACTTCGGCATGGATCACCGCGGGTGACGTGGGGGTGAGCTCCGGCGGGTTGACCACCAGGCTGATCACCGGTTGACTGTAAACGAAGGGCGTCTTTGTGCCGGCCACTTCATAGTTCTTTTCATCCAGCAGTACCATCCGCAGTTCATAGTTCCCGACAGAATCATTGATATCCACTTTCCAGGGGATATCCAGATCGAGGGACTGCCCGGCCGGCAGGTTGGCCGGCACCTGGTTGATGGAGAACATGGACAGGCCGCCATCGACTTTCGCGTAGCCGATCGCCAGGGAATGGTTGGTCCAATCCGTGTTGCCGGTGTTTTTGGCGTGGATGTGCAGGGTGGCGTCGCTGTAGGGCGAGACAGTCACCGGGTTGAGGGAGATGGTGAGTTCCGGCGGTATGGCGGGTTGGGGCGAGGCGAGGTTACAGGCGAGGATCAGGATGGGAAGGGCAAGCAGGATGAATGGTTTTTTCATGTTTTACTCTCTTATGGATTAAATTTCCCCGAATGGTGTGGGGCAGGTTTGATTTATTGTATAGCAGAATGAATTGGGTCGAAGTTAAAACCCTAAAGGTTTCAAAAACCTTTAGGGTTTGCATTTCCCTCCAGACCAATATTATTGTTGTAAAATTCAAATACAACATCGGTTTATTTATGAATCGGGGAAAAATGACCGGACCACCCGCGCTGCAGCCTGATACGTATTATCACATTTTTAACCGGGGAATAAACGGCGAGAACATCTTTTGTGAGGAACGGAATTATAAATATTTCCTTGACCTTTATGCGAAGTATATTGACCCAGTCGTTGAAACGTACACGTATTGCCTGTTGAAGAATCATTTCCATTTGCTGGTTAAGACCAGAAATGAAAGTGAGGTCTCGTGTGAAAACAAGACCCTTAGGATTTCAAAAACCCTAAGGGTCTCAAAACCCGATCCATCGACGGCTTTCGCGAATTTCTTTAACGCCTATGCCAAAGGGTTCAACAAAACCTACAGACGCACGGGAAGTCTGTTTGAACACCCCTTTCGCCGTGTAATGGTGACGGATGACAAACAGTTCACTGCTGTTGTTCGGTACATACATCAGAATCCACAGAAACACGGGTTTGTTGATGATTTTCGCGACTGGCCGTATTCGTCTTACGAGTCGTTGACGAGTGACAAAGTCACCCGGTTAAATCGTGAGGCGGTGCAGGCCTGGTTTGGCGGGTGTGAAGGGTTGGCGAGGGACCATTCGATATTTATGAGTGATCATAAATTTGGCGAATCAATGGAATTTGTTTGAGGTGGGTGGAATTATTATGAGACAGACGGTGCCTTAAAACCCTAAGGGTTTCAAAAACCCTTAGGGTTTGGATTGCCGAACCAATATGCGTCACCGGGTTGAAAGTCAGTCTGGGCGAGATGCAAATCCACAAATAACGGGTGCTGATTGAGAAGTAGGAAGGGTTTTATTTGACCTTTTGGATGTGTAGCGAAGGGACGGTGTTTTAAAACCCTAAGGGTTTGGATGGCTAGATCCATACGCGTCACCGGGTTGATGGTCAGTCTGGGCGCGATGCGAATCCACAAATAACGGGTGCTGATTGAGAAGTAGGAAGGGTTTTATTTGACCTTTAGGATGTGTAGCGGAGGGACGGTGTTTTAAAACCCTAAGGGTTTTAAAAACCCTTAGGGTTTGGATTGCCGAACCAGTATGCGTCACCGGGTTGACGGTCACCCTGTTCGTTAGGTGGACCACAATTAGAAAGATGAATATATATATATTTTTTTTGATTTATTATCCGAAAATTCAAGTAAAAGTTTATTACGAATTTCATATCATATCTTGACAATAAAGAATAAAATTGTATAATACAAATATTCAAGGATGCAATTATTGAAATGAATATTTTACAATCCGCGGACGAATTACAAAGACTTACATACGATCTGGCACATTATTACAATCTCTGTGACCGGTATACAACCCAAAAATTGGGAATTACCGGGGCACAGGGATATATATTATTGGCCATACCGGAAAATTCTCAGATCTCTATGAATGATTTGAGTATAAAAATGCGCCTGGCTAACAGCACAATGACCCGTATGGTGGACCAATTGGTTCAGAAAGGAATGGTAACCCGGGAATCAGATCATCACGATCGACGTATTGTTTTGGTTCAATTGACTGATCAGGGAACGAATGTACGAAAGAAATTTAAAGAAGCACTTCAGTCACTCTTTTCCCAGGTTCTTGGGGAAATTTTAGAAACAGAAAGAATGGATATCTTGAAAAGCTTATCTGTCTTCAATGATGCGATTATAAAGACCCTGAAATCTTGTTGTGAAGAAGATATGCTCTAAAGAAAAAATTTTTATCATATAATTGTAAAATACAAATGTTGTAATATAAAACAAAGAGGATTATATGAAACAACTTAAGAAGGAACTTGAACAAGATCACCTGATCTTATTAATCAGTGGAACATGCTGTTACCCACAATTGGCATTAAAAGATAAACAAGCGGAAGAAATTATTCTTCAGGCTATTACTGAGACAGGAATAAAAGCCGAATTTCGGAAGATTAATGTAAGCGCGGCATTAATGGGAGTTATTCCATTAGAGATACTGCGGGTAACAGGTTTGACTACTGATTTATCAAAAATCATGCGCCTGCCAGCTATTCTTATCAATAACAAATTTATCTCGCTGGGTATACCCAGACTAGAAGATATAAAAGCGGCTTTGCAAAATTCTATTTGACTTGTATTCACGAAGGAAGAAAAATGAACAACCAATTAACCCAATTAATGAACCCAAATGGCAAACCTCGATATCTGTTTTTTGGTGGGAAAGGTGGGGTAGGTAAAACCACAATATCCACTGCGACGGCTGTTTGGTTTGCCGATCATGGTTATTCAACTACTATCGTATCTACCGATCCGACTGTAAGCCTTTCGGCTATGTTCCATCAAGATATTCCGGGAAGCAATATCGTCCCTATTAATCAAGTTTCCAATCTGTGGGGTTTGAATATCAACCCGGCTGACGCGAAGGGAATTTTTCAAGCAAGATTAAATGGCATGATGGGGCAGATGAGTGTTTTTTTAGGGGAAGATACCATAAGCACCCCCTGTGCTGAAGAAATGGCTACCTTTGACCAGTTTGTTGGATTCCTGGAACAACCGACAAGCCAGGTTATTGTGTTTGACACTGCCCCAACAGGTAAAACTTTGCGTGAACTTGCTATGCCATTTGATTGGGCTGGTTATATAGAAAAGCAAATAATGGACAGCAACGAACTTGCAAGCTTGATGAATATGGACGCGACCTCTCTGGAAAATTTAAGCAGAGATAAGTTGCGCTATGAAACCGCATTATCGATGTTACGAGATCCGAAGAACACGATTTTTTCACTTGTTTTGCTGCCTGAACGGTTGCCAGTGGAGGAAACCCAAAGTGCCATGAAAGGACTTGAACGATTGGGAATCTCTGTTCAGGCATTGGTAATCAACCAGACCATCCAACCGGAGGTGATAGAGGGAAACCAATTCCTGGCCAGCCGTTACAATTTGCAATCTGGCTACCATAGGGAAATCGAAAAGAGGTTCAGTCAGGTTATTCGAACAAATTTGCCGCTTTTTCATCACGACATCTCAAATCTGGATATGCTAAGAAAAGTTGGAAAGTACTTGTATGGGGAATAGAAGGTTTTTTATAATACTTTTATTCTAAAATATCTCCCCATACTTTTCTCTGAATTGAAAAAAAGGATTGATTTTCTAACAAAATCAATCCTTTTTTTGTTCCTAGCACTCACTATACCCGCAGGCGTAGCACTTCCGACACCCTTCTTCATTGATGACCGCCGCTTCGCCGCACTCGGGACACAGGTCGCCGATCTTCAGCAGGGGCTGCTCCACCGTCACCGGCACGGTGATCTCGTGCATTTCGGCATGCCCCACGCTGTGACCCTCCGGGTTGGCGCGCAGGCGTTCCTCGCGCTCCACCAGGTATTCTTCCAGCACATGGGCCAGGCCGTCAGGCATGGAGCGGATGCGATTGGGGCCAAAGCCCAGTGACCGTCCGCCGCCGATACCGGCCAACTGCTTGACCACCTCTTTCAGGCGGTCGTTGGGCGCCACGGGCGAGCTGAGGCGCAATACGAAGGAGATCAGGCGTCCCAGCGCCTCGGAGACGGCAGCCGTCTCTGAGCCGGCTTTGGCGGAGTTGATGAATATCTCAAAAGGCTGGCTGCCGTCGTTCTCGTTGATGGTGATGAAGGCTTTGCCCAGCGGGGTTTCAGTGGAGAAGGTATAGCCGGGCAGGGCGCGTGGGCGCGGTTTGCGAACCTCTTCCCAGATCTTCAACTGTCGGGATTCGTCTCCGTCTGCCTCATGTTGGGCAACACCATATTCCACGCTGGAGGAAGAACCGTTGCCGCCCTTCTTCTTTTCGGCGGTGGCGTGGGTTTCCAGCACCACCGTCTCGCGTGAGCCGGTGACGTACACGGTGATGCCCTTGCAGCCCAGTTTCCAGGCCAGGCGGTAGGCTGTGGCTACGTCGTCAACGGTGGCGCCGGTGTTGAAGTTGATGGTCTTTGAGAGGCTGTTATCCACAAACGCCTGCATGGCCGCCTGCATGCGCACATGCTCTTCGGCGGTGATATCCTGCGAGACGACAAAGAACTCGCGCAATTTTTCGGGCACGGAGTTAACATGCTGGCACGAGCCTTCGCGCATCACCTCGTCGATGATCTCTTTGCGCTCGTCCTCGTCCAGGTCGCACTCAATAAGGGCTTTTTCGAACAGCGGGCTGGCATAGGTTAACTGCAGGTCTTTGCCATTGTCGTTAACATGGCGGATATACGCCAGCGCGAAGACCGGCTCACAGCCATATCCCTCGCAGCCTGCCACGGTGGCAATGGTGCCAGTCGGCGCGATGGTGGTCTGCGCGGCGTTGCGGATGCCGTGCTTGCGAATGCCCGCAGAAATGGCAGACCAATCCAGGGCGGGGCGGTTCCAGTCACGTTTGTACGGGTTCAGAGGAACGGGCGGAACCCAGGTCAGTTTGTCAGGGTCATAGATAGAACCGGCAATAGCCGGGAAGGCGCCGCGTTCTTCGGCCAGTTCGATGCTGGTTCGCATGGCATGGTAACGAACGAATTCGATCACCTGGGCGGCGAATTCCTGCCCTTCTTCTGAACCGTAACGGATGCCGGTGTGGTACATCAGGTCAGCCAGTCCCATCACGCCCAGTCCAATTCGGCGGGCGCGCAGGGCGGCTTCACGCAGCTGCGGTACGGAAGGCACGTACATGTTGGCGTCTACGACGTCGTCAAGGAAACGGGTGGCCAGCACCACACTCTTCCGCAGTTCTTCCCAGTCAACGGTGTGATCGGGGCCAAGGTGTTCGGAGAGGTTGACGGACCCCAGGCAGCAATTCTCGTAGGGACCAAGCCACTGCTCGCCGCACGGATTGGTGGCTTCCAGCTTGTAGAGGTGCGGCACGGGGTTGGTGCGGTTGGCGGCGTCCAGGAAGAGCACACCGGGTTCGCCGTTGTGGTGCGCCTGGGTGACGATCTTCTCGAACAGGTCGCGGGCGCGCACGGTCTTGTAGACCTGAATGGGGATGCCGGCCTCTTCTGCTTCTTCCAATGTGCCGGTGAAACCGTGATATTTGGGTGATTTAACATCCGGGAAGCACAGGTCCCAATCATCGTCATCTTCCACGGCGCGCATGAACGCGTCGGTGATGCCGACGGAAATATTGAAGTTGGTGATGGTGTGTTCGTCGGTCTTGCAGGTGATGAAATCTTCCACATCCGGATGGTCCACGCGCAGCACAGCCATGTTTGCGCCGCGGCGGCTGCCGCCCTGTGCCACCTCGCCAAAGGCGTGGTCATACACGCGCAGAAAGCCGATGGGGCCGGTGGCCTGCCCGGCAGAAGTCTTTACCAGTGAACCGGCCGGGCGCAAGCGAGAGAACGAAAAACCATTTCCGCCGCCCGTCTGCTGGATGAGCGCCGCGTCGCGCAGGGTTTGGAAGATGCCGGTGGACTGCCGCCCCATGTCATCGGTGATGGGCAGCACGAAGCAGGCGGCTAACTGGCCGAGGGGCGTACCCGCGCCGGTGAAGGTGGGGGAGTTGGGGAAGAACTTGCGTGAGGTGAGGATGTCGTAGAACTGCTCCGCCAGAGGACCGACCTCTTTGCCGTAATCGCTTTCCACGCGCGCGATGTTATAGGCCACCCGCCAGAACATCTCCTCTACGGTTTCCACAGGCTTGCCGTCTTCACCGCGGCGCACATAGCGCCGCACCAGAACCTGGCGCGCGTTATCCGTCAATTGCACGGGGCGCAGGGAGGTTTGCGGGGCGGGCGTGAAAGCCGATGTTTTGCTGGCAAATTCGGGAGATTGGGTAGCCATGGTTCATTCACCTTCCAGTAGGAGATCAATTTCGTTACGGATCGCGTGGAGATCGGTCAGTTGAAGGTAGACGATAGCGTAACGGATATAAGCAATCAGGTTCAGGTTTTTCAGGCGTTCAATGACCTTGTCACCGATAACGCGGGATGATACTTCGGGGCGTCCGGCTTGCTGTAAGTAAGCCTCAATTTCATTAACAAGGTTCTCGACTTCGGCCGCGTTGACCGGCGTTTTGGAGCATGATATGCGAATACCGCGGGTGAGCTTATCGCGGTCAAATTCTTCGCGGGTACCGTCACGTTTGATGACCAATGGCATGGTGAGGATGGGACGTTCATACGTGCTGAACCGCTGTTTGCAGACCTCACACTCACGACGACGGCGTACACCGCCGCGCGAGTCATGTGTGGTATCAACAACTTTTGTTTCCGCTTTCTGACAGTACGGACAGCGCATGTACCCCTCGCAAATTGATTGGATTAATATACCCCCATATATGGGGGTATGAGATATAGAATTGGCCTAAATCTTGTACCTGTACATTCTAGCATAGGCTTCGGGTAGAATCAAGGATATTTTGGGATTCTTAAGATTAGAAAATTGAAAAGCGATAAAAAGAGCCGGATTTGTGAGATCCGGCACTTAATGACTTCGCAAGGATGAATGGAGAAGTGAAAGATCAGTACTCGTTGTGATTGCTGTTCATGCGTTTGCGCATGAAGGTGGGCAGGTCCAGATCATCGGTCTCCATGATGACCGGGCGGAATTCCGCCGGTTGTAGCTGACGGGCTTCACCGGCTACGGTGACACGCGCCGCGGGATTAACGCGGGGGATCTCAACCTGCTGGGGCATAACATTGGCCGCCGAACGGCGCGGCATATTGCGGTTATCAAAGCCGGTGGCGATGACGGTGATACGCACTTCGTCGCCCAACTGCGGGTCGATCACAGCGCCGAAGATCAGGTTGACATCGGGGTGGGCGCCTTCTTTGATGATAGCCGCGGCCTGGTTGACCTCGAAGAGGGTCAGGTTATTGCCGCCGGTCACGTTGAACAGAATGCCGCGGGCGCCGTCAATGGTGATGTCGAGCAGTTGGCTGGATATCGCCTGTTCGGCGGCAATACGGGCGCGGTCTTCGCCGGAAGCGCGGCCGACAGCCATGAGCGCGGCACCGCCTTCCGACATGATGGTGCGTACATCCGCAAAATCCAGGTTGATAAGGCCTGGAACAGTGATCAATTCTGAGATGCCCTGAATACCCTGGCGCAGTACGTCATCGGCGGTCTTGAAGGCGTCAGCAATGCTGGCGCGCTTATCAACGATCTGCAGCAGTTTGTCATTGGGAATGACGATCAGTGTATCGGCATGTTCTTTAAGTTTGGCAATGCCTTCTTCGGCGGATTTGGCGCGATGGTTGCCTTCAAAGGTGAAGGGGCGGGTGACCACGCCAATGGTCAACGCGCCGATTTCTTTGGCGATCTGGGCAATAATGGCAGCCGCTCCGGTACCGGTTCCTCCGCCAAGGCCGGCTGTCACGAAGACCATATCGCTGCCTTTAAGAACTTCGTAGAGTTCTTCGGCGGATTCTTCCGCCGCTTTGCGACCCATCTCCGGGTTGCCGCCAGCACCCAGCCCACGGGTCACTTTCTCACCGATGCGCACACGAGTAGGTGCCTTTGAGAGCACCAATGCCTGCGCGTCGGTATTCACGGTAATGAATTCAATACCGTTCAAACCTTCATCTATCATGCGGTTAACCGCATTACACCCGCCCCCTCCGACCCCTATAACTTTAATTCGGGCTAAGGATTCGGGTTGGTTCGTGTTGGTGCGTTCCATGGTATTCTCCTCCACTCAATCCTCGATTCTTAATTTTAACTTAAGAATTGAATTTGCGCCACTCATCCTCATAAGTGGCATAAAAGTTGTACTACGGTAGCAGCCTTGTGAAGAACGTTTTGATGGCTTCGACGTCCAGTTTGGGCAAATTGATATTGAATCCGCGTCCGCCGCGGTTCACTATGCTTGCGTCGTTCATCAAAATTGCCCAATTCAATAAGCCGACACTTGTTGAATAGGCGGGAGAATGAAGCTGATCGGTCAGCCCCAACAGGTTTTCCGGGCCGGCAATGCGCACCGGAATGCCCAACATCTTGCTGGCAACCGTCCGAATGCCCGGCAGGAGGCTGCTTCCGCCAGTCAGCACCATTCCCGCGGGTAATAGACCATCATATCCAGACCGTTTGATATCCAGCAATAACAACTCAAAAATTTCTTCCACGCGGTAGTTGATGATCTCCGCGAGTTCCTTTCGGGTGACCGTGGTGGCGCGGTCTTCTCCGAATTTGCGCACAGTAAACACATCACCTTCGGCAACTTCATCCACGTTCGCGCAGCCGTACAGCTTTTTCACTTCTTCCGCCTGCGAAAGTGAAAGGCTCAAACCATGGGCAATATCCGAGGTGATATGGTTACCGCCGACGGGCATCACCATGGTATGCCACACGTCACCGTTGATGTAGATGGCCATATCGCTGGTGCCACCACCGATATCGCAAACCACCACGCCCATCTCACGCTCGGTATCTGTTAATACAACTTCACCGGAAGCCAGCGGGTTGAGCACCAGTTGAGAAATACCCACACTCGATGCCTGAACGCTCTTGCGCAGGTTTTCTATGGTGGCAGAGGCAGCGGTGATGATGTGCGCTTCCACTTCAAGGCGGTAACCATGCAGACCGACCGGAAGACGGATGCCTTCTTGACCGTCAATCGAGAAGCCACGCTGGATGATGTGGATAACCTCTCGATTGTGGGGCAGAGAGACGGCCTGCGCCTGTTCGAGCGCGCGGTTGACATCTGCCATCTCGATCACGCGGCCGGAGATGCCTACCACGCCTTTGCTGTTGTAGCTCTCAATATTCGAGCCTGCAAGGCTGACCAGCGCCGAGGTTATCTCAAGCCCTGATGTACGCTGGGCTTTTTCGATCGAACGGGAAATGGCCTGTGTCGCGCTGGCAAGGTCAACGATCGTTCCTTTGCGAATACCCTGAGAGGGTTCAATACCAACTCCAAGAATTCGCAGGTTCCGTTCACCTTCTACACGCGCAACCAGCGTGCAGATCTTTGTTGTACCAATATCAATTCCTACGACAATGGGCTCGTCCATGATTATTGCCTCTCCAATCGATAAAACGGGGCATGCACGTGTTCAAGGCTGATCATTCCCGGTTTTATACCGTCCTTTTGCAACGCGATCATGATCGCGGAGTATTCATTCATTTTGATGTCAAGGTTATCCAAATTCTGCCCGATGTAGACGGTGAGGTTCTGGAGCTGGTCATTCCATCCGAAGCCGTAATGGCTGTTGTAGATCAGCTGCGCGCCGACGGGCATCATGGTGCTGAGCTGGATGGCTGTAGACAAGACAGCCGGTTCCACCTGCTGAGTTCCAAATATTTTGGGTTCTTCCACCGTACTCGTGTCATCTTCGGTTTTTTTGGCCTGGGGTTCAAACTGGACTCCAGCAGCCGCGCGGGCTTTGATGATCTCTTTCTTTTCCGAGATATCCCACACCGGTGGGGGAACATCAGAGAGGATTGTCAACAATTCGCCGCCTTCACCTTGAACAGGGATGAGTACGCCATCGGTATCGATCCAACTCTGGTTACCGTTGTAATCCCAAACCAGAGCGGGCTTGCGTTCGCCGAGGGTTATAGAAATGGTGGCAGGGAAATCAATGGAAACGCGAATATCTTTCAATTCTGGCAGTACCTGTGATACACGTTCCTTTACCAGGTTGGCATCAACCAGAACAACGGAGCGGTTAGCCAGATCCAGGATAGGCTGGATGCGTTCCGGGTCAAGGCGGTTGAGTCCTTTGACTTCAACACTGGTTACCAGGAATTCAGGGGCGTAGAGCATATACGCGCCGGCAGCAATGCAGGCGGCTGCCAGAAGGCCTGAAATCACTCTCCAGCTCGGGGTCAAGATTGGTAATGCCGGTACCCGAATCTCTGCACCACTGGCTCCCAATGCCAGGTAAAACTGCCGGCGGACTTTGTTCTGGGTTTGTTTGCGAAGCGGAACGCCATAGGTGCCGCGCCGTGTAATTACCGGCGTTGAGTTGACGGCAGTTGACGCTTTCCACAGGGAAGGAAGTTTAGCTTCTTGAAGGTTTGCCCGGAACGCCATGATCCATTCTTTCGCGTTCTTCGGTTTGACACGAGGTTCGGCAGCGACTTCTGGTTTGGGTTCTGGTTTGGGTTTGACGAAGGTCATCACCAGAGTGGGCGAGGTTTGTTTGTTTTCAATCGTTTGCTTGACCCGGCCTATCAGCGAGTTCTTAGAAACCGGTGAATTGATGCTGCGCACCGTGCTTGGGGTTATTCGAGTGGGTATCACCACACCGCGGGCGGAATGTTTTTGATTCAAAGCGGCGCGCGAAGGAATCATCGGGTTGGTTTTGGGCGAGATGTTCATCTTTCGGCCTACTTTGCCGATGATGGTCTCACCATGAGGTTTCTCTTTATGTATCTGCTCTTGTAAATTTTCAAGGGCGGTACGGTCAGGCTTGATGCCAAAGAGGCGAGAGACTTTGTCTAACCGCGAGAGGGGAGAGGGCGCCGGAGGCTGTTCAATGCCGGTTAACGGTTTGATCACCGGATATGTGGGAACGTCAATTTTTTTGACCGTGGGCGAAGGACCAAACAGTATGTCAAGCAGGCTGCGGCGAACCTTTTTTGATTCGCGCGGAACGGCCTGTTGTAATGACGAGCCTTTCGGTTTGGGGTTGAAGATATCGCTGATTCCGGTCATAGTTTCTGCGGTTATCCTTCGTAGATGCGAACAGTGTGATCGCGGTCTGCTTTGCGTTCAAATGCAAGGTCTACCAGCCGGTCAATAAGCTGCGGGTAAGAAAGACCGGTGGCTTCCCAAAGTTTTGGATACATACTGATCTTGGTGAAGCCCGGCAGGGTGTTCAATTCATTGAGGTAATACTGACCGGTTTCCCGGTCAAGGAGAAAGTCAACACGGGCCATACCGGCACAGTCAATAGCTTTATACGCTTCCACTGCCATGGCACGCATGGCTTCGGAGGTCTCTGCGGGCAGGTCGGCCGGGATGTTCAGGCGTGAGCTGCCATCAAGGTATTTGGCGGAGTAGGAATAGAAGTCAGCCTCTGGTATGATCTCACCGGCCACCGAGGCGCGGGGTTCCTGATTTCCCAGCACGCTGATCTCGATCTCACGAGGGTTGACGAGTCCGCGTTCGATCAGTATACGGCGGTCAAAGCGCGCGGCATCCATAATGCCTTCCAGCAAGTCAGCCCGGCTGCGGCACTTGGAGATTCCCACCGATGATCCAAGGTTGGCTGGTTTGACAAAGAACGGATAGCCGGCCAACGCTTCTGCCTTGCTGATCACGGCGTTCAGATCTGCTTCGATCTCATGGCGTGATACTGTAATGGATTCAACAACCGGGATGTTATGCGCTCGCATCACATCTTTAAAGAGGCCTTTGTCCATTCCAACCGAAGAACCAAGTACCCCGGAACCCACATACGCAACGTCAGCCAGTTCCAGCAGTCCCTGCAGAGTGCCGTCTTCACCGAATGTGCCGTGCAGAACCGGGAAGATGACATCCAGTTCTGCAGCCAGTTCGAGCTTCTTTTCAGTATCAATACCCGTGACGCGATACAGCTTTGCCGCACCGGGCACAGGTTTCAGGATGGCTTTTTGCAATCCTGACACGTCATCATTTTCAAGAGCTTCAAGTACAGAGTCACCGGTGTACCATTCCCCTTTTTTTGAAATGCCAATGCACGTAATGGAATATTTTTTCGGGTCCATAACCGACAATACAGAACGCGCTGACATCAATGAAACGGCATGCTCGCCGGAACGTCCCCCGAAAATTACACCAATGCGAATTTTCTTTTCCATTAATAATTACTCTCTATTGCCAGAGGATTTTTGTGAACCGACGGAGAAATCTCCTACCAGTTCAATTTCCAGTTCAAGCGAAACGCCGAAAGCCTCAGATACTCTGCTTTTCGCCAATTGGATCAGCGAGTAGTAATCCGAAGCTGTTGCGTTATTGACATTAATAAAGAAATTTGCGTGCTTTTCGCTGATCTGAGCGCCTCCCACGCGGGTACCTTTCAATCCGGCTGCTTCGATCAACCTTGCAGCGTAGTCGCCTTCCGGGTTCTTAAACGTTGAGCCCATGCTGGCTCCCTGCGGCTGCGTTTCCCGGCGGCGGGCGGAAAACTCGGACATTTTAGCCTGAATGGCTTCAGGCTGGCCGGAAGAGAGTTCAAACCGGGCGGAGAGAATAATGACCTTGCCCGGATTCCTCTTCAACCAGCTGGTACGGTATCCGTATTCCAGTTTTTCTACCGGCCATTCCTGTTTCCCTTCTGTTGGGTGCAAGATTTCGGCCACTTTTAATGAGGCTGCTGTATTCGAACCAAAGGCACCGGCATTACCATACACGGCTCCGCCGACAGAGCCAGGGACAGTTGTTGCCCATTCCATACCGGTCAGATTACGTAAGCCGGCCTGGCGAGCCATGCTTGCCAGGTTAGCACCACTTTCCGCCCAGACAGACGGGGTTTCATGATGCAGGTCGATCTTGACGTTACGAGCGTGATTCAAAACTACTACACCGCGGAATCCCGCGTCACTGAAAAGTACGTTGGCTCCACTTGCCAGAAGTCGTACCGGACAATTAAGTTTCCACAGTGTAGTGAAGATATCTTCCAATTCCTGGCTGGAAGAGGCGACGATCAAAGCGTCTGCTGGACCGCCCACTTTTGCGGTGGTGTAATTTGCCAGCACAACATTTTCCTGCAGCAATTCGCCATATTTTTCGCGCAGGGTGGGGATGATGGAGGATGACAGATCTGTTGGTTGCGTCATTTTTTCACCCCGAAAGGTTCTTTCGAATTGTTAAAACGTGGAGATTGAAGCAATTTCTTATTTATCTGAATAGCGTCACCGGCCGAAAGTACCAGCACTACGTCACCGGATTGCAGGTTTGATTCAAGGTGAGTTACAGCGTAATCCAGTGTTGGGGCAAATTCTGCCGGTATATTCTTCACCGCCTGAACCACTTCAAGAGCTGAAAAGCCGTTGGGTTTTTCACGGGCGGCAAATACCTCGGTGACTACCAACCGGTCTGCCAGTGAAACCTCGCGGGTGTAATCAGCGATAAGGGTCTGAGTACGGCTGAAGGTATGCGGCTGCCAGACGACCCAGAGGCGGCGTCCGGGGTAAGCCAATCGAGCCGCCTGGATGGTGGCTCGAATTTCGGTAGGATGATGCGCATAGTCGTCAATCAGTGTTATACCGTTTTGGTCGCCCACAATTTCGAAGCGGCGGCCGGTACCCGAAAAATCACTTAAAGCCTGGCTGATCTCGGCCGGGTCAACACCGAGCGTCATACAGGCAATTGCCGCAGACATGCCATTCTGCAAAACATGAATACCGGGCATTCCGACCGACATCGGCAAAACTTCTTTGCGTACATGCAGCGGTTCCTGCGTACAAAGGTGAAACGTTCCGTCATCTGAGCGAGTCAGTATGTAATCCGCGTTCTGTTGATTGCTGTTCGGGTCACTTTCCAGTAATAAATACGATGAATAAGTGAACACCGGCTTGTTGGGGGGTAATTTGAATCGCACATCCATGGCGCCGGCGTTATCCGCGCACAAAATGACAGCTCCCCGGGGTTCGAGATTAGATAGAAAATTGAGGAACGCCTGGGTGTACGATTTCGGGGTGGGGTAGCAATCTGGATGATCGTGTTCCACGTTGGTCACCACGGCGATAAACGGCCGCAGACCGAGGAACATGGAATCGTATTCATCCGCTTCGATGACAAAGAATTCACCTTTGCCGGCGTGAGCGTTTGTCCCAAGGTTCTTAGAGACACTCCCGATGATGAATGACGGATCCATTCCAGCTTTGGTGAGGATCCAGGCGATCATCGCGGTGGTTGTGGTTTTGCCATGGGTACCGGAGACCGCGATGCAAGCCTGGTTGCCTATAACGGTGGGCAGGAAGTCAACGCGTTTCTGTACGGGAATGCCTTTTTCACGGGCAGAAATGACTTCAACATTATCATCCGGCACGGCAGAGGAACGCACCACAACGTCAACATCTTTGATGTTTTCAGACGAATGGCCGATATACAGTTTTACCCCCAGTTTTTCAAGCTCCTGGAGATAGGGCGAAGAGGAGCGGTCAGAACCGCTGACTTGCCAACCCTTCTCAACCAGAACTTTCGCGATGGCCGAAAGTCCGGTGCCTCCAATACCAATAAAGTGCACGCGGTTTGTCATAGGAATGCCACCACAACGAGCGCCAGAGCAAGGCCGGTAAGGAAATAAATAGCCGGCGAGACCATCCAGTTGGGTGGAAGGTATGCCAGTAAATTAATGGCCGCGTCACCAATTTCGGTGCCGGCTGCCGGAGCTGAAATAATGGAAAACGGATAACCGGCTGCGTCCATAAAAAACCACAGGCTGCCAAAGATGAAGAATCCGTTGATGGCTCCCAGCAACGCACCGGCCAGATGGTCGAGAGGAGAGCGATTGGCGAAACGCATATGGCCAGCCAACGCGGGAAGGTTAGGCGCCTGGTAGCCAAAAACAATTAGTCCAAGGAAGATGACTGATTGGAGCCAGAAGTGCGGAACTTCTTGTGTAAATAGCGGGCTTTCGCTGGCGAACCCCGCATAGTTTTCCAGGATGAATAGAATAAATAATGCCAGAACACTGGAGAATGTGACCAAAAGCTCGCTGGCCCAACAGCGAACTGCACCGATGATGGCAAAAATGATCACAAGCAGCCAGAATATCACTTGAAGGCTGATCATGAGTTGGGTCCTTTCTTTTTGTTGGCGAGGTTGCGAAGGATGTCCGCAAGTTTTTCTGCCGCGTCAGGTGTAGCCAGTCGCCGCATGTTCTCACGCATGGATTGCATTTTCTCCGGCGAGTCAAGCAGACTCAGAACTGCGGGGAGCAGTCCGGCTTTCAAATCTTCATTTTTTACCATCAACGCGCCGCTATTTCGTACAAGGTAATCCGCGTTGGTTTTCTGATAACGCCATGCATACGGGTATGGGACCAGAATGGCCGGTAGACCGAACAACGGCAACTCTCCGAGAGTGGACGCACCTGCCCGGCAGACAGTCAAATCAGCCGCGGTAAACGCGGCGCCCATATCTTCATGCAGATATGGTAGTGGATGGTAACCGGATGAATTAGGGAGCCCGTCTTTGACCGCTTCGGCTTTTTCAATATGCGCCTGCCCGGTGACATGCAGGATCTGGACACGGTCCAGCAATTGGGGCAACAGGTCAAACACAGCTTCATTGATGGATTGCGCGCCTTTGCTGCCTCCAAAAATGAAGAGGACGGGTTTTGATTCATTTAATCCAAAATGCTTCAGCGCATCCGCCTTTTTCCAATTATTCAGACCGGGGCGGGTAGGGTAGCCGGTTATTTCCAGGTGTTTATGATAACGGAAGAATGCTTTCGACTCTGGCGCAGTCAACGCGATGCAGTTTGAGAAGCGGGCAATGGCTTTGATGGCCAAACCTGGTTCGATATCGGGTGTGTAAAGAAGGGATGGTAACTTTCTGGCTGCAACAGCCATAGGGACAGCAACGTATCCCCCGGTAAATAACAGCGCATCCGGTTTAAAATCTGCCAGAATACGGCGAGACGCGGCCACTCCACGCAACAGGCGCGCGATATTCGATGGCAGGGTTTTAAGGCCCACACCATGCACGCCGGCGGCCGGAATCGAAGTAAACGGAATGGACAATCGTGTGATCATTTCAGCTTCCATTCCGCCTTCTCCTCCTACCCATAAAACGGAGTTCGCGTCAGTTCCGAGTGTTTGTAAAACGGCCAGAGCGGGGTACACCCCCCCTCCGGTCCCACCCGCGCAAATCAACAATCGCACTGGCAGGTCTCCTTTCCGGAATGACGCCTCTTGTGGTTCGAGCCACATTTAGGATCACACCAAAACTCATCATGGTTGTGGTCAGGCTGGAACCACCAGCACTGATTAGCGGTAAAGCATTACCCGCGAATGGTATCAGGTTGACCATAACACCCATATTAATGGCCGCTTCCATGAAAATCCAGATTGTCAGTCCCGCGGCCAGTAATTTCCCCAGAGGATCGGGCGCTTTATTGGCAATATACAATCCGCGCCATAAGATAAGAATGTATAACCCGATCACAAATAGGGCACCAATAAGTCCGGTTTCTTCCATTATTACCGCAAAAATTGAATCAGTCGGGGCTACCGGCAAGCCGGTAAACTTGGTCGTCGCACGCCCTATTCCAACTCCAAACAGTCCGCCTTTGACAATTGCTTCCAGAGAACGTTGCACATGATAAGACGCCTGTACCGGATTCTGAAGACCGTTTATATAGTCGAGCATGCGGATACGTCCGGTGGCACTTACACTGACGACAATCGCACCAAAAAAAGCCACACCCAGGATTACAAAAACGATCTTTTTCATATCACCACCGGCCAGGTAGAAGAGGATCCCACCCAGAACGATGATTGTGGCTGCCGCGCTGATGTCAGGTTGAAGAAGTACCAGCCCGGCATTTATGCCCAATAACAGCAACATAGGGATAATACCCATAGTGAAATTATTCAAAACGGGTTTGTGGTTGTTTAACCAGAAGCTAAGGTAAAGCACGGTGACAACTTTCGCCAGTTCCGAAGGTTGCACAGAACCAAACAAGATGGTGCGGTCGGCACCAAGACGGGTATCACGTAAAACCAACACCACGATCAACAACGCATACGTGCCAATCATAGCCGGAAGCATTAATTTGCTGTAGCGGTGATAGTCAATACGGCTAAGTAACACCAGTAAGAAGGTACCCAGAATTACCCAGACGATCTGACGAATGAACATATACGCTGCCGGCTGCCCCAGTTGAATGGAGAATTTCCAACTGGAAGAATAGACCATAAGCAGTCCGAAGAGAAGCAGGGTGATGATCGCCAGGATCAGCGGGACATCAATACCCATACGAAGCCATCGCTGGGTTTTTGCCGCCAGTTCAGCGGTCTGAGAGATTACTGAAGGTTTTTGACCAGTGTCCTGAAGCATTCGCCTCGCTCCTCGAAATCTTCAAATTCATCATAGCTGGTGCCGCCGGGTGAAAGTAAAACTACATCATCCGGTTCTGCCCGAAGTGATGCCAGACGCACCGCTTCACTTAAACCGGCCGCGCAGTCAATTGTGAATGAGGGCGGTTCGGTTTGTACTTTCTGTAACGCGTCCAGAATTTTTGGCGCGGCTTCACCAAAAACGATAACGTGGTCAACACGTTGCTTGATTAATTCAGCCAGATCTTCCCATGGGAGTTTCTTGTCACGTCCGCCGATCAGCAAAACCAGTGGTTCAGAAAAGGAACGAATGGCTGCTATAGTTCGTTCTGGAGCCGTGGCAATTGAATCGTTATACCAGGCCGCTCCGTTGACTGTGTCTACATATTCCAGACGATGGTCAACTCCCGCGAAATCTTTTATTCCTGCAACCATGTCGGATGGTTTAAATCCGGCCGCGTACGTGATAGCACAGGCTGCGAGAGCATTAAGCACATTATGGTCGCCGCGGAGGGAAATATCATCGCGGGAAATTAATGGTGTCTCAATTTCGTTCTCAACAAAAACCAACTCAGAATCTTTCAAATAAGTACCCGGATTACGGTCAATGGGCAGGTTCCAGCCAAAGGTGATCAGCTTTCCCCTTACATTGGAAATCAGGGAAGATGAGCCGGCATCGTCACGGCACAGGATGGCACAATCCTCCGGTTTTTGAAAATCGAGGATACGGGCTTTGGCTGCTTTGTACGCGTCCATAGTGCCGTGGCGGTCAAGATGATTGGGGGTGATGTTCAGTACGGCACTGATATTGGGTGATGTGGTCATTAACTCCAATTGGAAACTGGAGAGCTCAAGAATAACCAGATCGGTTGGTTTCATCTCGTCTACAAAAGAGATCAATGGAGTTCCAATATTTCCACCTACCCAGACTTTCTGGTCTGGTTTTGCACCTGCACGGCAGATCCGTCCGACCAGTGTGGTGGTGGTAGTTTTACCGGCTGATCCGGTAATGCCAATGGTTTTGCAGGGCACCGTTTCCATGAATATCTGGGCATCATTGGAGACGGGAATGTTCCGGTTGCGTGCTTCTGCAACCAGAGGCATTTCGGGAGACACGCCGCCTGAAATGCACACCAGGGTAATCCCATTGAGAGCTTCCAACGGGTGACTACCCAGAACTAGATCTACTGAAAGATCGGAAAGAGAATCAATCGCTTTTTGAAGCTGATCGCGGGTGCGGCTGTCATTCAATGTGACATGGCATCCTTTGGTACACAGGTAGCGCGTCAGGGCCAATCCCTGACGGGCAGCGCCAATGATCAAAACATTTTCCTTCGTCCAGTCTTTCATCGCTATACCATCGCTATCGCCACGCCTGCCATGGCAAACATCAGGGATACAAGCCAGAAACGCTGAACAACCTGGGTTTCACTCCAGCCGCATAACTCAAAATGATGGTGCAGGGGAGCCATCTTAAAAAGGCGTTTTCCTTTGGTGAGACGGAAGTAGAAGATCTGCAAAACCACACTCATGGCTTCGCTGACCGGAATAATGGCTATCGCGGGGATCAACAGCCATTGCCCGGTCATTAGCGCGACAACACCCAGTGTGGCTCCGATGGCCAGGCTGCCGGAATCACCCATGAATAATTCGGCCGGGTGCACGTTAAACCACAGGAAACCGAATAACGCTCCGACCATAGTGAAGCAGAATCGGCCAATGAAATCCTGCCCCTGCAGAAGTGCTATGCCGCCGAAGGCGGCAAACGCGGTTGCTGAGATCAAACCGGCCAATCCATCCAGCCCGTCAGTAAAGTTAACGGCATTGGAACAGGAAACGATAATAAACACGGCAATCGGGATATACCAGATCCCAAGATCAAAAGCATCGTACACGCCTGGCCAGAACATTTGAGGCGCGTGAATAACATCTTTCAAAAGGAACGCGACAGGAATGGCAAAGATGATCTGAATGATCAGTTTCGTTCGTGCCCGCATACCCTGTCCCTTGCGCTCGCCGCGGATGCCTTCCCAGTCATCGATCGCTCCCAACAGACCATAACCGATCAATACTGTTAGCGGGACAAGGACGATAGTGGAAAAAATTCTAAAACCGAAAAGGATGGAAGCATTCATCAGCAGTGTAACCATAACCACCGGAACGATAACCATCCAGCCGCCCATGGTGGGGGTGCCCATTTTCGTTATATGACTGTTGGGGCCTTCAAAACGGATCAACTTACCGATTCGGAAATGATGGAGAATGCGGATTAACGGTCCTCCCCAGATAACAGTCATCATAAAAGCCAGTCCGGTAAGGGTAAGGGAAAGCGATGTCTCTTTCATATCGTTGCCTCAATTTCGGTAATAATGCGGTCCATTCTCATGCCATGAGACCCTTTAATCAGAACAACATCGCGTTCATCCAATTGCGTCCGGAGGATTTCAGCCGCGTCAGCCGATTTTTCCACACAGGTAATCGATGTAATCGGCATTCCGCTCTCGCGGGCGGCATCTGCGATAATCCGTGCTCGCTGCCCCACAGTGATCAGTTGTTTGGCCACGGAAGCCGCTTTTTCACCTACCCATCGATGACCGGCTACTTCGTACTGTCCGAGTTCCAACATATCACCCAACACGGCAACATGGCGGCCTGGAATTTCAGATAAAAGGTCGAGCGCCGCAACGGTAGATTCGGGAGACGCGTTATAGGTATCATCCAATACCAGCGCTCCACGCCGGGTATGAATGGCAGTAAGCCTGAGTTGAGATGTGCTGGATTGAAGCCCGTCAATGACTTCGTCCCAGGTCATTCCAGTGGCAAATCCAACCGCAGCGGCGCGCAAAACTGTGAGCACAGAGTGTTTCCCAAGGATCGGAACCTGCAACCGACGAGACTGTCCCTGGTAATTTAGCGTAAATTCAATGCCGGATAACCCCCGTCCGACAATATGGCTGACTGTGATATCGGCATCGGATTCGATACCATACCGAAAAACCGGTGCGTTCGATCGATCCGCCATCCATCGAACCCAGGGATCATCCATATTTAAAATGGCAGTTCCATTGGCGGGCAGATTTTCTACGAGTTCCGCTTTACCGCGGGCAATAGTTTCCTGCGAACCCGCGCGTTCCGCATGGACGGTTCCGATATTGGTGACCACACCGATTTCAGGATGGGCCAGATCGCACAGGAATTTGATCTCGCCGGGCACAAAAAAGCCCATTTCCAAAACGGCTATTTCTGTGGCGCGAGTGATGCGCAGCATGGTCAATGGCAATCCAATTTCGTTGTTATAGTTGCCGGGATTTTTAATGACTGAAAATCGCCGGGAAAGAACCTCGGCGGTTAATTCTTTGGTGGTTGATTTCCCGACAGAGCCGGTAATTCCGATTACGCGAACCGATAATTTATTCCGCCAGTGTGCCGCAGCCTGCTGAAGTGCTTTAAGCGAGTCATCTACCCTGAGGCAAAAAGGTGCTTTCGGTAACCTGAAATCTTCTGGCAGAGGCTGGCGCAGGTCAACCATACGGAAGTCAGAGGATACATCCTTCTGGACTATAGCTGCCAGAGCACCATTTTCAAACGCTTTTTGGAGGTAATCATGGCCGTCAGCACGTTCGCCGGGGAGCGCGACAAACAACGAAGATGGCGTAACCTGACGAGAATCAATGGCCGCATCTGAAATGAGCATGCGGAACGCATCAAAATGTCTGCCTGTTAGTGCGTCAAGTAGATCGGCCAGTGAATACATTTTTTACCTATTTCTGAACAAGGCCCAGCCGGGTCGAATCGGGGGGGAGTTTCATGGAAACCACTAAACTTTGAACGACCTGGCTGAATACCGGTGCAGCAACAATGGAGCCCCATTGTGAACTTTTTGGTTTTTCAAGCCATACATATACCACAAAACGCGGGTCATCGACGGGTCCCCAACCAACAAATGAGGCATTTGTAAGGTTGCTGACATAACCCTGCGGACTTGGGATTTCGGCGGTACCGGTCTTCCCTGCCACGCGGTATCCTTCTACCAACGCATCTGATGCTTCTTCTTCAAGAGAGACAGCCAGCATTTGTGTCATTGTACGGGCGGTTTTAGCCGAAACTGGATTTCCGATCACCTGCGGGGTGTTGTTGTATTGACGCCCATTTTCGACTATCGACTGAATAATGTGGGGGGCCATCATTTTTCCGTCATTTGCCAGAGAAGATACGGCCGTGATCATTTGCAATGGTGTGGTGGCAACACCCTGACCGAACGAGTTGGTTCCGAGGTTCACGATGGACCAGTTCTTCTCATCCGGAAGGGCCAGTGGAAAGTTTACTTCACCGGCCAGGTCAATATTGGTTTTTCGGCCTATCCCGAAAGCCTGCAAATATTGATAGAAGCGTGTTGCGCCAGTTTGCTGCGCCACCCAGGTAAGACAGACATTCAATGAGTGCTGCATGCAGGTGGTCATTGTTTGCGGACCCCAGGCATTGCGATCCCAGTTATAGATGGTGTAACCACCTAACTCAACACTACCTGTATCCAGGAAGGGGGTATCGGGTGTTACAACACCCGCATCCACAGCCGCTGCCATGGTGAGAACCTTAAAAACGGAACCAGGCTCATATGTTTGACCAATCGCGCGATTGAAAGGAGTTGGGTTGGGAAAAACTTTCTCATAATTCCAGTATTCATTTAGATTCAGGTTCGGGGTGGTGGCCATAGCCAGAATTTCGCCATTTTTGGGGTTCATCACAATAATGGTGGCCGATGTAGAACCGGTTCGTTTCATGGCATTATTGGCGATGGATTCCATATTCGCCTGAATATCTTTATCGATGGTCAGAATAATGCTGGCTCCCGGCGGTATGGTGGGAATTTCACGAACTTTATAGGGGTTTTGTGGAACGCTGACTTTAATCGGAGAACCCGCCAGAAGGTCGTTATATTTCTCTTCCACACCAAAGTATCCCCGGCCTTTATCGCGCAGACCGAAGGAATAAAAACCGATGATATTGGAAGCCAAAGCGTTTTCCGGGTAACTGCGTTGGAGATGCGGAGCCCATACCACCCCCTCTAAGCTGGGCATACGTTCCCCTTTTTTCAGTGGAGTCAAACGCTTGTAATTCTCTTTTGTTTCGCTAATAGTGGCAATTTGTTCCGGCGAAACAAAATCAGATAACACCACATATTCCACTTCGTCAGCCATATACCCCTGGCTGACCTTTTCATGGACTGAGTCATAGTCAAGATTGAGCACAGTATGCGCCATCTCAGATATTGTTTCCGGATTTTTAACATACCGTAGGTCTACGCCAACTTCGTATACTTCTTTGTTGCCCGCCAGTAAGCGGCCCCAGCGGTCAAAAATATATCCCCGTTCAGGATAAATTGTTTTTTCTGCGTAATCATAATTTTTAATTGCATCCGCGCTTAATGACTGCGCCGCCGGACTGTTCTGGATGCGTATCACCTGCATAATAATGAGCAGCCCTAATGCGGTAAACAGGATACCCATTGTTTTCAGGCGAAAAAAGGATGAGTTGTTCACTGCGTAACTCCGATGGATGGATCTGTGTAACTTAAGACGCCCTGGAATAACCACTCCCACAGTGATTGGGTGTATGCCGGGCGTAAAACCGGCGATGGGATCATGTCAAGACCGGGAGGAGGAGCCATGTTTGCTGTTTCACGACCAGCGTAACGCGGGATGATCAGGTAGGTAGGTTCTTCAATACGGTTCAATTTATAACCAAGGTCTTTAGCCCGTTTTTCCATAACCGCGTCAGAGGTCAGATAAGCCAATTGGTTGCGAAGATCAGCGGAACGGCGTGTGGTCTCATCTTTCTGGACCTGTAAATCCTGGATATCAAGACCTGCGGTTGCGGCCTGCGCGGAAATGTTCAGGTAAAGCCCGGCCACCATTACAAAACTGATCACAACCAAAAGGAACATGCCACTCCATTGCGCTTGAGAACGCCACGGAGCCTGTCTGTATGCCTGTTCAAGTTTGTGCGCGATTGCTGTCATGGTATCGTCTCTTTATATTGGGATTTTTCTCTGCAAAGGGTGTGCCAGTTACAACTTTTCCGCGATCCTCAGCCTGGCACTCCGGGAACGGGGGTTTTCCTTTATCTCTTCCTGGCTCGGGTTGACGGGTTTTCTCTGTGCCATTTTTATCGAGGCTTTATGCCCGCAGGTGCAAACCGGTTGAGATGGGGGACACAGGCAATCTTTGCTTTCCATCTGGAAAAAATGTTTAACGATTCTGTCTTCCAGGGAATGGAAAGTTATGATGGCCAGCCTGCCACCTGGTTTCAAAAGAGAGATGGCCATGGGAAGTGTTTTCTGTAAAGTTCCCAGTTCATCATTGACGGCGATGCGGATGGCCTGAAACGTGCGGGTGGCAGGGTGATGCTCTCCGCGATTGGGTCCATAAACCCGGGCCACCAGCGCGGCCAGTTGGCCGGTGGTTGTAATCGGGCGGCTTCGGACGATGGCGGAGGCTATCTTCCGAGATTTGGGTTCTTCACCATATTCCCAGATAATGTCGGCGATCTCATCTTCGCGGTATGAGTTAACCAGGTCAGCAGCGCTCAGTCCGGTAGATTGGTCAAAGCGCATATCAAGAGGTGTATCAGTACGGAATGAAAAACCGCGTTCTGGGGTGTCCAACTGCATGGATGAGAGACCAAGATCCATCAGTATGCCATCAACAGAAGTCCAACCCAGGTTTCCCACCTCGGTTTTCATTTGCGCATAGGAGGAATGTCTCAAATAAAAGCGTCCGGTGAAATCTGCAAGTCGCTTTTCGGCAATGGACAGGGCGTTTTTATCCCTGTCTAATCCGAGAAGTTCGCCCCCGGGTGAGGAAGCTTGCAAGATACCGTGGGCATGTCCTCCGGCTCCTACGGTTGCATCAACATAACGACCGCCATCGTGAGGTTGAAGAGCATCTATAGAAGGTTGGTAAAGTACAGGAAGGTGCGGGGCTCCAGAGCCTTCTTTGTTTTCAGACATATCAACGAACCGATAGGTCGAAAGCCGCGAACCGTTTGGAATTGGTGACAGAGTTCGCGAGCGATTTATTCCGTTCCGCCCAGCTCTCTGATGACCACAATTCGAAATAATCTCCCATTCCTACAACGATCAGGTTGGTTTTCAAGCCGGCGATTTCGCGGAGATACGATGGGATAAGCATACGGCCGGCTTTGTCAATTTCGGCCTGATTGGCCTGCCCGAAGATCATGCGTTTCAAGTCTCGCACATCGGGATCCGTCATGCTCATGTGGTTAACACGATCCGAAATTGTGTTAAACGCGGAGGATGTGAGAACCATTAAGTTGTTATCAAACCCGACAGTTATAAAGGCGCCCTCAAATAACAAATCGCGGTACTTCGCCGGAATGGTGAGCCGTCCTTTGTCATCGATTGAGTGCTCATACTGCCCGAGGAACATGAGTTCTACATTCTCCGTTTTAAGGGGGAACGCCGGTAAACCCGGCATCCCACTTTCACCCACTTTGAACCATTTATACCCACATTGTACCCACTTTTATTACCAATTTCAAGTGTTTTCCCACTTATAATGGCATCAGTTTTAGAATTGGATTAAAACTTGCATTGAGGAGGCGAATCATGAAACCTCAATTATTCGCATTGTTGACGGCATTGGCGTGGGGTGTCGGCGGCTATTTTGAAAAGAAAGGCCTGTACATGGGAAACCTTTCTCCTCAGGTGGGCATCACCATCCGCACAGCCGTTGCACTGGTTATTCTGGGAATCGTCAGTTACCCCGAATGGAATCAGATCCCTTCTGCAGGTTCAAAAGCACTGATCTATTTGGTGATTGGCGGTGGTATTGTGGCCGGTTCTGCCGGAATGTTGTGTTACTACCTTGCCATCAAGGGAGCGTCACTTGGAAAGGTGATGCCCATCGCTTTCACGTCACCCCTCTTCGGCGTTCTCATGGGGCTCTGGTTGGGAGGTGAGCCCTTCAGTTTGAAGATTATGTTGGGCATGGTTTTGACTGTTGCCGGTATCATCTTTTTAACGATTGGATAACAACAATGCCAGTATTACCCGCTGAAGCCAGAATTTTGGAAATTCTGAAAACCATGAATATCCCATTTGAACGATTTGAGCATCCACCGGTGGCCACGGTTCAGGAAGCCGAAAAATATAGTGATCTGCACTCCGGCGCGCATTGCAAAAATCTCTTTCTGCGTGACAAACCCGGAAGGAAGCATTACCTGGTGGTGCTTCGAGTAGAAACGGATGTGGATTTAACAAAACTCGCCCGATATTTTCATTCAGGCCGCCTGAGCTTTGCTTCCAATGAGCGTCTGTTCAAATATCTAGGTGTGCTTCCGGGGGCGGTAAGTCCGTTTGGGCTGGTCTTTGATACCAACCACGAGGTGATAACGGTTCTGGATAAAACCATACTGGATGCTGAAACGGCAGGGTTTCACCCTAATGTCAACACTGCCACGCTGGTGGTACGGGTGACGGACCTGTTGCGTTTTCTGGATTTAAATGGAAGCCCGTACCGGGTGATGGATTTCAGTCAGGAAGACTTTTCAGAAGATCCGCTTTATTAATCAGCCACAGACCGGTGCATTCCGGGAGGATAGGGTTGGAGCTGAAATCGATCTTCTCCAGCATTCCTTCACCAAAGAAAAAGCCGGTCAGCTCACGGGCGTTTGTTTCGTCGGCGAAACGGTAATCAGTTCGGATCCATGTCCGTTGAAAGCCGAGTTTGTCCAGGTAGGATAAGTAATCTATCAAATGTTCCGGCGGGTTGGGGGTTAATTCACCAGTTCCGAGAGTCTCAATTAAAAGGATTTTTCCAGCAGCACGCAGCACACGAGTAAATTCCTTGAGGGCGGCGTTAACCTGAGGTTTCCAATCGTCACGGTTCCAGCTTGCCAGGTAACATACGCTCCACCCGGAGACGACCCAATCATACCGGGAACCAGAAATGGGTAAAAATCTGTGGTCGCCGGCTGAAAAACCGTGGATTACTCGATTGTCTATGGGGGTGACAGCGGCCGCTTTGACCAGCATGGGAACTGAAAGGTCCAACCCGGTCAACTCGCCGGCTATAGACGCCAGAATGTTTGTCACTCGACCTGTCCCTGCGCCCGATTCCAGAATAGATGAACCACGGGGAATTATTGCCTGTATGGCAGAGGGTAGTTTTTTCTTGTAGTCTTCGCAAGAAACTAACGCGTGATAACGGTCAGCTTCATTTCGGTAAACATTTTCGTGTTCAGGCATTTTCCATTGGCAGTGCCCGGATCATATTATTTGACTCCATAATAAAATCCGGGATCTCTTCGGTGAGTTGGTCGAGCAATTGATCATTGAAATGATAGTATTCCACAGCGGCAGGATCAAGATGATATTGTAATCCGTCAATGCCAATACCAATTCCCATGATCATGGCTGTGTAATCTGCCAGATGAACGGCATAACATAAAGATCGGCCTTCTTTTGATTCGCTGGGCTCATGATGGTTAGCGATTGCGTCTTGCAAACGCGCTGGAAGGTTCCACCGTCGGGCTAATTCTGCTCCGAGCGCGGCATGGTCGATCCCAAAATATTCTTCTTCCAGATGGGAGAATGCTTTTCCCTGCCATTCAGGAGAAACTGGATTGATATCTCGCAAAACCGTTTCAAATGCCAGTTTGCCAATATCTGCCAGTAACCCGGCCGTGTAGGCTTCTTCGGCGAGTTCAGCACCGCCGTTTTTCGCGATTTCGCGGGCAGCACCGGCAACAGCCAGTGAATGCTGCCAGAGATCGCCTTTCTCAAGACCATAGCCAGCCAGTGGACGGTCCATCATGCTGGCAACCGTCGAGGCCAGAATAACATTCCGCACCGCCTGTTGACCCAGAACGATCACCGCCTGATTGACTGTCACCACCGGGTGACGGAGGCCGTAATACGCTGAATTCGCCCATCGTAAAACCAGCATAGCCAGTGACTGATCTAATGAAAGAATTTGCCCGATCTCTGCCATATTGGTTTTAGGATTACGGATCATAGCCAATACTTTTTGCGCTACATCCGGCATGGGAGGCAGATCAGACAGATTGGACAACAAAGTGGAAATGGTTATTGATTTATCCATTACAACCCTTTATTGAATTGAAAATGGGTCAAAATCACCTGTAATCACATGATTGAAATCAGTATAAATCATATACCACTGGCAATCAACAAAAAGTAAGTAAAAAATTCATATATAGATTGTTGACAGTTTTGTAAGCCCTGGTATAATATAAATACCCCACCCGGTAGGGGGGGGTAAGGAGTAAGATGGACAAAGATATCACGTTGCGATTAAAAAATGTTGAAGGACATGTGCGCGGAATTCAACGCATGGTGGATGACGGAGCCTATTGCATTGATGTAATACAGCAGATACAGGCCGCTCAGGCTGCATTAAGTAAGATAAGCTCCATTATTTTGGAGAATCACCTGAATTCTTGCGTGATAACAGCTATTCGTGGCGATGATCCTGCAGAGCGTGAAAGGGTCCTTCGTGAGATACGTGATGTTTTTGATAAAACCAATCGTTCTTATTAATGCGTAAGGAGAAAAAATGACTACTGTTACCTATTCCATTCCGGCGATCAATTGCGGGCATTGTGTTCATACCATAAAAATGGAGCTTTCAGACCTTGATGGTGTGAAAAGCGTGGAAGGCGATCCGGCCGCGAAGACGGTCACGGTGGAATATGACGCACCGGCCACTGATGAAACCATCAGATCATTATTGAACGAGATCAATTACCCGGCAGCTTAGAGAAAAGAGACCCTATGGCAGAAACACGGCAGGTCATTCTCCCGGTTACGGGAATGACATGTGCGAATTGTGTGGCGACCATCGAACGCAATTTAAAAAAAGAAGCAGGCGTTAAAGATTCTATTGTTAATTTATCGAATGAACGCGCCACAGTGAATTACGATCCGGCTGTTGCCTCCATTGAAACCATCATAAAACGCATAGAACGGGCGGGGTATGGAATTGCGGAAGGCGAACTGGATCTACGCATTCGGGGATTAAGTGATTCGATAGACGCAGACCGACTGAAAAAGAAATTAACATCCTTATCTGGTATCCTGTCAGCCAGCGTTAATATCGCCAGTGAGACAGCCCGGGTGCGATACATCCCCACAATATTGACCCGTGTCGAAATCCAACAGGCGATTCAGGCAGCCGGATTTAGCGCCGTTGATTCCGGTGGTGAGACGGAAGATGTGGAAGGTCTTGCGCGGCAGAAAGAGACCAATGAACAAAAGCGACTGCTGATCATCGGTCTGGTTTTCACCGTTCCACTTTTTATCCTGTCAATGTCCGGGGATATGGGATTATTCCCCATGGAAGTCTCCCATACCTACTGGTTCAAATGGATCATGCTGACGCTCGCTCTTCCGGTGCAGGTTTATGTCGGCCGGCAGTACTATGTCAGCGCGTATAAGGCATTACGGAACGGTTCAGCGAACATGGATGTGCTTGTGGCACTGGGTTCTTCTGTAGCGTTCCTGTACTCTCTACCCGTGACCTTTGGATGGATCAAAGGTCATGTTTATTTTGAGACGGCCGCTGTAATAATCACGCTAATCAAGCTGGGCAAGTTCCTTGAAGCGCGTGCTAAAGGGAAGACCAGTGAAGCCATTAAAAAGTTGATGTGCCTGCGTCCGAAGATCGCACATATTGTGCGTGATGGAAAAGAAATGAATGTGGATATCGATGAGGTCCTGTTAGATGACCTGGTGATGGTGCGTCCCGGTGAGAAACTGCCGGTTGACGGTATTGTGGTTGACGGCTATTCATCTGTAGACGAATCCATGCTGACCGGAGAGTCTTTGCCGGTGGAAAAATCTGCCGGTTCGCCGGTTATTGGAGCGACAATCAATAAGCTGGGATCGTTCACTTATCGTGCCACCCGGGTTGGGCGCGACACAGCGTTATCGCAGATCATCCGCCTGGTGGAAGAAGCCCAGGGAAGTAAAGCTCCCATTCAAAAACTGGCTGACCAGGTTTCCGCGGTGTTCGTTCCCATTGTGATTGGAATCTCGCTGGTAACGTTTGCCGGTTGGCTGCTCTTCGGTCCGTCTCTGGCTATCAATTCAGATGTTACTCCTGTGACCCGGGCGCTGATCAATATGGTAGCGGTGCTGGTCATCGCGTGCCCGTGTGCCATGGGACTGGCAACTCCGACAGCCATCATGGTGGGAACCGGAAAAGGCGCGTCAATGGGCGTGCTGATCAAATCATCCGAAGCCCTTGAAAGGGCTGGATCGGTAAAAATGGTTGTTCTGGATAAAACCGGCACCATTACTCGCGGGCAACCGCAGGTGACAGACATACTGCCAAAAAGTGACCTGACCGGTGAGCAGCTTTTAATTCTGGCAGGTTCATTGGAGAAGAACAGTGAGCACCCGCTGGGTGAAGCCATTTCTGCCGAAGCCATACATCGGTCTTTACCGGTATCCAGTCCAGAGGCATTTGTTTCTGTCACCGGGCAGGGTGTGATGGGTACAG
Source organism: Leptolinea sp. HRD-7 (assembly GCA_024363285.1). Lineage (GTDB taxonomy): Bacteria > Chloroflexota > Anaerolineae > Anaerolineales > Anaerolineaceae > Leptolinea. Next base: position 3,275,929 of record AP024710.1, on the reverse strand, counting down.
TGGAAGGTCATCTGGTTCTGGTTGGCAATGCCCGGTTGCTGCATGATAACAATATGTCTGTCTCTGAATGGCAAACAGACATTGAACGGCTGCAATCTGATGGAAAGACGGCCATGCTTGTAGCCATCGATGGCCAACCGGCAGGGATCATCGCCGTGGCGGATACTATCAAAGATGGGTCAAAAGAGGCCATCCGGAAACTGCATGACATGGGGCTGAAAGTGGCCATGATCACCGGAGACAACCAGCAAACAGCCGAGGCGGTCGCGCGGCAAGTTGGCATAGATACGGTACTGGCGGAAGTACTACCCGGCGGAAAAGCGGATGAAGTCAGACGCCTGCAGGAAACCGGAATGACCGTTGCCATGGTAGGCGATGGTATCAATGACGCCCCCGCGCTGGCATCGGCGGATGTTGGAATTGCGATTGGCACGGGTACAGATGTGGCTATCGCTTCCGCACCCATTGTTCTGATGAGCGGTGATCTAAGCGGTGTAGTGAGAGCCATACGTCTGTCACGCGCTACATTACGCACCATCAAACAAAATCTGTTCTGGGCATTCTTCTATAACGTCATTCTGATACCGGTGGCTGCCCTGGGGCTTCTGATGCCCATGCTGGCCGCGGGCGCGATGGCTTTCAGCAGTGTTTTTGTGGTGAGCAACAGCCTGCGTTTAAATAAGGCACCGGTAGAACATGGGTAATTGTTTACGTAAATCAAGCAAAGTAAAATTTGATTTCACTTCTTATGTCCACGGCCAGGGTAGTCACCGCATGTTTAGGTAAACGTGCTTCTGGCAATTTTTTCCGGTAAACCGGCAAAGATGGGATACGAGGAGGGCAAGGAAAAATATTTTTCAGCCAGAAGTTTCTTCACTTGCGGTTGGAAAAAATTGACCATTTTAATGAACTCACCGGTCGTCGATATGACTTTACTGTAGAAGCTGCCGGTCGACCCGAGACCGCCGCTCAATTTCTTATTGATGCGTCAATCGAAATTGGCCGCCGGGTTTTCAGGCAGGCGGATTTTGTTACCCTCCCGGTTCTAGCGGTTATTCACCGCCGGGGTGGATATCTTTGCGTAGTGAATAGTTCCAGTCATTGCGTTTTATTTGAAACCTGCCAGTGAAGTGATAGATAAAAAAGGAAAATTGAACACACACTTAAGATGACCGTCATAGTGGAAAACATGCCATTTATGGTGCGGGATGGCGGAAAATATCAACACAGTTATGTGACAGGTCGAAAACAACGGATCCATTTAAGGGTCTGTTATTTTCTTTTAACTGGTATGAAAAACCCTGGGATTATTGAAAAACCGCAGGAGCAGGGTCAGCAATAAACTGCGCATAGATAAATAGCCCATTTTAATACGTCTAAGAAAACGGGTCTGCATGGTAAAATAATTCAAATTTAATACAAAAATATCGAGGTTAGCATGTCGAATTCAACTACCCAGGAACGCGCGATTAACACTATCCGCTTCTTAGCCGCGGACGGTGTTCAGAAGGCAAATTCAGGTCATCCCGGTCTACCAATGGGGGCAGCCGCTATTGCCTACACAATCTGGACCAAACATTTGCGCCACAACCCGAAAAACCCGCACTGGTTTGACCGTGACCGTTTTGTATTATCCGGTGGACATGGTTCCATGCTGTTATACAGCCTTCTGCATTTGACCGGTTATAACCTTCCACTGGAACAATTAAAGCAATTTCGCCAGTGGGGTTCTATCACTCCCGGGCATCCAGAAGTGGGAATGACACCCGGTGTAGAAGCGACCACCGGTCCTCTGGGTCAGGGTATCTGCAACGGTATTGGTATGGCGGTAGCTGAAGCGCACATGGCGGCCGAATTCAATAAACCCGATCATACCATTATCGATCACACCACTTACATCATTGCCGGCGATGGCGATCTTATGGAAGGGGTGGCTTCTGAAGCCGCCAGCTTTGCCGGTCACCAAAAACTGGGCAAAGTGATACTGTTCTATGATGATAATGGAATCACCATTGATGGCTCCACAAGTCTGGCATTTACCGAAGATCGTGCTAAACGATTTGAAGCATACGGCTGGCAGGTTCTGAAGGTGGATGATGGAAACGATGTAGCTAAGATCGATAAAGCCATCAAAAAAGCCAAAAAAGACCCACGTCCTTCCATGATCATGTGCAAGACGATCATCGGCTATGGTCTCCCGAATAAACAGGGTACCCATAAAGCCCATGGTGAACCGGCTGGTGAAGAAGAACTGGCAGCTGCCAAAGCAAAACTCGGCTGGCCGAATGAATCTTTCTATATTCCAGAAGATGTGGCAAAAGAATTTAAAAAATGCGTTTCCCGCGGCAAAAGAATGGAAGCCGAATGGAACAAACGCTTTGAAGCCTATAAAGCAGAATTTCCTGCGGAAGCCGATGAACTTAAACGCCGAATTTCGGGCGAACTTCCGAAAGATTGGGAAAAAGCTCTTCCGGTCTTCGAAACCGATGCGAAGGGTATGGGCAGTCGTGTGGCCTCTGGAAAAGTGATCAATGCCCTGTCCGCCGCTATCCCTGAATTGATCGGCGGTTCCGCTGACCTGGCCCCGAGTAATAATACCTGGATAAACGGCAGCCCGGCCTTCCAGGCAGATCACCGTGAAGGCAAGAACTTCCACTTTGGGGTACGCGAACACGGCATGGCGGCTATTGTTAATGGTATGGCCCTGCATGGGGGTATCCGCCCATATGGCGCAACCTTCCTTGTTTTTGCTGATTATTGCCGCGGCGCCATGCGGGTTGGTGCTCTGTCACACCTGCCTACTGTCTGGATCCTTACCCACGACAGCATCGGTCTGGGTGAAGACGGACCAACACATCAACCGGTGGAAACCCTGGCGTCTCTCCGAATCATTCCCAATATGATCACCCTCCGTCCTGCGGATGCCAATGAAGTGGCCGAAGCCTGGAGAGTGGCTTTAATGAATAAAAAACGTCCCACTTCCCTGGCTTTAAGCCGTCAAAATCTGCCGACACTGGATCGAAGTATTGTTGCCTCTGCCACAGGAGTTCAGAAAGGCGCCTATGTTTTAAAAGATTTCGGCGCGAAACCTGAGATCATCTTGATGGCTTCTGGTTCTGAGGTGAATCTGGTGCTTAAAGCCGCCGAAAAATTAAACGCGGAAGGTAAGTCGGTTCGTGTTGTTTCCTTCCCGTCTTGGGAACTTTTCAAAGAGCAATCAGAAGAATACAAAGAGTCTGTACTACCCTCAAGTATCACAAAACGCGTGGCTGTTGAAGCTGGCCTGACCTTTGGTTGGGAAAAATGGGTAGGCGATAAGGGTGTGGTGATCGGTCTTGATCATTTTGGAGCCTCCGCGCCTGGCAATGTGGTCATGGAAAAATTCGGCTTCACTGTTGACCATGTTGTGGATGAAGCGAAGAAACTCATTGGATAAATAATGAACGTTGCCGTGTCTTGTGATCACGCGGGCTTCCCTTACAAAGCCGCGATCATGCAGCAGATTATTGATCTGGGGCATACGGTTATAGAAATGGGAGCCGTGTCAACAGACCCGGTGGATTACCCTGATATCACTGAACCGGCCGCCCGGGCCATCCAGTCCGGGCAGGCCGATCGGGCTGTAATCGTGTGCGGCTCCGGAGTAGGGGTGACCGTAGCTGCGAACAAGTACAAAGGTGTACGCGCGTGCGTCTGCCATGATGGGTATTCCGCGCATCAGGGTGTGGAGCACGATAACCAGAATGTGCTTTGCCTGGGGGCAAGAATTGTGGGGATTGAAGTGGCCAGAGAACTGGTCTCGGCGTTTCTATCGGCGGAGTTCTCCTCACAGGAACGACATCACCGCCGGTATGAGAAAGTTGAAATGTTAGAAAGAAGGATGTTCAAATGAGTAAATCAAGTTTGCAGCAATTGGTGGATGCCGGTCAGTCACCCTGGTTGGATAATATTGACCGCCGTCAATTAAAAGACGGCGCTCTGGCAAAGATGGTCGCGGATGGCGACATCACGGGGGTTACCTCCAATCCTACGATCTTTAATAACGCCATTGGCGGTTCCCGGATATATGACGAAACCATTCAACCGATGGCTCTGGCCAATTGTGACACGGAAACCATTTTCTTCCAGCTAGCCGTGGAAGATATTCGTAAAGCGGCTGACCTCTTCCGCCCGGTCTATGACGCGACAAATGGGGCTGATGGTTATGTCAGCCTGGAAGTCAGCCCGAAACTGGCTCATAGCACCAAGAAGACTGTTGAACAGGCCAAGCAACTCTGGAAGGTTCTGGACCGCCCGAATGTGATGATTAAAATCCCGGCGACCCTGCAGGGCCTGCCGGCCATCACCGCTGTCATCGCGGAAGGCATTAATGTCAATGTGACGCTGATCTTCTCTCCTGATCGGTACGTTGCCGTTTGCGAAGCGTATATGCGTGGGCTGGAAAAACGGCTTAAAGCAAAGAAACCGATCGACCATGTGGCTTCTGTGGCTTCGTTCTTCGTCTCACGTATTGATACCAAAGTGGATGCCCGCCTGAAAACCATGGCGGAAGGCGGAAATACGAAAGCCAAAGGGTTGATGGGAAAAGCCGCCGTTTCCACCTGCAAGCATGTTTATGAAATCTTTGAAACCACATTCGCTTCTGACCGTTTTAAAAAATTAGAAGCGAAAGGCGCTCGTATTCAGCGTCCTTTGTGGGCTTCTACCAGCACGAAAAACCCGGACTATCGTGATGTGATTTATGTGGAAGAACTGATCGCCGAAAATACCGTCAATACCATGCCTCCGGCTACCGTCAAAGCCTTCAAAGACCACGGGCAGTTGACGGCCAGGGCGACCAATGGGCGGATGGAAGCATCAAAAGCGCTGGCAGATCTGGCCGAACTCGGAATTGATATGAATGAAGTCTCCGCTCAATTGGAGGATGAAGGCGTCAAATCATTCATTGCCGCGTATAAGGAATTATTGCGCACCATCGATAAACGCTCTAAAGAATTCCGTAAAGAGATGGGTGTTCTTTCTGTACCATATACAAAAGCCCTGGCTGATTTGAAAGAGAAAGATTTCGTCGTTCGCATGGAAGCTAAAGACGCCGAACTCTGGACTAAGGACACGGACGGACAAAAAGAGATCAAAATACGCCTTGGTTGGTTGAATGCTCCTGAAAAGGGCGCTGCCATTGTGGAAGAAGTCAGACCAATACTGGAAGAAGTTAAAGCAGAAGGCATGAGCCGCATCCTATTGCTGGGAATGGGCGGTTCGTCTTTGGGCGTGGAGACCATGTCCATGATTTTGGGCGCGCAGGATGCCGGACTGGAATTGCGAATTTTGGACATGACAGGTCCTGATCAGGTATTGGCCCTGTCACACTGGGCGTCGTTGAAGAAAACCCTGTTCATTGTCGGCTCAAAATCCGGCGGTACCAGCGAGAGCAATGCCTTTATGGATTATTTCTGGGAAAAAGCTCAGAAGACACTTGGAAAGAAGGCTGGAAAGCACTTCATTGCCATAACGGACCCGAACACCAGCCTGGGAAAAGTGGCTGAAGAACGCGGTTTCCGCAAAATTCTGTTAAGTGACCCTGAAGTGGGCGGCCGCTACTCGGCATTGACAATGTTTGGACTGGCTCCGGCTACTCTCATGGGACTTGACATGCCCAGATTGCTGAATTCAGCTAAAGAAGCGGCTGTTCTTTGCTCATCTGATACCCCGATCGAACGTAACCCGGGTGTGATGCTGGGTGTGTTTATGGGACAAGGCGCGCTGAAGGGCAAAGATAAAGTCACCTTAATTACCGATCCCGAACTGGCTGCGTTCGGACCCTGGGTGGAACAGTTGATCGCTGAAAGCTCTGGAAAGAATGGCAAAGGTATCGTACCTGTGGATGGCGAACCGAAACTGAGCTTCTATTCCACCGACCGGGTATTCGTCTATCTGCGGTTGAATGGCAAGATGGACCGCGTTGCCGGGAAAGTCCGCCGCGCGGGTCACCCGCTGCTGGTTCTGCCCTGGGAATCCGGTTATGACCTGGGCGGCGCTTTTGTCCAATGGGAAGTGGCCACCGCAGTTGCCTGTGGAATTATCGGCGTCAACCCGTTTGACCAACCCGACGTGCAGGAAAGCAAAATCCGCACAAAACAGCTGACCGAAGCCTACCTGAAAGATGGAAAATTAAAACAACAGTCTCCCATCTGGGAAGATGCTAATGCCGCTGTGTATGGAGAAAAACTGGATGGTTTGGATGCCAAAGCCAGCCTGAGCGAACTGGTCTCTACGTTCCTGAAGCAGGTCAAAGTGGGTGACTATGTAGGTATTAATGCCTATGTACCGCGCAACGATAAAACCCTGAAAGAACTGACTGCGTTCCGCGCCGCGATTACGAAAAAGACCGTCACGGCCACAACCCTGGGGTACGGACCACGTTTTCAACATTCTACCGGACAGCTCCATAAGGGCGGTGCCAATAATGGCGTATTTATTGAAATCACCGCTGAACCTTCCGCTGATGCCGAAATTCCCGGTTGGAACATGCCTTTTAGTATTCTTGAGGCAGCGCAAGCTCAGGGTGACTTTGAAACCTTACAGGCCCGAAAACGCCGTGTTATTCACATTCATTTTAAAAAGCCGTTTGGGAAAGGCATGCTACCTGAGATCTATTGAGCCAGCTAGGTTTTCTTAGATAGCTTTAGAATATGATCTGCACCCCAAATGTTGGAAATAACCAATATTTGGGGTGTAGTCTTTTTGCCCATGTTGAAATAGGAATCAAAGAACGCGTCTATTATTCCGCATAACAGAATTCAGGTCGGACGACTATTCTGGCGCTGGTGAGAAGCTTTTTACCTCTTCGGGCAAACAAGAGGTAAATCCTTCTTTACCTTTAAACCTGAAGTAAGAAACGGCACCGGCTGTAATGGAAATGTTGTGCCGGTATGTAATATCCTCATATTTAATTTCGATAATATAGTTACCCTCGGGAAGATCACTGAGAACCATGTTTTCCTGATAATACGGATCGCTGCGCACATATTTGTCACCGTATGTGCGTACAATCCAGGTCTGTTTTTTATCTGCCCGCATTACGGTCACGTCTTGCGACGTGTAGAACGAACCTGATGTGTTCATCACTCGGCCGGCCAGAACACCCCACCCCTGCGGCGGCGCTAACCAAAGCTCCGGATTGAGGGTAGAGTTAAACATGTTTTGTTTCCAGCGAACCTCAAAATGGAGGTGTGGGCCAGTTGTAGCACCTGTCTCCCCGACAATTCCCAGGATATCACCGGTGTTGACCATTTGATTGGGTTGCACATAAATTTCATTCATATGCGCGTAAATTGAATACAGTTTTTCCCCTTTGAACCCAAAATCATGTTGAAGCGTAACGGCCAGTCCGTATGGGTCTTTGGAGTCATATTTTCCTGCATAAACGCCATAACCGGCCCAGAGTACACGCCCTGGCGCAGACGCGCGCACCGGAGTGCCTGTTGGAGCATCAATATCTATACCGGTATGCACTACTCCTTCCCAGGTAGGGGTAGTACCACCGTACCGATAATTCCATAATGGCCAGTTGACTACATTCGCCGAAATCGGACGGGCGAAATAAAAATGGTCATGCGAACTCAATGCCCACGGGATCGGGTAAAGCGGCGGCCGCCATTCAGGCGGTTCTTCAGGAATGGAAGTGGGGAATGCGATCTCCAGGAGCGGAGTTTCCAGTATCGGGGCTACTGTGGAAAGATTAACTGTCGGGGTAAAAACCGGCCCGGTAGTAACTGTTGGGATCAACTCGGGTGTCTCTGTGGGAATGGTTGGAGCCGTTGGTGTTATTAGAGCCACAGGCGGCTCGATGGTCGGTGTGGGCTGCAATTCTTCAAATGTGGTGACAGTCGGTTCAATAACCGGAATAACACCTTGAGGTACTTCTGTGATTTGAGGAATTAGTGCGGATATATCGCTGGTAGGAATGGGGGGCAAAATCGTGGCCGTTGCCATGGCTGACTGCCCGGCCTGTACTTCAGGAATGGTGACATATGAAGAACAGGCGTTGACCAACATGGAAACTGAAAGGCCTGAGAGGATAACCCACGGGATATTTCGGTTTTTACTCATTGTTGCTGGTTTCAATCGGTTTACTGGTAACCGGAGTCGGGGTTGGGTTTTCTACATGTGAAGTTGGAGCCGGGTTTTCTACCTGCGGGTTCGGGAAAGATGTTAATGTGGGCAGAATTACCTGGCGAGCGAAATTTTCTCCAGGATAGATCTGGTTTAATGCCGTTATCAGATCAATCCCTTCTGTCATCGCGAACAACTTGAAACGGGCTCCCGGATAATACGTGATCCAATTGGAGAGAGCGGGGAAGCGTTCCCAACCATAGCGGTTAGCCCACTCCGTGAAGTCTACCCAGTATCCCTGGGGTACACCGATTTCCTTACCGCCGGTTTCATACACTGTTGGGTCACCGGAGTTACGTGAGATGATATCCCAGGCTCTATCGGTCATCGGGCGGCCCTGTGAACCATCCTGCATACGGGTTTTTAGAAAAATACGCCAGTATATCTGCGTCCCAAATTCTTCTCGAACCAGGGCCATCCAACCAGAATTCATGGGAAGGTCATTTATTTCAAAGGCACGCCCGGTGGATAACCATGAATTGATATATCCAGGGTCTGCTGGTGTATCTTTTTCCATGAAAGCCGATGATAGACTGTTCAGAAAATCCCAGCCGATCTGGCTGCCTATTCTGTATCGTAACGCGATGTAAGAATCATCGACTGTATCCAATAAGAAAGGTGCCGGCGCGGCAACTCCATCCAGAGAAACAAGGCCATCCCTGCCCTGGGGCAATGGGTTTCGTTGTAAAACGGGATTCCAGAGTGCCGCTGCTTGCGAAGAGGGGGCTTCTGCCAGCCGGGTTTCAATGATTCGGGTTATTTCCCCGGTGCGCCAATCCAATCCCTGTAAGGGTCCAGGCAGACGGATTAACGGAATATTGATCTGTCCGGTATTAATTTCATAGGAAGAGAGGGCAGTTAAATTCGGAAGTCTCACGCGTGATGCGATAATCTTGCCGGAATGATTCCAGACAGGCCAGTCACCGGAACCGATCGTTTTCACCGGTGAGTTTATGCTGCTTGAATCCCAGAGGACAATGGATGCGTCGCCGCCGTTTCTTTTTGCCCAGCTCAAATACACTCCATCAGGTGACCAGACTGGATGGGTATCTTCACTATCGGCATCCAGCGAAACATTGATGAATCGCTCTTTAAAATTATCAAGGCGGGCAATCCAAATCTCATCATTTCCAGAACGGTCAGACACAAATGCGATCTCCCGGCCAGCACCCCCCGCCATCCAGGAAGGCGAGAAATCCGCCGCGGGGTCATCTGTCAATTGAAGAGGGGCATTCTCCGGGTGGTTGACTTCTAGAAGGAAAATGTCCAGATTACCGGTTTTTACATATTGCTCATACGCCAGCCACTGACCATCCGGTGACCAGGTAGGTGCGCCCTCATATTGGGGAGTATTTGTTAACTGGGTTATATTGCCTGAAGCGATCTCCAAAAGGTATATATCCCAGGCGCCATTTCGTCTGGAAGAAAAAGCAATTCTGGTTCCATCCGGGCTTACTGCCGGCGATACATCATCTGAATCGCCATCGGTAAGACGTAAGAGGGGTAGGTATTGGGGATTGTAGGCGAAAAGATGGTAATTGGCTCCGTCAGCCAACGAGAGGATCATAACTCCCTGTTCCTGCAACCCGACGATATTTGCCCCTGACACTGTTGGAGTTGGAGTGACCGGTATTTCAGTCGGAGCGGGTGTGCCGGTAGGGAGAGCTGTTGGAATGATCAGCTCTTCGGTCATTTCTACCGGTGGTAAATCAGTTGCCGTGGGTTGAGTTTCAGGGGTTTGCGTTGATGTTTGTGTGTAATTAATTACGGCAACGGCGGTATGAGCCTGTGTGGCCGTTGAATGCCCTTCAGATTGGATAACCGGCATTAAAAAATACGCAGTCACACCGATATTTGCCAGTATAAAAAGAACCAGCAGGTACAGCACCACTTTGGGAACAGGTTTCGATTTCATTTGCCGGCAATCAAATCAGGATTTAGTTGTAAAAACACTTACTGCGTAACCAGTTGAGGTTTCAGAAGTTGCATGGGGTCGAACATCTGAAAAACACCACTTACGCGCCAGTTGCAATAATTATGCCTGTCTTCTTCGGTAGTCTTGGGGTCATAATGACCCATATTTGCGAATGTAGCTCCAGATGGGCCAATTCGCATTTCGAGATGTAAATGAGGGGCGCTGGATAACCCGGAATTTCCAACAAATCCAATGTTTTGACCGGATTGAATACTGTCACCGATCTTAAACCCTGGAGCGCTTATCATGTGTCCGTATAATGTATATAACGATTTTTTTGAAGAATTCCACTGGTCATGTGAAAGATCCGGACAGTTCAGTTTATTATTTATCACTGTACCTATGGGTTGAGTAGGAATTTTTATCGCGTGGATCACATTTTGTGGGAGAGAATCAAGCGGGGTTTCGATCAATAACGCATATCCATACGGAGGTTTTTCCTGAGAATCAGACATGGCAATGGTTCCAGAAAAGACTGCCATTATGGGATTTCCCAGGATAGGTTTATTTCCTCGGTTCCAGAAAGCAAAATCGACTCCATGATGACCTGAATCTTCGCCGGGAGGTGGGAGGACAAATGGCTGAGAGATCAACTCAGGTAATCCTCCGATTTCAAACCCCTGAAGAGGCGAACTGATGATAACGGTATTGGCAATGGCGGTTTGAGCAGCCGCAGGATCGGACTGTGGGATCTGAATTGCAGTGGGTGTAGGTGCCAGTGTAGGGATGGGAAAGGGTGTGACAGGGATGGTATTTGAGGCCAGTGCAACACTTTCTTTTGACCATTCACTATTGGCTATTGCCGCGTCTTGAATAGAAAGCATGGTTGGCGGAAGAGTTTCCGATACCATGGGCATTACGGCTTCTGAGGCTGAGGTTGTATTAACAGGCAGGTAAAAAAACACGATTACTGTGACAAAAATCATGCAGACGACAAAGATTTTAACAAAAATCATTGCCAGAAATAAAAACACGGGAATAAGGTCTGAAAGTGAGTCCTTGTTCATGTACCCCTGATATCCAAAAACAGGATAGAAAATCCGGAAAAGAGAGGCTGCCGTATGCTGGTCAGCCTCTCCTGGGATGGTTAAGTATTACCGTTTTCTCGGAGCCGGTTCAGTGAATAGATCACCCGGGGTATCCAGATCGTCAACCGGAGGGGTGGTTGGAGGCTCGCGGTGTGCAGGCACAACCGGTTGTGAAGTGGCTACAGGCGCAATGGGTGCCGGGGCGGCAGGCTGCGGGATGACCGGGGTTACCTGGGGCATCGGTACAGCCGTCGGGGCTGCCATCGGCACGCCCAGGATGGCCGCGCGGACTATTGTGCCGAGTCCGGGAACGCTGGCACTTTCAGGAGTCCATGGTTCCCCATAGAATACAGCGCGGACACGTCCGGAATACAGGAAAATCAGCACGATGATATCCAGGAAGGTCATCAGAGAGTATCCGCATATACTGGCGACCGCCACACCGGTTACAGCTCCAACATCCGGTAGAAGGCCGTTAATCACAGGGATACCTGCGCCAAGTAAAACAAACAATCCACCGATCGAACCAAACAGTGCGAGAAATACCGCGCCCATGCGGGAACTGTTTTTAAGCCGGATCAGACCAGAGCCAATGGAGGCATACCAGATGCTGAGGATGAGACCGAAGATTCCTCCGATGACCGGCAAAAAGATGGATTGAGGGCTGCCGGTAGCTGTAGACAGGTTAGGGATAATGGCAAACACTACAGTAGCGGCGGCTCCCAAAAGGCAGACCACGGCCATCAGGAAATGATAAGACGCTACCAGAATGACGCCATCCCATACTGATTTATCGTTGTTATTCATCTTTACTCCTCCTCAAAAGCTGCATTACAAAAATTTGGTTTCGAGTGTTTGTATTTTAACCTGAAATCGACGGACTTTTCTTATTCTTTAATTCCGTAAAGCCGGATTGTACCGTCAGTTGAACCGGCCGCAAGAACCTTGCCATCTGAAGACAGTGATAGTTTCACCGTAGTGCCTGATGTTCCGGGTAAGGATGTTAATAAATTGCCCGAGTCAGTATCCCAAAATTCAATGCCTTCGCCACCAACAGCCAGAATTTTGTTGTCTGATGAAAAAGCCAGTGAACTTGAGCCTTTTGTCTGGAGGTTTTTCAACATGGTCCAACCGCCGGTTTCCCAGATATAACTGTTGCCATCTTCGCTGGATGATGCCATCAGGTTTCCATCCTGACTGAAGATAATACTGCGCACAGCCCGAGTGTGTTTTTCAAGAGACGAAATTAGCTGGCGTGTATCAAAATTCCACACTCGAATAATGCCGTCACCACCGGCGGAGGCCAGCATGTTCGAACCGTTGCGAAGAGCCAGTTCAATGTCACCTTTGGTAAAACCTGTAATGTTATACAGGCCATTCCCGGTGTTCATGTCCCACATTTTCAGGGTTATATCAACCCATCCACCCGCGGAAGCCAGCCGGGTTCCATCAGAACTGAATGCTAAAGACCGCACTCCGCCGCTGTGTCCGCGGATCATGTAGACTTTTTGTCCGCTCGCGATATCCCATACGATGATGGTATTATCAGCCCCTCCAGAAGCCAGAAAACGGCCATTGGGGCTGAATAGCATGGTATTTACGTTTCCTATATGTCCTTCAAGAACGGCTTTTTCTGTATTCTCCTGAGGAGACCATAGTGTGATCTTTCCGTCTTGATTTCCGGCAGCCAGCAACCCGGCATCCGGGTTGAACGCAACGCAGGTGACTGAATTGGTAAATCCTTTAAACGGAGCAACCAGCGCGTCATCTGAGGGACGCCAGATGTGTAGGGTATTTGCGCCGATGGCCATAAGCGAACCATCCACGTTGAACGCGATAGTATTAACCTCGCCAGGAACCTTACCAATAGTTTTCGTCAGTTTTCCCGTATTTGTATCCCACAGACTAACGGTACCATTCTGTTCTCCTGACACGATACCTGTTCCGTCTCTGGTAAAGGCTAACCCGCGCACACCGGAATCAACCGAAATTAAACGTATCTGTTTTCCATTTGTGGTATCCCACAGAATGAATGTTTTGTCGTCACTGGCTGAAGCGACGATTTTGGAATCCGGGCTGATCGTGACCATATTTACCGGTTTGTAATGTGCTGTAATGGAAATGAAGCGGATTCCGGAAGAGACATTCCACATTGAAAGGGTCTTGTCTTCAGAACCGGCAACTACCAACTGTCCGTCAGGGCTGATCTGCATTGTGCGAATCGGATTGCCAGTTCCTTCAAGAACTTTGAGTAAAGCTCCGTCAGCAGCGTTCCATAAATAGATATTGCCATCAGCACCAGAACCCAGTATGGACTTCCCATCCGGGCTGTATGCCAGTGAGGTAATGGTTATTCCCTGGGTATCTATGCGGGCAATAGCTTCATTCGTTCCATATTTCCAGATGATGATGGCGTTGTCTTTTCCATTTGTTACCAAACGAGAACCATCTGGACTAATTACAGCATTCGAAATGCTCGAACTCATGAATACTGAATTGGTCTCGGTGCCTGTAGCCGGGTCAAGATTGAAAAAACCACCGTTGGTGATAGCTAAAAGCACACCACCGGGTTGCCCCGGAAGCCCCCAGAGAACTTGATTGATACGGCCTTTTCCCAATTGTCCGATGGGTCTCAAATACGCGAGATTATCAGACCGGATAGGCTGATCAGGAAGTTGAAACACTGGCTGAATGGATGGGACATCGATACCAGCAGGAGCCGCGGTAGGTTGGGCGGGAGCTTCCGTCGGCTGGACTTGCGTGGGTGGAATCTGGGTTGGTTGAGGTAGCGCGGTGGGAGATGCCGGAATGGCAGTCGGTTGTACGGCAGCCATTTCCGGGCGAGATTGAGTCGGTATTATTGGCGAAACCGGAGTCGAAGTGGCAGGTTTCGTGGCTGTTGGTGGTGAAGTTTTGCGCCAGAACAGCACCATGGGCGTTTTAACTTGCCTGGTCATGGTGGGCTTTGGTGTGCCGGGTGTTCGAGTGATTCCAGCAACGGACCGGGTGGAGAATAAGATCACAACGATTGATAGTAGTAAGAGTGACAATGAAACAAGGATTTTTACTATCAGAGCAATCGTAAGCGTTGTGCCGGGTAAGTAATTACGTTGTTGCAAGGTTTTTCCTCACTCTGGAATGGACCGGGATACATATGGTGGAAAATTCGAGTAATGAGATTATAATATCAGATATTTGGCAAAGCCAAATTACGCAGGTAAGATGCTCACCCCGGCAATTGATGAAACAATAATACCTGGTCGGGTAATATTTATTTTGAGGTAAATTCTCTATGATAACGACCTTTACGTCCATGAAGGGCGGAACTGGAAAAACCACAATTACCGGCTTGATGGCCAGTTACCTGACTCAATTCTACAAAAAACGCATCATTATTGTGGATATCGATCCGCAGGGTGGCAGCACTACACTTTTTTGTGGTTCAGAAGCCCGTGCAACTATCGATGGTAAAGCCGGCCCGACAGTTTTTACTGTACTGGAAACCGTGCGCGAGGGCGGCGATACCCGGTCGGTGGTTCAGAAGTCATTAATGCGGTCTAAATATAATGAGAACGTCTTCGTCATTCCCGCGGATTACCGTGTGACGAGTCTATTGAGCATGGGTGAATCGCCGGATATTTTGAAATACGCCCTGGAAGAAGCATCTTTTTCTGAGGACCTGATCGTTCTGGTCGACACGGGTACCGCGCCTTTCCTGGTCTCTATGGCCATCTCTGCATCAACAGACAAGGTTTTTGTGCCGCTTATGCTTTCTATGCAGAACCGGAAACCTACAGCCGATACCATTCAACTGGTACTACGTCAACGTAAACAGTTGGCCGGTATTGTGCCGGTGGGTATTGGCAATGCCAAGTGGGAAGAAGCCACCATGGAAAGCTGGAATGAAAGTCTGAAGAATAACCCACTTTTGAATACCGCAAAAATACTTACCGGTATTCCCTATTCGAAAACCCTTGTACGCAGCGAATGGGTTGATCAAACCTTCCCTGATCGGCTAACGCCCGTTTTTTCAGAACTCAGCACGGTTCTTTTGAACGGGCACTCCCAATCATAAAAAGGAAAAAATCGATCGGAGAATAATTACTCCGATCGATTTTTTTGATCATAAAAAAAACCTTAAGCGATTTTTCTGGCTTCCAGATAAAAACGTTTTTCATGGGCTTCTCCCATAGAGAAAGTTTTACGGGGGAGAGCGCCATCCAGAATGACAGTGCGGAAGAGTTCGTCTTTTGACATCGCCGGAAGGTAAAAACCGACGTTGCCCGGTTTGGATGAAAGGTCTATCAGAACATCATCACCATGGACGTAGTCAATTGCCACAGTTGAGGCGGTTTGTAGCCATTTATCCAGGAAAGCCTGTAATGTTCCAACCGGCAAGTTGGAATCAGGCTGAAGCACTTCAGCTATAAGGAAACCGCCGGGCGTCAACATTCCGAAACACTGAGAAAAACCTGTGTGATGACGCACTTTATCTACCATTTTGTCGAATGAATCGATTGTTTCAATCTTGAGACGCGCTCCATAGAATGAATGCATCCCGGCAAGGATGGCTTCTGAATTGGTGCCGGTCAATACACGATGAATGGGTTCAAACACCAATGAAGGGTCGTGCAGGTTTTCCAATTCCACCAGGGCATAACGGGAGGGGTGGTCCATGCCCAGGCGGCCTTTGTTCATCTCCCATACGGATTTAGCAGTGGCCAGAGAGTGATTTCCGTCTCCAACAGCGTAAAGCAGTACGCTTTTTTCCGGACCCACCCGGTACTTTTTCTGGAACGTCCCCGGGTCGGACAATTTTTCCAGCGCGGCGACCATGTTTTTTTCCACATCAGCATCTGTTACTTTCCAACCTTTGATATGCCCGCTTCCCAGCATCAGATCAAAATCGTACAACGGCCGGGTGTTTTGAACGGAATCCCATACTGGTTCGATCACGGTTTTTTGTGGATCATCAACAAGAACCAGAATGTGTGGAAGTTCAAGAGGGGCATTTTTGCGAATCTTTATGCGGGGAGGGAGCCGATCAAGGATCGTTCCTTCCGTAGCACGGATCAGCGACTGGGAACCGCGGTTGAAATCGTACTTTTCCAGATCAAGCGCGAGCATAATTCCCTTTCGCACAGATGCCCCGACCTGGCGTTCAACCGCGACCAGCCCTTCAAAAGAGTCAAACAAACCTTGATCCAGGAACGATGCCATGCTCTGGTTAATTGCATGAATATGAGCTTCTTCGTCGTTCTTACCAAGATATACTTCGGGAAAAATCAAATTTAATGTCGATGGTGCATTGCCAACGATTTCTTTTACTTTTTGCCAGTATTCAGGTTGAGATGTGTACTGATCACAGGCGATGACAGCCCATTTGGGCATGTCAATACTACGACCGGGCAAAAGAATATCAGCAACTTGCAGGCCAACCGATGGATACACACGCATTAACGCCTCCAGGTGATTCAGGAATACCTGGATTGTAACAAATTTACATTCCGGCCATAAAACCGATTCCCACTGTTCCCGGACCGGTGTGTGTGCCCAAAACCGGGCTGACTTCGGTGATCATGGTTTCACTGACTTCTGTTATGTTGAATTTGCTCTTCACCTTTTCTAACAGGTTGGCCGCGTTTTCAGGATCATTCGCGTGAATGGCAGACAGGCGGATCGGAGACCGTGAATCTATCCGGCGGACTGCAAGCTCGACGAGACGGTCAATGGCTTTATTAATGGAACGAACCCGTTCTACAGCTTCAATACGGCCGTCACGAACTTCCAGGATGGGTTTTAGATCCAACGCAGTGCCAAGAAACCGGGCTGCTCCGCCGATGCGTCCGCCGCGGTGTAGAAATTCAAGCGTGGAGGCCATGAAAAGAACACCGGTGTGTTGTCGGGCTTTTTTCGCCACAGCCAGGCATTCATCCATTGACGCGCCCAAAGATGCCGCTCGTGCAACTGCCAGAACCTGAAAGCCCATGGCCATGGCAGTGGAGGCGGAATCAAATAATTCAATGCGGGCTCCCGGAAACTGGTGTTTGGCCTGGGTGGCGGAATCCAGTGTGCCGCTTAATTTTTGCGATATGTGAATGCTGATGATCTGATAATCTTTACGTATCAGGTCTTCATATACGGTCATGAAATTGGCCGGAGTCACCTGTGAGGTAGAAGGCATCGTCGTTGATTTACTCAACCTGGAATAGAACTCAGATGGTTTGATATCAATACCATCGAGATATGATTTCTCATCCCAGATAACCTGAAGGGGAGCAATAAAAACCGGGTAATTCTTAAGTAATTCAGCGGGTATGGTGGCTGTACTATCGGTAACAATGGCAATTTTTGACATCCTTATCTCCTCGTAAACACACCGATATTCTGTGTGCGATATCTCTTTGGATAACAACACCGGACTTATTTTTTCGTTACGATTTGTAATCGACTGACATAATATTCATATTAATTATTTTACAAGATTGCAATTGCCTTATTGCTTTAGAGGTATCGATGGTCAAAGCTGCTTTCAATTTACATAAAAATTCTTTCCGGTACTTGAAGATAGAGCGTTTCAGGGTATACTTGTCGTCCTTGAATACCGAAGAAAAAGTATATGTTTGAATCATTAACTGAACGACTGAACCAGGTTTTCACCCAGCTTCGAAGAAGAGGCAAGCTTTCTGAAGAAGATGTGGATGCCGCGCTTCGAGAAGTGCGGCTGGCGTTATTGGAAGCTGACGTTCACTACTCTGTGGTAAAGAAATTCACCAGCGGTGTACGCGAACGCGCCGTGGGAGCTGAAGTTTCCCGCGCGTTGAACCCGGCGCAGCAGGTGATTAAAATTGTCCATGAAGAATTGATCTCCACCCTGGGAGAGCCGGAACGGTTGAACCTGACCGGTGAGAAGCCCCGGGTGATCATGCTTGTTGGTTTGCAAGGCTCCGGTAAAACCACTGCAGCGGCAAAATTAGCCCGCATTTTGCGTTCACAGGGTGAACGTGTACTACTGGCTGCCGCAGACCCCTATCGCCCGGCGGCTGTGCAACAATTGGTAACCCTGGGTGAAAAGGTTGGCGTGGAAGTCTTTCACGATCCGACCCTGAAGCCCCCTGTGCTGGTGCAAAAAGCATTTGAACAGGGTTCAAAGGGTGGTTATTCTGTATTGATTGTGGATACAGCTGGCCGCTCTCAGATGGATGAAACTCTCATGGAAGAATTAAAATCCATCACGAAAAAAGTCACCCCGGCCGATACATTACTGGTCGTTGATTCCATGATCGGACAGGAAGCATTGCATATCGCGGAAGGATTCCGTGATACCGTTTCACTATCCGGTTTGATTTTAACCAAGATGGATGGCGACTCACGCGGCGGCGCAGCGATTTCGATTCGCAGCGTCACCGGTGTGCCGATTAAATTCCTGGGTGTGGGCGAGGGGATTGACGCCCTTGAAGTTTATGATCCGCGCCGGTTGGCTTCACGTATCTTGGGGATGGGTGATGTCATCGGGTTGATTGAAAAAGCCGAGCAGGCATTTGATTTGGATGAATCAAAGCAACAGGCTGAAAAAATGATGTCCGGCAAGTTTACGCTGGAGGATTTCGCTTCCCAGATGAAGCAGATCCGTAAACTTGGTCCGATTTCACAGATTTTTGAAATGCTTCCGGGAAATCTGGGAAAAGCAGCCCAGCAAGTTCCTCCCCAGGAAGCGGAAAAGCAATTAAAATTGACAGAAGCGATCATCAGCTCGATGACCCGTGAAGAACGTCGAGATCCGGATATCCTGAACGCCAGCCGCCGACGGCGTATTGCCAGAGGCTCTGGTGTTGAAGTTATGGAAGTAAACCGGGTTATAAAGAACTTCAGGGAAGCTCAAAAACTGATGAAAACGCTGCAAAAAACAGGCGGGAGGGGTCTACCCAGATTATTCGGGTAAATTTTTCTTCTGCAGACGGTTGCGCACCCCTTCAGCGCTCCTCACCTGACGCAGGTAACCCCTGAACCTCTGTATCAATTTTTTACGTTCCGAATAAGGAGATTTTTCGATGGTTCGTATTCGTCTTCGCCGTACCGGCCTCAAGGGCCAGGCCACATATCGTGTGATCGTTGCCGACAAAGAATCACCCCGCGATGGCCGCTTTATTGAGATCCTGGGTTCCTACAATCCCCGCACTGAACCCTTTACCCTGGATATCAAAGAAGACCGGGTTTACGATTGGATGCTGAAAGGCGCGCAGCCCAGTGAATCCGTTGTCAAACTGTTCAATAGTGTTGGGCTGACCGCCCGCTTCGCCCGCCTTAAAGCCGGTGAATCACAGGAAGCCCTGCTGGCTGAAGCCAAAGCTGCCGCCGAAGCCCGTCACATCAGCGCTAAAACTACAAAGAAGGCTGCCTAATTCTCAGGTTGTTTTCTCCGGATATGAATGGCTGTTCATGGGGAGACCATGAAAGACTTAATTGATTACATTGCCAAATCTCTGGTTGATGATCCTGACCAGGTCAAGGTGACTCAGGAACGGGTAGGCGGGAAAATTCGCCTTGAGTTGCATGTTGCCAAAGACGATATGGGACGGGTTATCGGTAAAAGCGGCCGTGTTGCCAACGCCATGCGTGTTTTGTTGCGTGTATCCGCTGCCCGTGAAGGTAAGCAGGCATCATTGGACGTTATTGAACCGCGATGATCCGGATATGACTACCCGGATGCCAGGACGAAATAACAGAACAGGCTCGCCCCATCGGGGTGAGCCTGAATATGTTTTGATAGGTAAGCTTCAACGCGCTCACGGTGTCACCGGTGAGATCGTGCTGGGGGTCACCACAGATTTTCCCGAACGGATCAAACGCGGAAAAGTGATCTATCTGGGTGCTGACCATTCTCCCCGTAAAATCAGTGGAGCACGTCCCTTTCATAACAATGTGTTAATTACTATGGAAGGAATTCGCAACCGAGAAGAAGCCGCTGAATTGACGAATCTCGAAGTTTTTGTCCGTGTTGATGAATTGCCCGCTTTATCAGAAGGTCAGTACTACCATCACCAGTTGGTGGGATTAAAGGCTGTTTTGGAAAACGGTGAGGAAATCGGCACGGTAACTGAGATCATGGAAACCGGCGCGAATGACGTGTATGTTGTCACCGATAAGGCCGGAAAAGAGATACTTCTACCAGCGATAGATTCAGTGATCATCCGAGTGGATCTTTCTGAAAAACAAATGGTAGTGAAACCGCCCGAGTGGGAGTGAAACACCGGAAATGGATGACCGGATTTACTGGATAGGCTTCACGTACGTCAGGGGGATAGGCGCCGTCCGATTTCGAGGATTACTACAGGCCTTCCCTGATCTTCAGACCGCGTGGAACGCGCCGGCAAGTCAACTGGCAGAAGCCGGATTGACTGCGAAAATTATCGAAAACTTGCATCAGGTCAAAAAACAGATTGATCTAGAACGAATACTGGCGAACATTCAAAAAGCCGGGATCCATATATTGACCTGGAAGGATGAGAATTATCCACGGAGGTTGAAAGAGATCGATCAACCACCTCCGGTTTTATACACACTGGGTGAGCTGACTGTTCAAGATGAATGGGCAGCCGCTATTGTGGGAACACGTCGGATGACCGGATATGGTCGGCAGGTGACAGAAGAACTGACAGAACTACTGGCACATCATGGTGTGACGGTGGTCAGCGGGCTGGCACGAGGCGTCGATGCTTCAGCACACCAGACGGCTTTGAAACATGGAGGGCGCACCATAGCCGTTCTGGGAAGCGGTGTCGACCGCATTTACCCTCCGGAGCACCGTAAACTGGCAGCAGAGATCGCGGAAAACGGCGCGGTGATCAGTGATTATCCGCCGGGAACACCGCCGGAGAGTAATAATTTCCCTCCGCGCAACCGCATTATCTCTGGATTGTCGCGTGTGGTAGTGGTTATCGAAGCCGGGATTACCAGTGGAGCGTTGATCACATCTACCTTCGCGGCAGAACAGGGGCGTGATGTATTCGCGCTTCCCGGTAGTATTTATGCCAATCAATCCAAAGGGACCAACCGGCTGATCCAACAGGGCGCACGCCCTCTTCTGGAGCCAAAAGATGTGCTTGACGCGTTAAATATTGAACAGGTTCAGGAATACCGTCAGGCACGGCTTGACTTACCCGCGGATCCCCGTGAACAGCAGATCATGGACGCGCTGGGTTATGAACCGGTTCACATAGATGATCTGGGGCATGCTATAGGATGGGGGATGGACGCATTAACATCTACTCTGACCATGATGGAATTGAAAGGTATGGTCAGGCAGGTAGGTGGAATGAATTACATACTTGTCAAAGAAAAAGGTATTCTTTACCAGGCGGATAAAAAATAATGGAACATTTATACGCGGTTATTATGGCAGGAGGTGGCGGAACACGGCTTTGGCCGTTGTCTCGCCGCAGCCGCCCGAAACAAATGATGGCTATCTCTGGAGATAAAACACTTTTTCAGATCGCTGTTGAGAGGCTGAATGGGATATTAAACCCGGACCAGATTTATATTGTTACAGTGGAAGAGCAGGCTAAAGAACTCAGCCGCCAGAAACCCGAAATCCCGTGGAAAAATTTTCTTCTTGAACCAATGCCCAGGGGAACAGCTTCTGTTGTAGCCCTGGCCGCGCAGGCCATACAATTGCGCGACCCTGAAGCGGTGATGGTGGTGTTGACAGCAGATCATTTTATAAAAAATGTGCCTCATTTTCACCATTTAATAAAATGCGGGAAGAAAGTGGCGAATGACGGTTACCTGGTCACCATGGGAATCGAACCCCAATATCCAGCCACCGGTTACGGGTATATTCAACGCGGTGACCGGTTGGATGAGTTTGACGGTCTTCCGTATTACCGCGTTTTAAAGTTCAAGGAAAAACCGAATGAGGACCTGGCTCGCGAATTTATGGAGCGCGGCGATCATGACTGGAACTCTGGCATGTTTTTCTGGCGGGTAGATCGGATACTCGAGGAAATTTCTACTCATATGCCGGAACTGTTCAAAATCATTGATCTGATTCAAAAGGCCTGGCTAACAGACAGGCGGCAAGAAGTATTATTGGAAAACTGGCCAAAGATTGTCCCTGAGACAATTGACTATGGTATTATGGAAAAAGCCTCCCGGGTAGCCTGTATACCTGCTCGAAATCTGGGATGGAATGATGTGGGAAGCTGGGAATCGTTGTTCGATGTACTCCCCGCGGATGAGAACGGCAATATTAGCCTCGCGGATGATGTCTTTATTGAAGACACTACAGATTCGCTGATCGTCAGCGAAAACCCATCTGGTAAATTCATCGCCGCCATCGGGTTGAATGATATAGTTGTTGTCGATACGCCGGATGCATTACTGGTGTGTAAAAAAACGGATACTCAAAAAGTAAAACTCATCGTCGATTTCCTGAAAAAACAGGGTAATCAGCAACTTTTGTAAGTGGAGTCTGTATCATTGGAAGCATATTGCGTACGTTGTAAAGAAAAAAGGGAAATGCAAAATCCGGAAGCCGGTTTCACAGTAACCGGCACTCCGATCACCAGAGGAACATGCACTGTTTGCGGAACAAAACTATCCCGGATGGGCGCCACCGAAGCCCACAACGGACTGGAAAAACCGGAGAAAGCGGCACGGCCTGCCAGAACTCCAAAAGCAGTGAAGGTAAAAGCTGGAGGCAAGAAGTCTGCCAAAACTGAGGCTGCTCAAGCCGGTCCACGGGTAGGTAAACTGGTAATCGTCGAATCACCGGCTAAAGCCAAGACTATCGGACGGTTTCTGGGACACGGCTATACAGTCCGCGCGTCAATAGGTCATGTGCGCGACCTGCTGCGCTCCAGCCTCTCTGTTGATGTGGAACACGATTTTGCCCCCAAATACCGTGTACCCAATGAGAAACGGCAGATCGTTAAAGAATTGAAATCACTGGCAAAAAATGCCGATGAGATTTACCTGGCAACCGACCCTGACCGTGAAGGTGAAGCGATTGCCTGGCATTTGTTGGAATCCGCTGAAATGCGACCAGAGATATCACACCGGGTTGTTTTTCATGAGATCACAGAACCGGCCATTGCTGAGGCGTTTTCGCATCCGCGTCAAATTGATTCCAGCCTTGTTGACGCCCAGCAGGCACGCCGTATCCTTGACCGGTTAGTGGGTTATAGCCTGACACCATTGTTATGGGAAAAGGTCCGTGGACGATTATCCGCCGGACGAGTTCAGTCAGTTGCGCTGCGACTGGTTGTAGAGCGTGAACGCGAAATTGAAGCGTTCAAACCTGAAGAATACTGGACGATTGGCGCGGAGTTTTCGCCCGCTGGCAGCCGGACAAAATACCTGTCGCGCCTGTACCGGATTGATGACAGGGAGCCGGACCTCCCCAACGAGATGACCGTCAACGGTTTATGCGGCGATATTGAACAAGCCGCATACGAGATATCAAAGATCAAAAAGAGCGAACGCCGGCGTAAACCCGCGCCTCCTTTCACAACCAGTACTTTACAACAAGAAGCCTCGCGCAAACTGGGCTTTACCGCGCGGCGCACCATGGCTGTGGCTCAACAACTCTACGAAGGTATCGCGGTTCACGGTTCCGGAACTGTAGGTTTGATCACATATATGCGTACGGATTCAACCAATGTTTCGGAGCTGGCGCAAAACGAGGTCAGGAAATTTATCACCGAAATGTACGGGAATGATTTCCTTCCCGTAAATCCTCCCCAATATAAAACCCGGACTATCGGGGCTCAAGAGGCACATGAAGCTATTCGCCCTACTTCGGTTTTACGCCGGCCTGATGACGTAAAAGATCAATTAACCCCCGAACAATTCAAACTGTATCAGTTGATCTGGCTTCGGTTCGTATCATCTCAAATGGAAGATGCGATTTATGATACCGTCACAGTAGAAGTTTCGGGAAAATCTACTGCCCATGAATACATATTCCGTACATCCGGTCAGACGGTCAAGTTCCCCGGTTTCCTTGTTGTTTATGAAGAGGCAAAAAACGAAGACCGTGATAAAGATGAGGAAGAAAACCAGAAGATACCTGTTGGGTTAGAAGAAGGGCAGAAACAAATTCTGAACCGGCTCATTCCTGAGCAACACTTCACCCAGCCACCGCCCCGTTATACGGAAGCCACTCTGGTAGCCGCGCTTGAAGAAAATGGAATTGGCCGCCCTTCTACATACGCTCCAACAATTTCCACTATTCAGCAACGCGGGTATGTTGTGCGTGAAAATAAACGTCTTTTCCCCACAGAGACAGGCATACTGGTTACAGACCTGCTGGTGGAGCATTTCCCTGATGTTGTGGATATTCAATTCACCGCTACGATGGAAGAAGACCTGGATAAAATTGCTTCCAATGAATTGCCATGGGTGAAAGTTGTTAGAGAATTCTACAATGGGTTTGAACAAGAGGTAGAGAAAGCTCGCAAGGAAATGCCGGAAATCAAAGAAGAGCCGGAAAAGATTGACCGCCCATGCCCGGTTTGCGGAAATGATCTTGTCATCCGCTGGGGCCGATACGGAAAATTTATTTCTTGCAGTACTTACCCGACATGCAAACATACTGAGCCTTTCCTGGAAAAGATCGGTGTCACATGCCCGGATGACGGTGGTGAACTGGTTGAACGTAAATCGCGAAAGGGGCGGTTTTTCTATGGCTGCGCGAATTACCCGCAATGCCAGTTTGTCTCATGGAAGAAGCCTGTAGCTCAGCCTTGTCCGAGTTGCGGCGGGGTTCTCGTCATCGCGAATAAACGTGAATACCAGTGCCTCTCCTGCAAAGAGACATTCCTTCAGGAACAGGTTCAGGGAGCAATTTCAGACCAGGCATAGTTTTTGCAACCATACCGTTGACATTCTCGCTGCATTCAAAAAAAGTTTTGCAGAGGGCATGGATTAAAGGCAACCCTCATAGTAGGAGTGTGAACGGATGGAAAAAATACTTGAGCGGCTAAAAAACCCTCTCTATGCTGGATTAGCCGGTTTCATAATCGGTCTGATCGTGGGGCTTCCCATCCTGGGCTGGCTGATCTGGCCGGTCCAGTGGACGGACGCTGCTCCGCAACATTTGAGGAGCGATCTTCAAGTGGATTATCTGCGGATGGTCATTGATTCTTACAGCCGGAACGGTGATGAAGGGCTAGTTCAAAAACGATGGCAAGAGCTTGGTGTTGCTGCAAAACCGGCGTTGGAAGCCTTATCGGCAAATCCTGGAACTATAGAATCCAATGAAATAGAAAAATTAGCCTTACTTGTTCAAGCACCGGTTCCCGCCATAAAACCGGTAAGCAAACCCCAAACCCAGGACCAGAAAGGTAAAGGGGATGAACCCAAACAGGAAGAGAACAAACCCGAAGCCCAGACTGAAACAACTCTTCTACCGGGAACAGTTGCTGAAGCTCCTCAAAAAACATCAGATTCAAAATCGAGCCTGACACTTCTTCTAGGAATTATGTGCGTTTTAACCCTGGCAGTGGGTGCTTTATTGGTTTTCCTGCTGTTGCGCCGAAAAAAAGCGGCCTCTGAAACCGAAGAAGAAGAAGGTTTTGATGAAGCGGCAGAAGGTTATACTGGTACTGAAATGGAATACGTTCAGGAGGGGACGACTGGTGCAGGTACAGGAATCAATAAGAAACGCCTAAGCGCCGATTCGGAGGAACCACCGGTTGTTCAGTTTATGACGACTTACATGCTGGGTGATGATCTGTATGATGATTCGTTCAGCATTGACGCTCCCACCGGTGAATTTCTAGGGGAGTGTGGTGTGGGAATTTCAGAAACGATTGGAGTTGGCGACCCCAAGAAAGTAACCGCGTTTGAGGTCTGGTTATTTGATAAAAATGATATTCAGACCGTGACCAAGGTCTTAATGTCAAATCATGCCTTCAATGATCCGAACATCCGTCAACGCTTACTGGCAAAAGGTGAACCTCAATTGGTGGAACCCGGAAAACGAATTCTTTTAGAGACGGCGTCTCTTCAAATGGAAGCCCGTATCGTTGATGCTTCGTACGGAGGCGGAGCAATGCCGACCAACAGTTACTTTGACCGGCTGACGCTTGAACTGGCCGTCTGGCCCAAAAGTTGATTGATCTCAAAAAAAAACCGTGATCTGAATTTCAGGTCACGGATTTTTTTTATTTATTCTATCGAGAGTATCTTGAATTGAATTAAACCACCCGGAGTATCGGCTGTGGCCGTATCTCCCACACTTTTTCCCATAACAGCACGACCAATAGGGGATTCATGGGAAATACGATTGTTCTTGGGGTCAGCTTCTTTGGGCCCAACAACCTGGTAGGTTTCGGAAGGATAATTTCCTTCCTGAATTGTTATGCGCGCACCGATGTTGACAACCGAACGTCCTGAGGCAGTTTCGTCAATAATAACGACGTTTCGGAGTGTCTTCTCAAGATCCATAATCCGGCCTTCCAGAAAACCCTGTTCTTCTTTGGCACTGATGTAATCAGCGTTTTCTGACAGGTCGCCCATCTGAATGGCTGCCCTTAATCGGGCGGATAGAGCCTCGCGCTCCGGTCCTTTCAGGCGTTCAAGTTCTTCCTGCAGCCGGGCAAGGCCTTCTGCGGTTAAATAAGAAACATCTTCCATCATTGACTCTCCTTAAAGACTACAGAGTCTAATTTTACCCTATGCCGTGTGGATAAGGGAGATGATGGATGATGGTTATTAAGGCAGAACTTCAGGATCAAAGAGGCGTTTGTATTCTTCTACGGCAAATCGATCTGTCATCCCGGCAATATAATCACAAACCGCCCGCTCCAATCCACGATCCGACACCAGCGATTGGATGTGTGTTGGTAAAACAGAGGGTTCGCTGACATACATCTGGAAGATACGGGTAAGGATGGCTTCCGCTTTAGTTTGCATACGCATAACACGAAAATGCCGGTAGAGATTTCGGTAAAGGAAGTCTTTTAATTGTCGATTTCGCTGGGTCATTTCTTCATCAAAACCGACAACGTTGTAATTTAAGCTCTGCAGTTCCTTAACACTGGTTACGGAACTCTGACGAAGGGTTTCTGCGGTATGGTTTACCAGTGATGTAACTTCCATGCCGATCAATTTGCGAATAACGCGGTGACGGTTAAGGTCATCGAGACGGCCATTTCGTATCCCTACCGTACTGAGGAGAATTTCCCATAATTCAATACCCGAAAGCATATCTTCTGTGATCATGCCTGAGCGCAGGCCGTCATCCAGATCATGGGCTGTGTAGGCCATTTCATCGGCCACATTTGTGATCTGGGCTTCCAGTGAGCCGCGTAAATCCGGATTGTAATCACGCGCGTCTGACTGATCATATTCGGTTTCGTGCTTGACAATACCTTCCAGCACCTCCCAGGATAGGTTAAGCCCATCAAAATCGGGGTACCGTTTTTCCAATTGCGTGACAATACGCAATGAATGTTTATTGTGGTCAAATCCGCCATGGTCTTTCATCATTTTTGCCAGCGTGGTTTCACCGGAGTGACCGAATGGCGGGTGACCCAGATCATGTGCCAGGCAAATCGCTTCGACAAGATCTTCGTTGGCACCGAGAGCCCGGGCGATGGTCCGCCCGATCTGGGTCACTTCAAGGGTATGGGTGAGGCGGGTGCGGTAGTAGTCACCTTCAAAGTTAAAAAAAACCTGAGTCTTGTATTCCAGCCGTCGAAATGCCGTGGTGTGCAAAATACGATCTCGGTCACGCTGGAAACATGTACGATAAGGCGGTTCCTCTTGAGGAAATTTCCGTCCCAATGAATTTTTACTGCGAATGGCGTAAGGGGCGAGATTGCGGTCTTCCTGTTCTTCCAAAACTTCACGGGTAAATTGCATCTTTGGCTCCTTAAATCTATTTTGATATTATCCGTCTTTTTGAAGCCTTGTGCCAGTCAGCCGCCCTTCAAGGGCGTCTAATACGGAATGATTATCCATGCCGCCTGTTATGGTGATTTCAATCGCCGGGTTGCGACTCAGAATTTCCATCATCAATCCGATCTTTTTTGCCATTCCGCCGGTCACATCCATCCCGGCAGAACCACCGGCCGCGATGGATGCGGATTGAAATTCAGAGAATGATATTGACTCAGCTAATTGTGTGTTTTCAGGGTAATTCTTCCAAACGCCCGGTTCACGTGAGGCCAGGATGATTCGGGATGGATGTAGTTCGTTTGCCAGAAGAGAAAAAACATCTTCTGTCGAGAGGATCGTTCCGCCGGATGCTCTATCAAATATAACGTCACCGTTTACCACCGGGATTAATCGATTTTCCAGTGCTTTCCGAATCGGTTCAACCAGGAAAGCAACCGGCTCGCGGTTTTCCGTAACAATCCACGCGGAAGGAGGAAACGCAATTACTGGTAAACCGACGTTAAGTAAGGCGTGAATAACCTGTTCATTCAGTTGACGAGCGTTATTCCAGACTTCAGCAAAGCCCTGCCAGTCAGCGGTAGTATGCACACCGTTTTTTGTGTTGTATTTCTGCGCGGAATAATGACCAAAACTGCCGGAGCCATGTCCGATCACCATCTGCATCTCCGGACGGTTTTTCCACGCCCGGGCAATTTGATCAGCCAGGTTGGCTATCCGGTCTGGTAGAGATGTAAGCGGTTTTGTCTTATCTGTGATTGCCGCGCCGCCTAACTTCACAAAAACTAAGTCTGACGGAGTCATTCTTCCGTTTGTTCTCCCGTTAAAGTAAAGGAAAAAACGCGAACAGCTCCGGCGGCGTTCAATGCCTGGCTGACCGATTTCGCCGTTTCCCCGGTGCACAGAGCGATCATGTTGCCGCCACCGCCGGCTCCGATGAGTTTGGCGGCCAGAGCGCCCGCGGAACGGGCAGTTTTAACCAGCCTGTCGAGGGCGAAGGATGAGACTTCGATCTCCTGGAGGAGCCGGTGATTCTCATTCATAGTTTCAGCCAGTAATTGAATGTTACCGGATTCAATCGCTTCACGAGCTTCATCGACAAGCTTCGCTATTGCGTCAAATTTCTGTTGATAAATCTCTTTGTTTTGATCAAACCGTTTACGAACGCCACTAACCATCAGGCTTGTGGCTGAATTAATGCCTGTGTCTGCAATTACAAGGTGGATTGTTTTGCCTATTTTGATCTTTACCAGAGGGGTGTTTCGCCGGAAATAGATAGGCTGTTCATACGTTATCACTGTGTTATCTACACCTGAAGGATTGCCATGGTAAATTTTTTCCACTTCGAATGTCAAACGGTTAATGGTTTCAGTCGCAAGCGGCTGACCGTCTATACATTTTGAAAGAGCCCGAATCACCGCGCAACTAACAGCCGCGCCTGAGCCCATTCCTCCACCAATAGGCAGAGAGGAATTAATTCGTATCATCAAACCGGGAAATGATCGGTTCTTGCATTCGGCGAGTGTCATCTCTACAACTTCCCGCAGGGGATGTTCGTAGGGCAGGTCTTTAATGTTCTTATAAAGACGAATGGTGGGAGAATCAATCCAGATCTCATTATCAGGGCATCGAAACGCTTCAATCGTCGCTTCGACGCGCAATTGAGAGACTGGAATGGCGATTGCCGGTTTTCCATAGACCACGGCATGTTCACCGAGGAGAATGGCCTTTCCTGGAGCGCTGGCGGTCGAAAGGAACTCTGTCATTCTTGCTCTAGAAAATATAGAAGATAACCAGGACACTGATTCCCCAGAAAAGAATGGCAAATTGCAGCGGGCGGTCTATCAGCAACACTTCGTCTGGAGCGTTGCCGGTGCCTTCCACCTGAACTATGTACATGTAACGCAGGATACCGTACAACACAAAGGGAATGGTCAGCATCATGGAATGATTGGACGGAAGATTGGGAGCGGAAAAGGTATAAAGGCTGTACGAAATTATCGTCATGCCTGATATCATCATTAAGAGCTGGTCCAGGAATGGGACGGTATATCCATCTAATACTTTGCGATGACTTCCCGCTGTTGTGGAGAGCAGTGTCAATTCCGCGCGGCGTTTTCCAAAGCCCAGGTACAATGCCAGCAAGTAAGTGACCACATACAACCAGGGAGAGAAACGTTCCACCTGGATCAGGCTGACACCCGCGCCTACCCGGAAGACAAATCCGAGGGAAAGTACTACCACATCAATCAATACATAATGCTTAAGACGCAGTGAATACGCCAGATTTGTCAGGAAATAAACCAGTGAGATCCAGAAAAAGAACGGTGAAAGCAGATAGGCTATCGGGAAAGCGACAATAAGAAGAACAACAGCCGTTGTGATGGCAACTGGAACTGGCAATTGGCCGGAAGCTATGGGGCGAAACTTCTTCTTTGGATGTTGCCGGTCTGCTTCCACATCCAGAATATCATTGATAATATAAACAGTGCTCGATAGAATACAGAACAGGAAGAAACCGGCCATCGTTCGACCGAACGCGGTTATGTTTGTTAGTTGACGATCAAAAACCAACGCCGCGAATATTATGGCGTTCTTCGTCCACTGCTTGATTCTCATTGTCTTGATGATGGCGCGCAGCATAAAAAATATCTTATCACAAAACGAATGGAAGAATTTAGAAAACCTGTGACAAAAGAACGATTGGATATTCGATTGGTTGAACTGGGTCTGGTGGAAAGCCGTAATCTCGCGCAGCGGTTGGTGATGGCCGGTTCTGTACGTGTTGACGGGCAAATGGTTTTAAAGCCTTCACAGATGATTCTGCCAGAATCAGTGGTTGAACTGGTGGAAAAACAAAAGTTCGTTTCACGGGGCGGCGAAAAACTGGAAGCCGCTCTGGTTGCTTTTGGACTGGAAGATTTGAACGGTTTGCCGTGCGCCGATATTGGCGCGTCTACCGGCGGATTCACGGATTGCCTGCTGCAACATGGTGCCACGTCAGTTATCTCTGTTGATTCCGGTCATGGTGATTTTCACTGGAAACTGCGGACCGATCCGCGGGTGACATTGTTGGAGCATACCAATGCCCGGAATCTGGTCACATTACCAGGGCCTGTGAAGCTGGTGTGTGTGGATGTTTCTTTTATCTCGCTGCGAATTTTGTTCCCGGTGATCAAGGGCTGGTTGCAATCGGATGGAGGTCAACTTGTGACTTTGATCAAACCGCAGTTTGAGGCCGGCAGGGAAGAAGCAGACAAAGGCAAGGGCGTTATTCGCGATCCGGCTATTCACACCCGGATATTAAAAGATGTTTTGTCGGCGGCCCAGGAAGAAGGATTCAGGGTCAATGGTCTGATCCTATCTCCACTCGAAGGCCCGAAGGGCAATCGTGAATTCCTGGCGCATTACACCTATCCGGGTACTTCGCGCAATGATATATATACCCTGATCAAAGAGGCTATGACGTCTATTTCTACAGAGTGATGACATTGCCGCCGGAGAATACACAATGACGCAAACATATCTTGAAAGCCTTCTGGCAAATGATGAACGGATACTGTTGATAACCCGGAACCACGGTTTTTTTCTTTTCCAAAAGCTGTTACCGGATATCTTCTTCATTTTCCTGATTACCGGCGTTTCTGTATATTTAACCGGTCAATTCGGGTGGATGTCACTATTGGGGATATTGGCAACCTTACTTCCATTGTTTGACATGGAGCGGCATTTATTAGACTGGCGAAGCCGGGAGTTCATTATCACCAACCGACGGGTTATTCAAATCTCCGGAATCATTAACAAGAATGTAACAGATTCATCGTTGGAGAAAGTCAATGATGTAAAGCTATCCCAGTCCCTCTGGGGCCGGCTGCTTGGATTTGGTGATATTGAAATACTTACAGCCAGCGAGCTTGGCGCCAATGTGTTTCAGACTATCGGTGACCCAATCACGTTCAAAAAAACCATGATGGATGCCAAGAACCTCCTGGATGGCAGTTCGGATGATACTTTGCATTTCACAAATGTAGTCAAAGCGCCAACCATTCCGGATTTGATCGTGGAACTGGATGAATTGCGCATCCGTGGAATTATCACTCAGGAAGAATTCCAGGCGAAGAAAAAGGAACTGCTTTCGCGGATGTGATTATTTTCGAATGCCTCTGCGCATCAATATCAGATATAACCCGAAAATGATCAGACTGATGGAACCTGTATTTCCAATGAGTGACATGGCTATTCGCTGATTGCCGCCGATTGTCAGTCCCCATCCGACCATGGTTAATATTCCACCAGGGATAAGAGGCCACCAGAGAAATAATGGTTTGATCATGCGATGAGAGAAGGTGATCATTACCCAGCCCAATCCGAAGCATGTGATCATGAAGCCGATTTTAACCAATTCATTGTTAGACGCATTTATTACAAAACCGAGGTAAAACCCGGTACCAAGACCGACCAACAGACTTCCCGGAATCAGGAATCCGAGCAAACGTTCAAAGTATCCCCAGGCGAGGAAGCCCAGTCCTGTCAAAAACATTATTGATGATAAAAAAACAAAGACATTGAGCCGGTTTGAGATAAATGGGTAGGCTGAACCGGACAAAATACAGGCAACCAGGAACGCCCACCAGTATTGGCGTTTGGAATACAACAATGAAAAGAAAAGAATGAATAAAAACCCTGCGGAAATTGAAAGCAATCCCATTCCGAGCCTTATTGAAAACAATGGCTGTTTGGTTATTTCACCGAACATTAGAATGCCTGCCGTACCGACTGTGCTGATAAGTACGCCAGGGATGATCCAGCCCATGCGGCGTGAATTTAGGCCATTAGCCAAAAAAATCAGTCCAATAGCCGGGATAACCGTCAGGCTTAACCATTCTGTCTGCAGATATTGATCGAGCAATATGATAAAACCTGTAAGTACCAGAATGGCGCCAAAAAAAGTTGGTGTCAGCTTATGGTTTTCTGCGGTTTGAGGAATTGAAGGGGTTTGAGGATCTTTTTCCATAGGCTATAGTATTCCTAATTCTTTACTTTTTAAAACAGCTTGCATGCGGTCGCGGGCTTCCAATTTGTCAAAGATGTTGCTAAGATGGTTTTTAACCGTTCCTTCAGCGATGACCAGTTCTTCGGCAATCTCTTTATTACTGGCTCCCCGGGCAACCATTTTTAAGATCTGTTTCTCCCGATCAGAGAGTGGTGAGGGTATGGATGATGCCTGTGTTGGCTGTGAACGCGGTAGGCGGGAGAATTCTGCCATAACACGGGCGGTTACGGATGGCATCAGGAAGTATTCACCCCGGCTTGCGGCGTAAATGGCTTCAAACAGTTTTTGAGATGGAACATCTTTTAAAAGATAACCGTACGCGCCTGCACGAAGACCTTCAAAGATATATTCGTCCTCGTCAAATGTGGTCAGCGCGATCACCCGGCAAGAAGGGTAAAGCTCGTGTAATCGTCGGGTCGCGGCAACTCCATCGAGAACCGGCATCCGCAGGTCCATAAGCACCACATCAGGGCGGTGAACAGCGGCCTGACGCAATGCCTCTTCACCGTTGGCAGCTTCAGCTACTACGTCAAAATCCGGTTGGGAAGAGAGCAAAATCCGCAATCCTTCTCTGAACAATGCCTGGTCATCTACCAGCAGAATTTTAATAATTTGCTTCATCCTGGTATTGTTATTTGAAGGGTAAACCCTTCCCCTTTCGATGTGAAGATCTCGCAACTGCCTTCCACCAGATTGAGCCGTTCACGCAATCCGACCAGCCCGAATCCGCCTTCAATTCTATTCGTTCCCTGACCGTCATCCTGCAAAGTCATGCGGACAGTTGTCGGATCTGAATAATCCAGCGTTATGGAAAAATTGGATGCCCGCGCGTGTTTGCGGGTATTGCTGAAGCCTTCCTGGGCAGCCCGAAACAGTGTGACGGATTTTTTACTATCCAGTTCACGTGGCTTTCCAATGATTTTAAACGCGGTTTGTAACCCGGAAGTATCGCCGTCATGTAGAAGTTTGTCAATTCGGGCGGGAACCGGCAGGTCTTCTTCTGAACGCAATGAGCTTACAGAGCGTCGTACTTCCTGAAGTGCTTCCTGGCTAAGGTTCTGGGCTTTTACCATCATCTCAACGGCTGTATTCGGGTCACGAGGCATTACGGCCAAAGATGCCTGAATTTGCATATATATGGTGGTAAGGTAATGACCGAGCCCATCATGAATTTCACGGGCGAGTCGGTTCCGTTCTTTTGTGATGGTCAGTTCTTCCACCTGAGTGGCAAATTCACGCAGACGTGCGTTCGCGGCTTCAAGGTCGCCAATCAAGCGGTTGACCTCATGGCGAGCCTGTTCTTCGCCGACGGCGACCTGAGTAAAGATCATGATAAAGAACATTCCTCCGATGAATAGGGGGAGAGTAGCGAGTGAAACGCTCCAGTCACGCGCGTAGGCATTGGTCGCAAACAGATACACACCCGCCGAGGTAATGGCCGGCAGGTACATCCAAAGGTCGCGTAACAGGAGAACACTCTGACCGGCAAGAGGTAAAAGAATGAGAAATGAAAATCCTTTTCCTTCGCTCAAGTAGACGATCACCCCGCCCATTAACATCTGGCAAAGGAAATAGGCAGTTACCAATGAACGAGATGGCTGATGTGAGACATAACTAAATCCATAGATCCCCACACTCAGATAAGCTATCCCGATCAGTGTTAGCCATATTAGCACAATAATTGATTCCGGCTCGTAGGAAGAAAAAATGGACAGATACGAAGCCATAACAACGATGGCAAACGCCAGGTTGATACTGGAGCCGGCTTGAATTACAGGGGGGGATATCCTGTCCACAGTCGAAATTATAGCATCGGGGTAATTACCTGAAATCAATCTGATGGACTATCTTTTGTCACAGGTCACAACTTTTAATAGGACTTATTCTGTGACTTCTGGATGCTGCCCGTTTACCGCAAACGGATTAAGGTTATGCATATCAAAAAAAATTGATAGTCACGCAGGAGCAATGATGAAAGTACTTTTGGTTTACCCTGAATTTCCTGATACCTTCTGGAGCTTTAAGCACGCTCTCCAGTTTGTTCGTAAAAGCTCGTCAAACCCGCCACTGGGTTTACTGACCATCGCGGCGATGTCTCCCGCTGGCTGGGAAAAGCGCCTTGTTGATATGAATGTCACACAATTATCCGATGATGACATTGAATGGGCGGATATGGTTTTTATCAGCGCGATGGATATTCAACGGAAATCTACGCATGAAGTCGCCCGCAGAATAAGGCCTGCAGGAAAGTTGATCGTTGGCGGCGGGCCTATCTTTATTGGAGAATGGCAGGACTTTCCAGAAATTGACCACTTTGTGCTGAACGAAGGCGAAATCACATTCCCGATGTTCCTGAAGGACCTGGAATCCGGCACATTGAAAAAGACGTATTCCACTCAACAATACGCTGATATTACCAGGACGCCCGTTCCGATGTGGGAACTGCTGGATATGAAACGTTACGATTCCATGGCCATTCAATTTTCGCGCGGATGCCCTTTTGGTTGCGAGTTCTGTAACATTACCGCAATGCTTGGCCATGTGCCGAGGTTGAAAACTTCAAAGCAGATTATCGCGGAGCTAGACGCGATCTATGATCAAGGTTGGCGCCGGAATGTCTTTTTTGTGGATGACAACTTCATCGGTAACAAAAAAGCTCTCAAAGAGGATGTTCTTCCTGCTTTGATCGCCTGGCGTAAAGGCAAGATCGGTATGAATTTCATTACCGAAGCTTCCATCAACCTGGCGGATGATCCGGAATTAATGAAGTTGATGACAGATGCGGGTTTTATCTCCGTGTTTGTGGGTATTGAAACCCCCGACGAGCTTAGCCTGACGGAATGCCACAAAAGTCAGAATAAGGGACGCAGCCTGTTAGAGAATGTTAAAAATTTGCAGCGAAATGGACTTCAGGTTATGGGCGGTTTTATTGTGGGTTTTGACGCAGATACACCGAGCATCTTTCAACGTCAGATTGATTTCATTCAGAACAGCGGAATTGTCACCGCGATGGTGGGTTTGCTTCAAGCGCCTTTTGGCACTCCGTTGTATGAACGGTTGAAGAAAGAAGGCCGCATAAACACCGAAATGACCGGTGATAACACTGACGGCTCAACGAATATCATCCCGAAAATGGATATTACGGTATTGAAAGACGGATACAAGACTATTTTGAAGAAAATTTATTCTGCTGAAGGATTCTATGCGAGGGTCAAGACGTTCCTTTCGAACTATAACCCGGTAAGCGCCCCGGTAACCATGGAAATGCAAGAAGTGCTGGCTCTGTTCCGAACTATCTGGAAGATCGGAATTCTCAGCCCTGAGCGGAAGTATTACTGGGACCTGTTCTTCTGGACGTTGATCCACGAACCGAAAAAGCTTCCGTTGGCCATTACTTTCACCGTGTACTGGTACCACTTTAAGCGCGTCAGTGAGATGCATGCCCTTGAGGGCGTTTCTGCCATTGCTGCCTGACAATTCTTTAATAATTAAAGAGCCAGATCTATCGAAGTAGTCGATAAATCTGGCTCTTTTGTGTTATTAGGTTGGTTCATTTTATATTGGTAATTATTCTTTTTCATCTGAGAAACCCGGATTACTGATATCACCGAAAAAACACAGGGGGAAAGAAAATGAAATTTATCGACGTTAGCAGGAACATTATCCATCGGTCAAAATAATTCAACCCAATCACTAAACGAAAAAAATGATCATTTCATTGAAGATATGAAAAGTTTTATCAAAGAAACGAAACGACTTTTCGGGGTATACTATCGGCGATTATGATAGAACGAATTCGCAATTTTTGTA
The DNA here is from genome assembly GCA_024363285.1 of Leptolinea sp. HRD-7. Classification (GTDB taxonomy): domain Bacteria; phylum Chloroflexota; class Anaerolineae; order Anaerolineales; family Anaerolineaceae; genus Leptolinea. The sequence goes on along the minus strand of AP024710.1, from coordinate 3,238,986 downwards.
TTATTGCCCATATTGACCACGGGAAGTCCACGCTGGCTGATCGTCTTTTGCAGTTGACAGGAACTATCTCTGAACGTGATATGACAGCCCAGATCCTTGACAGTATGGATTTGGAGCGGGAAAAGGGTGTAACTATCAAGGCATCGGCTGTTCGCATGATGTATACCGCGCAGGATGGCATTTCCTATGAATTGAACTTGATCGATACCCCGGGGCACGTTGACTTTGGGTATGAAGTCAGTCGTGCGCTTGCCGCGTGCGAAGGCGCGCTTTTAGTCGTGGACGCAACGCAGGGAATTGAAGCCCAGACTCTGGCCAACCTGTACCTGGCGCTGGATTCTAATCTGGTGATCATTCCTGTGATCAACAAGATTGACCTGCCTTCCGCCCGGCCGGATGAAGTAGCCCAGGATCTGGAAAACCTGTTGGGTTTTCCGGCTACCGATATTCCCCGTATCTCGGCAAAAGACGGCACAAATGTCGATCAAGTATTAGAGATCATTGTCAATAAAATTCCACCTCCTAAAGGTGTTATTGATACTACTACTCGCGCTTTGATCTTTGACTCACATTATGACAGCTATAAGGGTGTGATCGCTTATGTGCGTGTTTTTGAAGGAAAGATATCCGCTCGTGATGAACTTCACCTGATGGCGCATAATGTCAACCTCAAGCCGGTAGAAGTTGGTGTGTTTGTACCGACCATGAAAGCGGCAGACCTGCTTGAAGCCGGTGACGTGGGTTATATCGCTACGGGATTGAAATCAGTCACAGAATGTCGTGTGGGTGACACTATCACATTAACGGCCAATCCGGCTGAAACCGCGTTGGCTGGCTACCAACATCCCAAACCCATGGTATTCGCTGGTATTTACCCGGTCGAAGGTGAAGATTACCCTGAATTGAAAGAAGCTTTGGAAAAACTTCAATTAAATGATGCTTCTTTGGTCTTTGAACCTGAAACCAGCCAGGCATTAAATTTCGGTTTTCGATGCGGGTTTCTCGGCCTGTTCCATATGGAGATCATCCAGGAGCGTTTGGAACGGGAATACGACCTGGATATCATTGTTACTGCACCATCTGTGGAATACCAGGTGCACATGCATAACGGGGAAGTGGTGATCATCGATTCGCCGGTTCAATTGCCGGATGAAGGTATGATCAAAGAGATCTGCGAACCGTGGATGAACCTGGAAATTTTCAGCCCCACCGATTACTACGGCACGATCATGGATCTGGTAACAAAACGCCGTGGGATTTTTAAAGAACAAGATTACCCGGCTCCCAACCGCGTTCAATTATCTTTTGAAATACCGTTATCAGAGATCATTGTCAACTTCTTTGATGAGTTAAAATCACGCACGCGCGGTTACGCCTCAATGGATTACCATTTTTGCGATTACCGGGCAGGTAACCTGGTGAAACTGGAAGTACTTGTTAATCAGGACCCGGTGGACGCGTTGGCTACTATCGTGCATAAAGATGAAGCTTACCATCGCGGTCAGAGCCTGGTTACAAAATTGAAAGATCTGATTCCCCGGCAACAATTTGACGTTCCCATTCAGGCGTCATCTTCTGGCCGGATTATTTCGCGCGCGAACATCAAAGCAGTCCGCAAAGACGTGCTTGCCAAATGTTACGGTGGCGACATAACCCGAAAGAATAAATTGCTGGACAAACAGAAAAAAGGCAAGAAACGCATGAAATTGATCGGCAAGGTGGAGATTCCACAGGCGGCGTTCATGGCCGTTTTGCAGCTGGAGGAAGAATGACAGAGAAGAAATTCAGCCTGTGGAACAAAGTTAAAGGCTGGCTGCCAGGAGTGCTGATCAGCATTCTGGCAATTTACCTTGTGTTTAATCTGGCCAATTTTAATGATCTCGGAAGCGCGTTCACAAAGATCAAGCCGATTTTTATTCTTTCCGGGATCACAATGACAGTGTTGTTTTGTCTTACCCGGGCTATAACATCGCGGATCCTGTTAAATAATAAACCAACCATTTCACAATCTTTCTTCGCGGTAAACGCGGGATATTTGTTGAACAATCTTTTCCCCTTGCGCGCTGGTGAAGTTGGCAGGGCAATTTTACTCGGGCAGACTACCGGGCTGGGCACGTTCCATGTGCTTTCCACGATCATCATAGAGCGAGTATTTGACCTGGCTTTTGCCGCCCTGTTGTTGCTCAGTTCTCTACCGCTGGCTCTGTCACTCACATGGGCTAAACCGGTTGCCCTCACTACCCTGGTGCTGGTCGTCATCGGGTTGGTGATCATGTTCCTGGTCGCACGCAACCGTGATACTGTACACTCCTGGGTTTTGAAAGGCCCCGGCAAATATAAACCTGTAAAAAAGTATATCTTGCCATATCTGGATAATATGCTTGAAGGGCTGGGAGCGTTAACACGTCCGCAATCTTTTCTAATCGCGGTTTTTTGGATCGCCATCTCGTGGATCATCGGTGTTTTAAACTATTATGTGGTAGTTCTATCCATCAAACCTGATGCGCCAATATGGTGGGGCGTTCTGTTGGATTCTGTGTTAGCCATGGGGATAGCCATTCCTTCCGCACCGGCCGCTCTGGGTGTGTTTGAAGCCTCACTGGTGGGGGCTCTGGCGCTGGTTGGTATCGACTCTACATTCGCGCTGGTATATGCCGTGGTGATGCATTTTATTCAATTCGCCGTTACCGGAATTCTTGGTATGATTGGATTAATGAAAGAGGGCCGTTCTCTCGGATCCATTTTCAAGGCAGCCCAAACTCAAAAAGAAGCATCTTCTTCCCCATCCGAAGAGGGATGAACTTTCGGAGAGATACAGTGAAAACTTATTTGATCACCGGTGGTGCCGGTTTCATAGGCTCAAATTATGTTTCCCGGTTAATAAAACGGGGTGACAGAGTAATCGTCTTTGATAATCTTTCACGCGACGGTTCTCGGCGTAATGTGGAGTGGCTGCGTGAACAATACGGCCATGATTCTTTTCAACTGGTCATTGATGATGTTCGGAAGCCTGAAAAATTGACCATGCTGGCTAACGAAGCTGATGTAATGGTACATCTGGCAGCGCAGGTGGCTGTCACCACATCGGTTACACACCCGCGAGACGATTTCGAAGTCAACGCGCTGGGTACCTTCAACGCATTGGAAGCCGCCCGGGCATCGAAAAAGAAACCCGTTTTTCTATATGCTTCCACAAACAAAGTATATGGTGGAATGGAAGACGTAAAAGTTCGGGAAACCGCAACCCGGTATGAATATGTAGATTATCCCCAGGGGATTTCCGAAGAGATGCCGTTGGATTTCCACTCGCCGTACGGTTGTTCCAAGGGCTGCGGCGACCAATATGTTCGCGATTACGCCCGAATTTATGGGGTAAAGACCGTAGTATTTCGACAAAGTTGTATTTACGGCCCCCGGCAGTTTGGGGTAGAAGATCAGGGTTGGGTCGCCTGGTTTGTTATTGCTGCCGCTGCCGGACGAAAAATGACGATTTATGGCGATGGAAAGCAGGTGCGGGATCTGCTTTTTGTTGACGACCTGCTGGACGCGTATGACCTGGCTGTGGCTAATATAAAGACCGCCGCGGGTAAGGTGTATAACGTTGGTGGTGGAAGCGAAAACGTATTATCGGTTTGGGAAGAATTTGCTCCGATTCTGGAAAAACATGTAGGGCACCCTCTGCATGTTGAACGCTCAAACTGGCGGCCGGGAGACCAGCGAATTTATGTCTCTGATATTCGCAAAGCCCGGGAAGAATTGGGCTGGAGCCCCAAAATCAATGTAGAAGACGGCATCCAGAAATTGCAAGACTGGGTACGAAATAATATTCATTTATTCCAGTAACCCGGCTGTTACTTGATGCGTATACTTATTGCCCTCACATATTACCGGCCCCACACCAGCGGGCTGACAATTTACGCAGAACGGATTGCCAGAGCGCTGGCCGCGCGCGGCCATTCTGTCACCGTGCTGACATCACACTACCGCAAAGATTTGCCTTACGAAGAAACCTGTGACGGGGTGAAGATCGTTCGCGTACCTGTGCTGGCACGGATCAGCAAAGGTGTGATCATGCCCACCTTTGGACTCATTGCCAATAAACTGGTGGCGGAAAATGACTGGATACAGCTCCACCTGCCTCAATTTGACGCGGCGGGTATTGCCTTACGTGGACGGTTATTACGCAAGCCGACTGTCGTAACCTACCATTGCGATCTGCACATGCCCCCGGGAATACTCGCCTGGGCGGCGAACCAGGGAGTGCTGTTTATGAATGATCTCACCGCCCGGTTCACGCATAAGGTTGTCACCTATACACAGGATTACGCCGACCATTCACCATACCTTTCCGGCTTTAAGAAGAAGATCCGTGTTTTTTCACCGCCGGTGGTTTTGCCGGAGACAGATGAAGAAGCGGTAACCGATTTTATTGCGGAAAACAACCCGGATGGCCGTTCACCGGTCATCGGCATGGCAGCCCGACTGGCGACAGAAAAAGGTGTCGAAGTACTCTTATCCGCGCTGCCAGCCATCTTGAATCAACATCCATCAACCCGCGTGCTTTTTGCCGGACCTTATAAAGGAATTATCGGAGAAGAAGACTATGCCCGTCGATTGGACCCTATGATCAAGAGGTACGAGGAATCAGGGGTTTGGAAATTTGTGGGTGAATTAAACCCGCAGCAAATGGCGGCGTTTTATAAAGCCATCGATGTGTTGGTTCTTCCCAGCTTAAACTCAACAGAAGCATTTGGATTGGTACAGATCGAAGCCATGTTAAATGGTGTTCCAAGTGTGGCATCCAATCTCCCCGGCGTACGCCAGCCAGTCAAACGTCATGGGATGGGCGCGATTGCAGAAATTGGAAGTGCTGAAAGCCTGGCTAACGCTGTTTTGAAAGTGCTTGATGAGCGCAAATCCTTTTCTCCGGATAAAGAAAAGATCCGCATGGAATATGACCCTGACAGGGTGGCGGAATTTTATGAAGAGTTGTTCACCGAGATTTCTTGCGAGATAAGTGGCAATGACAAACAATAGAACCGTTTCAACGAAAGATTATCTCTGGCTGCATATAAAAGAACTGCCGTATTTCCGAGCCGTTTTGCGTGCTGTTGAAGCCCGGCAATACCCGGGGTTCAATCTTCAACATCCAATCCTTGACCTGGGATGCGGTGACGGTCACTTTGTCACCATTGCTATGGATGAAAAGGTGGATGTCGGCATTGACCCGTGGACAGGCCCGGTGCGCCTGGCACAAAACAATGGCGGATATGAGCTGGTAGTGCAGGGGAGCGGCTATACCCTGCCTTTTCCAGACAATTATTTTTCCAGCGCGTTGAGCAATTCAGTGCTGGAACACATTCCCGATTTGGATACTACATTAAAAGAGATGGCCAGGGTAATGAAACCCGGCGGCCGGTTTGTTTTCTGTGTGCCAAATGATTCATTCCTGCCTAATCTTTCCGTCTCCGGCTTCTTCGATCGGATCGGTTTAAAAATATTGGGAAATTGGTACCGAGGTTTTTTCAATACGGTGTGCCGTCACATTCATTGTGACGATCCAAATACCTGGCAAGCACGGTTAAACGAATGTGGTTTTGAGATTGAACGATGGTGGCATTATTTTTCACCCAATTCTCTACATATTCTTGAGTGGGGTCATTATTTCGGGCTTCCATCATTGGTGCTTCATTTCCTCATACGGCGGTGGAATGTTGCGCAGGAAAAATGGAATTTTGTATTGACCAACCGTATTGTCAAACCGGTATATGATGAAGCAGACGAACAGCCTGCAGGAGTATATACTTTTTATATTGTCCGCAAAAAAGAACGCTGATGGGGATGTTTTCTTTTTAGGGTGGGGTAAAATTCACATCTGAATAACGGAGAAAACAATGACGCTTCCTGAAAATTCGGAACCCAGTGTCCTTGATTATATTAAAAGCAAAATTTTTCCGGGGAGAAACCCTGTAGTTGAGATTCCGGATGAAGACGGGATGATCAAAACCGTACCCTCTCCGGATAAGAAAATTAAAACCAGATCCGGTTCCCGCACTATTTTTCAACCTGTGTTCTTCCTGATCATTGCACTTTTTGTGATGCTGATCGGGCAAAGTCTGCTGGAACCTCCTTATAGTACTGTCAGCATTTCATTGGTATTCACTTCCAGTGGGATCATCTGGATATTATACGGTTGGTTTTCGAAGAAATTTGATACTAACCTGTATCCTTACGTTGACGAAGAACCGCAAGAGCAGGTATTTCGCCCCAATTTCTTTTTCGCAACTATTGGTTTTGCCATCGCGGCCATGTTGATGTTCCAGAAGAACAGATTTACCGGAATAAACCTGACCCTGTGGATCATTTCCATTACGATGCTTATCGCCACATTTTTCCCTGTGGTACCGTGGAAGGAAAAGTTTGCCGGTCTGGCGGAAAAAGTCAAACAGTTTTTCCTCAGCGGTTTCCGGTTATCAGTGTCTCCCTGGACGATGGTTTGCCTGCTGGTGTTCGCCCTGGTGACGTTCTTCCGTTTCTACCGTTTGAATGAAGTGCCGGGTGAGATGATCAGCGACCACGCGGAAAAACTGCTGGATGTATATGATGTGCTGCATGGGTCATTCTCCATATTCTTCATTCGAAATACCGGCCGTGAAGCATTCCAGATGTACCTTTCTGCTTTAATGGCGATAATCTTTGGAACCGGTATATCTTTCATGACCTTAAAGCTGGGAACAGCCATTATGGGACTGTTAACCGCTGTGTATATGTATTTTCTGGGAAAGGAAATCGGAAACCGATATGTCGGGTTGTTCGCTTTCCTTCTTTGCGGCATTGGCTACTGGCCCAATATCATCTCCCGGATCGGTCTGCGCTTCACATTGTATTCGGCGTTTACAGCGATGGCCCTGTTGTATTTCTTTCGGGGCTTTAGGCGGAAGAAATGGTTTGACCTTATTCTGGCAGGGTTTTTCATCGGTATCGGGCTGCAGGGTTACAGCCCTTTCAGAGTAGTACCCGGATTGATATTCATCGGGGTTTGTCTGTATTTTATACATTACTGGAAGACCGGCCATCAGAAGTTCGCGTCCTATGGTTTAATTTTTACCGGATTTGCCGCATTTATATTGTTTCTTCCCCTCTTTCGTTACATAGTAGACCAGCCGGATTGGTTTCTGTTCCGTACATTAACCCGTGCGGGAGAATTTGAACGTCCGCTTCCCGGACCTGCCTGGCAAATATTTCTGATGAATTTTTGGCGGGCGGTCATCATGCCATTCTGGAGGAATGGGACGATCTGGGTACATTCTGTTCCATCACGTCCGGCGCTTGATGTTGTTACCGCGGTACTTTATCTGATCGGTTTAGTAACCGGAATATTGCGTTACATTCAAACCCGCGACTGGCGAATTCCTTTTCTAATTTTGGCTGTGCCATTCTTAATGCTGCCATCCATTTTTTCTCTGGCTTTTCCGGATGAAAATCCGTGCCTGAACCGTACGTCCGGCGCGCTCGTACCCATCTTTTTGATCGCGGCTCTGGGGATGGATACGTTTCTTCAGAACATTAAGAAAATGGTCAGAGGCGTCAGCGGAACATGGTTATCTGGTCTCCTGGCGAGTATATTGATTTTGATCAGTATTTCTCAGAATTACAATCTGGTTTTCAAGGAATACAACCGCATCTATTTTGAGAAATCACTCAATACTTCTGATATCGGCCGGGTGATACAAGATTTTGTCGGCATGTATGGTGACCCTGACTCGGCGTATGTGGTGGGATATCCATACTGGGTTGATACCCGGTTGGTGGGTATGAACGCGGGATACCCGATAAAAGACTATGCCATATGGCCTGATGCGTTCCCTGATACCGTTACTGACCCGCGGGCTAAAATGTTCATCCTGAATACCCGGGATACGAAATCGCTTGAAGCGCTGCGAAAGCTTTATCCGGACCATTTTGAAACTATTTATCAAGGCCGTATTGAGAATAAGAATTTTGTCATTTTTATTGTTCATCCGGCTGAAAATTCAGAAGAAGAAGCGGGAACAAAGGCTCCCTGATATGACAACTTCAATAGAACCCACTCAAAATGTACCCGTATCCGAGGTAAGGTCTCATAAAAAAAATCATGATCTTGTCTGGGATATCCTGCTGTTGATAATCCTGGTCATCGGCGCGTATTTTCGATTTACAGGATTGAATTGGGACGCAAACCAGCATCTCCACCCGGATGAACGCTTCCTGACCATGGTGGCTTCGTCCATCGCGCCGCTTGAGAATGCGGGCGACTACTTTAATACAGAAAAATCCACATTAAACCCGAACAATCGGGGTTATGGTTTTTATGTGTATGGGACGCTACCGCTGTTTATGGTTCGCGGAGTGGCTGATCTGGTCAAACAAACCGGGTATGACGAGATTTTTCTGGTGGGCCGGGCTTTATCCGGTTTCTTTGATCTGCTAACCGTCTATCTGGTGTACCTGATTGTCATCCGGTTGTATAAGAAGCCGCAGATGGCGTTGATCGCTGCCGCGTTGACGGCCGGTTCGGTAATGCAGATTCAGCTTTCACATTATTTTGCCGTCGACACTTTCACCACGTTTTTCGTTACCGGAGCTGCTTTCTTTGCTGTTCGTATCTTGACCCGAAAAGACAGGGCGGTGATTCCAGACTGGATTGAGAGTGATGAAGATAACGAAGAACAGCCCGGTTTCTGGAAGTTGGAAGGGGCTCGCCTTCTGAAAGATTGGGATGGAATCGCCGATGTGATTCTGTTCGGGTTTTTCACCGGTTGCGCGATGGCATCAAAGATCAATTCTGGATTGATCGCTCTAATGATCCCGGCCGCGTATTTTATCCGCTACTTCCGGTTGAATAAGGAACAGCGTGAAGCCGCACAACTCCTGTATATCCGAAACCTGGTTGTTGCTGGATTTATCTGTGTTCTTACGTTCCGAGTTTTTCAACCGTACGCGTTTACCGGTCCTGGTTTCTTCGGGCTGGCAATCAGCGAAAAGTGGGTGCAAACCATGCGCGAAATCAGCGCACAAAGCACCGGTGACGTTGACTTCCCTCCCGCGCTGCAATGGGCGCGCCGGCCAATATGGTTCGCGCCATACAACATGATCTTATTCGGAATGGGGCTTCCTTTTGGATTGGCCGCTTTTGGCGGTTTCCTGTTGATGGGGTGGCGGATATTTACAGCAAACTGGAAAAAGCATGTCATGCTGTGGGGTTGGACCGGGTTATTTTTTACCTGGCAGGCTACCAACTGGGTTCGAGCCATGAGGTATCAGGTACTTGTTTACCCGATGTTTGCCATTATTGCGGCATGGGGTATTTTTGCCATCTGGGAAAAAGGGAAGATCGTAACCCGGCCGAGACGCTCCAGACTATTAAAAACCCTGGCTGTGATAGCCGGTTTAATCGCTGTGGCCGGTACTCTGGTGTATGGTTACGCGTTCACACGCATTTACAACCGTACAATGACGCGTATCGCGGCCAGCGAATGGATTTATCAGAATATCCCTGGTGCTATCAATTTGAAGATCGATACCGGTGATGGAATAGTTAACCATCCACTGGCTTTCCGCGGAAATCGCACAATATCATCGGAAGACCCGATGGATATTCCATTCACGGCTACATCCAATGGCGCGGTGGCGATGGTCAAAGTACCGCATCTTATTGACCCGACCTACCAACCGCAGCAGAAGTTATTGCTGGTCAAATTATTGGATGCCGGAGGAAATTTATTGACCACTGGTCAACTATCCAGTGACTTCCCGGCTGCCAATGATCCACGCGGTGGAAATTATTCTTTCAATCTGGATATTCCAGCAAACCTGGAAAAAGGTAAATCTTACCGCCTGCAACTCTCTATGACAGATAGCCAGTTCACTCTGCTGGAAACCGGTCCGGTTATCGTGGCCCTGCTGGATGGTTTGAAGACGGAACAGATATTATTACCCGAACAAGTAGATGGGGTCAGCGAATCCCGCCCGTACATTTTGCCTATATCTCCTTCTGCAACCGGGAAGATCACAGAAATTACCTTACCTCGGATCGTCAATAATGGAAAAGGCGGCCAACATAAATTGACTGTCAGTCTATCTTCCACTCCGGGTGGTGAAGAGATCATAGCCAGCAAGGACGTGGTTATTAATTTTTCCGGAACGGGCGATACTCAATCGGCCATAGTTGTTCTACAAACACCTGTTGATGTGATCAAAGGACATACATATTCGTTGATCCTTACGACTAAAGGTGACACCGACCTGGCTCCGCTCGGTAATAAAATTGCCCTGGAAACATCATGGGACGATCCATTACCGCTCGGTTTAAACGGCATCATTCCATTTGACTATAACTACGGCGCGTACCGTACCGACCTGAATTTTGAAATGTACTGGGATGATACGGCCGATAAACTGGTCCGGTTTGAACAGACCATCCAACAGGCGGATTACATTGTTATGACATCAAACCGGCAGTGGGGGACAACTCCCCGCGTACCGGAACGCTATCCGTTGACATCGGCGTATTACCGCAACTTGCTGGGCTGTCCGGTGGAAAAAGACGTGGTGGATTGCTACCGGGTGGCACAACCCGGAATGTTCAAAGGTAATTTTGGATTTGATCTGGTCAGCGTTTTTCAGAGTGACCCGAGTATTGGAAATTTCAAGATCAACACCCAGTTTGCCGAAGAGGCTTTCACTGTCTATGACCATCCGAAAGTGTTGATTTTCAAGAAGACAGCGGACTATAGCCCCGAAAAAGTGGCGCAGATACTCCGGGCGGTAGACCTTTCTAAAGTCGTTCACTTGACACCGCATAAAGCCGCTGATTACCAGGGTGATCTGACCCTCCCTGCAGACAGGCTGGCGAGTCAACAGGCGGGTGGAACCTGGATTGAATTATTCAATCCAGAATCGGTTTTGAATAAATACCAATGGCTGGGAGATGTGGTCTGGTATCTGGTGATCTGCCTGCTGGGGTGGGTAGCGTTCCCTATTGTGCGCATAGCCACTAAAGGGCTTTCGGATCGCGGGTATGGTATATCAAGGATCATTGGGCTGGCTTTGCTGGCATATTTCTCATGGCTAAGCGGTTCTGTCGGTATTGAATACAGCCGTCTGACAATTCTGTGTGTGTTGATCGGAATTGCCGCGATATCTGCCGTATTGTTCTACTTCCAGAAAAAAGAAATACTTGCCGATTTCCACGAAATAAAACGTTTATTCATTGAAACTGAGATCCTCAGCCTGGTACTTTTCCTCATTTTCCTGGGAATTCGGCTGGGCAATCCTGACCTGTGGCATCCTTACAAGGGCGGGGAAAAGCCCATGGATTTCTCATATTTCAATGCCATTCTTAAGAGCACCAGCTTCCCGCCATACGACCCGTGGTTTGCCGGCGGGTATATCAACTACTATTATTACGGTTTTGTGATCGTGGGTACACCCGTTAAACTGCTGGGTATAACTCCTTCGGTTGCCTATAACCTGATTCTGCCGACTTTATTCAGCCTGGTCGGAACAGCAGCATTCTCGATTGGATACTCGCTGGTTGATTCATTAAGTCACCCGCAGTTACAGGCAATGGCGCACTTGCTTCGCCGAAAATTATTACGCACCCGGATGGTATCAGAAGATCCTTCCGTTGTTCTGCCTTCTGATATGCATGATGATGAGTACATCTCTGATCGTGTTGAGTCCGTTCATCCAGTCCATGAAAAGCCGGCCATCGTGGAAGAAATCAAGGAGACCGGTGTAAACCCCGCGGCATTTTTGGGAGGGCTGGGTTCTACATTGCTTCTGTTGATCCTGGGAAACCTGGGGACGATCCGCATGATCTGGCACGGCTTGATCCGGGTCGGTTCTCCGACCGGCACGATGGATAAGTCGACCTTACTGGAGCGCCTGGCGTGGACGGTACAGGGTCTGATTAAGATGGTCAGTGGAACACCTTTCCCGTATCCGGTCGGTGACTGGTACTGGATACCCAGCCGCGCGATCCCCGGAGAACCCATCACAGAATTCCCGTTCTTTACTTTTCTCTATGCAGATATGCACGCGCACATGATCGCACTTCCGCTGACGCTGGCCGTGCTGGCGTGGATACTTTCCATCATTTTGCGCAAAGGACAATGGAAGGCGGAAGGAGAGCGGTTGAATGGCTGGCTGCAATTCGCGGTCACTCTCTTTATCGGCAGCCTTCTGGTTGGCGCGTTGAAACCGACAAATACCTGGGACCTTCCGACCTATATGCTGCTGGCTTCCGCCGGTTTGATCTTTGCCGCATTTTCCTTCAGTGACTTACAGTTATGGCCCGAAGGTAAACGCCCTGTCTGGCAAATGAGAGGATTGGAAGCTTTGGTCTCGGTGGCGGTATTTATCGGGCTGTCATTCCTGCTGTATCAACCGTTCACGCATTGGTATGGGCAGGGATATAACTCGATCGACCTGTGGACCGGTGACCGAACCCCTTCATGGAGTTACTTCACCCACTGGGGTTTGTTCATAATCCTGATACTCTCCTGGTTTGTTCAAGATACGTATGACTGGTTGGCTACAACACCGGTCTCTTCATTGAACAAGTTAAAACCCTATCGCACGCAACTGACCATTCTGGCGGTACTGGCTGTATTGATTCCGATCGCTCTGGTCATATATGGTGTGGGAATTGCCTGGATGGCTTTCCCGTTGGCGGCCTGGGCGCTTGTTTTGATCTTCCGTTCCGGTCAGGCGCCGGCAAAACGCTTTGTTCTGTTCCTCATCGGTTCCGGTTTTGTGTTGACCCTGGCGGTTGAATTGATTGTGCTTGTAGGTGATATTGGCCGCATGAACACGGTGTTCAAGTTCTACCTGCAGGCCTGGTCGATGCTTTCCATCAGCGCCGCTTTCGCCTTTATCATGGTATTCCCCAGACGGTCTGAATGGTCTGGCTGGCTCACTACTACCTGGCAGATCGTTGTAAGTGTTCTGGTGTTCTGCGCGGCGTTATTCCCTCTGTTAGCCGGGGCAGATAAAATCCGTGATCGCATCAGCACCGAAGCGCCACATACTCTGGATGGCGCGGCATACATGTCATCATCTTATTTCAATGACAATGGCGTCAATATTGATTTGAGTCAGGATTATGAAGGTATCCAGTGGATGCAGCGGAATGTTAAAGGCTCACCGGTAATCGTTGAAGCCAACACCGTAGAATACCGATGGGGCAGCCGGTACACGATATATACGGGTCTACCCGGTGTTGTCGGGTGGAACTGGCACCAACGACAACAGCGCGCGGCGGTTCCCTCTTCCGAAGTCACGGACCGGGTGGAAGAAATAAAAAAATTCTACGAAACCACTGATCTGGAAGAAACTCAAGCATTTCTTCAAAAATACAATGTACACTATATTGTGGTAGGGCAGTTGGAAAACCTGTATTATCCGGGACCCGGATTGTTGAAATTCGTCACAAATTCTGGAACGATGTGGGAACCGGTATTCCAGAATGAAACCACGACCATATACCGGGTTAAGAAAGAATCATAACTATGACCGAACCATCCGTCATTTATCACATAACATTGGCCGATCTCTGGAAAAAAAGTCTGGAATCGGGTATCTATAAAGGTGAAACCCTGGATACAGAAGGTTTTATCCATTTTTCGAAGGAAAATCAGGTAGTGGCAACCGCCAACCGGTATTATCGCGGGGTGAAGGGATTGTTCTTGCTGCGCGTCAATCCGGCCAAACTTTCCGCGGAATTAAAGTATGAAAAGTCAACCAACGGAGAGTTATATCCGCATCTATATGGTCCGTTAAATCTGGAAGCTGTTGACAAAGTCGTTGAATTCAACCCCGATCCTTCCGGGGAATTTAGTCGTCTTCCCTTCTGAACCTTATGCTTTCATTCATTCTGTGGGTCATAGTCATGCTACTTCTGGGAACAGCCGCGTTCCCGATCGTATACCATCTGCTGCCGCACCTGTCTGACCGGGGGTATGGACTGGCGAAACCTGCCGGGTTGCTGCTTTTTGGTTTTTTGTACTGGATACTGGTCATGTTCCGGGTATTGCCAAACAACTGGGCTGGAGTGGCAACTGTATTCATTCTTGTGGTTATTCTTGGCAGCCTGGCCGCATGGAGTAGCGGTTGGTCAAATATAAAAAACTGGTACAGTGAAAATCGCTGGTTCATCATTCTGGTGGAAGGCGCTTTTGTCTTGCTTTTTGCCTTCCTGTCATTCATGCGTGCCGCCAGCCCGGATATTATTGGGACCGAAAAGCCGATGGAGCTGGCTTTTATCAATTCCATCCTTCACTCATCAAATTTCCCGCCGGCTGACCCGTGGCTATCCGGTTACGCCATTTCCTATTATTATTTTGGATATGTGATCGTTGCCGGGTTGGTTCGACTGACTGGTGTGGTCTCCGGCGTGGGATTTAATCTGGCGATCGCCCTGTGGTTTTCCATGGGCGCTCTCGGGATTTTCAGCGTAGTGTTGAATATTCTCGCAAAATTGCCGGTGAAAGACGGCGATGGAAAACGGGAATTAAAATTTACACGCTTCTCCGGATGGGCCGCGTTGGGGCCCGTCTTTTTGATCTTTCTCGGGAACTGGGAAGGCGTGTTGGAATTGATGCATTCTCTTGGTCTGGGAAGCGATGGATTCTGGAAGTGGATCGATATCAACGAATTAAGCAATACTCCCGCGCAATTTGTGGGTTGGCTGCCTTCGCGGCCAGCCGGCATCTGGTGGTGGCGCGCTTCACGGGTGATCCAGGATAACAACCTGATCAGCAATGACTACATTGAAGTAATTGATGAGTTTCCGTTCTTTTCACTTTATCTTGCCGACCTGCATCCGCATGTGTTGTCTATTCCCTTTGTTCTGCTGGCGGTATCAATAGCGTTGGAGATTTTCTTCCGCGCGTCTGAAGGGAAGCGATTTCGTCCTGGTTGGTATGATGCAATTGCTGTATGGTTGGGTGGGGCAAAACCAGATTTAACTGAAACGGAACAATTCCTGCCGGCGGGTGATTTCTGGACCTTTGCCCTGGTTTTTGGCGGATTGGCTTTTATGAATATCTGGGATTTCCCCATCTATGTTGGACTGACCTGTATGGGGATAGCACTGGCGCGATATCTGTCACATGGATGGAACCGTGACCGGGTGGTCGAGTTTTTTGAAAGCGGAGTGGCATTCGGATTGGCCGGAGTGCTATTCTATCTGCCTTTCTATGTTGGTTTCTCTTCTCAGGCAGGTGGTTTGCTGCCTGGACTGGTGTTCTTTTCCCCCGGTAAACACCTGTGGATAATGTTCGGTGTTCTCTGGCTGCCGATATTCGCCGGTTTGATGGCGTCTTTTCAGGATCAATCTGAAAGATCGCCGTTCTGGACGGGGTTGGGCAGGGCATCCGTGCTGGTAGGCAGTCTTTGGGCTGCCATGCTGTTGCTGGGACTGTTAATTACTGTTGTTCCTGATCTGGTTTCTTTGATCCGTCCTCAATTTGCGGCGGAGATATCCGGACTTGTCGGCCAGTTCTATAGCCTTCAGGGCAGTTCAGACCGGTTTGATCTATTGATCAATACTACCGGGCTGCGCCTTCTTTCGCCGGGCGGCTGGCTGACTCTTTTAGCTCTCCTTGCCATGGTTTGGGGTGGGGCAATCATTTTACGACGACACAATGTTGCGTCAAGAATAGAAAAAGAGACGGACATTCACGCACAATCAATGCTGCCTCAATCCACGCTGCCGTTTGTTCTTGCGTTAACTGCTGTGGCTGCCGGTCTGGTGATCTTCCCAGAATTCTTCTATTTGCGGGACCAGTTTGGTACCCGTATGAACACTATTTTCAAGTTCTACTACCAGGCATGGATATTATGGTCTATTGCCGCTTCCGTGTTCATGTTTATAGTTTTTAACCGGACAAATTCACTGTCAAAAGCTGTTGCCGGAATTTTAATAACACTTTCTATGGCTGCCGGTTTTCTTTATCCGATCTACGGTTTCATAGACAGATTCACTGGAATCCGATTATCCCAACTAACTCTGGATGGAAATGCGTATTTCACCCGGGCATATCCTGATGAAACGGATGCCATTGAATACATTCATCAGGCTCCAAAAGGGACTGTAGCAGAAGCTGTGGGTGGCAGCTATACCGGATACGCCCGGGTGGCAACATTTAGCGGACAGTCAAATGTGATCGGATGGCCAGGACATGAATCGCAATGGCGTGGTGGCGCGGAAGAAATGGGAAGCCGTGAACCGGATATTCGTCAACTGTACCAGACAAATAACTGGAATGAAGCCCTGGAGATTATCCGAAAATATACGATTCGTTATATCTATGTGGGATCACTTGAAATGAACACCTACCGGGTCAATAGCCAAAAATTTTTAGAAAATTTGCCTGTAGCGTATAAAAATAACACAGTGGTGATTTATGAAGTCCCTGATCAGTTGCTAATCCCTGACACACAGAAGATGGTACCCTGATGACAACTCTATTTTCATCCAAAAAGTACACGATAGGTTACGGCTTATTATTGCTATTGGCTTTAATAATCCGGTTTTACCGGTTGGATACTCCGATGTTAAATGAACAAGAAGCCGCTATCGCTATTAATGCTGCCGGTATGTCAACCACCGCAGCGACTGGCACATCAGGAATGATCGCACTGATCACACCTGTTCTTTTCTTGTTCGGCAAGAGTGAAATTGCTGCCCGACTGTTGCCGGTGATTTTTGGCACCGCGATTATCTTTTCACCTCTGTTCTTTACCCGTTTTCTCGGGAATAAGACAGCCATTGCAATGATCATTTTGCTCATGTTTGACCCCGCAATAACAGCGTACACCCGGCAAGTAAATGGTGCGGTTATCTCATTGTGGGGAGTTCTTTTTGCCGCCGGTCTTTTGATCAACCATAAATATATCGGAGCTGGAATTGCGGCGGGAATTGGCCTTATGGCTTCGCCTGAGATCTGGCCGGCTCTTCTGACGATCGGGCTGGCATTCTGGTTTGTTAGACGAAGAGATGCGACGACTATGGGAAAAGACCTTCCCATGCAGATTACCGGTTACACGAAAGGTGAGTGGACGGTCGCGGCTATCTCCATGGTGATAACTGTAGGAATACTTGGCAGCGCGTTTCTAACTCGTCTCGTCGGCGTATCGTCACCTTTTATCAACATATTCGCGTACCTGCAGGGTTGGATTCAACCAGGTCCTGTGTCTGTTGGATTGATGTTGTTCTCTTTTATCCTGTATCAACCATTTGTACTGATTACTGGAATAGTTCAAGGTATTCATGCCGTCAGGCAGAATGACCGGACGGGACGGTTTCTGTTCATCTGGTTTGCCATTTCATTATTTTTAGGGTTGATCTATCCATCACGCTCATTTTCCTCTCTGGTATTTATCTATGTTCCGTTGCTGGCTCTCTCTGCCAGTTGCATCATTCGGATCATAGACTCGATTGAAAAGCCTGATATGCCGGCTTACGGGCAAATGGCATTGACTATTCTGCTTATCCCATTCAGTTGGATGAATATTTTAGCCGTCTCATTCCCGGTAGAGGGGCAGGAGGAGGCGTTGCGCATGGCGGCGGCTGCCGGTGGGTTGTTGTTACTGGTGATCGCTACTATTTTGATCCATATGGGGTGGCCGTCAAAACAAGGTCGAACGGGCTTATGGATGGGACTGGCGGTGTTACTGAGTATTGTGTCACTTTCCTCGGTTTGGCGCTCGGCTGGTTTGGGAAAAAACCCGGAAGCTGAAGTCTGGAATTACAACGGGATCACATCTGAGATGGATCTATTGCGAAAAACGATCGGAGACATCAGCGAATGGAATGTTTCCAGCCGGACCGGGATAAATATTGTTGTTTTGAATTACCCGTCAGCCGCGTTGAAATGGGCTCTTCGTGATTTCACCAGCGTTAGCAACGCTCGTTCACTACCCAGTTTATCGAATCCGGCGATTGTAATTACCGCGAATGAAGAAGTACCTTCGTTATCCAAAGCCTATCGGGGGCAAGATTTTGCTTTGACCAACCAGACCAGTTGGGATTTGATCCTTCCCGAGGAATGGATAAAGTGGTTTGCTTTACGCCAGGCACCATCAAGCCAGCAGATGGTTATTCTCTGGGTTCGGACAGATCTTTTCCCCGGAGCCGAAAAAACGGCTCCAGCGGTCATTTCTCCAGTCGAATGAGGTATTCTTTTGTCTTCTAAAATCACGATTGCTATTGACGGGCCTGCTGCTTCAGGAAAAACCACCGTTGGTGAAAAACTGGCGCGCCAGTTAGGTTTTCTTTTTTTTGATACTGGTATTATGTACCGTGCGGTTACACTGGCGGTGCTTCGTTCAAATCTTGACCCGAATGCTGAAATCGCGGTATCGGAACTGGCCGGGAGAGTTAAAATTGATGTTGCCCCTCCGGGAAAAGATGATGGCCGGCTGGCGGATGTTTTATTGGATGGCACTGATGTCACATGGGACGTACGCAGCCGTGAAGTTGAAGCCAATGTATCAATTGTTTCCACGTATAAAGGTGTTCGCGACGCAATGACAGAACAGCAACGCCGTATCGGTGCTCGTGGTAATGTGGTAATGGTGGGGCGTGATATCGGGACAGTGGTGTTTCCGAATGCTGACTTGAAAGTATTCCTGGAAGCTTCAGCCGAAGAACGAGCAAGGCGGCGGTATAACGAACTGGTCAATCGCGGACAGGCAGCGGATTATGACCAGATTCTGGCATCCACCCGTCAGCGGGATGAGATCGACCGCAACCGGGTGATCGCTCCATTGAAGCCAGCCGACGATGCGGTAATCCTTGATACTGATAATGTGGCCATTGACGATGTTGTTGAGGCAATTCTTTCTTTGATGAAAGAACGAGGCTTGATCGAAAGGGAATAACTATGTGCGACACGTTTGTCTACCGAATGGAAACATCTTCCGGATCCAGTATCCGGTTTGGTAAGAATTCAGACCGGGAGCCGAACGAAGCCCACGAAGTGATATTTCAAAAAGGCCGGACCTTTTCTCAGGGAGAAAGGGTCCGGTGTACATATCTTGACATTCCACAGGCCAAAGAGACGCAGGATGTTATTTTATGCAAACCGGTATGGATGTGGGGCGCGGAGATGGGCGTAAACCGGCACGGTCTGGTGATAGGAAATGAAGCCTTATTCACAAAAGGGGGAGCCCCAAAGAAACCGGCGCTGACCGGAATGGACCTTCTACGCCTGGCACTGGAACGCTCGACGAAATCCGCCGAAGCTGTTGATTGTGTAACAGCGCTTCTTGAAACATTCGGGCAGGGTGGGAATTGCGGGTACAGTCACCCTTTCTTTTATAACAACAGCTTTTTAATTGTTGACCGTAACGATACCTATGTACTTGAAACCATCGGACGTGATTGGGCAGTCAAACGGGTTGATGGGCCGGCGGCGATTTCTAACGGGTTAACCCTTCACCACGATTGGGATACCGCTAGCCCCGGTTTTTCCGGCATAAAAGACCTGGTTTCTGAAAAGAGTGATCCGATAATAACCGGCTTTTCTCAAGCTACCCGCAGACGCGCCTGTACTCTGGAAGCGGTAAAAAAAATGAATTCAGAATCCTCCGTGGCCGAATTTTTTACAATTCTACGCTCGCATTTTGATTCGACAAAATGGCCTGATGATTCATGGACGGATAATTCTGTCTGTATGCATGCCGGGTTTGGTCCTGTTCGGATCAATCAAACTACCGGTTCCCTGGTGGTAGATCTTTCAAACAAACGAATGGATATCTGGATTACGGGAAGCTCACTTCCTTGCTTAAGTATATTCAGGCCTGTGCATTTCGATGATTTCGTCGGCGACTCTATCATTTCTTCTGAAAAAGATTGGCGGGAACGGGAGGTTTTCAACCGGAATGCGATATTTTGCCCGGAAGAATTTGTCAATGAATTCCGAGAGTTGCGAGACCGCATTGAAGAACGATTTGCCCGTATACCTGATGATGCGGATAATCGTCAATTAGCCTGGTTTGACCAACAATGTCAGCGGGAGGCAGCCGGGTTTTACAGACGTTGGACGGAAAAAGCGGAAGAAACTCAAAAAGTCAGCGGGCATATTCTCTTGAAACGTACCTGGAAAAAAAATAATATAAAAGCCAAATTTCATATTGATATCTGATCGGTAACCTTCGTGGTGGATGCTATAATTTAATTATTCTATTAATTAGCGGCGAACGTGATCCTCTCACTGCTTGAAACACCCACGAAAATAAATTTGCCAGATTCCATTGCCGGTTGGGTGGGATTTGGTTTGTATTGCCTGATGTTCATAGCCGCTTTAGCACGCTGGTGGGATATTCCGGCGGCTTTCATTCAAAAACGGTGGACTCTTCTCGTTTTTTTGTTTTTTACAATTATTCCCGCGTGTCTCTTTCTGGGAATAGGTGAAAACAATATAAATGGACTTGAGTTGTTCAGAGGGCAATATCCCGGGATGGTACTTTCGGCTATCCCGTGGTTTCTTATCAGCGCTTTTTTTGGGCCTGTACTGGGTGGGTTGGCCGGCTTGTTGAGCGGATTGATACTGTCATTGTTGTCGACAAACTCAATTTTCACGCCTCTGGTTTTGGCCATCAGCGGGATAATCGCCGGTGCCTGTCTACGTCAGCGGTACCGAGGAGATTTGTATAACTATGTCCGGCATCCTCTGGGCGCTTCGATCTTAACAGCATTATTGGCGTATCTATTGTGTTCAGCTGCTGCTTTTGCCAGCGTGGGCGAACCACTGGCTTTGATGGTGAATGCCGGTTTGCAGAATTGGAAAACAGATTTACTTTTTGTCGGTTTACCCATCCTGATCGCAGGTGGTTTCGGAGAGTTTTTATTTAGACGTAAGATCGGTCCATGGCGAAAGGCAGTCAATTTACTGCCATCTCCCGATGAGGGCTTTGCCGAAAGCAAGTTCTGGCGGATGACTTTGCCTGTCACCATTTTGTTTGTTTTTATTCTGGCCCAAATTTCATGGGATATTCAAACCCGGCAGGTAAGGGATGTTTTAAAAAGCAGTATTGGCAGCCATGCCGGATTGGCCGCACAGTACTTCCCCGATCAGGCAAAAACGATCATGGAAAAAACCAAAGCCATTGCCACCACCGCGTTGCTTGAACGGACGACATTGGATTTTTATACAGATATGCAAAAGGCATTCCCTGCGGAACGAGTCAATATTACCGTTATCAATGCGAAGTCAATGATTCTTCATCAATTTCCACAAACGGGGATAACCGACACTTTTTCCGCTGAATTATTGCTTGCGGTCAAATCGGCTCTGGATGGTAAAGGTTCTGCTCTTATCAGCCAGCATTTGCGAGATTCCTCATCTTCATTGACGCTGAATATGGTTCAGCCTTTCGTGGATAACGAGGGAAAAACCGCGGGTGTTGTCATCTTGCAGCAGGGAATATTTCCGAGGCCACCTGATTCTCCTTTTTGGAGTGAAGTAACGCGTTTAGAGGATGAAGGAGCCATGATCTGGCTGGTGCCCACAGAAGATCGAAATCCCATGCTCGATGATGTTCCCGCGCCCGACCTGAGATCGCAGGTCTTTTCGGGTGAGTTTTTTGATCAGCAGGGCTGGAAATCAACTGCCTCATACGCTTATTGGCCATCTTCGAAAGATTGGACCGTAATTGTAAAAATCCCCTCATCAGCCGGGGCAAAATTGATTCTGGCTGATTTTCTAAAACAAATGCTGTTTCTGGTCATGGGATTCGCCGTCTTGTTGATTTTGCTGGATATTTATTGGATCAATTTGTTCCATGATGAACAACGCTTGTTACAGGCGGCAAGACAGATATCGCGGGGAAATTATTCTCCGATAAAAAGCTTAAGTGATGTATCTGAAATGACGGATATTTCGCAGGCATTGGAACAGGTTCGTGTTAACGTAAAAGCTCAGATGGATGAAGCTCACCGGTTAATAACTATCGGGCGCGGCGTGGCCATTAGAGAAGAATTTGGTACAGCGATTGAGCCGATTTTGCGTGCCGCTCTTCGCGGTGACGCTACCTGTGCGCGGGTGATCCTGGTTCCACCGGATATTGAACGAGTAATTCAATCACCGTTGCGCCGATTCGGGTTTGGCGACCGCAGTGATGCGTATGCTGTATTGGATACACAGGTACTGGAAATCTGCCAACGGGAAGGTATATTTGTCATCCGCAACACCGCTCGAAGCCGGCGTATTGATTTTAACAGTGCCGTGACGATCCCCGCATCAATTGTGGGGATACCGATTTATCTGGAGAAAGATGATTTCCTTGGTGTACTGTGGATCGGTTATGAAAAACCACAGGTCTTCCCTGATGAAGAAATCACCCTGTTAAAAACACTGGCCTCCGAGATCGCTGTTGCCGCAGCAGGCGAAAGGCGTCTTTCTGAAACTGAACAAGGCCGCAAACAATTTGAGGCACTGGTAAGTGCTATTCAAGATCCTATGCTGCTTCTTGATCAGACAGGTGAAGTCATTTACGCTAATGAAGCCGCTCAAAATGTTGATGGACTTATCCTACGGGATGAAGAAGGAAAACGGATTGCTTCATTGCCATCAATGCAAAAATCTATCACCGGGACCAACGGGGATATTTCAAGTGAAGGTATTGTCAGGGAAATCCAATTTATTGATGGGCGGGTCTATTCCGCCAGGTTCAGCCCGTTTGTCACTGACGGCAAATTCACCGGGTCTTTGTGCGTATTGCGTGATGTGAATTCTTACGCAGAGGAACTATCACGAAAAGGTGAATTTGTTGAGACAGTCAGCCATGATCTTCGGCAGCCATTGACCATGATCAACGGGTATGCCAATATGATTCAGATGCTGGGTGAGACCAACGACCAGCAGAAGTTATATCTGCAAAAGATAATTGCAGGGCTTGAAACAATGGGTCGGATGGTCAATAATATTCTTGACCTGAGTCGGGTTGAAACTGGAACGCGTCTTCATCTGGAGCCGGTTGATGCGCGAACATTGGTGTCAAAAGTTGTGGAAGAATTTGCCCCTCAGGCAGCGCAGAAAAAAATCGTAATTTCTAATCTGACACGATTAGATGAACCATTGTTGATCGATGTCGACAGTGAACTTTTGCATCAGGCGATCTTCAATATTGTAGAAAATGCCATTAAATTTACCGGAATCGATGGCAAGGTCAATGTTTGGGTAGAGAAAGAAAATTCCAAATGCGTTATTGCCATTCAGGATACGGGAATCGGAATATCACCGATTGATCTGCCCGGATTGTTTAACAGAGCAGGCAGAAGCAATATGCGCGAAGCCGGGCAACGGGCATCGAAATTGGGCTTGATCATTGTAAAATCCATTGTAGAATTGCACGGGGGCGAGGTTCATGTGGAAAGCCAACTTGGAAAAGGGAGTAAATTCTCCATTGAAATTCCCATCTAAACTGGCAGATATCTTGCATTTACGTGGTTCTTTGTTATAATAATTGATTGCATTATCCAGAATTACACCATGCTTGCTACCAGGTGTGAGTATAAAAAATCTCGACACCTTTACTTTTTGGCCAGAACCCAGATTCGCGAGGAGGTAGTTTAGTGGAAACCAAGGGATTAACGGCGCTACGAATCAGCCTGGCTTCTCCAGAGACCATTCGAAGTTGGTCATACGGTGAAGTTTTAAAACCGGAGACGATCAATTACCGACGGCTCCGCCCTGAGAAAGATGGTTTATTTTGTGAGGCGATTTTTGGCCCCACACGTGACTGGCAATGTTATTGCGGTAAATACAAGAACCCCCGATACAAAGGCATAGTTTGCGATAAATGTGGTGTTGAAGTGACCCGCTCCTCGGTCCGCCGGGAACGCATGGGGCATATTGAACTGGCAACACCGGTAGCTCATATATGGTACACCCGCAGAATTCCGTCTTATCTCGGTCTATTGCTGGATATTTCTCGCCGTAATCTTGACCGCGTACTGTATTTTGCTCAGTATATTGTCACGTACGTTGATGAAGAAGCCCGCCAGAAAGCCCTCAAGCGCTTGGAAGATGAGATCAGCGTATCTGAACGTGAGCAGGCTCAACAGATCAATGCCAAGATTATTGAGGTTAAGCAGGCCCGTGATCGCAAGCTGGCTGAGATCAACCAGCAAAAATCCGACCTTGAAACTCGCGCTGATGAGCAGATCGCTTCGCGCCTGGAGCCCATTATCCAGGAAGGGCAGCTGTTGGAGCAGGACCTTCAGGAAAACCTGGGTACTCCCGCCAAAAGCCAGATTGTGTTCACGGCTACCAATGTAAAAATCGCTGATAAGGGTGAAATTATCACCGCGAACAGCATTGCTGCTGTGCAGAAGGCTGTTAAAGAACGTCTTGAAGAGATCGACGCGGAATTCCGTGAACAGCTTCAACGGGAAATCGATTCTTTGAAACTGAAGCTGGATGAGGTCAAAGCAGAAGCCGACCTCAATATGGAAAATCTGCGCAATACGCTGGAAGATCAGTCCAGCGAATCGGCGGACCAGACATCTCACCTGCGTGATGAACTTCAGGAACTGCGTCCCTTCACATTCCTGAGCGAACAACGGTATCGCGAATTGAAGCAGCGCTGGGGGCAGGTTTTCAAAGCCGATATGGGTGCTGAGGCATTTTACGATATCCTTAAACGCCTTGACCTGGAAAAACTGGCAGAAGATCTGTGGCATGAAGTTCGTACTTCGAAGAGCAAGCAGAAACGCAAGAAAGCTACCTCTCGTCTCAAAGTGGTGGAAGATTTCAAGCGCTCCGGCAATCGACCTGAGTGGATGATTTTGACCGTTCTCCCTGTGATCCCTCCGGATCTACGCCCGATGGTTCAGTTGGATGGAGGCCGTTTCGCTACCTCTGACCTGAATGATCTGTACCGCCGTGTGATCAACCGCAATAACCGTCTCAAACGGCTGCTCGAGCTCGGCGCGCCGGATGTCATTGTGCGCAACGAAAAACGTATGCTTCAGGAAGCGGTTGACTCCCTGATCGATAACTCTCAGCGCGGAAAAGCGTTATCACGCCGCGGCCGCCGTGAACTGAAGTCTCTAAGCGATATGCTTAAAGGCAAGAAAGGGCGTTTCCGCCGCAACTTGCTGGGTAAACGTGTGGACTATTCCGGCCGTTCTGTTATTGTAGTTGGCCCGAGCCTGAAACTTTACCAGTGCGGTTTGCCCAAGACCATGGCACTTGAACTCTACCGCCCATTTGTTATTGCCCGGTTGGTAAAGCACAATTATGCCGCAAACGTTAAGGGTGCCCGCCGCTTCATTGAACGCAATCGCCCCGAGGTTTGGGAGGTTCTGGAAGAGGTTATCAAGGACCGTCCGGTTCTGGTAAACCGTGCTCCTACGTTGCACCGCCTTGGTATCCAGGCTTTTGAACCGATCCTGATCGAAGGCAGCGCCATCCAGCTTCACCCGCTGGTGACCACCGCTTTCAATGCAGACTTTGACGGTGACCAGATGGCTGTCCATGTGCCGCTCTCTGAGAAGGCCGTGAACGAAGCCCGCCGCTTGATGCTGGCTTCTCGTAACCTGCTGAAACCAGCCGACGGTGAACCCATCATCAGCCCATCCAAAGATATGGTTCTGGGTGTGTATTACCTGACCACAAGTGACAAACTCACCCACAAGGGTGACGGACATGTCTTTGCCAATTGTGATGAGGTTGAACTGGCGTACGGTCTGGGGCACCTGGATATTCACTCCAACATTATTGTTCGTGCCAAAACCTGGTATGACAAAAATGGCGACAAGCTGCCTGAATTAACAGAGCAGATGATCGAAACAACCACCGGGCGAGTCATCTTCAACCGCATCCTTCCTATGGACGTTCAGTTTGTCAACGAAGAACTGGATAAGGGTGGTGTGAAAGACCTGATTGCCAAGATCTATGAAGAATGTGGGCAAGAAGTCACCACTGAAGTAGCTGACCGCATAAAAGATATTGGTTTCGAATATGCTATGCGCTCCGGTTCAACTATTGCCGTTTCGGATATCACAGTTCCACAGTTGAAATATGAAATCCTGAATAAATCTCAGAAGGATGTTGACAGCCTTCAACGCGATTACCGCCGTGGTCTGCTTACCGAGCAGGAACGCAATGACCGTACTATTGAAGTATGGCAGCAGACCACCAAGGATGTGGCTGATGCCGTTCGTAAAGCTATGGATCCGGTAGGCAATCTATCTACTATGGCAAACTCCGGCGCTACCAAAGGCGGCTTTGGACCAATCGCCCAGTTGGCCGGTATGCGCGGTTTGATGGCTGACCCGTCAGGCCGTATTATTCGCCTGCCAATCAAGTCAAACTTCCGCGAAGGCCTTACCGCCCTCGAATACTTCATCTCCACACATGGTGCCCGTAAAGGTCTGGCTGATACGGCTCTGCGTACGGCAGATGCCGGTTACCTGACCCGCCGGTTGGTCGATGTTGCTCAGGATATGATCGTCAACGAATTCGACTGCGGAACACATGATGGAATTATCATTCGTAAAAGTGATGATATTGCCGGGCAGTCTATGGGGACGCGTCTTTATGGGCGCACTGTGGCTGAACGGGTTATCGATCCTAAGACTGGTGAAATTCTGATCGATCGTGATGAATTACTGGATCACGAGGCGATCATCAAGGTGGTTGATGCCGGTGTTACCGAAGTAAAAGTCCGCTCTCCAATGACCTGCGAACTCACTCACGGTATCTGTCAGAAATGCTATGGCATGGACCTGGGTCGCGGCGCTATAGTAGAGCTGGGTTCAGCCGTAGGTATTGTTGCCGCCCAGTCTATTGGTGAGCCCGGTACGCAGTTGACCCTTCGCACCTTCCACACCGGTGGTGTGGCAGCTGGCGGTGACATCACAACCGGTCTGCCCCGCGTGGAAGAACTCTTTGAAGCCCGTCGTTTGCCGAAAGGTGAGGCTGTTGTCTGCCAGATTTCTGGTGTTGTCAAAATCATTCAGTCTGACAAGTACAGTGACCAGCGTGTGGTTCGCCTTGAAAACAGCCAGATGGTCAGTGATGAGTACGAAATTCCAGAAGGCTGGGAGATCGCAGTCAAAGATGAAGATCAGGTTTCCGTGGCTGACACCCTGGCCCGCATGGGTGAAGCGGAAATTAAAGCCGAACATGCCGGACGCATTCGCATTGAAGGTACTCGTGTAATCAACTCTTACGAACAACGCGAATCGGAAGAGTACGAAATCCCGAGCACAGCACGCCTGTTGGTCAAAGAAGGCGACCATATCAATGCCGGTGAACCTCTTACTGAAGGCTCAATGAACCCGCATATCATCCTGCGGATTAAAGGCCGCGATGAATGTATGAAGTACCTGCTGGTTGAAATTCAGAAAGTGTACCGTTCACAGGGTCAGAATATCAACGATAAGCACTTTGAGGTCATCATCCGCAAGATGCTGGGCAAAGTTCAGGTTATTCGCCCTGGTGACACCAAGTACCTGCCTCAGGATCTGGTTGACCGTCTTGAGATTTACAAAACCAATGAGGAAATGCTTGCCAATGGCAAACAGCCAGCGAAATTTGTCGAAATCCTGCTGGGTGTAACTAAAGCATCATTAAGCACTGACTCCTGGTTGTCAGCTTCTTCCTTCCAGCACACCATCAAAGTATTAGCCGGCGCCGCTATTGCGTCTACTGGCGATCCGTTGTACGGTCTGAAGGAAAATGTGATCATCGGCAAGCTCATCCCCGCCGGTACCGGCTTCATTCATGGGCGTTTCACCGAAGAACACGGTCTGGCTGTGGGAACCGAAGCTCAGGCTGAAGATCAACTGCCTACTGCCGGATAAAAAACAACAAAAAAAACGGGTCTGGTGAATTGAAACCAGACCCGCTTTTTTAGCTTAATGTTGAGTAATGATACGATATCAGGTTATCTTCCAACCCAAGAGAATCTTTGCCATGAGTTGTTTTGGAAGAAATGGTATATGCCCAACTGATATTCCTCGTCTTGTCTAAGCCGGCTTGAGACGTCAATGAAAAAACCGTTCCGGCGGGGTGTTTCGCGAAAAATTCTTTATACCATGTCAAAATCGCATCGCGCCCTTGAATGGTATGAGTAGAGGTAATGTGAACCGCATCTTCAGTATATAACGCGCTGATAGCCTGAGGATCGCGCGAGTTTAGCGCATTGATCCAACGTTGTTCGATACCTGCCGGTGAGGAACCCGGATAGGGGAAAGCGGCGATGATATTCCATAATGTTGGAAGACTCTTTCGGCAATAATCCCAACTATAAAAATTTACTGCCGGAATATTCAGAGATACGGCAGTTTTTAGAAATTCGTTGATGTCAGTTGTAGTGGGCGCCCATCCATTATTTCCGTATGCTGATCCGGTCGCGATCACGGGACGGATGGGTGTAAGCGTTTGAAATTCGCGAAATGACCGGGTAAGTTGCGCGCTGGCATTATGAGATTGTTCCCAGTATACCTGCGGCATATTGAAATCAGTTTTTTGCAGGAAAGGGCTCCATGGGAATTCTTTGTGGAAGGAAGGGAACCGGAAGGAACTCAAAGCGGCGGGAATAGTTCCCAGATAACCGCGGAGATCTGATACAAAACGCTGTGCCTTTACATCCATACCCGGAGCTTTAAATTCCCTCTCTGCATCGATCACATAACCATCAAGCCCGAGCGCGCGTGCCCTTCGGCCGCCGTTCCAGGCTTCACCGACAGGATCGTCACCATAGAGGTAATGCCATCCCCATGCCTGAATTCCCGCAGAATGTAAAGCTTGAACGAGAGGGGGAACAA
Source organism: Leptolinea sp. HRD-7 (assembly GCA_024363285.1). Taxonomy (GTDB): domain Bacteria; phylum Chloroflexota; class Anaerolineae; order Anaerolineales; family Anaerolineaceae; genus Leptolinea. Next base: position 3,210,155 of record AP024710.1, on the reverse strand, counting down.
GATCCGTTCCGGTAGTTTTATCCACATTGGATTGGTTTATTCCATCGGCAATCTTGATCAACACGTGTGACAGACCGGCGGCTTTAGCCACTGAAGCGATGGCCGCCGGCGATCCCCCTTCGCATTCCTGTATCTTCCAGATAAAAAATCCCTTACCGGTTAGTGTCATTTTTTGAGATTAAGCGCGGGGTGAACCATCTGGAAGCAGCGTGCCTTCCAGTTCAAGTTGTGGTGCAATAACCCGCATGGCCACAATGACGTTATCCACGTGAGGCCATAGCTCCATGCCAAAGGCTTGTGTATTGGCGGCGATCTCTTCGCGGTTTATTGCCGCGGCGAACGCGCGATCTTTCCATTTCTTTTTTACAGAGGAAGCGGTAAGGTCATACAGTGACCGAGACGGACGCACCAGCGCGACGGCTGTTACCAGACCGGTTAATTCATCAACTGCTGCCAGACACTTTTCCATTATTGAAACGCGCTCGACACCTTCACCGTGACTGAGCACAGCATGCACGATCTCTTCCGGCACATTTAGTTCTCTCAAAATTGGCGCGCCGGCGGATGGATGTTCTTCAAGGGTAGGGTGGATTTCCCAGTCAAAATCATGGATTAACCCCGCGACACCCCATGTCTCTACGTCTCCGCCCAATTTTTCCGCGTAATATCGCATGGCGGCTTCAACAGAGAGCATGTGGTTGATCAGGCTTGCGTTTTTTACATATCGAGTAACTATTTGAAATGCTTCATCTCGCGTCGTCATGATGGATTTTCCTCGTATATCTGTTCCATATTGTCGCCATCCGGCGGATAAATCGGCAAAGGTTCACCAAGGATCGGTTCCGGATGTGTGATGAATACATCCAAAAAAGCGGTAAATGTGGCCGGGATTTCACGGAGACACCAGTAGATATATGTTATCCGGGTATATGTCCGCCGGTCGGCGCTTACCCCTACTGCTTTTAATCCCAGATTCTCGCAGATGAATAACGCCCGGGGAAGATGGTAATCCTGTGTAACTAGAGTGGCTTCAGTAACACCGAAGATCGCTTTTGCCCGATAACAGGTATCGTATGTCCGGCGACCGGCGTAATCCAGCACAATGGCATCTTCTGAGATACCCAGTTGCATGGCATACTTTTTCATGGCTCCGGGTTCGTTGTAGCTGAGCGTGCTATTGTCGCCGCTCATGAGTAATTTATCGACTTTGCCGGCTTTATACAATTCCACGGCGGTTAACACCCGGTCGCGCAGTACCGTTGATGGAGAACCGTCACGATAAAGGCCAGCCCCAAATACAATAGCCGTTTTTCCCAGAGGCGCGACACCCAGTGGAAACCGTTTCCCCAGTGAAGATACGTACGCAATGATCACCGGGGCTATAAAGATCACAAGCAACGATAGAAGGATAAACAAGATGATCTTTCGAAAATTTTTCTTCTTCACTGATGAATTATTCTACCATGAGGAAGACTAGTAGATCCCTCGCAACCAGTCGGTGAAAAAACCGTACAATACGTATAGAAAGGGGTAGAAGCCTATGAAACCCAGTCAATTTACCGGCTTGATATTGATTATTATGGTCTTATTCCTGATCATGGGAGCCGCGCTTTATTACCTGATGTCCAATCAGGTTAGCCAGATCGAAGATAGAACATTGGGTTCGCTTCAACAGGCCAACCAGGATATTTCCACCCGGGTGGCAAGGTTTATGGAACCCACTCCGACCATCGTTCCGGATCCCGTAAGCATCATACACGAGGTACGAACTCTGGCACGTTTGGAGACTATTCAATATTCCGTGGAAAAAGTGATCACTGCCGATTCCGGACGCGAAGACTTGAAAGCATTGTTTGGTGATAAATTGTTATTTGTTGCGCACGGTGATGTAACGGCCGGGATTAATCTGGAAAAATTGGGGTTGCGTGATGTGCAGTTACACGGTAAAGCAGTTACGATAAAATTACCTGAACCAGAGGTGCTTGTCTACCGGTTAGATAATCAGTCTTCGTATGTATATGACAGACAAACCGGGCTACTGGTGAAACAGGATACGCAATTGGAAACTCTGGCCCGGCAGAAAGCGGAAGAAGAAATATTTAACTCGGCTATAGAGGATGGAATTTTGAATCAGGCCCGTATAAATGCCGAGGTTTATTTAGACCGTCTGATACGATCTCTTGGGTATGACGAAGTGATATTTCTGCATGACGCCGAATCTGTAGATTGAGAGCGCCAGTGAACCTGTGTTTAAGGATTTTATTACCTGATTGATTATGCTAGAATAAAAATCCCATGGAAAATAACCACTTTTATCTTACTCATCCTCAACCATCTGTTGAGGTGTATTTGACTGATGGTCGCGTGATCCGCGGTGACCGGGGCAGTGAAATCGTACAATTCCTGAAGGTTTTACCCGAATGGGATAACCCACCGATCGTTGGGGCGATCATCAATGGTGAATTAAAAGAACTAACTTACCCGATCAGCATTGACTCGCGGGTTAAACCTGTATCCATGTCTGACACTGACGGCGCCCGCATTTACCGCCGTTCACTTACATTCCTTCTTGAAGCGGCATTTGAAGAATTGTATAGTGATTATCTACTGACGATCGACCATTCAGTATCTTCCGGTGGTTTTTTCTGCCAGGTGATCAAAAATGGCAAGGTCACTGAAGTTGACCTCACCCGGCTTGAAAGGCGGATGCGAAAACTGGTGGAAGATGATATCGCTTTTGAGCGTGAACAAGTTCCGCTTACCGAAGCCATCCAGTATTTCAAGGATCATGGCAACGAAGATAAAGTAAGGCTGTTGAAATACCGTCAAAAAGACACACTGGTTTTGTACAGTCTGGGAGTTCACCGCGATTATCATCACGGCTATATGGTACCTTCTACCGGGTATCTAAAGTGGTTTGGACTGACAGAATTTGGTGACGGGTTTGTTTTACAGTTCCCGCGCCGTCACGCGCCGAAAGAACTATCCCCGATGCCAGCGTATCCCAAATTACTTACGACATTCCATCAGTATGGCAAATGGTTGAACCGGTTGGGGATCGAGTCTCTTGGCGCGTTGAATGACGCTATAAGCTCAGAACGTATCCGTGAAGTTATACTGGTTTCCGAAGCGCTGCACGAACAGCAGATCGCGGATATCGCGGAGTCTGTTGCCAATCAGTCCGCCAGTAAGAGAATCGTTTTAATTGCTGGTCCTTCTTCATCAGGAAAAACGACATTTTCAAAACGATTGAGCATTCAGCTTCTGGCACAGGGGCTGATGCCATTTCCGGTTGAGATCGATAATTATTTTGTGGACCGGGAAAAGACACCGAAAGATGAAAATGGTCAGTATGATTTCGAGTCCATTGGCGCATTGAATACAGCCCTCTTCAGTGATCATCTGACAAAGTTGATCAACGGGCAGGAAATTCAGATGCCCCGATATAATTTCAAAACCGGCCTCTCAGAACCAGGTGATGTTGTGAAGTTACAGAGGGATCAGGTGATTGTTCTGGAGGGTATTCACGGGCTTAATCCAGATCTGATTCCCGGAATACGGACTGATCAAACTTATCGAATTTATGTCTCATGCCTCACTCAGCTAAACCTGGACCTTCATAACCGAATTTCCACCACCGATACCCGCATGGTGCGTAGAATCGTGCGTGACGCCACTGAGCGTGGTTACAGCGCGCAGCAGACCATCCAGAGATGGGATTCTGTTCGGCGGGGAGAGAAACGTCACATTTTTCCGTTTCAGGAAAACGCGGATGATATGTTTAATTCAGCACTGGCTTATGAGCTTTCTGCTCTTAAACCATTGGCAGAACCATTGTTACGTCAGGTACCTTTTGGAGTTCCCGAATATATTGAAGCCAAACGTCTGCTGGCCTTTCTGGACTGGTTCCTGCCGGTTGATTCAAGCTTAATACCGGATAATTCGCTTTTACGTGAATTTATTGGTGGCTCCATTTTACGAGACTTTAAATTGTGGGAAAAACCAGGTAGCAGTTTGTTGATCTATTAAAACAAAAAAATGGACGGGATATCCCGTCCATTTTTTTGCTTTTATTATTGCTATTTGAGATGGGTTTTGAACACCCGTGCCAATCGACTAATTCCTTCGTTGATCGTCTGCGGGTTTGAGAAGGAAAAGTTTAGCCGCATGGTGTTATCACCACCGCCCAGTGAGTGGAAAGAGCCACCGGGAACATACGCCACATTTTCTTTTAGCGCTTCAATCATCAGTTTTGCGGCATCATTGCCCTCCGGCAGGGTGACCCACAGGAAAAGGCCGCCTTCCGGATGTGTCCACGAGATGGTTTTGGGGCAATGTTCTTCAAGCGCGTCCAGCATTACATCACGGCGTTCGTGGTAGACCTTGCGGATCACTTCAATATGTTGGTCAATGAAACCATCTTTTCCAACCTCATATGCGATCAACTGATTAAATGTAGACGTATTCAGGTCAACACCCTGTTTTGCCTGGGCCAGTTTCGAGATGGCTTCTACCGCGCCAATAGACCAGGCCAGACGCAGACCGGGAGCCAAAATTTTTGAGAACGTGCTGAGGTAGATTACGTTACCGTTATACTGACCTTTTTCCTGTCCGCGCATTTCAGAGTCTAATTGGGCTATGGAAGGAAGGTCTTTACCTTCGTAACGCAGACGGCCGTACGGGTCATCTTCAATGATCGGGATGCCGTATTTATCGGCCAATTCCACAACTTTCTTCCGGCGTTCCAGGGTAAAGGAAATACCGGTCGGGTTCTGAAAATTGGGGATAACATACATCAGTTTCGGATGCTGCTTAAGTTTTTCTTCAAGACTTTCGGGGAGCATTCCGTGCTCATCAGACTTAACGGTGATGTAATCACATTCATAGGAATTCCAGGCTTGTAACGCGCCCAGGTAGGTAGGATTTTCCACCAGAATCTTATCACCGGGATCGATAAAGACTTTTCCGATCAAGTCTAGCGCCTGTTGTGAGCCGGAAGATACCAGAACGTTGTCAATATCACAGGAGAGGCCGCGTTTTTTTGCGTCTGCCACGATCATTTCACGAAGGGGATTAAACCCCTCAGTAGTTCCATATTGAAGAGCTTTTTCACTATAATCCTTCAATACGCGATCACAGGCTTTTGCTACAGCCTCAACGGGAAATACTTCGGGGGCAGGTAAGCCTCCGCCGAAAGAAATGACTTCAGGTTTTTCTGTAAGTTTCAGTAATTCCCGGATGGCAGATGCTTTCATCCTGTTGGTACGTTTAGCGTAGTGACTGCTCCAATTTGTTTCCATTGAATCTCCTTATGTGCGATGTTTATCAGGCTGTTAATTTAGGAAATCGGCTGACCACCAGGGCTGCCGATGGCAGGGCAACTTTATCCCCCGTCTTAATTTTTGCAATATTCTGTTCAGCCAGGCTATGGGCTGATTGATACACAAAGATGGGTGTGCCTTCAACCGCTGATTTTAACTCAATAAGCGCCTGTCCGGTGAAGAAGCCTTCGCTATCTACCGCGCAGCTGGTGACCTGGCCGATTACCCGGCCTTTTTTATCGACAACCGGGTCTCCATTGTGTGCCATGCGGATGCCCTTTTCCAGGAAGCGGAAGCGGACGACCACGCTGCCGCGGTCTTTTTCTTTACGAATGTATTCATCACGGCCAATGAACCATGGTTTATACAGTTTGACGTATGAACCAAAGCCTGCTTCGGAGACGGAGAAGTTGTCTTTTCCGCCCATTTCGTGACCGTACAGAGGAAGGCCGGCTTCCGTGCGCAGCGAGTCACGCGCGCCCAGCCCGCAGGGTTTGACGCCCATCAACTGTCCGGCTTCAAGGATCCGATTCCATAGTTCTACCGCTTTATCGGGGTGGACGAAGAGTTCGAAAGCCATCCGTTCACCGGTATACCCGGTGCGGGAGACAACCAGGTCAAATCCGCCAACCACGGCTTCGCAAAGTTCAGTGCGTTTGAGTGCCATGATTTTCTTCTCAGTCACTTTATCCGCGCCCAGCATTAAAAGGATATCGCGGGATTTCGGACCCTGCAGGGCAATGTCCACACGCATATCTTTGCCTTCTTTGGGATCTCGCAGATTGCGCAGGATTACATTTCGACCGATGATCTTAGCCCATGGACGGGCGATATCAACCATGACTTTGCCTTCGCGAACAGCGTTCAACCAGGCCCAGTCTTTATCATCATTAGAGGCATTCACCACCACCAGGTATTTGTTTTCCGCGCGGTGATATACAAGGGTATCGTCGATCACATTGGATCTGGGGTCCAGGAAATGGGTGTAGCAGGATTCGCCTACCGCCAGCGCGCTGATATCGTTACCGCACACTGAATCAAGGAACAATGCGGCATCGGGGCCTTCTGCCTGATACACACCCATATGGGAAACATCAAACAATCCGGCAGCCTGACGGGTGGCCAGATGTTCTTCTACAACACCACTGTACCAAACAGGCATGTCCCAGCCGGCAAAAGGCACCATTTTGGCTCCCAACTTACGATGGGTTTCATATAAGGCAGTCTTTTTTATTGGAGCATCAGCCGGTTCATTCCAGATGAACTCAGGAAGCGCAACTCCGTTAGTTTCTGGCAGGCCGGGCGCGTACGGCTTTGAGGTCCAAACAGCATCTCCAGAAGCGGATGTTACCGGTTCTTTGGAAGAATAGCGGACGATGACTGGCCCGGCGAAACGTCGGGTGACATCTGGATCAAACGCGATATAGCCATCTGAAAGCCCTCGCAGCCAGGCAGCCGATAGTGGAGCGTCACCTGAGGGGATGCTTAACAGCAAATGTCTGGCATCAATAAGCGTGATAACTCCTTCCACCATTTTCTTATCCGCTTTGAACTTGCAGGGGATAGATTGACCTGGTTTCAATGCGTTGAGGTCACTGGTGAATACATAGTGGGCAAAGGTGAGTACTTTTTCACCCACCAGGTCGAGAGCCGACCAACCGTCTTTGGACGGGGCCGGGTCGTCAAGGTAATAGAAGTGCGGATAACCGGATTTTCCTACGGTCATATCGGCGCCGGCTTTGGCCGCGAGGTCACGAACGCGGATTTTGGCATTTTCAAGAACGCCAAAATCCACTTTAGCGCGGGACTGCAAACCCTGGCGGGTTTCCACAGAGTAGGGGATACAGGCATTCAAGACATCGGCCATAATATCCGCCACTTTGACCATGTCAGCTTCTTTAAGTCCGCGTTGGGTCATCCAGGGTGTACCATAGCGTACACCGGATGGGTTGAAGGCAGATTTATCTCCAGGAATGGTATTGCGGTTGCAGACCAGACCGGCAATATCGAGAATGCGGGCTGCCATATCGCCAGAGAGGGTGGTGCCATCTGGCCCGACAATTGTTTTGCAGTCGATATTGCCCAGGTGTGTATCCGTTCCTTTGAAGGGGATATGGAAGCCGCGTTCCTGAAGCCGGGCAGTTAGAGCGATACTGTTTTTTACGATCTGAGCTTGAAGGTCTTTGAATTCTTTCGATTTAGCCAATTTGAAGGTAGTAGCCAGCGCGGCCATGGTATGAACATGCGGGCCGCCCTGTTCACCGGGGAAAACACCCTTGTCGATCTTTTTTGCGAGAGCCAGATCAGATGTGAGGATGCAGGCTCCGCGGGGACCGCAAAGGGTCTTATGGGTGGTGAAGGTAATAACATGCGCATAGCCAACTGGAGATGCGATCACTCCAGCGGCAGTCAAACCGGCAATGTGTGAGATATCTGCCAGGAGGTAGGCACCCACGCTATCAGCGATACGGCGGTATTCTGCGTAATCAGGCACCCACGGGTAAGAACTGTAACCGGCGATAATGATCTTTGGTTTGCATTCCTGGGCGAGGGCGGCAAGGGCACCGTAATCAATTTTCTCTGTTGCCGGATCAACAGCGTAGTGGAACACTTTGTACAGCTTACCGGAGCGGTTCGCCGATGAACCATGAGATAGATGTCCGCCGTGCAGCAGGTTCATCCCGAGGATGGTATCACCGGGATTGATGAGCGATGTGTAAACCGCATTGTTAGCCGGAGCGCCGGAAAGAGCCTGTACATTCGCATAGAGGTTATCAGCGGAGACCCGTTCATTGGCGAAGAGTTCAGCGCATCGGCGGCGAGCCAGGGCTTCGATGGCATCTGCATACTCAACGCCTTTGTAATAGCGGGGATCGGCGTAACGGCGGTAATTTGCCAGGCGTTCTTCATAATCCAGGATTTCAGCTTCTTTCATCCAACGTGTTTCTTCGTCCGGATATCCTTCGGCATAGATATTCTGGAAAGAAGAAGACAGCGCTTCCCGTACTGCCAGAGGAGCGGTGCTTTCACTGGGGATTAGTATTAATTTCCGGACCTGTCGCTCTGATTCAAGGTCGATAAGGTGCTGAACATCATAATCAAGATCGGCCAGCGTTCCGCGAAACAAAAAATCACTCATGTCGTCTCCTTGCTTCATCTAATAATGGTCTCATCGGTTCATAGTATTTTTAAATACAACTCCCCCATCATTCAGTCTAATGACTTCAGGATGGGGGAGGTAATTCCCTCACCATTTTGACAGGGACAGAGTAGTAGATGAGATCTGTAGGTATTCATTCTTTATCCAATTTCGATTGTAAGTAATTGACGGATTAAGGTCAAGAATAATCTTCCCTGAATTTCATCCGGAAGCTGTTTTTTTGATCCAATCCGTTATGGTTATCAGGACTTCTGTTTTGAAGGTTTCGTTGTGCAGTTCATGGAAGCCATCATCCCATACTTTCAGAGTAGTATTGTGATTGGATTTCGTTCCAAATTCAATCACGGCCTGTGGGTCTACCAGTTGATCTGCGCTTCCGACCATAAGTAATAACGGAAGCATCATTTCATGAGCTTTACTGCTTACGATCAGACCATTGCGGATAAGGTCCATACCCATGCGAGCTGAGATGCCTGGATGATTCAGCGGGTCAGCTTTATACGCGGCGACAATGTTCTTATCGTGAGAGATGTATTCCAGAGGCAATCCGTTATCCATTGTGAATCGCGGGGCGATTTTATATAACAGATTTCCGAAGAATGTTTTCCAGGCGGGAATCGGGTAACCCGGTTTTAACCCCGGAGATGTACATACCACTCCTTTAATGTTCTGCGGTTTTCTTAGCAAAGAGTAATACAATGTGATCAAACCGCCCAAACTGTGACCATATAGAAAGACAGGTATTAATGGTTCTCTGGAAACCAGATCGTTGAGAAAAAAATCGATCTCGCGGCAAAAAACATCAAAACTTTCCGCGTGGCCGCGTTGACCGTCAGATTTGCCGTGCCCTAGCAGATCGAATCCTGTCAGATTGATACCGGCCCGGGTAAAAAATTCGCCTACATGCTGGTATCTTCCGGAATGTTCCCCTAATCCATGGACCAGTAATACTCTGGCCTGTGGTCTGTCATCCACAGCCCATTCCTGATGGTACACCCTGTGTTGGTCAATTTCGGAATAACCTTCGGTCCAGATCACGGAGCCTCCCAAAATTATCTGGAATAGAGATGCGCTATAATGCCTGATAATTATATCCATTCTGATGAGGTTTTAATGGAATCAACAACATTCGATCAACCCAAACAACAAACATCCGCCGGGTGTTCAGGAACAGCGGCGCTTATTGTTTTTTCCCTTTATGTCATTGTCACCACGTTGATTCTGCAAACGGTGAATTTTTCACTGGTTCAAGCCATTTTTGAAGGATCGTTCAAAATTCCCAATATCCGCTGGATGTTTACCCTTGGGTTTGGATTGCTTCTATTCGTTCCCTTGATCATCGCGGAGCGGCTGGTTAAAGAACCGGTCGGGCGTGCCCGTATACAGGTTCTCCGAAATATTTCTATTTTAGTGATGCTGCTGGCTCCGTCACATTGGCCATTTATCACCAACTGGCAACTGACTGCCTCTTTTCAGATAGCCGGGCTGGCTGTATTTATCATTGTGATGCTATTTTTGCGCAACAAGAATACACTCAACAACCCGAGCCTCGGCGATTCGCTGACAGAAATGATTTTCACCGGCCTGGCTGCTGGTGCTATTCCCGGTATTCCCTGGGTGATGTGGGGGGCTTTAGGCTCGGTAACCGATATTTTGCTGGCACTTCTGGTTTCAATCGGACTTGGCGTGGCGTTGATCTTCGCGGCTGGACCGATGCTGGTGGGTATGACAGGTGATGTGAATTCCAAACCTGAAGACCACAGGTTGGGTGCCGCCGGCTGGGTATTATCGCTTTCCATATTGATTCTTACTACAGCGGTCGATCAGAACGGAAATGGATGGCTTCTTCTGGTTTCAATGCTGCCTATGGGGTTTGGTATTGCCGCCCTCGCGATCAATCGAGACGGTATCTCATCTCTACCGGCCAAAATGGCAGCCGGAACTCTGGCCGCGCTGGGTTTCTTATGGCCTATCTTGATGATTGATCCCGATGAACTTTCTCTGGTCATTTCAAGCAGCAACGGTGAATTATTTGGGGTTGCTGCAAAAGCCGCCGGCATTGGGTTTCTTCTTTCACTTTTCGTTATGGTTGGGTTAATCCTTCGCCGACATTACTCTACCAAGGGTATTAACCGTGCTGCCATGATGTTCGGCGTTTTTATTGTTGTGTGGGCAGGTCTGATCGGATTGTTTATCAGCCAGGGAACGCCGGGATTCTATGGTGAAAAAATCTTTGTCATCTTGAAAGAGCAGACTGACCTCTCGAACGAAAAGAAACTGACGGATGCGATGGAACGCAGGAAAGCTGTTTATACCGCTCTGGTTAAAAATGCCGAAGAATCTCAGAAAGATATTCGGGCCTGGTTAGACAGCCGCCAAATCTCATACCGTCCGTATTATCTGGTTAATGCGATAGAACTGGATGCCGATCCGATTCTGCGTGCCGAAATATCTGCCCGACCTGATGTTGACCGCGTACTTGACAGCCCGATATTGCGCCCGCTAAAAGATCCGATTCCGGTTGCCAGGGGTGAAATGAATGATTTGGACAAAACTCCATGGGGAATTACGGCGATTGGGGCCGACCGTGTGCATGATGAATTGGGTGTATCTGGCGAAGGGATTATCATCGGGCAATCGGATTCAGGCGTTCAGGGTGATCATCCACAGATCGCGGCACAATACCGGGGAAAAGTTGATGGTTCTAATGATTTCAACTGGTTTGATCCCTGGAATGGTTCAAAATCTCCGGTGGATATCGGCGGCCATGGTACTCACACAATGGGAACAATCGCCGGGGTGACAACAGGCGTTGCGCCAAAAGCTCAATGGATCGGCTGTGTCAACTTGGCGCGTAACCTGGGTAACCCTGGATATTATCTCGATTGTATGCAATTCATGCTGGCGCCTTTCCCGCAGGATGGGAATCCTTTCACTGACGGTAAACCAGAAAAAGGAGCCCATGTATTGAATAACTCCTGGGGTTGCCCTGTTGTGGAAGGCTGTGACCCGGAAACCTATTTACCGGCTGTATCTGCCTTGCGAACGGCAGGCGTATTTGTTGTGGCATCCGCGGGCAATTCGGGTTACGGTGGTTGCTCCACTGTGCAGGATCCACTGGCGATCTATGAAGATGTGTACACCGTAGGCGCGGTGGATATTCAAGGAAATCTGGCCGGGTTCAGCAGTCTCGGGCCAGTGGAGGTGGATGGCAGTCACCGGGTGAAACCGGATATTGTTGCTCCGGGAGTGGATGTGGTCTCATCATACCCGAGTTCCACCTATTATTCCGCCGGAGGTACATCTATGGCTGGTCCGCATGTGGTTGGCGTGGTGGCATTGATGTGGTCAGCCAACCCTAAATTGATCGGTAATATTGATCTAACCCGTGAAATTTTGAATGAGACGGCAGATCCGTATACCGGATCAGTACCAGAGTGTGTAACTCTCTCTGGACAACCGGCTTTCGCCAGCGGACATGGTATGGTTAATGCATACAGGGCTGTACAGAAAGCGCTCGAAATCCGGTAAGGAACCTGTAACCATAGAAGGATATCCGGGTTATAGTTAATGAAATCCTTAGGACTTTCTTCTCATGGCTGACTTAACTGAAGACAATGCGCTGGATCGTGCCATTCAGGGTGATGGAGACGCGTTCAGTTTCCTGTATGAGCTTTATGTAAATCGAATTTTCAGTTATATTTATTACCGTACAGGCAATATAACTGACGCGGAAGACCTGACTGCTCGGGTTTTCCAACGCGCTCTCGGACACATCTCCCGATATACCCAAAAAGGCATACCTTTTTCTGCCTGGCTTTACCGGATTGCTCACAATCTGGTTGCCAACTGGCACCGTGATAACGGCCGGCGCCAGGAAGTGGCTCTGGATGACCAGCCAGATCTGGTGATGCCGGGAGACCATCCAGAACGCGAGATGGTCAACAATCAGGAGGTTGAACGGCTGATCCTGGTAATAAAAAAATTGTCACCGGAACGTCAACAGTTGATCGTATTGAAATTTGTTCAACAACTGTCCAATGCTGAGATCGCTGTGATCATGTCAAAGAGTGAAGGAGCGATCAAGAGTCTGTATCACAGGACATTGCTGGAATTACGGGCGGAACTCAACAAAATCCTGGAGCAAGAATGATTCACATCGTGACTGACGGAACAGCCGAATTACCCCCGGGTTGGGCTCAGAAATACCAGATCCATGTGCTGCCGTTGACAGTACGGATAGGGAATCAAAATTATCAAACTGGAGCCGATTTTACTCCGGCCCGGTTTTATCAAATTATTGAACAAAATCGATCGATTCCCAGGGTTTCATTGCCATCCACAAACGCCATTGTAGATTTTTACCGGTCAATCGCGAAAAAAGGTGATAAGGTCATTTCAATCCATGCCTCCAGCAAATTATCCGGCATTTATTCTCTGGTGGAACAGGCCGCCCGAGAGATTCGTAACGATATCAACGTTACGCCGTATGATTCTAACGCTGCCTCGATAGCGATGGGTTTCATGTGCCGCGAAGCCCGCATCATGGAAATGACCGGCTACAACATTCAGGCTATGGCCAATCAGATGAATGCCATACAAAAACAGATGTCAGTGGTATTCACTCTGGATACAATGGATTTCGCCCGTGCCAGTGGAAAGGTGACTGTGTCACAGGGTTTATTTGGCGCGTTTATGAATACTAAACCTGTGGTCGTACTGAAAAATGGCCTGTTAGAGACGGTTGATACAGAAAAATCCCGGGGCAACGCTATTTTACGTGTTATACAAATTACCGAGAAACAAATCGGCAAGAATCCAGTGCACCTTGCAATAGTCCATGCGAACGCGGCTGCCGCCTCTCTTGAACTTGTCAGCATGGCTCGAGAACGGTTCACCTGCCGTGAGGTTGTGGTTTCAGAGATGGCTGTTCCTGTGGCCGCTTCTCTCGGACCTGGTACGATAGGCATCGTCGCCTACCCTGACGCAATCAGTTATTGAGTAAGGATTGGATGGAAATTCAAATGAACGATTTAAGCGATTTTGAAGTCCATTTAGGACAATTATTAAGTCCCCGACAGGCAAATCCTGAATTTGTCCAAACCTTGAAAAGGCGATTAATTACCGTGCCTCAAACCACTGTAGAGACACGCAAACAGTTCAAAACAATATTAATTCTTTCCGTCGCTCTCTTTTCGGGTGGGTTAATTTTGTTTGTTTTGTCTTTAATTTTCGGACGATCAGGAAAAGCCTGAGTTAATAAAAAAGCGAACGAGGTTTGGGGACGCCGAGTTTTTCAGCGAGTTCCGCGTCATCGGGCTCTACCATTATGGAACCATCGGGGAAAATAATGGTTGGCACACTACGAAAACCGTTGTTTGTCTTTTCAACAAAATTACGGGCCTCCCGGTCTTCATCGATGTCAATCCATTTATATGGGATTTTATTATCATCAAAAATCCGCCTGGCGCGGCGGGTGCCGCCGCACCAACTGGTTCCATAAATTATTATCAGATTGTCCATAAAATTATTCTACCTTATTATTCCGTGTTTTTTGGATAAGAAGACGGCTGAGTTGACGTAATACCAGATCATTTCGGCATCTGCGATCAGATCAATCCCATCGTCCATTTGGTAACTATCATTAACAGTGGCAATTAAGTGGGTGCAGGCAACGCGTACTTCATCAGGCATTGATTGCGTTTCAAGAAAAAACCTGATGGCTGCCAGAGGAGGTCCAGAGGACACTCCGACCGCGTTTAAGGCTTTTCCGGCAGCCCGGCGGGCACATACTCGTGCTTTGCCTTCGTTTCCTTGCGAACGGGCCAAACGCGCCGTATTGAGTTCTGATTCCACTTCTTGCCAGTGATTGCCTGCTTCCTGTAACTCTTTCACAGATAAACTCCCATATCATTGTACATATACTGAATGAGAACCATCCTGATTGTACAAAGATAGTTCAGGCAAGTACAATTATCGCATGACGGATAAAAAAGGAACGCACGGCCCTGTTATATTGATTGGTTCGGGTGAGACATCTTCCACGGGCGGTGTTATTTTTGAGAAGCTGGCGAAGCATTACGGCGACAATTTGCGCATAGCCATAATAGAGACTCCGGCAGGCTTTGAATTAAACTCCAACCGGGTTGCCGGCCGGGTAGGTGACTATCTTTCGAAACGCCTGCAAAACTACCATCCGGTTATTGACATCATACCTGCAAGGAAGAGGGGCGGTCTGTTCAGCCCGGACAATGAATCCATACTGGAGCCGTTGTACTCCGCGAATGTCATCTTTTTAGGACCAGGCAGTCCGACGTACGCGGCACGTCAACTTGAGGGCAGTCTGGCCTATGAAATTCTTCAGGTTAAGCAAAGAACGGGGACGGCGCTGGTTCTGGCCAGCGCGGCGACTATCGCGTTCGGTTCTCAAACCCTGCCGGTGTATGAAATCTTTAAAGCCGGCATGGATCTTCACTGGCAATCCGGATTGAATTTCTTTCAGTATTATGGACGCGATCTAGTCATCATTCCTCATTGGAATAACACGCAGGGTGGTGATGAATTGGATACCAGCCATTGTTTTATCGGAGAGAAACGTTTCGCGGAATTGCGGGCTTTGCTGAAAGGCACCCCGGATATCCTTGGTATTGATGAACACACATCAGTTTGGATTGAACCGGATACTCTTACTGCCAGAGTTTATGGAAAAGGTTTTGTTCATCTTTACCATGATGGTGAAATAACTGACGTCAAAAACGGTCAGACTATTTCGTTAGCATATCCGGGTTATTCTGCAACGTCTTTCGATGTGTTTGATGGAATCCGGCCTGAGGTAATTCGCCACCTTTTAATATTAGATCGTGACCTTCAAGAAAGCCCCAGAGAACAACCCCCGGAAAACATCAAGAAGTTGGCTGAACTTCGTGACACTGCCCGCAAGGCAGGTGATTTTACGAAAGCTGATGAATTACGCCAACAAATGGAAGATGCTGGTTGGCGCGTACAAGATACTGCCAGTGGGTCACAATTGGAACGATTTAAATAAAAACAGCCCGATTCAAAACCGGGCTGTTAATTACTCCATTACCAGTTACAGCCAGCCCTGTTTCTTGCAAAAATCGGTGACAACGGGGATGACGGTCCATTCACCCTGATAGGCTTTGATGGCCAGGTAAATGGCATAAATGCCGAGGATGGCGGCAATACAACCGGTGATGATGGTGAATGAGAGAGCAGCCATCACAACGATCAGAATACCAACAGCCAGGCCCTGAACAGCGCAATATTTAATATAGGGACGGGCTTTCTTATCTTCCATCAAAAGTACAATGATGGGAATAAGAGGGGTAAACAGGTATGAAAGCAGACCCCATAATTTATCGTCACTGGTGACTTCGCCACCGGGCATAACAACCTGATCAGTCATCTTTGCATCTCCTTCATGTGAATTAATGATAGTTTAATTTTACTTCAATATCCGGATTATGCAATTATCTATCCTTTGAGACTGATATTTGAAACGATTTACCCATGGAGGTATTCATCGATCTGTTTCCGTAATCCATTTCCTTTGGGATTAGGTCCATATTGATTTTCTCCTGCCTCACTATCCATCACCATAAAGATGAATAGCACCAAACCGCCAATATACGGTACCAGCCGGATAAGTATCCACCAGCCTGATTTTCCCGTGTCATGCAGCCGCCTGACGGTAACTCCAAGATCCACGATCGTTAAAATAATTGACAGGATGCCCACAGTTACCAGTATCAAGATACCCAATAGAGAACTGGAATTTGGTACTATTTCACTTCTCGGAGTTGTTTCCGAAAGGAGGGCAAATGGCACACCGATGAGAAGGCTTATCAGTGTAATCTCCAATCGGAATAACCAATATTCCATGCGCCGGGCGCGGCCGCTAAAAACCCCGAAATTATTCCAGGCAGCCAGCCAATAGTTCTCTGATTCCATTTTTCCACCATACCTAAAAGATTTTGCTAATTGTATATTCAAAGCCCAATCTTTCGCCAGCTGATTTCGCCCATTTTGTGATATGAATGTTAAAATCTACCAGATGACACCACGAATCGTTTTTATGGGATCCCCTGAATTAGCCCGGGTAATACTGGCTAAAGTCGCATCGCAATATACTGTCTATGGCGTCGTCACTCAACCAGACAGACCTGCCGGCCGTGGTAAACAGTTAACACCGCCGCCGGTAAAGGTTCTGGCAGAAGAATTGGGATGCAAGATCATGCAGCCCGAACGCCTCCGATTGCCTGAGAACTTCGAAATACTTAAGGAATGGGCGCCGGATATCATCCTGGTGGCAGCGTACGGGCAAATTTTGCGGCAGAACGTATTGGATTTACCACCGCTGGGTTGTGTCAACGTGCACGCATCTCTGTTGCCCCGCTGGCGGGGTGCCGCGCCGATTCAGGCGGCTATATTGAACGGAGACACCATCACAGGGGTGTGTATCATGAAAATGGACGCGGGGATTGATACCGGGGCGGTCTATTCGCGGCGTGAAATCGCGATTGAAGACAGCGATGATGCCCTGACGTTAACCGGAAAGCTGGCGGATGCCGGAGGTGAGCTTTTGTTAGATACGCTTCCGTCCATTCTAAATGGAACGGCAAAAGCAGTCGACCAACCGGAAGAGGGAGCCACATACGCGTCGATGCTGAAAAAAGAAGATGGGCTGCTGGATTTTTCAAAGCCAGCAAGAGAGTTATTCAACCGGGTTCGCGCCTTTTACCCATGGCCTGGAACATTTTTCACCTGGGATAACCAGCCTTTAAAAGTAATTAAGGCGCGTCCTGTTTATAACCTCAATGGTATACCTGGAAGTCGTTCAATTCATACCGGGTATCCTGTCGTTTTTTGTACGGAGGGTGCTTTATTGTTGGAAGAAGTCCAACCTTCCGGGAAGAAACCCATGGATGGAAAAGTGTTTTTGAACGGTGCCCGTAACTGGGAAAAGGATAGATAATGCGAATTCTGGTATTTGGAGCGGGTGCCATTGGCACATACATAGGGGGCAGCCTTTCTCTGGCCGGTGAAGAGGTAGTATTTCTGGAAAGACCTGAAGTCCAGCAAGTTCTTATTAAGACCGGTTTGAAACTTGGGCTTGCAGATGGTGAGAAGACTGTATCACAACCGATTGTCGTCACGTCTTTGAAAGAGGCATTTGAGACTGGGCGCTTTGATCTTGCCGTTTTGGCTATTAAAGGCTTTGATACGGCGGGATTTTTGGAAATAATCAAGCCGGAAAAGAACAGCATGCCCCCGGTTTTGTGTTTTCAAAATGGAGTGGAAAATGAGCCAGAAATAGCCGCGGTACTGGGTGAAGGGCGGGTAATCCGCGGAACCGTCACCACGGCGATCGGAAGGCGAGGGCTGGGAGATATCAAAGTTGAGCGTTTCCGCGGCACTGGAATTGAAATGAGCAACCCGGCTTCGGATGCTGTTCTGGCTGCTTGTAACCGTGCCGGCCTGGGCATGCTGGGATTTGACAATGGACCGGCCATGAAATGGTCGAAAATGTTGACAAACCTTATGGCCAATGCCACATCTGCCATTCTTAACTGGCTTCCTGCAAACGTATACGCTCATCCGGGGATTTTTAAGCTCGAGCGCCGACAATTGCTTGAAGTTCTGGCTGTGATGGACACCAACCATATTCCCGTGGTTGACCTGCCCGGGACGCCTGTCAAACTGCTGGCTTTTGCTCTTCGCTATCTTCCGGATTTTGTGGTCCGTCCACTGTTGGTTAAGGCCGTTGGCGGCGGGCGCGGCGCGAAAATGCCCAGCTTCCACATTGACCTGTACCAGGGACGCGGTCAGAGTGAAGTGGATTGGTTAAACGGGGCGGTGGTGCGCGCGGCTGAAAAAGTTGGACTTAAAGCGCCCGTCAATCAATTATTGAATGACACTTTAACCCGGCTTACAACCGGAGAGTGGAAGAAAGAAGAGTTCGCGAATAACCCGGAAAAACTGCTGGCTATGCTTTCTTAGTTTTGCCGGAGTTCCCGTCGTTCACGTATTTTTTCTGCCATTCAAATAGCTTGTTCAAGGCTTCCAGCGGGGAAACGGTCAATATATCCAGGCCGCGTAATTCGTCCAGCAGAGGATTGGTCTCAGGGAAGAGCGCCATCTGTTGTGACGTATGCGGGTTGATGTTGACTGCTTTCCCTGAAGAAGCTTCGAGTTCACTCAGTATCTCATTGGCGCGCTGGATCACTGGTCTGGGCAGCCCGGCTAATTGGCCGACGTGAATTCCATACGAGCGATCTGTTCCACCGGGAACGATCTTATGCAAAAATACTACGGTGTTATCTACTTCTGTGACGGCAACATTATAGTTGCGAATTCCCGGGAGCAGGTCTGCCAGTTGCGTTAATTCATGGTAATGCGTGGCAAATAGAGTGCGGGAACGCAATGAAGGGTGATTGTGAATGTGTTCAACCACAGCCCAGGCGATGGACAGTCCATCATAGGTGCTGGTTCCGCGGCCAATCTCGTCCAGAACCAGCAGACTGCGGGATGTGGCGTTATTTAAGATGTTGGCCGTCTCCACCATTTCAACCATGAAGGTCGACTGCCCCGCATGGATCTCATCTTGCGCACCTATGCGGGTGAAGATACGATCCACAAGTCCGATTCGCGCGGATGAGGCTGGCACAAAAGAGCCCATTTGAGCCATGAGGACTATCAACGCGACCTGGCGTAAGAAGGTACTCTTACCACTCATGTTCGGACCGGTAATCACCCGAACAACCTCACCATTGTCAAAAATCGTGTCATTGGGGATGAAATGATCACCGGCAAGGGTTTTTTCCACCACAGGATGGCGCCCGTCAACGATCTCAAGAACGGGTTCGTTGACGATCTGCGGGCAGACGTAGTGGTTTACAACAGCCACATCAGCCAATGATGATGTTACATCGAGTTCAGCAATAGCCTGTGATGTTTTCAACAAACGGGATGAATTTGCCGCAAGATTTCGGCAAACTTCACGGAAAAGGCGTCCTTCAATCTCTCGAATTCGTTCTTCCGCGTTTAGAACCAGCGTCTCATATTCCTTCATTTCAGGAGTGATATAGCGTTCCGCGTTGACTAAAGTTTGTTTACGGATATACTCTGCCGGAACCACACCGGTGTTGCTGTGTGTCACTTCAATGTAATATCCGAAGACCTTGTTGTACCCGACTTTCAGGGTCTTAATTCCAGTACGATCACGCTCCACCTGTTCCAGATTGGCAATCCACTCGCGTGCGTCGCGTGATGATTGGATAATATTATCCAGTTCTGAAGAATAGCCAGGGCGGATGATACCGGTATTTTGCATGGTAGCAGGAGGGTCATCTGCTATGGCTTCGTCTAGTAATTTTAGTTCTGATTGGCATGGATCAAGGTCTTTTAGAATCGTCTGGATGGCTTCTGAAGGTGATTCGAGGATGCGTAAAATGACGGGGAGCGCGCGCAAATTTGCCCGAATGGCAGTAAGGTCACGAGGTTGGGCAGAGCCGGCTATTACACGGTTGATCAGTCGCTCGAGGTCTGAAATATCATGAAGCGCCTGTTTAAATTCGCGGCGGACTAAGCCATTCTCAACGAACCATTGGACGCAGGCCTGACGGCTCTGAATAGCTGGAATGTCGAGGAGGGGTTTGCTTACCCAGGCACGCATCAGGCGGTGCCCCATGGGCGTAACGCAGCTATCCAGAATAGAAAGCAGTGAGCCTTCAGTTGAACCGCCGCGTATGGTTTCTGTCAGCTCCAGGTTCCGGCGGGTGGACACATCCAACAGCATGGATGATTCTAACTGGTAGGTATGCAGGGATGTTAGCAGCTGAAGAGCGGCTGGCTGGGTATCCTGAAGGTACTGGATGAGCGCGCCGGCAGCCTGGATGGCAGTATTCATTCCACGCAAGCCAAATCCATCCAGCGTGGATGCCTGAAATTGTTTTTTTAGAGTTTCCTGCGCCCGTCCTGTTTCAAAACGCCATGGAGGTTGGGTGGTCTTATGGTAGGTTATCTGGTCAGCAACAGGGCTATCAGCGGGAATGATGACCTCTGATGGTTGCAGGCGAGCCAGTTCCGCCCGGATACGAGCAAAGAAATCTGTTCCCGTCCATTCGGCCGCGGCAAACTCACCGGTAGAGATATCCGCGTATGCCAATCCGGCGCATTCGTGTGTTACATAGAGGGAGACCAGGTAATTGTTCCGATCGCCTTTCAACAGTGAAGGTTCCAGCAACGTACCGGGAGTAACCACCCGGGTGACCTCACGAGGGAATATTCCTTTTGCCGGTTGCTCGCCCACCTGTTCGCAGATCGCTACATGGTATCCACGTTCGATCAGGCGAGAGAGGTAATTTTCAGCCGCGTGGTAGGGGATACCGGCCATGGGGATGCGCACCCCTTTGGAAACCCCGCGTGAAGTGAGCACAATATCGAGCTCGCGAGAAGTGATTTCAGCGTCATTGTCAAACGTCTCGTAAAAATCCCCGAGCCGAAAAAATAAAATGGCGTCGGGGTATTTCTTTTTTATGTCGAGATATTGCTGTCGGATTGGGGTTACATCATCAGACATTCAAATTATCAGCCGGCCTTCGCGCCGCAATCGGCACAGAATTTGGCACCCGGCTGGAGTTGAGCTCCGCATTGGGTGCAATGAGACGCTTTTTTCAGCGGTTCACCGCAGTTAGGGCAAAACTTGGCATTGGTTGCCAGAGGGGATTCACATTTGGGGCAGGTAGCACGGATGGTTTCATTCCAGTTACCTTCCGCCAGTTTCTTGTCTTCAGTGGCCATGGCGGCATGTGCCCAGACTTCTTCCACCGACCGGGATGCCTGCGCGGCAGACATTTCCACGCCCAGATCAGGCGCACAATTTTTGCATAAACCACGCTTCTCATTCCAACAACTTTTGCGGCATACCCAGGAGGAACAACGGGGACATTGCACAAAAGAGGGTTTGATCTGCCGAACTGCGCTTTCAAAAGCGGCATCTCGCGCCTGTTGCCAGCTGGCGCTACGTACCTGTTCGCTGATGTTTGCGACTGAATTAAAAATACCACCGAAGATATTGCTGGCTGTGTTTAATGCTCCGGTAATCGTTCCAGTAGCCGAAGCTTGAAAAGGTGTTTTATACCCTGAACCACAACGGTCGCAAATAAATTCAAATTGAAAGCCTGTATCGGTACTCAGATCATTGTAATTTCGGGAAAATTCGATCAAATCACCCATATAGTCCCTCCATGCGAAATGATAGTAAATTATATCATTTCACTTTAGAGAAGATCATTCACCAAATTCGGACGCGGCGTTTTCGTCAAGATTAAGTTCAAGAGGCTGAAGTGCGATATCACCGAATAGCCTGGATTGGTCAGCTTCGATCATATGGCGTTTGACCAGTTCCAGCATGGCCAAAAAGGTAACAACTACCGAAATTCGACTGGTATTATCACGCACCAGTTCGAAAAAAGTTGTTTTCTGTTTTTCACGCATGATCGAGATAATGCGGCTGATACGTTCACGAATAGTGATTTTAGGAGCCGCAACCACCTGGTTCAATGGGATGTTGGATTTGCCTGAGAAAATTTCGCGCGCAGCTTCGATCAGGTCATTTAATGTAAGCCCCGAGAGGTCTAGTCGGGGTTCAATTTTAGGAGTTTGCGCTATGTGCAGGTAGGTATGCAGGCCGTGTTCTTCTCGATCTACCAGAAAGGCAGAAGCTTCTTTATATTTCTTATATTCAATCAATTGTCGAGCCAGTGCCTCACCCGGATCTTCTTCTTCCGGTTCGATCATTGGAGGTTTTGGCAATAACGCGGCTGATTTGATCTGGATCAGTTTGGCGGCAATCACAAGAAATTCAGAGATATCTGCCGCGCGAATGCCTTCCATTTGTTGTATGTAGGTGAGGTATTGATCTGTAACCTGGGCGAGAGCCAGGCGGGTAATATCCAATTCGGCTTTCTCAATTAACGATAAAAGAAGGTCCAAAGGACCTTCATAGACAGGTGTATTGACCCGATAGGCTGTTTGATTTGAGGCTTCAGGTAACATGGTTCCATTATAGCAAAAGAGGGAAAAAAGTGACCCAATAAATGCGCATAGGCATGTTATTGGGTTGTAAGGTTTTTTTATTTAATTTGTCCACAGGTGAAAATTGTATAATAATCGACAGGAGTTGTTGCATGCCTGAAATTCGATGCGAAGACTGTGGCTGTTTATTTCCAGAAAATTATCTGATTCATTGCTGCGAGAATTGCGGCGGATATTTTGATTTTGCTGATTTGCCGGAATTTGATACGGGCGCATATACACCTGAACTTCCAGGTATATGGAAATACCGGAGTAGTTTTTCTCTCAGAAATCCTGAATTGGTAGTGACCCTGGGAGAGGGTAATACCCCTTTCATTTGGGATGATCCAACAACTCATGAGATTGGGTTCAAACTGGAAAGTCTAAACCCTACCGGATCGTACAAAGACCGCGGTTCTGCGGTATTGGTCAGCCAGTTGTTGGCGCGAAACGTGTTTTCTTCGGTGGAAGATTCCAGTGGAAATGCTGGAGCCTCATTTGCCGCGTATTGCGCCAGGGGTGGGATTGCTGCCAGAGTCTATGTTCCTGAGCAGGCCGCCGGCCCTAAACGCCGACAAATTGAGGAATACGGCGCCGAACTGGTTTCTGTACCGGGTTCTCGTTCTCAAGCCGCAAAAGCGGTGATTGAGGCTGTAGAAAACGGTGATGTGTATGGCAGCCACGCATTTCTGCCCTTTGGAATTCCGGGGATTGCCACTATCGCTTACGAATTAGCTGAACAGACAGAAGGGCGGATCGGCACTGTTATCGCGCCGGCAGGTCATGGGGCGTTACTGTTGGGAATAATGCGCGGTTTCGCGGCGTTGGTTAAATGTGGCATACTGGATTCAGAGCCGTATTATGTGGGTGTTCAGGCGGAAAATTGCTCACCCCTTTCGCTAGCGTATCGCTATGGACTGGAAAAGATGGCGGATGTTTTTGAAGGCAACACGATGGCAGAAGGGGTACGTGTTTCGAAGCCTGTAAGGGCGAAAGCTATACTAAAACATCTTTCCGCGGCTAGGGGTGAGATCATCACTATTGCAGAGGAAGAAATATTACCTGCCTGTTCTCATTTGGCAAAAAAAGGAGTTTACGCGGAACCAACTTCAGCATTGACCTGGGCCGCGCTAAATCACATGAATATGGAAATTCCCCGTCCCATTATTCTCATAATTTCCGGGAACGGGTTAAAATACTATCCCATTTGAAAAGTGAACTGATGGGCCGCAATTTACCTGACATGAGCAAGTGAGGTGGATTGCGCTCCTTTAGTTCGGGAGGCTTTTTTGGATAACACTGTAATCCCGAATATACAAGAATCACCGGAAGATCTGGCTAAACGGCTGCGGCTGCCTTTCAAAAATTTCTGGTTGCTGAGTCGGGCGTTGACCCATCGTTCCTATCTGAATGAACATAGTGACGCTCTGGAAGATAACGAACGGTTGGAGTTTCTGGGTGACGCGGTAATGGATTTTATAGTCGGCGCGTGGTTATATAACCGCTATCCTGAAATGGCGGAAGGAGACCTGACCCGCATGCGGTCTGCTCTGGTGCATACCGAACGTTTCGCGGAATTTGCTCGCCAGCTGCATCTGGGAAATGCCATGCGGCTAGGAAGGGGTGAGTCACAGGGAGGGGGGCGTGATCGTGACGCGCTATTGTGTGATACATTTGAAGCGGTGATTGGGGCGTTATACCTGGATTGTGGTATTGATGCTGTTAAGGATTTCTCAGGTCCTTTGTTGGATGCTGCTTCTGAGGATATTTTGCTGCACCATAAAAATGAAGATCCCAAAAGCCTTTTCCAGGAATGGGCGCAGAGTCAGGGGTTTCAGGCGCCGGTTTATGTCACCCGTAATTCGAGTGGACCGGACCATTCGAAAGTATTTGAAGTGGATGTAGTTGTGAACGGGGAAATCTATGGATCCGGAACAGGACACAGTAAACAGGCAGCTGCCAAATCAGCCGCATCGAAGGCGCTGGATAAGATCGGATTGACCGAGACAAATAAATAACATGAAGGGTAATAGTGATCCATGCCACCACGATTGAAATCTCTGGAGTTGCACGGGTATAAAACCTTTGCAAGCCAGGTTTTGTTTGAATTTCCTGGAGTTGTTACGGCTATAGTAGGGCCGAACGGTTCCGGCAAATCCAATATAGCCGATTCCCTTCGCTGGGTGCTCGGTGAACAGGCGTTTAGCCTGCTGCGCGGCCGTAAGACAGAAGATATGATCTTTTCCGGTTCCGAACAGCGTGCTCGCGCGGGAATGGCATCAGCCACAATTACATTCAATAATGAAGACGGCTGGCTGCCCATTGATTATTCTGAAGTATCCATCACCCGCCGCGCCTACCGCGACGGGCAGAATGAATACCTCCTGAACGGTCAAAAGGTGCGTTTGAAGGAAATTTCCGAATTGCTGGCTCTTTCCGGCCTCGCTGAACGCACATATACCATTATCGGGCAGGGACTTGTGGATGCCGCTCTGTCATTGAAACCGGAAGAACGCAGGCGGTTCTTTGAAGAGGCGGCCGGTATCGGTCTGTATCGCGGAAGGCGGGAAGAATCGTTGAGCCGGCTGGAAGCAACACGTCGGAACCTGGTGCGTGTGCAGGATATTGTCAGCGAACTGGAACCTCGGTTGGTTTCTCTGGAACGACAGGCCAGACGGGCTATTGAATATGAACAGATCAAAAATGACCTTCGCCTGTTACTGCGTGACTGGTATGGATATCACTGGAACCTCACTCAGAAGAGTGTCCGGCGAGATCATGATATTTTGCGTTCCTATGAAGCCAATCTCGAAAAGAACCGAGACGCGCTAAATGAATTTGATATTGTTTTAAATCAGAAAAAACAGCGCCTGAGTGACGTTCGCCATCAACTTTCAGAATGGCACAGTCAGTTGGCCAGTCTGCACAGTCGTGAAGAAGCTCTGTTACGCGAAGTCGCGGTGAAGCAGGAGCGTAAGCGTTCTCTTCTTGAGCGAGAAATGTCTCTGCAAAATGAACTGGCAAAGCGCGAGGAGGAAATAAACTCTCGCCGCAAGAGTCTGCAGGAGATGACTGACGAGGTTGAACGCCTTCAGGCAGAATTGGATGAAGCCCAATTACAATCTGAGCAAGTGACCGGCCAGCTGGAAAAGCTTCAGGGTGAACGGCAGGCATGCGAAGAAGATGTACGTGTCACCCGCCGCAAAATGGTGGAACTTGAGACGGCAAACGTAAAACTGCAGGCGCATCGGAATGAGATCATATCGCGAACAGAGTCATTAAAAAACAGTCTGTCTGGATTTGAAACCGGAATCGCGGATGAAGAAAAAAAACTGGAAGAATTGAAACAGGTAGAGAAGTCTACCCGGTCTGAACGCGAGCGAGCAGAGGAAGATCTCCAGAATCTGGCGGAAGAGGTAACCGAAACCCGTCGTAAGATCACAGAAGCTGAAGCACAGCGCCGTGAGCAACAGGAAGCTCTGAACAAGTTGGAAAGCCGGCGCGCGCAGTTGAACGGCCAGTTGAAAGCCTTGATCGAGGCGGAAAATGCCTTCAGTGGACTGGCCGGAGGCGCAAAAGCCGTATTGCAGCAGGCGAAGAATGGGCAATTACGGGGAAAATATTCGGCACTGACCAGTCTCCTGGAAGTGCCTAAAGAATATGAGCAGGCAATTGCCGCGGTTTTAGGCGAATTTCTGGATGCTATTTATCTGGCGGATGATGCTGACGAAGACCAGGCTGTCAGCTGGCTGGGCACCAGCGACCAGGGCAGGGCGGCATTGTTGCCGGTATCCGCTCTGGTGGATTCGCAGCCAAAAAGTAATCCGGCTTCCATGGATGGAGTAGTCGGGTTAGCCAGTGACCTGGTGAAAGCTCCTCCCGGATTAAAGAAAGTAATCCAGGCCGCGCTGGGGAATGCCTGGGTGGTTAAAGACCGTCAAACAGCCCGCCGGGTAGCCCGAGGAAAAGAAAACAACACCCGCGCCGTTACATTAAATGGTGAGGTTTTCTTAAGCAATGGGGCTGTTATTGCAGGGCGTGAAGGACGCGGCAGCATTATCAGCCGGCCGCGTGAGCGCAAGGAACTGGAGGCGGTGCTGACTCAGGTGGAAGAAGACCTGAACGAAGCGGATGAACGGATCGCAAAATTAGACGGCGATCTGCGTTCTCTTCGCGAAGAAGAAACCCGTTTACAGAAAAATCGTCAACAGGTGGAAGAGATCACCCGCAAACTTGACCAGAAGGCTCAGAAGGCATTGCTTGAACTAAACCAGTTAAACCAACAGGTTAACTGGAAAAAACAGCAGATAGAACACCAGAAAAAACAAATCGAATCGGCGAATGACGAACTGGTGAAATTAGACCAGTCAATCGTTGCCAACCAGAATTCCATTCAAGAGATCAGCGTTCAATTAAAAGAAAAAAATAACGCGCTGGCCCGGTTGAGCCTTGATGAGATACAAAGCCAGGTATTTCACTGGAACACTACTGTGGCTGTTTCACGAAAAGCTCGCCAGGAAGCGGAACGACGTCTGGCTGACCAGCGAACCATTATTGACCGGACTATCCAACAAGTGAATGATCTGAAAGCGCAGATCGATGGGTTATTAAATGAACGCCGGACTATTGACCTGGAGGTCAACCGGCAAAGTGAAGCAATTGATGAAATAAACAAACAGACCGAATTGTTGGATGAGAAGATCACTCCGGCTGAGAAAGATCTGGCACAGCTCGACAAGGAATACAACGACTTGCAGTCAGACCTGCTGACATCTCAGCAAAAAGTTACTGCCGCAGAAAGGGCTGTTGCGCAGGCAAAATTGGAATATGCCCGCAGCAAAGACGCGGTAGATAACCTCCGCAAAAAGATCGAAGAAGATATGGGCCTTGTTATCCTTGAGTATTCGGAAGACATGGCGGCGCAGTCACCGTTACCGTTAGATGGTTGGGTGGAACAATTACCCAATATCACAGAGATCCCACCTGAAATGGAAGAGAGTATCAACAGGCAGAAAGCACATCTACGCCGGATGGGTGCTGTCAACCCTGAAGCACAGGCTGAATACCAGTCAGTGGTGGAACGTTATGAATATTTAAAAACTCAGATTGACGACCTAAAGAAGGCTGACGAGGACCTGTGCAAGATCATCGAAGAACTTGATGACGTAATGGAGCGCGATTTTAAACAAACTTTCCATAAGGTGGCTGCAGAGTTTGAAAAAATGTTCACCCGGTTGTTCGGGGGTGGAAGCGCGAAATTGATCCTCACTGATGAGAATAATTTTACCGAAACCGGTATTGATATAGAAGCCAGGCTGCCTGGCAGACGGGAACAGGGGCTTTCTCTGTTATCAGGTGGGGAACGCAGCCTTACGGCGGTGGCGCTGGTATTCTCGCTGCTGAAAGTTTCACCGACTCCGTTTTGCGTACTGGATGAAGTTGACGCGATGTTAGACGAAGCCAATGTGGGTCGCTACCGAGACCTGTTGCGTGAGCTGGCAAACCAAACGCAGTTCCTGGTGATCACACACAACCGCAATACTGTACAGGCAGCGGATGTGATTTATGGAATTACTATGGGACGAGACTCGGCCAGTCAGGTGATCAGTCTGCGTCTGGACGATATACCAATCGACATGGTTAAGTAAAAAAAACGGATCCGCAATTTTTTACGGATCCGTTTTTTCTTATTTTTTTTATTTATTTAGCTGCCTGGGTAGGAAATGCCGGGTCAGACGGGGTGAGTGAAGTAATGTCGTACTTTTTCACACCCAGTTCTTTTGATTTTGTCGCGATCCATTCTTCGAAGGCGTCATTCTGTTTCTGCGCATAGAATGCGGCGTCAAGAGCGCGGTCTTCATGACCCAGAACCTGAATGATGTGGTAACCGAAGCTGGTCTTCACCGGTTGGCTGATCTCACCAATTTTCAAAGCGAAAGCCGCATCAGAAAATTCCTTAACCATCTTGGATTTATTGAACCAACCAAGATCTCCACCCGTATCTTTATTACTGGTGTCTTTGGAAAGTTCCTTAGCCAACGCATCCCAGGCTTCACCTTTTTGCAGGCGCGCAAGAGCGTCTTTGGCAGCCTGTTCATCAGCCAGAAGGATATGGCGGGCCCACACCTGTTCTTCCGTGCGCGGTGTATCAGCACTGATCTTCTTGCTCATTTTATCCCGCAGAAGGCTGGCTTTGAAAGCTTTGCGGAAATCCGCTTCTGTGAATTTGATCTCTGCCATGGATTTCAAAACATCGGAATACCGGGTTTTAAACCCTTCCAGGGTATATGGAGTAGAAGTGGGGTACGGACTGCTGATAGCCGTCGCCGTTGGTTCAACAGCTGGAGGTGTGGCAGTGGGCATTTCTGTAGCTGTGGGTTCTTTGGTTGGAGTGGGGGTTAACGTGACAATTGCCAACTGGGTAGCCGAAAGTGTTGAAGCTACAACGGGGGTGAAAGTAGCCTGAGGAGTAGGAGTTCCATTCGCATAGAAACCGAAAGCCTACTGAATGGCGGCATCAATTTCTTGATCGGTTACCGTGATGCCTTCTTTGGCGGCTTCCTGTTCTACTACGCGCTCGTCAATCATGGCTTCCAGTACCTGGCTGCCCAACAGAGTGGTGTTAGTTAGCTGGGTTTGAATCTGTTGTAACTGGTTCTGGAAATAACTGCCATTGGCACTGTTCAAACCGCCGAACATATCCGCCATCTGAACGGTCTGATCATACTGTCGGATCAACTGCCAGCGGGCATAGCGGACGCGGCCCATGTATTCAGACGCGATGATCTTTTCTTTACCGACTTCAGCGACTGTTTTGTTGAACTGGAAAATTGTCTGATCCAGAATACCATAAATGATCACCAGAATAACCAGGGCAAGCGCAACGCTTACACCGGTTATCAGATAACGGCGTTGGATCTGTTCACGTTCCAGTCGAGCGAGATGTTTCTTCGTTACAATTTTTTTGGATTCTTCTTCAGCCATCGTAGACCTCGAATTTAAAAACTATGGGGCACAGGCATAGTAATCCTGTGCCCCTTCATCAACCATGCGTCATTAAAAACTAGTCGTTGGGACGTTCGCTTACAAACGGCAGCAAGGCGATGTGACGGGCACGTTTAACTGCACCGGCCAGTTCGCGCTGATGACGCGCGCAGGTACCTGTTTGACGGCGGGGGCGAATTTTGCCTTCTTCGGTGACAAAGCGGCGCATCATGTCGCTGGATTTGTAATCGATCTTGATATTCTTGTCGGCGCAAAATTGGCATATTTTGGGCCGGGCTACATAACGGCGTCCAGCACCATAACCACCGGCGGACTGCTCGTTTTCCTGTAAGTTTTCTTCAGCCATTTTTTTCTCCATCAATATGGAAATTCATCTTCCATTTCTTCAGTGGAGAGGAAATCTCCATTTAAGGTTCCAGCGGATTGGGGCTCACGGCGTTCGCCCAGGATCATCATCTCACTGGCGACAATTTCTACGCTGGTGTGACGCACATTATCAGCATCTTCCCATCGGCGAGATTGTAAGCGCCCTTCGATATAAACCTGTTGGCCTTTTGTGAGATGTTGTTTGCAAACTTCAGCCAGACTTCCCCAGGTAACCACATTGAACCATTCTGTTTCCACATGGTGTTCGCCATCAGCACTATTCCATGATCGGTTGGTGGCTACGGTGAATGTTGTTACCGGCCGTCCCGAAGGCGTGTAACGCATTTCCGGTTCACGGCCAACGTGACCAATGATCATGACTTTGTTGAGACTACGACCCATGTGTATTCCTCGTCCATGCGACCTGAATTCAGATCAGGTCAAATTAATCAACCAGAGTGATCATGAAGCGCATTAACGGCTCATGGAAACGCAAATTGCGTTCCAGTGTGCTGGTAAATGCGGGTTCCATCTGGGCATAGATCACAGCATACTGACCTTCACGGGTTTTGCGGATCATGTAAGCCATGCGGCGTTTGCCCCAGACGTCTACTTTGGTAATGGCACCACCGGATTCGGTGATCCAACCTTTAACTTTCTCAATGGCGGCAGCTAACGCGGCCTCGTCAAGATCAGGCTGGAAAATGGTGACAACCTCATAATTACGCATCAGGGAATTCCTCCTTTCCACGGGATTGCCCCCGGAAGACATAGTATATGAAACCGGGAGCGGAAAGCTGCAGAGATATCTGCAATTGAAAACCAAGTTTACTATAAATTGCGCTAATTTGGTAGGAATTTGTTTATTCTGTCAGCGGAATTCCGCCGCATTATTTTTCTCCGGTCTGTACGACTATGCCCAGCAATCCGGCACCTGTGTGAACTGACAAACCAGGGGTGAGCCCCATAATATCGATAGTATCAGGGTACTTAATTTTCTCCATTAAATCCTGTTTTAATTTTTCCGCGCCGGCCGGGTCATTGACATGAAGTACCGCCATTCGGACCACTGGTTTATTGTGGGCGATTTTTAGAACATGATTAATCATCTGATTCAAACCACGCTTCATGGTCCGGTTTTTTTCCAGAATAACCAGTTTGCCATCTTTGACTGTGAGCGTGGGCCTGATTTCGAACGTATCTGCCAGACTGGCCTGCAGACGGCTTACACGGCCACCCAGATAAAGATATTTTAAAGTGGGCAGGGTAGCGAATGTATGTATGTTCTCACCGGTTTTTTTAATAGCCAATTTAATTTCATCCACACTCGCTCCGCGGGTTGCCGCTTCGGCGGCTGCGAGTACCATAAAACCCTGCCCGACGGATAAGTTCAGGGAATCTATGACATGGATATCACTTTCAGGAAATGATTCCCGGGCTTTTTCAGCGGATTCAAATGTAGAACTTACCTGGCTTGAAACTGTAATGCAGATAATGGTCTTCGCTCCCTGCTGGAAAGCTTCTTTATACAGGTCAACATACGCCTGTGGATTTGGCGCAGATGTTGTGGGAAGCTGTTGTTTTTCATCAATGATTCGAAAAACCCCGGCGTCATCAATGGTTTTGCCCGAGATGTAGGTTTCATGGCCAAAATTGATTCCGATAGGAGCACAGAGGATCCCATATTTTTCAAGAATTGAGTCGGGAAGACTTGAGTCGGAATCGGTGATGATCACTGTTTTATTCATTATGGTTTTCCTGTTCGATTTGGGGGTGAAATAATATCGGTCTTTCCTGATCGGCGAAAATAACGAAAAAATAAACCTTAAAAAATTAAATAGTCAATATTCGGATCAGGTCCCGGGTGTAGTCACAGATTTTTTTCTTGCTATCCTCGCTCAATTGAGATACGGCATTCTCGAACCGATTCATCTGTGATGAGAAAAAAGCCGCTGACCATCTGTTCGTTCTATCCCAGATGGAAAGAAACATCGTTATTCCAGAAAAGACGTTCAGACTGATCTCATGGGGCAAGCCGATCCGGCTTAATTTTTCCAAAACAGTCCGTACGGCAGGTACATCTTTAATCGATACCAGTGTGATGATGATGGTTGTTACCAGTTTCATCGTGTATGTTAGTGGCGAAACTTCTTCGGGCAGATGCGAAAGAAGCTGTGACATCCAATTTTCATAACCTTCCGGCTTGATCTTTTCCAATTCACCCAGCAACTGGTCACGCGTTACTTCCCATTCCTCATCTTTTTCGGTAAGCAAAGGTAGATCATTGACAAATTTTTCGCCGAATTCAGTTGGATAAAATGTGACCACCGATCGACCCGGGCCATGCTGTTCGGGGTTGGGATGGTATTCCGCCAGTAGATATCCGCGATCTTCCAACAGACGCAGCATTTCGTATGATGTCACATTGCCGACGCCCATCCGCTCAGCCACGGTAGCGTAGTGAACAGGCTGTCCCATCGAGTGGTACAGCTCAACGAACTTGCGTAAAAATTGCTGCTGGCGGTAGGTAAGTTTTTTCTTCATTTTGGCGAAAATAACGAAACAATATTAAACGAAATACGATCAACCGTCAAGCTCGCCGTCCTGGAGGTTTCCGGCCTATTTTAAGGCGGTGGAGATTGCCTCGATCTCATATTGTTTGATCTGATTCTGGAAGGCGTTTGTATCAGAAAGGAGAAATTCAAGGGTGCGTTCCAGGGAGTCCATCGTTTGTTTTGATGAAGGTGAATTTTGGAAAGTCACCTCCATCAATTGTGAGTCACTAAACTTGATCGATATCTTCCCGGCCGCTTCCAACCACCGCAGGGCTGTTTCGGTAGTTTCAAGGCGTGTGTTTAACGCCTGGGACAATTCGGCCACAGCGACAATGCCATTCCGATGGTAAACCGCGTGATGAATCCGCGCGTAAAGTTGTTCGATAAGGGATTTCTTTGAGTATTCTGGAGTCTGCTCAAATACAAGATAAATTTTTTCTGGATTTGTCCTATTTACGATCTGCTGGAAGATCTGCCATGACGGAGGAACGGATGCAAGTATAAGGTTTGTGGTGGGGTAAAGTTGGTTTCGACCGCAGGAAACCGGATTATTCCGATCGTATGGTTCTTGATATACCAGGTAATCGGTACCCCGGCAGGCCAGTAAAGCATCTGCCATTGGATCTAGATGAGCGCGGAAATCGATAAATCTTTCGGTTGATATCTGCGCGGTTTGCTCTTCCGGTTCCTCCACCATGTGAAAGTCTGTCCAAACCGCTTGCAGGGTGATCTTCCCTTTGTACTCGTTGACGCTAAGAGAGTAAGCCAGATCAAACCAACCAGCGGGTATCTCTGATTCCGATGCGTTCCACCAGACGGCCTGAGTGGAATTGCCCTGTTCATCTTCAATCGTGAATTGAAAATGCTCGCGGGTTCGTCCTAATGGTTTTGTGCCGGTTATATACACCCGGCGGGAACAAAACAACAGCGGTGGATTTTCAATGCCAAACGGCGCCAGTTTACGGATGGAGTAATGGAATTCCGGTGTGATCTGCGCCAGAGATAATTCTTCATCCAGTTCAATTACAGCAGGAGCTTCAGGGTCAAAATCCTGGTCAAGCACGTGGCGAAATAAAATGTGTTTGAATTCCGGAAGATTTTCTGCCCGTAGTGACAAACCGGCCGCCATAGGATGCCCGCCATGTGTGGTTAAAAGTGACGCCCCCGCATTGATTGCTCGAATGATATCGATTCCTTCCACAGAGCGGGCAGAACCGGCGTATCGTCCGTCTGGCATTTCACGCATCACAATAGCCGGGCGGTGGAATTCTTTGGCCAGATGACCGGCAGCCAGCCCGAGAACGCCGCCTTCCCACGTAGGATGCGAAACAAGAATTACCGGTTCTTCTACGATCTGAGGTTGACGTTCGATCTGACCGATAGCGGATTGATACACCTGGTTGCTCAACCATTTTCGGTTGGCATTTAAAGCCTCGAGCTCATTGGCCATGGCTTCCATTTCAGTGTCTGAAAGCCTCCCGGTAAGGAAACCCACAAACGGGTTGGCATCTTTCAACCGGCCGGCAGCGTTCAGGCGCGGCGCGATAGTGTAACCGATGGTCTGTTCATCGATGGTACTGTTTTTATTTCCAGACGCGGTAAAGATGGCGTTGACAAACTTACGCGGCCTGTTATTTAGCTGTTGTAAGCCAAGCTGGGCGATCAATCGGCCGTCCAGCTTCAATGGTGCCATATCGGCAATCAAGCCGACGGCAGCCAGGTCAATGCTCTCAAAGGCGATTGTTTCTCGTTCCAGCTGACGGCATAACGCGAGCATCAATTCAAAGGCAACCGCACTGCCTGAAAGTGACCCCAATGGATGATCTTGCGATAAGCGGCGCGGGTTTACTCGGGCGACGGCTTCAGGCAGCGCATCCGGCAGGGCATGGTGATCGGTGATAATTACATCTACCCCACGTTCCATGGCATATCTGATGGATGCAACTTCAGAAATCCCTGTGTCGCAGGTGACCATCAATTGAATTCCTTTTTTCAGAAACATTTCCAGCGCGGGAATGGCAATTCCGTGTGATTCCCGGTTGCGGATCGGCAGATAATATTCCACGTCCGCGTCCAGTTTTGTAAGGCATTCAACCAGCACAGAGGTAGCCGTCTGTCCGTCCATGTCAAAATCACCCCAGATGCCGATCTTTTCTCTTGATGAGAGGGCTTTCAACAGGCGTTCTACCGCAAAGTCCATTTCCGGTAGTTCAAATGGATTTGTCAGGTTTTTGGGGTCAGGGTTAAGGTAGCGGTCTGCTTCTTCCGGTGTGGTAATTCCTCGCTGAACAAGATACCCGGCAATGACCCTATCTTGACCTGTAAATTCGAGCAGGGCGGGTGGAATGTCAACCGGTTGGCGTAATTGCCAGATAGTCTCCCGGCGCATCAGAAGGCAATCCCCTGGATATCATCAAAGTTGATGTCAAGAAGGGAACCTTCCTCGTCCCCTTCATCCTCTTCGTCCAGGTTCCCGGCGTAAATGCCTCGTTCGCACAGAGAACGATACTGGCAGAACTTGCATTTTGTCTCATCGACAGTCAGCGGATAAATTTCCATTCGCATTTCCGCGATCTGGTTCACGAGGCGGGTCAATTTGGCTTCAGTGCTTGATATCCAATCCGGGTCAAAATTTAGAGTGACAGGGCTGTCAGGGAAAGCGGGATACCAGTAAACCATACTGACTTGAGCCGGGTTAAAGGGTTTGTATTCGTTCAGCGCACCACCGGTTTTTATTACCAGCATAGGGTAAACCAACGATTGAATGCGTTCTTTTAAGAAGTACGGCCGAGGTTGCTGGTGGGTGGTTTTCCAGTCATAGATTACCGCTCGTTTTCCCTTTTCTACCGCAAGCAGATCAATTTTTGCGGCCAGGCGGAATCCGGCAAACGGCATGGACAATGAAATTTCCGGTTGTCGGCCTGGAGGCATATTTGTCGGTGGGTTGTTCATGAAGGCATTCCACCATGCCAGAAGGTCTTCGTCTGTCACATGGAGGGTAATAACATCGGCCGGGATACCCAGATAAAACCGATGGACCATCATATGGAATTGTGTTCCAAGTTCAATCAGGCGATTGTGTTCTTCGATCGGTTCACTGACCGGCGCCGGCCAGGCGGTTTTCAAAATGTACTTTAATTGAAAGCGGCGTGGACAATCCACAAAGTCTTGCAGATTGTTCTGTGTAAAGACAAAATCAACAGGCAGTGTCATGGGGTGTCCCTTTTGATAAATTCTGCCAGTTCGGTAACGGGCAGCGCCATTAACAGGTCATCACGGCGGCCAGTGTTCCAGGTAATCACCAGTTCACGGCGGGCGCGGGTAATACCCACGAACAGCAGGCGCAGGCGCTCAGCGCAGTATTTGCGGCGGGCTTCCAACGTCGCTTCGCCGGGTTGGGCGAGAAATGCCAACGGGTCTCCATCTGCAAAACGCTGCAAGCTTTCAATGGCTTCGGCTGGTAAATTGATACGGTCACGAACAAACCATTCTTCCGAGAGATATTGGTCGTATGGTTGAAGCGATGGGAAATCGTAGTTGTTGGCAGAGAGCAGGTATACCCGATCCCATTCCAACCCTTTGGCTTTATGAATGGTTGTGACCAGCACCCGGCCTTTATACAGATCGGGGTCAAATCCCAGGTCTTCGTCACTGAATCCGGCTATTTTCGACTGGTTTTTCGAGACGCTTTCCAACTCTTCGGCAAAGTTTCCCAGATCCCAATCCGGGTATGAGCGAGACGCGCGTTCCAACATAGCAGCCACCTTATGTGCCAGAGCAAGGTCACAGGCTTCGGTGAAGACATCCTGAGAGATTGTCAGAATAAGCTGGTCGATGGGTAACAATGTGGCGCCCATCCATCGTTCCATGCAAAGCTGGAATTGTTCCAGCAGGGTCACCGCAGAATCTGGCAATGGGCTTCCAGTGAGTGACTTGCGCCAATTTTGCACCGGGGTAGGTGAAAGGTAACATTCCATTGGGTCAATTTTCAATATGGCACGAGACAGGACTTCCGTTATGGCATCATCCTGCTGATCCTCTGGTGTGTGAAAGCGGTAATACAGAGCAATGATTTCAGAAAGTAGTCGCTTTGACGGTTTGTTCAAAAATTTGAGGCAGAAGGAAAGGAATTCTGCTGTCTTGCGAGTTGACCGGCTGACACGCAATAGTTCAACAGGCTCCACTCCCATTTCACGCAGGCTATCGGCTATGTCACTGCCTCGTTTATTGCTGGTAACCAGAATGGCGGCTGTTTCATCCGAGTGATTTGCCAGCCAGTTTTTTACATTGCGGCAGACTTTTTTAATTTCGTCTTCTGAATTGCACCTACGTGTATCGATGTAAACATTGTTCGGTCGGTCCAGGGGGTTGGGTTGCGGGTCATTCAGGTCGGTTGGTTGAATCAAGGGACGAACCAACGCATTACGCAACTCTTCTGCCGGGTGGCTTTGCTGCACCCATTCGATCAAGTGATTGGCCAGCCGGATAATGTTTTTGGCTGAGCGGCCAGAATTGGGCAGTTCACGAGAAAGCACGTCAGGTTCTTTAAGGAAATCTACCAGGAATTTCGGGTCGGCTGTGGTGAATGTTTCATAAATTGCCTGATTGGGATCACCCACGCGAACCCAGTTGCCGCTGCGTGAAGAAAGCAGCCGCAAGATCATTTCTTGCATATGGCTGCTATCCTGGGCTTCATCTTCAAGAATATAGGGCCAACGGTATTGCAGGCGGGCAAGATATTCCGGGTCAGTTTGCAGGCACCGTAAAGCCAGGCGGATAAGGTCGTCAAAATCGACGGCACCGCGGAAGTTCAATGCCAGTTGATAGTCTGAATACACACTGGAGGCCATTTGCAACAGTAATGACCCGGACCGGGCGGCTTCGTCTGCCACGGTTTGGGGGCTGATAGCCAGATCTTTCGCCTGTCGAATGAAATTGTTGGAAATGGTTACCAGTAAACGAGCCCAACCCTGCGATGCTCTGAACGCATCCGCATCAGGTGCAGTCCATAGCTCTTCAAGGTCAGGATGCCCTCGTCTCCAGGCATCCACTTTGTCTTGCAAGATGCGGGTGGACTCATTTTCATCCAAAATACGAAAATCAGAAGGCAGACCTGCCAGTTCGGGTCTATCGCGCACAATGTCATTGGCCAGCCCGTGTAATGTGCGAACTCGGTAACCATAGTTGCGCGGAAGCTGGTAACGGTCGGTAAAACGCGAGATTTGTTTTGAGAAATTATCTACCGCGCTGTTTACCAGTGTGACGATCAGTATTTCCTGATTATCTGCCAGTACATTACGACGGATCAGGTCAGCCGCTAACAATGAGAGGGTAAAGGTTTTTCCACTGCCGGGAACAGCGGAGACGCCCATTTTTCCGGATTCATAGGACAGGACATCCGCCTGTGCGCGGCGAAGTTCAGGCATCATGGAGTTCAATACCTCCCGGGTGGTAGCGCAGGAAGCGATTGACGGCCTGCAGCAACGGCCCGCGCGGCTCGTTTCCCTGTTCATCCACTTGAACAAGGCAGAGATGCAAGGTTCCGGTACAGCGGTTTAAAAGGCCGCCCGTGTGGTTTACAAGGGTATTCTGGTTGTGGTTCAGCTCTTCGGCATCTGTCCACTTTTTTCCCGCCGGCCAGCTTCGGCTGAGCACCACGGGGTGGGTCAACGGTTGGTTGAGCCGTTCCCACCAGCCGGTATTACCCGGATCCAGCCAGAATTGAACCGGATATGCCTGGTTGCGCATTAGAAAAGTAAATGCCGGAGAAATCAACACAGCATCCGGGCGTTCTTCCTGCCAGGATGGGAGGTATTGTGCCCCGGTAATCCCTTCTTCCAGAAGACCCAGAAATTCAGCCCCCGCGGAACCATCTGGAAGGGTTGGTTCAATGACCTGCATGAATTCGCGGGTTGATCCGATCAGGCGTTCCGTGGCATCTGCCAGATCGTACGAGCGATGAAAACCGAAACCCTTCTGTGAGAGTAATTCACCGAAACAGCGGCTGAAGAAACCGGAAAGATCCGGCTTCCCGGTCTGTTGGGCTGATGAAAGCCACAGACGGATCGTCTCATACTTCTCACCAACCTGGTAGGTGATGCGGTCAGCCATCTCTGGCTTCAAGGATGAAAACGGATTGAGCGTATTGCCTTCCGACTGTCGCTTGAGCAAAGTGTTGGCCATCAGATCTGCCCGCAGCATATCCAATCCGTCAATGGCTGTCATGATGGCAGACCGAAATTCCAGCGGGGTGACTTTCAACATCCACTGAGGATGGGCAAGTTTGGCCATGGTGAACAGGCAGCAGACAGCCGGTTCATTGCGCAGCTCACGCCCCGGCCGATGGGAAGTGACAGGAATGCCCATTTTCTCCAACCGGATTTGTAGAGAAAAACGCAATGAATCGGAAACAAAGGGAGAGAGAACGGCGATATCACCGGGGCGGGCACCCGATTGAACATGCGATTCAATTTGCCGGCATACTGAATCAAGCATTTGTGGAAAGAAACGATTGTAGTGCAAATGGATACACGGCAACTTTACCGGTTCACTCGGTTCAACGGGTTTTTCAAGGCGGATGTTTTCTACCAGATACCGGCGGAATTCAATCATCGGTGCCGGTGTGAGTATCGGTTCAGTAAAACGCAAGATTTTATCTGCGGTCAGAGATAGGTTGGCAGCCGATTCCGGGTCGGCGCCAAGGAAGGAACGGTAACCAGCGGAATCA
Source organism: Leptolinea sp. HRD-7 (assembly GCA_024363285.1). Lineage (GTDB taxonomy): Bacteria > Chloroflexota > Anaerolineae > Anaerolineales > Anaerolineaceae > Leptolinea. The sequence goes on along the minus strand of AP024710.1, from coordinate 3,170,924 downwards.
TCCATGATGAGCAAAGCGCTTTTGAAAACCGGCAACCAGTCACGCAAAAGATCATGCGCCACAGGATAATCTTCTTCCATGTTATCGTAAACCAGATGTTCGTATTGATTTTTCCTGTATTCCTGAAAAACCGGTTCCTGCCATAGGTGCTTTGCAAAGACATCAATCTGCAAAGAAAAATCCAGAAGGGAATTATCAAGACAATATCGGCGAAATTTTATCGCGCACTCTTGAGCCTGGTCAAAGTAACGGGCTTCTGCTTGATTGCCATTCCAGGCTCCACGAAGCCGAGGGCTGATTTCATCTAGCGGGAAACCCACAACGGCCGTTTTGTTCAGATTGTCGAGAATCTGACTGTAAAGTCTCAACGGTTCAATCGCCAGTCCGTCAAAGTAGCCCTGTTCACGCAGAGGGTCAATAATGCGACTGAGAAAATACTGGGTGGTTTCTACCGTAAGGAATTGAGGTGCTATCTCTGGGTGGGTAAATCCGGCGGATTCGGCTATCAAAGGCCAGAATAGTTCAACCATTCGGCGGGCGAGCCCTCCGATGGTCAGGATTGATAAGCGTCCACCGGCGGGAAGATCCGGGCGGTTTGCCAAAACAAAATAAGGTTTTCCCAGCGGGCGTTGGGGAGTAAGCACGAGTATGGATTCAGCTGGAATCCCCTGTCTGATCATCTGTTCCAGGCGGGCGACGGCTGCAGTGGTCTTGCCTGTGCCTGATAGTCCTCGCAGAAACAGTTTTTTATCTAATGGGTATTCCAGGATCTGGTTTTGCTGCGGCCTCAAGTCCATGCCGTAAAGAAAGCTCCGATGGTTTGATTTTTCATATTTAATCCCACCTTAAGTGATTGATCTACCCCTGGATCATTGGTTCCAGAGATCGATCTCGTCCATACGTACAGTGAAATTAGGGGTATTGATAGATGCGATGTATGTTCCAAACAGACCGGCTTCCAGATAGGTCGGCTCCTGGATTTGCTGTAATAATATCCCGTTCGCGTAGAAGGAATACTGGTCATTGTGGGCAAGGATGCCTATTTGGTTGACCATGTTGGGGCCGGCATGAATGGCCGGGTTGAATGTCCAGGGGATTAGCATGCCTTTCTGAGAATAAATACGCAATGAGTATTTTCCATCACAACTGATTCCCAGAAAGTATCCATCATTGTAATCCGGCGCGCGGAAAACAATTCCATACTGATCAGCGCCTGAGCAGGTTTCGGTCCGAAAAGTTGCCTCCAGATAGAAGTTCTTGGGTTTGTGATAGCTCATGCTCCAACTCATCCAACCATTGGCGTTTTTGGCTGTCATTACCAATGAACCATTTTCGTAGGCGAAACGTTTCTGATCATCATCGGACTGATAGAAGTTCTGGTTGACTTTATCGAAGGTTTCTTTCCAGGTTGGGGTACCTAATCTGAGCCGTTCTGGTGAAAGCGTGGCCGTTTCGGTGGCGGTTGGGACAGGTGTTTCAGTTTCGGTGGGAGTAGGAGCTTCGGCGGTTGCGGTACCTGCCAAATCTGGTGTGCCGGTGACTGTGGCGATCGGTGACGAGGTCAATTGCTCCGCCACATGAGTGGCGATTATATCTCTACGCCCTGGATTGGCGGCGTTGACAAAGTTGCAAGCCAACACAAAACCGAAAATTGCTGTTAATAATAGTGCCTTTTTCATTCGAGGTTTTCTCTGATTGTTTTTATAATTATAGTGACTCTGGTGAATCTTGGATAAATCAAAAAAGCATCTGTACATTCTCTTTAATAAACCCTACGGCGTACTGTCCAACTTTGTCGACCCTGAAGGGCGGCCAACATTGCAGGCGTATATTCCTGTGCCTGGCGTGTACGCGGCCGGGCGGCTGGATTATGACAGTGAGGGTGCTCTTATTCTAACAAACGACGGTCCACTGATCTGCCGCATCACACAACCAGACCATCATATTCCCAAGACATACCTGGTGATGGTATTGGGCGAAATTACCGATAGCGCCCTGGCAGAATTGAGCCGGGGGGTGATAATTGAGGGAGTGAAAACAAAACGATGTCAGGCTATGAGAATAGAAGCCCCCGATTTGCCAGAACGTGACGTCCCGGGAACCCGCAAAGGACCGATTAGCTGGGTACAGATCATACTGCGTGAAGGGCGGAAACGGCAGGTTCGTCGAATGACGGCTGCCGTAGGTTTTCCAACGCTCCGTTTGTTCCGTGTAGCCATCGGAAATATCACTGTTGAAGGATTACAACCTGGTGAATGGCGTTTTCTAGACAAATCTGAAGTGCAGAGTTTGAAATCAGGGAACCGAGGGGGCGCATGAAAACACTGGTCATTCAACTCGACCGTTCAGAAGATGCCGGATCCATTCGCGATAAAGTCACCTGGGGTAAAGCGAGTCGTGTGCTGTTGGTGTGGCCGGTCAACCATGAACTGTTTGACCGCAAGATCGACCTGGTTATGATAAAAAGAACCTGTACTTCACAAGGCTCACGATTAGGAATTGTGTGTGATGATCCGGTAGTATGTGCCGAAGCAGAGGAATTGCAAATTCCTGTTTTCGAATCTGTCAATAAAGCCATGCGTAAAGGGTGGGACAGGCGGCGGAGGCGCTGGTTTACTTCCAATCTGCCTGAAAAATCGAACGAAATAGTCACTGTGGAAGACCTGCGCATCAACCGGCCTGTACGTTCTAAAGAACGCCCATTGCCGCTGGTGATACGGATAGGATTGCTTTTGGCTGGTGTGTTGGCCGTGGTGGCAATTTGCCTGTTTATTCTGCCCACAGCTGATGTAAAAATCTACCCGGTTAGCCAGGAACAGGAAATGACGGTGGAATTTACCGTAGAAAGCAGCGGTGCTGGAGCTTCCAATCCCGGTATTCTTAGTGGAACTGTAATCAACACTACTGTAGAATCCGAAATATCCCGCCCGGCTACCGGCACAACAAAAGTTCCTGATAAAAAAGCCAGGGGAACACTGAAATTAACCAATCTGACAGATAAAGAGATTAACATCAAAGCAAAGACTATCGTATTTAATACAGGCAATCCGCCTGTCCGCTATATCTTTTTATCTGACGCGACATTGCCGGCTAATGGGACATTGGACGATGTGGCGATTGAGGCCATGTATGCTGGCGAATCTGGAAATACTCTTGAAAACACAGTCACCCGTATGGATGGGGAGATCGGTTTGCTAATACAAATGACCAACCCGGCACCCATAACGGGTGGAGCAGATCGAAATATACCTTCACCATCACAGGATGATATTGTGGCCCTGCGCAGTGATATTCAAAAAATTTCTGCCAGACAGGCGGAAGAAAAAATGACAGCGGAATTGAAGCCGGATGAAATATTACTGGTTTCTTCGATAAAAGCAGGAAGGATCAAAGAAGAAACGATCACGCCAAAAGCCGGAGAACCCGGAGTAACTGCACGGATCAAACAAAGTGCGGAATATTCCGCGCTGGTAATAAACCATCGGCAATTTTCTGAACAGGCTGGCTCATTATTAAAAGCTAACCGGTTACTGCCTGGTTGGCAAATTTCAACAAGGCAGCCAACTGATGTTCAAATACTTTCACAGGAATATGACCGGATCAATAACCGGGTTAAATTAAGAACTTCGATAAAAGGACAGATGATACCGGTTATTAACACAGCAAAAATCCGCCGGGTGATCACAGGTCGTGAACGCAGCCTGGCATCGGCCATGATCTCCATTCTGGTGTTAACAGAAAAGCCAACATCCATTGAAACCTGGCCTTCCTGGATGCCTGTACTTCCATTGATCGAGACCAGGATCAACGTAAGCACACCATGACCAAGTACCTGTGCATTGACCTTGGTGAAAAGCGCATCGGCCTTGCGGTAGGAAGCCTGGAAACGCGTCTGGCGCGCCGGGTAGGGGTGATTAATCATCAGTCTCGAAAGATCGATATTGAAAAGATTCTAAAAATAGCTGATGAGAATCAGGTTACCTGTTTTGTGATCGGGGTGAGTTATCAGGAAGATGGATCACCGAATTCAATGGGACGCCATTCCCTTACGTTTGGAGCGGCTTTGCTGGAAATTGGCGGTTTGCCGGTAGAATACATTGACGAAGCGCTATCCACAATCGACGCGCGAAATGTAGCGTTGGAATCTGGCTATTCACGGAAAGAACGCGGCGGTCACCACGACGCGCTGGCAGCAGAGATCATTCTGCAATCATTCCTTGACCGACTTCCATTATCATGACTGAATCATCTGATATTGCTCCACGCCACTTATTAATCCGAATTGTCGCCGTTGTATTTTTGATCTGCCTGGTAATACTGGTTTTTCTGGGTTTTAATGCCATTGAACAACAAGTTCAATCCATGATCGGTAAACCTGATGCCGCATTGACATCTAATCAGGTTCGGTACTATGAACTGCAATTTTTCTTGAACCAGGGAAAGCTATTTGAGAAAAGCCATTCTATACAGGCGATAAATTTTGTTATAGAAAGCGGGCAAAGTATTGACCAGATCATAGACGGTATGGCGTATCTGGGAATTATCCGTGATAAAAAGTTATTCCGGAATTTGTTAATCTACAGAGGTATTGACCGCCAGATATTACCGGGAAAATATCAAATTCCTGCCGGTAGTTCTATGCGGGATATTTTATTTGTTCTACAAGATGCCAATTCTATTATGGTGGATTTTGTTATTCTCCCCGGTTGGCGAATAGAAGAAATTGCCGAAGCTCTTCCTACATCTGGACTTTCAATTTCACCGCAGGAATTCCTTGCGATGGCTAAAAGCTCTATCATGGATCAGGAAATAACCGATGGTGAAACCATTACTCACGAAGGGTTTTTTCCTCCAGGTCAATACTTGTTTCGGCGCGATGTATCGCTGGATGATTTTATCGGTACTTTTCTTTTGCGCTTCAAACAAAAAATGACAACAGAAAAACGCGACGGATTTGCTGCGCATGGATTGTCAGTGTATGAGGCTGTTACACTGGCTTCCATTGTTCAACGCGAAGCGATACTTGATGATGAGAAACCGAGAATAGCGTCGGTATTCATCAACCGACTGAACAAGGGTATGCCACTGCAAACCGATACTACCGTACAATACAGCCTGGGATACAACCCGGAATGGGGTTGGTGGAAAAGCCCCTTAAGTTTTCAAGATTTGCAGATACAATCACCCTATAATACATATATAATTAATGGATTACCACCTACACCTATCTCGAATCCGGATGATGCTTCATTGAACGCGGTGGCGTTTCCGGAAGATACAACGTTCCTTTACTTTAGAGCTGCCTGTGATAATTCTGGCAAGCATGTGTTTTCTGAAACGATAGAAGAACACTCTATGAACGGATGTCAATAATCTGGTTCATTCATCTCTGGAGGGAAAATGGAAGTACTGGGTCTGGATATTGGTGGTTCTGGAATAAAAGGCGCATTGATTGACGTTACGACCGGCACGCTGGTTTCTGACAGGTTCAGACTACCGACACCCGAAGAGGCAAAGCCGGATGATGTGGCTGAAGTAGTCGGCAAGGTAGTGAAACATTTTGGCTATAAGGGGGTTTTGGGCGCGGGATTTCCGGCTGTAGTTCACCATGGTGTAGCTTATTCGGCGGCCAATATCCATGAAAGTTGGATCGGAAAGGATGTCAGCGCGCTATTCTCCAAAGCTACAGGATGTAAATCCTACGTATTGAATGACGCGGACGCCGCTGGAATGGCGGAGATGCAATTTGGCGCTGGAAGGAAATACAAACACGGCGTAGTAGCCATGTTGACCATTGGTACCGGAATCGGGTCTGCCATATTCATCGACGGGCATCTTTTCCCGAACACGGAATTCGGGCATATTGAGATCCGCGGAAAAGACGCGGAACGCCGTGCATCTGACGCAGCTCGCGAACGTAAAAAATGGACCTGGGAAGAATGGGCAATGCGCTTCCAGGAAGTGTTGAGCACTTACGAAAAGTTGTTTTCTCCCGATGTTTTCATCATCGGGGGAGGAACGAGCAAGTACTTTCGCGAGTATGAATTGTTTTTACGCACCCGGGCAGAAATTATCCCTGCGCAAATGCTTAACCAGGCCGGGTTGGTGGGGGCGGCTGTTTACGCATACCGGAGCAACGCTTTGTTGAAATCTGCCAGGGGTCCTAAAAAGACTGACTGATGTTTTGATTATTCTGCCATCAAACCGCCCCTTGTCATGGCATCTACTGACTGCAGGGCGGTTTCTATTTCCTGCAATGTAAGTGGAGAGCCGTCCAATCGGGTAAGAACTCCCTGCTCAATCTGTTGTCTGGCAACCTCGAGTATTGATAACTCTTTACGCCGGGCTTCCTGTGCCAGTTTTGCTCCCGCGCGATAACCGATCAATGGATTCAGTGCTGTGACTAAGATTGTGTTGCGTTCCAGCCAGTAACGACAACGGTCCGGGTTGGCTGTGATGCCGTCTACGCATTTTGAAGCAAAAGCGTTTACTGCCGCGATCATGATATGCATCATTTCAAACAGATTGTAGGCGATAAGGGGCATCATCACGTTCAACTCAAGTTGACCGGCCGCCGATGCAGCCGCAATTGCGTGGTCCATACCCATAATCTGGTACATAACCATGTTTAACATCTCCGCCATTACCGGGTTGACCTTTCCCGGCATAATACTGGAACCGGGTTGGACAGCTGGCAGATGGATTTCGTCAAGACCACTTGCCGGGCCGGATGAAAGCAAACGCAGATCATTGGCAATTCGGGTGAACGTCACCGCGCAGGTGCGCAATGACCCACTGAAGGCGGCGAAATCCGCCATGGATTGCATGGATTCAAACAGGTTGTTGGAAAGGGCTAATGGTTTTCCGGTTATCTCTGAAAGTTCTTTCACCATGCGGGGGGCATAATCTGGATGTGCATTAAGCCCTGAACCGGCAGCCGTTCCGCCAATACCCAGGCGGTAAAGCCCTTCCGCCGATTGGAGAACGCGTAAACGGTCACGGCAGATGGCTTCGGCATAGGCGGCAAATTCCTGCCCGAGGCGCACTGGAACAGCATCCTGAAGGTGTGTGCGTCCGGATTTTACAATGGAATCGAATTCCACCGATTTCCGCAAAAAGGCATTGGCAACTTCCAGCAGCACATTGTCCAATTCGTCTAACCGCCACAGGCAACCCAGGCGGATGGCCGTGGGGATCACATCATTGGTGGACTGTGCCATATTTACATGGTCGTTCGGATTAACCAATCCTTTGATCCCTTCTTTGACCAGTAATTGATTGGCGCGAGAAGCCGTCACTTCGTTAATGTTCATGTGGTGACTGGTTCCGGCTCCAGCCTGATAGGGATCGACCACAAACTCGTCATCCCAGCGGCCTTCCATAATTTCAATGGACGCTTTCTGGATGACATCTGAAAAGGCGGGTGATAATAACCCGAGGGATTGGTTTACCCGGGCAGCTGCCAGTTTGATGGCCCCCATTGACCAGATGAATGCCCGACGAGGCCTGTGTCCACTGATGGGAAAGTTCTCCACAGCGCGCTGGGTTTGAGCGCCATATAATCTTTCTTCCGGGACGTTTATCTCGCCAAGAGAATCCTTTTCCACTCGGTACCAGTTCTTATCTGTCATCCTGTTACCCCTTTTTTGAGTATGGTCAGATTTTACCCTTACTTGCCGAAAAATCTGAAATAAAAAATGAGCGGTTTCCCGCTCATTTTTTTGTTTACTTTTTGTTAAGCTACATAATTGCCCTGTAACCCGGCCCTTCAGAAAAGTAGTCGGCGTTTGCCTTTTTGGCGGGTGTCAGGTCAACAATTTCACCAGGCGCCAGTTTTCGAGTGGCTTCAAGGTGAACTGGATCGCCATCGTGATTCTTGCCGGAATATTTTTCCGAAAACCCCGGGGTTCCTTTTGGCATGGAAAGAACTTCCCCGCCTTTTGCTTTGTATTCTGAGGGAACCGCATCGGCGGTAAAAATCGCATTGCTCGGGCATTCAGGGGTGCAGGCATCACAGTCAATGCATGTATCCGGGTCAATGTAGTACCAGGGATACAGATCAGATGGTTTTCCGGGAACAATACATTCCACAGGACATACCATTGCGCAGCTACCTTCGCGCACACATAGACTGGTGATTACATGAGCCATGTTTCCTCCAACAAAAGGAATTTTAGAAGCGTTTTTCCACTACATCCCAGTCTATCACATTCCAAAAAGCGGATAAGTAATCTGCACGCCGGTTCTGATAATTCAAGTAATAAGCGTGTTCCCACACATCAACTGTAAACAACGGTTTCAAGCCTTCCGCCAATGGCGTGTCCTGGTTAGGGGTAGACATGATTACAAGAGAGCCGTCTTTGTTCTGGCATAACCAGGCAAATCCGCTTCCGAAACGTCCCAGGCCGGCTTTTTCCATTTCAGCTTTGAAGGTGTCAAAACTCCCAAAGGTTTTATTGATGGCATCCGCCAGTCTACCTTTTGGAGATCCCCCTTTGGGTCCGAGCTGTTCAAAATAGAAATTGTGGTTATAAACACCGCCTCCGTTATTCCGTACAGATGTGCGGATATCTTCTGGAACCTTATCCAGGTCGGATAGAAGGGATTCGAGAGACTTTTCAAACAGCTCCGGGTGCTTTTCCACCGAAGTGTTCAGGTTTTTCAAGTAGGTGGCATGGTGCTTGGTATAATGGATTTCCATTGTTTTAGCATCGATATGCGGTTCGAGCGCGTCAAAAGCGTACGATAATTTTACCTGTTCAAATGGCATAATATTTTCCTCCTCAGGAAAGTCTGGCAATAATGTGATTTGAATATCTACAAATTAGAGATAAACAATCCTAATTAAATTCTATTCAGCGGGTTAAGCTTTGTCAAGCAACGTGGATCAAAAAAAGAGGTTTTGTACAACCTGGTACCGGTCACCGGGTTTTATTCTGGGAATCGGAATATTAGCTGTATCGTCGGCGTCCTTGTTTATCCGTTACGCGCAACGAGAAATGCCTTCGCTGGTGATCGCGGCTTTCCGGCTGGGGTTGGCGTCAATATTGATGACACCTTTCATCCTGCGTAAACATGCCAATGAGATTCGTGCCATTAACAGGGCGGACTGGCTGCGAATAATTGCCGCGGGGTTATTGCTGGCCATTCACTTTGCTTCATGGATCACATCATTGGAATTCACCAGTGTATCCAGCTCAGTGGTACTGGTAACCACCACACCAATATGGGTGGCTTTGTTTTCTCCATTCATCCTTAAAGAACGCTCCAACCGAATGACCATCATCGGGTTGGCTGTGGCTATTGCCGGTGGTGTGGTCGTCAGTCTGGCGGGGGAGTGTGTCATTACGTCTACGGGACTTGCCTGTCATCCCGGTAGTGGACCGGCTTCTTCCAATGTTCTGTTGGGAAATACGTTGGCACTTATTGGTGCAATCTGTGCCGGGTTTTACCTCATTATTGGGCGTATTCTGCGGAAATCGGTGGATCTTTCGGTTTATGTTTATTGCGTTTTCGCCTGTGCCGGTTTGTTCCTGATCCTATTCGCCTTGCTGGCAGGAAAAAGTTTTTTTCCATACTCCCCGGCGGCCTACGCCTTTTGCCTTGCACTGGCGGTCTTCCCGCAAATAGTCGGGCACACGAGTTTGAACTGGGCACTGGCGTATCTGCCGGTAGGATTGGTGGCCATTGTCCTGCTGGGTGAACCGGTGGGTTCCACCATCCTTGCCGCTCTATTTTTAAGAGAAATTCCCACCGTTTGGGAATTGACCGGTGGGATCATCATTCTGTCAGGAATTTACATTGCATCGCGGCAATGATTAATACCCTTTTCTCTTTTTCTTTTGAAGTTCCGGCAGACGATTGTATAACCAATTGATTTCCCGGGTACGCCGGATCAATTCATCTGATAATTCGTTAGATACCATACGCCATCTCCAGTTTCCACCCAACCTTCCAGGGTAATTCATTCGGGCAGATGTATCAAGGCTCATAAAGTCTTGCAGGGGGGCTATGGCCATCCGGGCTGAAGACTGCCAGACAGCACGGATCATTTCCCAGGGAATCCCTGACGAATCGCAGGCCAGATATCGACGGCAGAAATCTTTTTCCACCTCAGGGGCTGAGTTATACCAACCGACAGTCGTATCATTGTCGTGTGTTCCTGTGTACGCCACGCAATTGACCGGATAGTTATGAGGCAGGAAAGGATCTGTTGGGTCATCCGCAAAAGCGAACTGAAAAATCTTCATACCGGGCAGGTTGAACTGATCGCGCAAATCGAAGACTTCCTGCCGGATGTCGCCCAGGTCTTCGGCAATTATTGGCAAACTGCCGAGTGAATTGAGAACTTTGTTGAAAAAGTCTGCTCCCGGACCCAGAACCCAGCGGCCTTTGACCGCGGTTTTTTCTCCAGCCGGCACTTCCCAATAATCATAGAAACCTCGAAAATGGTCAAGGCGGATAAAGTCATACAGGGAGAGATTTGCTTTAATGCGCTCAATCCACCAGGCATATCCCGTTTCTTTGTGATAATCCCAACGGTAATGCGGGTTGCCCCACAATTGTCCGGTTTCAGAGAAGTAATCGGGGGGCACACCGGCAACAACGGTGGGTTTGCCATTGGGATCCAGGTAAAAAAGTTCCGGATTCGCCCAAACATCGGCTGAGTCATACGATACGAACAGGGGGATGTCGCCGATGATCTTTATTCCGGATTCATTAACATATGAACGCAGTTTCTTCCATTGTCGGAAGAAGAAGAATTGACGGAATTTGTGATAGTCAAGTTCTTCCGTGTGGTTGCGGATATATTCTTCAATAGAAGCAGGTTCACGTCTACGAAATTCAGCCGGCCAATCAATCCAGGCGATTCCGCCCATAGAATCTTTAATGGCCATAAATAAGCTGAAATTGTTCAGCCAATAACCTTCTTCCTGTTGGAATTCCTCAAATTCATCCACCAACAGGGGTGGGTGAATTTTTATGAAACGATCGTACGCAATTGTTAACAGGTTGTTTTTCCATTTAACCGCCGCGTTGAAGTCAACATAATCGGCAGGCAGCAATGGTCGTTCATTTAAATCACTCCGGTGGAGCAGCCCTTCTTCCAACAGTAACGAAGGGCTGATCATGTACGGATTTCCGGCGAATGCGGAGAAACACTGATAGGGTGAATCGCCATAGCCTGTATGTCCGAGCGGAAGTACCTGCCACAATGAGAAGCCGGCTTTTTTTAGACTGTCAACCCACTGATACGCGGCCGGTCCCAGGTCTCCGATACCATCAGGACCAGGGAGGCTGGTCGGGTGGAGCAGAATACCTGCCTGACGTTCATAATTCATGAGAAGATCTCCGGGTTAAAAGAGTTTGATTTGATTTGATAACATTTTCAGTATAGTCTGATTCAATCACATCTGTACCAATCATTCCACCAGCTTGGATGATTGTTCCTGATGGCACAAAACTGTTTTTACCGATCATCGTAATTTTCTCATGGTCGGGTTCGCCAATCATGCAATTGGCGCCAAGAGAGATTCGCTTGTCCAGTATGGCTCGATTCAGCGATGAATTCATACCAATAACAGAATCGGTGAGAATTATTGAGTCTTTGATAGTGACGTTTTCTCCCACAAAGACTCCCGGCCCAAGTATGCTATGAACGATCCGAGCTCCGGAACTGATCGTGCAGCCATCAGCGATCATGCTGTTTTCAATAGCTGATCCGTGATGGACGCGTACAGGTGGGCGTTCTTCGGTGCGGGTGTGAATGACCCAATCGCGGTTATTCAGATCAAGAGAAGGCGGTTCCTCCAGCAGATCCATTTGCGACTGCCAGTATGATTTAACAGTACCTACGTCAACCCAGTACCCTTCATAAGGGAATGCGTAAACACTTTTTCCCTTGGCGATCAGTTTGGGGATGATATCCTTGCCAAAATCATGTGATGATTGCTCATTCTGGTGGTCTGCCCACAGGGTGTCATCCAGGAATTCTGTTTTAAACAGGTAGATTCCCATATTAACCAGATTTGACGTGGGATTGGCCGGTTTTTCTTCAAAAGAAATAACCCGGTTATTTCCATCAACTGCGACGATGCCGAACCGGTGAGCTTCTTCCAACGGGACGCGAATGGTTCCCATGGTCATATCGGCGTTGCGTGAAAGATGATATTCGATCAATGGTTCATAATTCATGTTGTACACATGATCGCCAGAAAGAATCAGCAACAGATCGGGGTCACCCCGACGAATAAAGCTGAAATTCTGTTGAACAGCATCCGCTGTACCCGTAAACCAGCCGGATTGACTGGCTTTATAAGGAGTGAAAATTCTGACTCCGCCTGTAAAGTCACGGTTTAAATCCCATGGACCGCCAGAACCAATGTGTTCGATAAGTGAGTGAGGGCGATACTGGGCGATGATCAGTACGTCAAAAATCCGGGAGTTCACACAGTTTGAGAGCGCGAAATCAATAATCCGGTATTTGCCTGCGTAGGGGACTGCTGGTTTAGTGCGTTTGGCTGTGAGGACGCCGAGGCGGGTACCTTCGCCACCGGCAAGTATGATGGCGCGAGTTTTCATTATTGTTTCCTGAGTGAGAGATATTCGTTTGCGTACTTTTCAGCCGATTTTTTCCAGGAAAAATCCATTTTCATCCCATTTTTCTGGATGCGCAGCCAGATATCCTGATTAATAAACATGTTGAGCGCTCGTTCAATTGCCCTGGCACATGATTCAGGTGTTGTTTCCTGGAAAAGAAAGCCAGTCTGTCCGTTATCGGGTGATGTGTCAATGATCGTATCACTGAGTCCGCCGGTGTTTCGGGCTACTGGTACACATCCGTAACGCATTGAGATCATCTGTGTAAGACCGCAAGGTTCATAGCGCGAAGGGATGAGTATTATGTCACCGGAACTGTACAATTGGTGCGAGAGGGTTTGGTCAAACCGTTGAAGAAAGCGAACTCGTTCAGGATAAAGCTCTTCCAGAGCTTTACAGGCGTCTTCCAGCGTTGGATCACCCACACCAAGGATGATCAATTGGAATTTGCGCTCCATGATGCTCTCAAGGGCTTTCAGGGCGATATCAATGCCTTTTTGCTGGTCAATACGGGTGACCATAATAATCAACGGTGTACGGGGTTCATATTCTAACCCGAGGCGAGTAAGAATTTCTTCTTTGTTTTTTGCCCGTTTGGCTATGGTGTAAGACGAGTAGTTTTTTACCAGCAGCGGATCATGTGACGGGTCCCAAAGGGTGGTATCCAATCCATTTAAAATTCCACCCAGTTTTTCGGTCACAGTAAAGAGGAATCCGTCAAGTCCGCAGCCATATTCTGGTGTCAACATTTCACGAGCATAACCCGGTGACACAGCCAGAATACGGTCAGAGGCAGCCAATCCCATGGGAAGGGGCATGTGTTTTGACCATTTGGGCAGGCGAAAATCTTTGGATGGTTTGATACCCATTTCCAGTAATCCGGCCTGTGAGCCGCCGCCCATAAAAGGCAGGTTGTGTACACTGAGTAAAGTCTTTGTGCGGCTGAAGAGGTCTTTGTATTCATTCCGTTCCCGGATCAGATGAGGTAACAGAGCTGTATGCCAATCGTTGGCGTGAAGGATGTCCGGAATCCACGTGTTCTGGCGGCAATATTCCAGTACGGCCAATGAAAAAAAGGAAAATTTTTTTCCATCCACAACAGGATTGGGATCATACACGGGTCCGTCTGCCGGTAGGGGTTCACCCGCTATCAGGTAAACGGGATACGTGAGATCAGAATTCAGGTAGATATGTGCCGGAATAGGATCTCGGTTTGTGGGTACATCGATAGTACAAAGCTTTTCGATATGAAATTTAGAAGCGGGAATTTTGCTATGAAATGGGATAAAAAGCCTGAAATCAAGAGTTGGTAGATTGGGTGTTTTCTTAAAGTACGAGACAAGCGCGTCCGGAAGTGTACCGGCCACGTCTCCCAACCCGCCGACTTTGACAAATGGTTCAGCTTCAGAAGCGGCAAAGAGAACTTTCAACGTATCAGTTGATGGGTTTTTCATATCTGTAATTCCCATATCATCCGCTATTTTTTTGTTTTTTCCACCATTTCAAAATAATCTTGAGATACCAGGTTTTTGGGTGAGGCGCCCAATGCTTTTATCAAGTCCTGTACCAATCGGGCTTTTTTCCTGGCATCCTGTTGACTCCAGGTACGACTCTTGACTTCGAGGAAGCAGCCCAGTTCCGGCAGGGTGAAATTATCAACATTGATGAAGAATTCGGTTTCCTTGTAAGTAACCAGGTAACGCATGCGGTTCTTTTCAATTTCAAAGGTTTTTTGAGGTTTGAAGTACTCTTTGTAGAAACGCAAGCTCTGGGTTGCCGGTGCCAGGTAGCGGCTGCGAGAGAGCAGCACATCTTCTTTGAAAGGATGTTCCCGTGTCTGGCCGACCAGTGTGAGGCGGCTGCGGACACCTGTAATCTCTCCGGAATCGTTAACTGAATGGTCTTCGCGGTAGCGTACATAGCCCTGTGCCGGGTCCTCAAATTTCATATACGTATCGTACTGCCGGTAATGGCGAGTGCGGGTGATGCTGATCTCAGTATTGGTGTTGATAGCAGCCAGAACCGGTTCTGTAGCCGGTATGGATACCTTTGCCTGAACCTCGAAACTCTCTTCTTCGGTTGCTCCGCCGATAGCGATCAGTTTTGATAAGACAGATTGTTCTCGGTTGATCAGGAAGCTATCGATCTTGCGGGCATAATCACGGGCTTCATTGAGGAGTTCTTCTTCATTCAAGGTTGTTAATTTGTGATTTTGCATCACCCACTTACCGTTGATCATCACATCTGATACATCGTTTGACTTGGCGGCATAAATGATCTGGGCATACAGGTTTTGAGGATCGCGCTCAAAACGGGGTGAATTATGAAGTGGGGATAGGTCAACGAGGACGAAGTCAGCGCGTTTGCCGACTTCAATGGAACCGGTTAGATGACCGACATGCAATGCTTGAGCCCCAAGCCGGGTACCCATAAGCAATGTGGTACGGGCCGGTAGCGCAGTGGGGTCACCGGAATTTACTTTGGCGAGGAAAGATGCCAGGCGCATTTCTTCGAACATGTCCAGGTCATTGTTTGATGCCGGCCCATCGGTGCCGATACCTACATTGACACCCTGTTCAAGCATGCGTTTGACAGGAGCTATACCCGAAGCCAGTTTCATATTGGATGATGGGTTATGGGCTATACCGGCATTGGCATGCAGCAGGGAGCGAATCTCACCTTCATCAATATGAACACAGTGTGCCGCGATGACTTTGGCTTCTAGCAAGTTGCTTTTTTTCACATATGGAATAACCGGAATGCCATGTTCTTTGCGGATGTTTTCCACTTCGCCGGCTGTTTCGGCCAGGTGCATGTGCAGCGGTACGTCAAATTCCACCGCCAGAGCCGCAGACGCGGCCATAATTTCAGGTGTACAGGTGTACGGCGCGTGCGGGGCGACCGCCGGTACGATCAGGTCATTATCTTTCCATTTCACTATGAAATCTCGGGCCAATGCCAATCCTTCTTCATATGATTTGGCGTCGGGCGCGGGAAATTTCATAACAGATTGACCGCAAACGCCGCGTACACCGGATTCCTCCGTGGCGCGGGCTACATGGTCTTCAAAGTAATACATGTCAGCAAAACAGGTAACTCCAGAACGGATCATTTCAGCGCAGGCAAGCTTGGTACCCAGTTCTACAAAACCCGGTGAAACGAACTCGCGTTCCACCGGCATCATATAACCCATTAACCAGACATCTAATCGAAGATCATCTGCCAGTCCTCGCAGAAGTGTCATAGGAACATGTGTGTGTGCATTGACCAGTCCGGGAATCAAAACTTTCCGGTCGCAATCAATTTTTTTCGAAGCGGTGTAATCTTTTAATATATCCGCTTCTATCCCTACTGCCGCGATCGAATTACCAGAGATAGCTACCGCACCCGGTTCATAGGTGTGGAATTCCTTATCCATCGTCAGGACGACCGCATTGGTGAGGATCAGATCAACAGTTTTCATTTTTTCCTTTCTCTACTGGTTGTTTTTATTGTATAGATATCGCCGTATAAAATCCAAGAGGATGTTTTCTGCCCATTGCTGTGCCAACCGTGGGTGACCTCCATGCGACCGGAGGACGGATTCTTCACCTTCCGGAGTAATTATAGTAAATGCCAGATTGGTCTTATCTTCTCCTCTAAACAAATCCGCACGGATGGTGATTTGATAACCGGACGTGCGGGCTATTTCAAGTTCAGGGGAAGACGGATTGTCGTCATTTGTGTTGAATGGATAAATATGCCGGGGAATAAAATTCTCTACCCGGTGTTCCAGATTCTCATCAAAACCATAAAGGAAAAGGAATGCGCGCCAATCCATTTGCGCAAGGCGTTCATTGACCACTGATTCCAGGGTTACATCATCATCTCCGAAGTAATGAATGCCCAGACGACTGATGATCTCAGACCGTACTTCATTTACCATACGGTCAGCTTCTTCTTCTGTATCCGCGCGAGCTGTAACCCGGATATCAGTCACACCGGGATGAGCGAGTAACCCAACTGTAGGATTTTCACCTTTTTCTAAATCAGATATCCATTCATCGATCTGAGATTCGCCTGCACTGGCGGCGTGCAATACCACCGAGCGGAATACCGTTTTCAAATGAAAACGGTCTCTAAGTAGTGGTAGAACAGCCTCTTCAAACAATGTTTCCAATTCACGGGGGACTCCGGGAAGCGAGATCACCAGGGCTGATCCCACCGGTGTGCAGAAGGCTGGCGCAGTTCCAACTGGATTGGTTATGATGGTCGCTCCGGCTGGAATATAGGCCTGTCGCCGGTTATTCTCAGTTGGTGCCCGGCCAAAACGCCGGAAGCGTTCTTGAATTTGTTCCCAGAGTTCTTCGTGAAACTCGAGATCCACCCCGGAAGCCAGAGCCGCCGCTTCTCGGGTGGGGTCATCAATTGTGGGACCCAAACCGCCTGATGTGATGACAATATCTGATCTTGCAGCGGCTTCTTTTATCACCTGCGCGATGCGCGAGGGATTGTCACCAATAATTGTGGCCCGAAAAAAGTTTATACCTGCATTTCGGAATTGCCGGGCCAAATAATGCGTGTTTGTATCCTGTATTTCTCCCAGAAGGAGTTCTGTACCAATGGCGATCGTTTCAGCAATAGGCATTTTTGATTTACTCTAATCGGTTTACGGTAGAATTGAAAGTTAGTGTAGCACGATTTATGAAAATCTCCAAAGTCCGCTGACTTGACGAACCCGATGAAATCATGAAATCTACTGGGAATACGCATAACCGAAGACTGGGGAAATGGGGTGAGCAGATGGCGGCTGACTATCTTTTGGCGAATGGTTACACCATTTTAGCCCGCAATTGGAAGTCGCCGTACGGTGAAATTGATCTGATATCCAGCCGGATGGATACGTTGGTTTTCGTTGAAGTAAAGACACGTTCAGGAAGGGATTACGGTTTCCCGGAAGAAGCTGTTACAACTCTTAAACAAGAGCACCTGATTAATTGCGCCCAGGCTTATCTGGATGAGATAAAAGCGAATGCGGCTCTTGACTGGCAAATTGACATCATTGCTATCATTGCGCTGGATCGCGAGGCAAACCGATTTGAACTCAAACACTACGAGAACGCGGTAAATGGTCTATGACTTCCACTAAACCCGTCATTGTAATAATCGGTCCGACCGCCAGTGGAAAGACGGAAGTTTCCATAAAACTGGCACGGCATTTCAATGGTGAGATAATCTCGGCGGATTCCCGTCAGTTCTATGAACACATGGATATTGGAACCGCCAAACCTACGAATTATCAAATGACTCAGGCGCCGCATCATTTAATCAATGTATCGCAACCCGAGGATATATGGTCACTGGCGCGTTTTAAGGAAGCAGCCATGGGGTGCATATCTGATATTCATGCTCGTGGCCGCCTGCCATTTGTAGTAGGCGGAACGGGGCAGTATGTGTGGGGGTTGATCGAAGGTTGGACCATCCCAGAAGAACCTGTTGACGAACGCTTGCGCCGCTGCCTGGAGGATTGGTCCAGCGAACTGGGAGCAAAAGGTATTCATACTGTATTATCCCGGTTAGATCCGGCTGCCGGAGAAATAGTTCAATTCGAGAATGTGCGCCGAAGTATTCGAGCTCTCGAAGTAATATTCAGCACCGGACGAAAATTTTCAGAACAACGCCGCAAACAACCGCCGGAAGGACTGGATTTCATCTTGATGGGAATTCAATGGGAAAGACCTGCGTTATATCAACGTGTTGACCAGAGAATTGAGATCATGCTAAACACAGGGCTTGTGGAAGAAGTGCGTTACCTGATTGCCTCCGGAATTAATCCAGATTCACCGGCGCTCAGTGCTATCGGTTATCGTGAGATTACCGGCTATTTAACCGGTAAACACACTCTCGATGAGGCTGTAATGTTGATTAAACGAAATACTCGTCAATATATCCGACGGCAGGCGAATTGGTTCAAGGCAGATGACCCTCGGATTGCCTGGTTCCCGGCGGGTGACGATCTGGTAGAGCGGATGTCAGTCTATTTGAAAGAGAAAGGCATCGTTTCGGCGTGACTAAAAATGTGAATAAAAAAAAGCTGGCATTGAAGCCAGCTTTTTTTACGAATATCAGGCGGCATATTTGGGTGTGCCGCTATGTTTTGGCACAGGAGGTGGGAATATCTTTTCGAATTCCTCTTTGGAGATTGTTTCTACTTCGAGAAGACGGTTGGCCACAGCATCCAGCCTGTCGCGGTGTTCATTGAGAATGCTTTTCGCTTTTTCATAGGATTCACGGACAAGTTTACGGACTTCTTTGTCGATCTGTTCCGCAACCTCTTCTGAGTAATCACGCTGTTCAGATATCTCACGACCCAGAAAGATGAGTTCTTCTTTCTGGCCGTAAACCATGGGGCCAAGGACATCATTCATGCCAAGGCGGGTTATCATGGTACGTGCCAGGTGGGTGACACGCTCAATGTCGTTGGAGGCGCCGGATGTAATATCGTCAAAGACAATTTCTTCCGCGGCACGTCCGCCCAGAAGACCGACAATTTCAGCCATCATTTTCTTTTTGGGTGTTAATGTGCGATCTTCCAGAGGCAAAGCCAGAGTATAACCGGCAGCCATACCACGCGCGATAATGGAGACTTTTTGTACCGGATCAGCTTCAGGTAAACAATTCATTACCACCGCATGGCCGGCTTCGTGGTAGGCCACAATGCGTTTTTCCTCCTCGCTGATCAAGCGGCTTTTTCGTTCCGGCCCGGCGATCACGCGTTCGATGGATTCTTCAAATTCTGACTGTCCAACTGTGGTTTTATTGCGGCGGGCAGCCAGAATAGCGGATTCATTGACCAGGTTTTCCAGGTCCGCGCCAACAAAGCCGGGAGTCGCTTTGGCAATCACTCCCAGGTCAACAGTCGGTTCCAATGGTTTGCCTTTAGAGTGTACTTTGAGTATGGCTTCACGACCGCGAACATCCGGGCGGTCCAACACTACACGACGGTCAAAGCGGCCAGGTCGAAGCAGAGCAGGATCAAGGATATCAGGGCGGTTTGTGGCGGCCATGATGATGATGTTGGTATCGGTGTCGAAACCGTCCATTTCCACCAGCATCTGGTTTAATGTTTGTTCACGTTCATCGTGACTGCCGCCGAGTCCTGCTCCGCGCTGGCGGCCGACTGCGTCGATCTCGTCAACGAATACGATGCAGGGAGAGTGCCGTTTGGCCTGGTCAAACAGGTCACGCACACGGCTGGCGCCCACACCCACGAACATTTCTACAAACTCGGAGCCGGAAATGGAGAAGAATGGTACACCGGCTTCACCGGAAACGGCTTTCGCCAGCAGGGTTTTACCGGTTCCCGGAGGGCCTACCAGAAGAACACCTTTTGGAATACGGGCGCCCAATTGAATGAATTTTTGCGGTTCTCGCAAAAATTCAACTACTTCCTGCAATTCTTCTTTGGATTCATCTACTCCGGCCACGTCCGCGAAGGTGACAGTCGGCTGATCGCCTGTGAACATTCGAGCGCGGGATTTGCCGAAAGACATAGCCGCGTTGTTGCTACCTTGCGCCTGCCGGAAAATGAAGAAAAACGCTCCGATAACCAGAAGAATAGGTAGAATGTAAGCCAACCCGGAGAGGAATCCTAACCACTGGCTGGGAGGCTTTATCTCAATCTGAATATTCTCTGCAGACAATTGGGCAGGTGTAACACCGAGTTCTGTTAATTGCTCGACAAGTGTTGCACCGCTGTCTTTTGTTGAGGTGGCTGTCTTTTGAGAGCCATCTTTATATGTGACTGTCAGCTTGTTCTCATCTGTCACAATGCGGGCAATTTTATTATTTTGAACTTCAGATGCAAGCTGATTTATTGTAAGAACACCTGAAGTTGTGGTATTTTGGCTCAGACTGTACACAACCATTGCGGCAATGGAAATGAACAAAAGAGCGTAAACCACGTAGGATTGATTACGAGAATTCACTTATACCTCCAAAACTGGATGGAAATCTTATTTCCAGTGAGGATTATACCAATCTCCATCCCTCGATGATAGCGGACGGAGATTGATTGTCTACTGTTTTATATATAAAAATTATTAATTTTTTCCAAAAATCCAGGTATCAGTGCATTGCTGCCAGTCAACGAGCTCATTTTCGGCGAACCACAGGGCAATCTCTCCCGCGGCGTTTTCGACTGAATCCGAAGCGTGGGTGATATTTCGGCTGACTTCCAGCGCGAAATCGTGTCGAATGCTCCCAGGAGCGGCTTCCCATGGACGGGTCGCGCCCATGGTCTGACGGACGGCCGCAACGGCATTGGTTCCTTCCCAAACCATTGCCATAACGGGCGCGGAAGTGATGTAGCGGATCAAGCCGGGGTAAAAATCTTTGCCTTTATGAACCGCATAGTGTTTTTCCGCCAGGCTTTCCGGTACGGCAAGGAATTTTGCTGCCACTAATTTCAGACCTCTTTTTTCGAGTCGAGAAATGACCTCTCCGGTCAATCCGCGTTGCACACCATCGGGTTTGACAAGCACAAAAGTACGTTCCATGGGAGCTCCAGGGTTATGATATGTGTTATTGCAGCCCTATTTTAACAGGTCTGCGGCTTTCGCGTAGGCATCCAATGCTTCCTGAATACGATTAGACCGTAGTCGAGCGTCACCATAGGTTTGCCAGGCAAGATAATTCTTTGGATTCTTGCGGGTAAGTTCTTTCAGGTCGGCTGAAACCTGGTCTAAAGCCCGGTTCGCGTTGATCAGTTTGATATAGCGGCGGAGCGCTGTGGTGAGGTCACCGCGTGAAGCGGCTTCACGCGCGCGGGTCAGGTCAGCAGCACCAGCGTTCTTGCGCTGACTGGTTGGTTGGGTGATAACCACCGGTTTTTCCGGCCGATAAACAGGCCTGGGGGCAACCTGTTTTGTGGCAACGACCGGTTTGGGCACAACTGTCTTGGGAACAATTGGTTTGCGTGCAGGAGCCTGTTCTTCTACAACTGGTTCGGGTTTTATGGCGGGAACAGGTGATGGCGGCGCTGAAACCGGTTCAGGTTCCTTGAAAGCAGGGGGCGGAACTTCCGCCGCCGGTGTCGGATGAGTCACTGGAACGACAGGTTCAATAACGGCCGGAGAAACTTCGTTGACTGGCTGGTATTCATTCTCAACGACTGGTGTAATCTCATTCTGAGCGTGTTCAGGTTCGAGCGGTGTTCGCAAGAATTCTTCACCCAGCGAGATACCAGAGACTTCCGGTTCAGAAACAGCAGGGGGTTTAATCGCTTCGGGTTCAAGAGGGGTGCGTAAAAATTCTTCACCGAGTGAACTGCCGGAGACTTCTGGTTCAGAGACAACAGGGGGCTTAACCGATTCAGGTTCAAGCGGGGTGCGCAAAAATTCTTCACCCAGTGAGCTGACAGGAACAGTCGGCTCCGCTATGGATGCGGGTTTTGCCGGTTCAGGTTCTATCGGGGTGCGTAGGATGTCTTCTCCGAATGAGCTGATGGGAATTGTGGGTTCTATCTCGCCGGCTGGTTTAACCGGTTGGGGTTCCTCTGATTGATCAACAGATCCGGAAATGTTTGACACTGGTTCCGGCTGAGGTTCTTTTATGCTCGGAGTTTCTTCTACAGGAGTGATCGTCTCTGGAACAACTGCCTCTGTGAATTGCTGAACTGCTTCCGGGGTTACCGGTTGGGCTTGTTGGTCAAAGACAGCCGATTCGATGGTTTGAGGTACTTCAATTTCCTCAATCGGCATGGTTGTTTCGGTTTCATACCCAATACCTGCCTGAGGCACGGATTCCGCCTGGGATGTACTGGCTTCATCTGCAAAAATATTCACCATCGATTCGGGTTGCTGAGTTTCAGGTAAAGCTTCTTGTTTTCCGGCAGTCAGGTCAAATACAGTGGGAGGTATTTGGGGCTCCGCTGTTGGTTCAGGCTGGCTTGTCTCTTGCAGAAAAGCTTCAACAGAGAATGGAGTATCTTCTTCTGCGGCAGCGGGAGTTTTTTCTTCTTCTGCATTCTCCCCAAGAGATAAGAAATCCTTTTGAAGTTCTGGAATATTCAATTCCAAATTGAATCCCGGCATGGATTCAACAGATTCCTCGGAGATGGGCATTGTATGAATCTGTTGTTTTTCAGTTTCTTCTCTTAATAACGCAGCCAGGTCAGCCGGAAGATTTTCAACAGGAGCCGCTTTGGTAAAGTCAATATTTTCTTCAGCCGTTGGATGTTCTGGCGGCATTGTCAGGTTATCCGTCAAATGGCTGCGATCTGCATTCATAAAATCAATGGCTTGAGATTTCATGAAATCCAATTCCGGCGGAAAACCCTGTTGTTCTTCCACGGGTTCATCTTTGATCGCCGCGGTGATGTCAGAAGCCGGCTCAGAAATCTCAGGAGAAACAGGAGCAGCCGGTGTAACATTTTGGGCGGGTGGTTCTTCCAGCAATTCTTCACGCCCGAAAATATCCGGTCGGGCGGCCTGCAGCCAATCCGGTGGGGGTTGATGCGTAACAGGGGTTTCAGATTGAATGGGAGCAGTGGAGCCGTCTGTTTCTTCTTCCGGAGTGAACAACCAATCTGGAACGTTCTCTGGTATGGATGCCGCCTGTTGAGCGGGCTCACTGGTTTCCTGTTCTTTAAGTTGAGCCATCCAATCCGGTTGTTCTGGTTCTGGTTCGGGTTCTATATTTGGAATGACCGCCGCTGAGGATTGAGGCGCCTGTGGTTGGGCGGCAGGTTTTTCTTCAAAGAGCGCTTCAAGTTCATTTCCCAGGTTTTCTTTTTTCAACCAATCCGGTTGATCCTGGGGTGTAATGTCTTTTCGTAATTGCTCAAGGTATTGTTCTATCTCTGGTGTCGGAATTTCTTCATCAGAAACCGGTGCTGTGACAGTTTCTTCTGGCATCTCAAATGGATTATCCATTATCACAGGCTGCTGCGGGGCGGATGGGATTTCAATTGAATTGAAATCGTCTCTAAAATCTGATTCTACTGATCTCAACTGCCCATTCGACTGCGGTTCAGCGGCTGACTTTAACCAATCCGGCATGTCGCGGCCGGTGGTTTTTTCCGCCGCGCTGGTATCTTCAATAGGAACAGGCTGGGTAGTCTCGCTTGATGTAAGGAACGGACTGGCGGGAAGCGTCCCGGGTAAAGTTTCCAATGGTCCCTGGGCGGGTTTTACTGAAGGTTGAGCCGGAGCTGGCGGCTCGTTTGCCGCCTCCTCGCCGAAATTCCGAAGGAAGTCCAGGTTTTCTTCGCCGGTCTGCAAAACGCCCGTTTCACCCGGTACCCTGAGCGGGGCGGTGATCGCATCAGACGAAGCCGCTGGCGGTTCGGCGGCCAATGCTTTCAACCATTCGGGAATGTCACCCGGTTCGGCAGCCGGGATGGCTCCATTCGATGATGAAAGAAATGGATTGGCCGGTTGGTTCGCATTTTGCGAATTATCGGGTTCTGAGGAAAATCTATCGCGAGAGGTTGGTTCGTCTGTTGTCATATTTTTTCCAAAATTGAATCCACTGTTGGGGGTGGCTGGGCTGACGCCAGCAATCGTACCGGTATTGCTTGCCAAACCTGATAACGAGCGAGAATCCTGGCCCGGCATCCATGATGGTGAGTGATTTCTCTGCCCGAAATCTGATCCGCTGCTACCCATCAAACCTTCACCTGAATTGGCAGAAGAAAATGACAGGTTTCCCGGTATTCCGGTAGTTGCAGTTTTTGGGCCTGATCCATCAGGAATATTGAGCAAAACCCGTTCGTCGGGAACTTTCTTTATATCTGGCTGTTCGGGTGTTACAAATTCATAATACGGGTCAAGATCACGCAGCCTTTGTTGTAAAGTCTGCATTTCTTCAATTTTTATTGCTGGAGACCGGCTCTCAAACAGGATACGGTTGGCTTCAAAACATAAAGGAAGTTCTTTCAGCAATTCTCGGCATGTCTGAATCGTTTCTTCTTTTTTGCCACTTCGCATATAAGCTCGTGCCAGCAGCACTTTGAGGTCTAAACGCGATGGGTCTTCTAGCAAAACCGAATTGATTTCATTGATCGCGTTAGAGAGCATATCGCCGTTTAGATACATGCGAATAAGGTTACCGCTTGTACTGGGCAACCGTGATGTAGCGATGCCATCACGAAGTTTGTATAAACGGCGGCGTTCATTTTGAACGGCCGGATTGCCAAGTTGAGCTTCATTGGCACGTTCCATGTGCCAGATGGCGCCGCTAAGATTGGTTTGTTTTTCGCGCAACAAACTCATTCCCAGGTTTGCCACAAAATCATCCGGGACGGATGCGAGAACCTTTTGAAAAGCGACTTCCGCTTTATCATATTGCTGTAGTTCAAGGTGAGCTTTACCCTGTAATCGGTATGCGTCGAGACAGAGCGGATAAACTTCAAGAATGCGTTGGCAACATACCAGCGCTTCGTCTGATTGGTTGTTGTTGATCAGCTGTTCAATATCACGACAATATTGTCTCAGGGGGATTGTTGGCATAAAATAATATTTCTCCTCCCAATTGCCTAGTATGCACCAAACGAAAGATTAATGCAAGAAAGATTTAATTAAAACAAGTCGTATAGTCAAAGTATTAACAGAATTGAAAAGAGGCTGTCCAATAGATCATTCATCTGGACAGCCTCTTTAGTTTTCGATAGGTTACTCACCCAGGTAATCGCGAAGGCGTCGCCGGATGGTCGGGTGACGAAGCCGGCTTAAAGCCTGGGCTTCAATCTGGCGCACCCGTTCACGGGTAACACCCATCTTGCGGCCAACTTCTTCGAGCGTGTATGCCTGTCCATCTAACAGCCCGTAACGCAACTGCAGGATTCGCACTTCTCGCGGGGGAAGAGAGTTCAATACATCTTCCAGGTGTTCTTTAAGGAGGTTGTATGTGGCGGTGTCATCGGGCGGGGGAGCTTCATCGTCTTCAATGAAATCTCCGAGAACTGAGTCTTCTTCGTCATCGGTAGGCGTTTCCAGTGACAACGGACGGCGAGCCACCTGGATCATGTTTTCCACTTTCTTGGGGGGGACCTCGAGGGCATCGGCCAGTTCTTCCACAGATGGTTCGCGGCCAAGGCGCTGTGTCAACTGGTGCTGAACACGCAGTAGTTTATTGATCTGGTCACCCATGTGGACAGGAACGCGGATGGTTCGACCCTGATCCGCAATGGCCCGGGTGACAGCCTGTCGGATCCACCATGTGGCATAGGTGCTAAATTTATGACCACGGCGGTAGTCAAATTTTTTGGTCGCGCGTATCAGTCCTATGTTTCCTTCTTGAATAAGATCAAGGAAGGGAACACCACGCCCCATATACTTTTTGGCCACAGAAATCACAAGACGAGAATTGGCGGTAATCAGATGCTCTCTGCCAGCCCAACCATCTTCAATCAAATGACGCAATTCAAGACGGCGTTTTGTGGTCACATTGCCTTTGGCCAGTTCTTCACGTGCCATGCGTCCGCGTTCAATGCGCTGTGCCAGCTCAACTTCCTCTTCCGCGGTTAGCAGCGGAACACGACTTACCTCTTTTAGATACAAGCCGATTGTGTCGTCAGTATCAATATTGGCCAAATCATCAAAATACGTGGTTTGCCCCTGTTCCTCTTCGGCCGCTTCTTCTTCTTCGAAAGAAAGCTCGTCTTCCGCCGGTTCTTCAATGGCCGATGGTTCTTCAATGTAGTTAATTCCCGCGCTTAAAAGAGCGGCAAAAGCTTCTTCAAGCTGTTCCACGTCTTGTTCAGCTTCTGGAAAGAAATGAAGAATATCGTCGATGGTTACAAAAGATTTCTGGCGGCCAAGTTCAATAAGTCTAGCAATTGCAGAATACTCTTCATCTTCATCAACTACATGCAAAATCGCATCATCCATAGAAGTTTATTATTAACCTTATCCTTTTATAATTGACCACAATATTCCTTTGTAAAAATAGCCAGTATTCAGAATACTCTTTTTCACAGGGCATTTCAATACCCTAAGGCTTTGGAGTTTCAGAAACCTGTACTGTGGGTGTCTCTGTTTTCTTGATCATCGAATCCATTGTCAACAGGTCGGTGATATTTTGCAACGCGTACGTGTTAACAATATAGATGACATCCGCCACTTTGACATAGTAACCGCTTCCTGTAGCGGTTTTTTCTCCAATAACGATCTCTTTTGTGGAACCGCTCCCATCAACCAGCGTAATTTTTTTCGATTGTGTGCCGATCCCCATGGCACTTTCATCCGTCGATGATTCCAGTTTACTCACAGGTTGCAAGGATTGCAATTCTGAAATTAATTGTGTTACTTTTCCCGCATCTGCCGGAGTTTGAGAATTCTGGTCGATACTCCAATTACTGAAATCTTTGCCCATTCTCAGGCTGATGGATTTTCCCTGTGGATCTTCGTATTTGATTAGACGTGTCTCATCCAATTTCCAGTCAGAAAGAGGAGAAGGTATCTTTGTGGCGGTGGGTGTGGAATCCCCTTTTAAAATGGAAGGATTCTTCTGTGTGTAAACCGCAAACGCAATCAACACAGCCATGATACCCAGAAGAATTAATGTGGGTTTCTTGACCATGATTATCCTCTCTTTTTTCGTTGAACCGAAGTAATAATTCCGGTAATGAGGATCAAGCCAGGGATTAACAGTACAGTGATCAGGAAGACAAGACCGTTTGTAAAAACAGTCGGCGGATTTAAGCTGCGCTGCGTATTATTACGGGGTGTCAGGTTCAACAAATCTTCCTGTCCTGCTGCCCAGTCAATGGCGTTTATGATAAGAACACTATTACCGTATTGGGGGTAGTTATTGTCGGCAGCAAATTCCGCGTCACCAATTACAACGACGCGTGCTTTAGTCGTATTGTTTTGTGCCGCCATGCCAATCATTAAAGGTCCAATACGGTCGGTTTTCTCATCCGGTGAAACTTTCTGACTTTTTATGCTCTCCTGGTCTGTTTCACCCCATGATGCGTTGGATGAATTGACCAGAGGGTATCCGGTAATATCCGTTTTGCTATTGTCAAACGTGATGGACCGCGCGACCGGGAATAATGTGTATAACCGCTGCAGCCGTTCTGTAATCGCATGGTTTCCATAATTATTGGTTGCCAATACAGTGGGCGGGTTGACGTTTGTGTCAATCATTAAATCATCGTCCAGAGTGATACCCCAGTCGGATTTTAGATACATGCCCAATAAATCGTCAGAAGCTTTTATCCCGCTTTCCACGGAGGGGTTATCCAACCAGACCAAGGCTTTACCTTTCTTCAGGTAATCCTTTATCAGATCTACTTCTTTCTGGTCCAGTGATGTGGTGTTACCGGCGATCACAATAGCCATGGCATCATCGGGAATAGAACCAGAGGTCAACAGAGATAACGTCTTAACGGTGTAATTCTTGCCTTCCAGCACAGATTTCACCAGGCTATAACTGCCCTGACTGTTCTGTTCGATGGGATATTCACCATGCCCCTGTAAGAAGTAGACATTTCGGTTACCTGGATTGGAAAGGCGAACCAGGGCGTTAGAAATACCTTTTTCATCCGCGTAGGTGACTTGTTCGCTGCGGCCTTCCATGGTCAGAACCAGGGTACCATCACTGGTGATCTTTGCGGCTTTCGCGGCTGCCGGGTCAGCATTGGGGTCGATGAATTTGTAATCAAGTTTGCCGGCTGATTCGGTTTTATAGTTTTCGAGCAGCTGTTTGGCGGTTTCATTGGAGTATTGGGGTGTAAAGAAACCGGTGACCATCACATTTGATGGCAGCTTCTTTAATATATCCAATGTTTCAACCGTCAGTGTATTATTTTTATCCTGGGTGATATCCCATCGTTTGGAATAGGAGTTTCCCAGGTAGTTAATAACGACCACAATACCCAGAACGGCGATGGTCATTAACAGGGCATTGGATGTGTTTTTTCCCTGGCGTCCGGTGATACTTTCTTTAGCTTTTTCTGGATCCAGGAAAATAAACAGGGCTATGCCCAGGACAATGACAGCAAGGGCGATACGTAAAGCCAGGGTGACTTCTCGTTGTAAAACATACAAACTTAATGCGGTCAAAGCGGCCGCGATCGAAAGGTAAAGCCCGTAAGGGGCGAATTGTTTTAATTTCTTGTTCATTACCGCCACCTTCTCGATTCAATTGAGGCGCTGCCAAGGAAGAGCGCGAAAATGGTCATACTCAGGTAATAGATCAGATCTTTTAATTCAATCACACCGTTATAGAAGGAATTGAAGAAATGTCCGGTTAGACCAAGATATTGCATGACACTGCCTGCAACACCTCCGAATGCCTGCCCGGGGTAGTCAATGAGCCAGAAAACCAGAAGGATACCCAGTGTTGTGAAGAATACGGCAATCTGGTTAGAGAACAATGATGACGCGAACACACCGACCGCTATAAAGGCCGCCACAATGAGAATAATCCCAAGGTAGCCAGAGAGCACCAATCCAAGGTCTATACCCGGTTTGACCATAAAACTCAGGATTAATGGGTATACCCAGGTGAACACAATGATCATCAGGTAAAAGAGAAAAGCGCCCAGCCATTTACCCACGATCAACTCCCAGTCGCGGATGGGTTTAGTCATTAATACTTCCAATGTGCCAGTTTTCTGTTCATCTGCCAGCAGACGCATGGTAATGGCTGGAGTAGTAAATAAGAAAATTGTGACCATGGGTGAAAGTACCATGCGGATATCTGGAACATACTGCTGTAACGTAGAAAAGTAATAATTAACGTAGAATATCAGTCCCTGAACAAGCATGACCAGGAACATGACGGCATAAGCTATGGGACTGTTGAAATACTGCCGTAGTTCCCGTTTGGCGATAGTCCAGATGTTTCTCATAAACGTTTGCTCCGTCGGGATCAGTCTTCCACTGTGCCGTCAAGCGACGGCTGGGAAGGTTCATCCTGGGTTAATTGCATAAAGATATCCTCAAGGCTGAGGTTATTGGCTTTCATTTCAAGCAGCCCGATGTTATTGTTGACAATCGTATTGGCAATCTCTGGACGTACATCTTGACCGGCCGCCATAGCAATCTCAATTTCATTACCGCTTTTGATTTCTGCGCTGAGCACGCCTGGCAGAGGAGTGACCAGAGGAAGCAGATCTCTGGCATCGCCTTTGATTTTCACCTGAACACGGTCGGCACCGGTGATACGCTCTTGCAGGCCAGCGGGGGTGTCTTCGGCCACGATGCGGCCCTTGTTGATGATGATCACCCGGTTGCATACCTGCTGCACTTCGGTGAGGATGTGCGTGGAGAGCATCACGGTGTGGTCTTTGCCGATCTCGCGGATGATGTTGCGCACTTCGATGATCTGCGCGGGATCCAGGCCGATGGTGGGTTCATCGAGAATGAGCACTTCGGGGCGGTGGAGGATGGCCTGGGCCAGCCCAAGGCGCTGGCGCATACCTTTTGACAGGTTGCCCACGTACCCGCCGGCGCGGTCATCAAGGTGCACCTTTTCTAATACTTCATCAACACGGTCATCCAGGTCAGGGATGTGGTGGAGCTCACCCATAAAAGTGAGGTATTCCATCAGAGTCATATCGTTATAAAGGGGGACGGATTCGGGGAGATAGCCGACCAATTTGCGCACGTCCAGCGAATTTTCCAGAACATCAAAACCACCGATCTCGGCGGTGCCGCTGGTGGGCGGCATATAACCGGTGAGCATGCGCATGGTGGTGGTCTTCCCTGCGCCGTTCGGTCCTAAAAAGCCGAGAATTTCACCTTTTTCCGCGCCGAATGTGAGGTCGTCCACAGCACGGCGTGAACCGAAGTCTTTACAAAGACTTTTGACGCGTATCATTCTGTACTCCTTCGAGTAAGTATTACAAACGCGGCAACCGCGATTACCGCGATAATTGCCGGTTGAATTGGGATATATAAGTGATATAGAATGCACAACCTGAAAAAGATTTCACATGTGCTGTACTATTTTATACAACTTTCACCTACCTCAAGTCAATTAGTTAAACCAATTTCTAATCAAACCCTAATCTGACGGATTCCCTTGTCAGGGTTAATGGGCTGCCTTATAATGGGGCTGTTCGGGGTGTGGCTCAGTCCGGCTAGAGCACACGGTTCGGGACCGTGAGATCGGAGGTTCAAATCCTCTCGCCCCGACTCTTTTATTTAAACACAAGATCGTTTTTGGGAAGTAGCAAGATGGTTTGCCACGTTGTGGTACTTCGCAAATCCTCTCGCCCCGACTCTTTTATTTAAACACAAGATCGTTTTTGGGAAGTAGCAAGATGGTTTGCCACGTTGTGGTACTTCGCAAATCCTCTCGCCCCGACTCTTTTATTTAAACACAAGATCGTTTTTGGGAAGTAGCAAGATGGTTTGCCACGTTGTGGTACTTCGCAAATCCTCTCGCCCCGACTCTTTTATTTAAACACAGGATCGTTTTTGCGAAGTAGCAAGGTGGTTTGCCACGCGCAAATCCTCTCGCCCCGATTCTTAATGGAAAATCTTCGAGAAATCGAAGAATTTTTGTTTATATCCATATAGGGTGCGCTCGCTTTTGACCGCACCCTATTAAAAAAGAGAATTATTCACCCATTGAATCATCCGATGTAAAATCATCCGCCTTGCCGCACCAATCCGGTACATGTACTCCCATCTGAACATAACGGTGAAAACTGGACCACTGCCAATCCGTAATCTGATCGACCAGGCCATGTTTCAACGACTTGAAATGGATGTAATCAATATGATTGTTTAAATCTTGCTGGTCATACAAGATATGGGTCCAATAACGGCGCTGCCAGATCGCGGCTTCCCTGCGTTTGATCCGTGATTCATTCCTTTCTTAATTCGAATTATTAAAATTTCGTAGATATTCATGAAAGAAATGCCGTTTGATCTCGTTTCAGCGCATGGCGTAATTTGAATCCCCATCAGGTAATTACCAGATAGCATGGATATAATCTGGCAGCAGGCAGACAGCCAATATTTCGAATAAATGCTTTACCTTCACATGTATCCAGGCTTTTCGTAAAATTTCACGGCTTTCAGGGGATGTCAGAATAGGTTTACGGTTCAATGTGTCAACAGTGAAGAAAAACGTTCCTCCGGGTTGTAAAATTCTTCGATATTCTGGCGAGGTGTTTGTCCCCCCTGCGTTTTAACATCGTTTATGTGGAGTATTATAAAGAAAGAATTCAGTGAAATCAGGTTATTTATTCCTGATTGCCCGGGTGCGCTTAAAAGTGAGCACACCCTAAAAAATTCCCGCTTCTCGAAATAAAAGATTTTTTATTTGTAATAGGGCAAATTTGCCTGATAAAAGATACTAATTACCATGGACAACCTGATCGCTCATTGACCTTCATTTGGGTATACTACAGCTATGCAGTATTTTGTAATACAAAATTAAGGAGTTAACCATCCAATGGATGTAAAAAAATATTCTCAAATGGATATCCGTATCCCCACTCATAACAATTCACTACCCGACAAGGTATTAAAAATTATCAACCAGGATGTGGAGATCAAAACCCTGTGGCGCATCTCTAACGTCAACGCGATTGACCGCCTGAAGATGACGGACCACGGCCCGGTGCATTACCAGATCGTGGCCAACATTGCCATCCGCCTGGCGCGTATACTGGTGAAAAATGATGTCGAAATGTCGATCGTCAAGAATTACGGGCTGACCAATGAACACGCCGAACTCGTGATCCTGCTGGCCAGTATCTTCCACGACCTGGGCATGTCCATTCACCGGGAGGGGCACGAAGGTTTCAGCCTGTTCCTCGCCAACAACATCCTGCACCGCATCCTTGACTTTCTGGATGTGGAAGAACGTACGATCGTGATATCTGAGGTACTGCACGCGATCATTTCACACCGCAGCGGCGGAACGCCGTACACGATTGAAGCCGGCATTGTCCGTGTGGCAGACGCGCTGGATATGAGTGAGGGCCGCTCGCGCATTCCATATGAAATGGGTATTTTTGATATTCATTCCATTTCCGCCGCGGCGATTGACAAGGTGGAGATCGCGGAAGGCGATAAAAAGCCGATCCAGATCAAGATAATTATGAATACCATGGCCGGGATATTCCAGGTGGATGAATTATTGAAGCATAAATTGATGGGTTCCGGCATAGAAAAACACATCATCATCAGCACGTATATGGTTGACGAACAGGGCAGCCGGTTGGTAAAGGAGTTTGAGGTCGATTAACCGCGTATGTCTTTGTTACACGCTCTATATAACCGGGGAAATGGAATTGATTAATCTACGCCTTCAAATCTACCCAGTGGGATACAAAGCGGTCCCACTTTTTTCGTGACTCATTATCAGGTTGAATGAGAGTAAGGTAAGACGTTTCGACCAAACTGGCATGCTATTTGTAATGTTAGGGAGAATTCACAGGGCTATAAACTATGAAAAACCTCCTACCAGGATTTCTTTTGCTGATTATTTGTGCCGGTTGTTTGTCAGCGCCCACACCTGATACCGGTCCGGTGGAAACCGCGGTATCCCGCCAGTTGACAAAGGAAGCGACAAAAGAACCCACCCCTCTGCCGCTGCCTCCGGTTTGGACTCTCCCGCCGCCGGCTGTCAGTGCGCCAACGCGTATGCCAACCGATCCTGTACAGCCATCATTAACACCGTTTACACTGGCGCCCCTGGCCACTCGCGAAGTAAAAAAGACGGCTGCTCCGGATGAACGGTCTATCACCTATTCGGTAACCGGCTATTCCGACTCCGTCGAGATCACCTTTGTCAAACCGGATGGAGAGGTGGAAAGCGGAGTGTTTCCGCTTCCATTTGAAAAGACCCTGGTCTTCAAAACAGGCGCACCTCTCTCGCTCTTTGGGCGAATACAGAGCGATTTCGGAACAATAACCTGCCAGGTAAAATCCGGTGAAAAAGTTGTCAAAGAAGCAACGGCGACTGGCAACAATCGTATGGCGTTTTGTTCGGATATTACCGCAGAATAAGTTATGATTGGGTGTTGCCATGGATAAAAAGACCAAAATTAATAAATCCGAACAACAATTTGCCAGTGGAAAAGGTGGCAAAAAGAAGAGAGACGGAAAGGCGAACAAACCGTTGTGGATGTCTGATCCGAAGAAAGCCGCCGTTCAAATGTCTCGCTCTAGGAATTTACGGGGTTGTTACAGTCTGGCTGTGATCACGCTATTGATCGTTATCACAATCGGGGTGATCTATGTTACTTTGCGATAATGCTTGTTTTGGGAATAGTTAAAACCCCGGAAATTTTGAGTGGTAAAAAAAAGAGAATTGCACCATAATGAGAGGGAATAAAGGCGCTAATTGGCATCATTTCGCGCCTGTGAATCAGGGAACCACATGAAACGTGTACTTATACTCACTATGATGGTGGTTTTTACGCTTGGCTGTTTGCTATCTCCCGGGCTGCCGTCTAGTCTGGTACAGACCGAGGTTGCCATTCAATTAACCAGTCTGGTGACAGACACGCCTACTGAAATGAATCTTCCCGCCATTGCCACATTGGTGCCACCGGCTATCGGATTACCTACGAAAAAACCGGGTGTTTTGTTTTTTGAACAGGCAACGGCAACTCCAATTGCTTACGCGCCATTACCGACCAAACCACCGAAACCGACAAAAGAACCAACGACAGATCCAGAAGCGCTGCCGCCACCCGAACCCGTGGGTAAAGTTTTTCAATATAATGTAACCGGCTCGGCTGCCTCGGCTGAAATAGCGATCATCACGCCCGAAGGCAATTTTGAAGTGGGAACATTCACACTCCCATTTAAACGTGAGTACACATTTATGCCGGGGGCGTACCTGTCACTTACAGCGCGAGTGCTTTCAACTGAAGGTGATGTCACATGCGAGATCATCTCTAATGACGAAGTACTGGCAACCAATAAAGCCTCTGGAACAGGTCAAATGGCTACATGCGTTATTGAACTTCCAGAATAAATCCAAAATCAATTGAATAAATTTGTTCATCGTAATTTGTGAATCTTACGCTCATATCAGGATTCCTAATTATCGCAACACAAAACAGATACCAGGAAAGATATAACTTATTGTGTTTTGTTGGTTTTTCCCAGAATTTCCATTTTTATACGGTTTTCGTAACAGTTAAAGGTTGATTGATGCGGCTAAATATGTTTCCGATTGTGATGAATATATTTATAGCCGGTCAATTGAAAACAATACACTTGATGAAAGAACTATCACAGTCCCTTTTGATACACAAAATTTTTCACAAATTGATCATATGGCGATATTCAATTGAGAAATGAACATTAAGCGATCCTCATAGATTGTGAAACAACTAGAGGACAGCGTTTAGCAGACAAAGGTATAAAACAGTCTCTTGAAAAGAAAGATCATTCAAAAAACGATTATGTAAAAATTATGTAAAAAGATGTCAGACGTCTGGCAATTAAGACATGTCTATGCTAGAATAATTTCGAACGATCCACGGTAGCCCCCCTCTATCGTGGATCGTTCATTTAACAAAGAACATGGGGAAAATAATGATACGGTTCTAATACTTCGCAGCGGGCAACAGTTGTACAATCGAAAAAAACGGAGCAAAAAACATGACTGAACTTCTCTGCCACACCGATTCTTACTTGAAAAAATTTACCGCTAAGGTGGTTTCTGTCAATGCTGAAACCAGATCGTTGTTTCTAGACCGCACGGCATTCTACCCGGGCGGGGGCGGGCAGTTATGTGATACTGGCATTTTGAAAATTGACTGTATCGATTATCCTGTCACGCGCGTGAAAAAAACACCGGATGGCATCGCGCACGAGATCGGTGAAGGACGCGATTTACCGTCGGTTGGCAGCGAAGTCACCGGAGAAATTGACTGGGACCGACGATACAAACTGATGCGCACCCATACAGCCATGCACATATTGTGCGGAGTTGTCTTCCGTGATTATGGAGCCCAGGTAACCGGCGGTGATATGGAACCGCTCAGCGGGCGTATGGATTTCGAATTTGAGAATCTTTCAAAAGACCTGGTGGGTGTAATTGAAGAGGCGGTGAATAAAGAAGTTGCCGCCGCGCGTGATGTGCGCGTCAAAGTTTTACCGCGTGAAGAAGCCTTCCAAATACCAGACTTGATTCGTACGAAGATCAACCTGCTTCCCCCGGGCATACCCGAAGTGCGTACGATTGAGATCGTCGGGCTGGACCTTCAGGCCGATGGTGGCACGCATGTGGCCAACACCCGCGAAGTAGGACGGATGCGCATCACGGATTACAAATCCAAAGGCAAGATAAACAAGCGCATATACGTAGAGCTGGACGACCAGGTCACGGAAGCTGCGGGCAGTTAACCTGATCAAAAAACTCAGAGGCTTTCGCCGGGAGACCGGTGGAGGCCTCCATTTTTTCATAACGGCGCCACATCGCACATAACGCCGGAGTTAATCCGTAGTTTAAGGTGTTAGCCGTCAGGCTGGTTTGCAGAGCCTGGTCAGCCAAACCGGTTTGAGCATACCCTTCAATAAAAGGCATATATTCCGCACCTGTTTTACTTCGCAGCCCTTTAGCCTCTGCCTGGGCTGCGAGTTCAGGGATTCTGGTCCAATCCTTCAACTGCCGTGCCAGATCCGCTTTCTCGTAGTAGTAGCACCAATCGTGTTCTGGTTCAAAGCCGAAAACATCTGAACGTAGCAGCGTTTCACCGGCATTCGGAAGGATCAAGCTGGTATTGGAAACGGGCAGCAAGTCGCGTTCGATGCCGCCCAGATCTTCTGACAGGCGGGTGGGTGCCAGCGCATAAAATGGATCCAGCACGCGCAGACATTCACGCCCGGCGGCAAACGATACTCCGAGCATTTCATCCGTTGTACCGGAATAACGGACATCCCGAAGGGTATATTCAACCGGAAGGCCGGGTGCGTAGGCGGTAAAGTAATTCCCCTGCGCGCGCGGGCCGATAAAGAACCAGTACTGCGCTTTTTTGGTCACCGGTTCTTTCGCGTACATGGCATTTAACGCGAAGCCGACGGCATAGTCAGAGATATAGCTGGTGGGTAATTTAGGGGCGATGACGGCTGTGTTGGTTTTAAGCTGAGGGGCACGCCATTTTAATTGCCAGTAATAATTTCGCTGGATTTCCCAATTTTCAGCATATTTTTGGGCGGTTAACATATGGGAATACATGGCCATGGCCACGAAAAATGATAGCAAAACAAGCAACCGCGGGCGGCTTTGAGTAAGCCACGCACTGACAGCCATCAATAGCAGTGCCGAGCCGGCCATTGGCGCCAATGTGAAACGGTCGGACCACAGACCGATCAGCGCCTGGCGGTTGGTGCTCCATACGGGTAAACCACCCAGAATGAGCAATAGAAGCCCGATTAATATGGATTGAAGCAAGAATCGGCGGTTTTCGTGCGGGTTTTCAATACCATC
Source organism: Leptolinea sp. HRD-7 (assembly GCA_024363285.1). Lineage (GTDB taxonomy): Bacteria > Chloroflexota > Anaerolineae > Anaerolineales > Anaerolineaceae > Leptolinea. The sequence goes on along the minus strand of AP024710.1, from coordinate 3,133,925 downwards.
AAGAGAGATCTTCCAGAACCAAAACGCGACAACAGCCGTCCCGGTAATAGAAAGCAATACTTGAACAATAGTGCGGAAATCCAGAGATGCCGGTTTGAAGGCATCCGCCCAAACACTGAAGGCGGTTGAAAAAGTATCCTGCAGCGCGAACTGAAAAAACTGTGTAATGGTGGAAGCGGGATTGGTCAACACAGAACTCAAGAGGGTGGGCGAATTTTCAACAGAAAGGCGGGGGTAATACCCGAAACGCCAGGCGGCAAAAAGGATTAACGGAAGGATGAAAGGCAGCCAACGGGCAAGTGTTTTGCGCATAGTCAATTTCAGAGGCTGACCATCCCGATTCCAGAAGAACAAGAAAAGAAGAACCGGCCGGATCAATTCAGATGCGGCGAAGTATTCCATTGTCAACATCTGGAGCAGCGCGAAGACGCAGGCTAGAATTACCATCCAGATTTTTACCGGGGTCTTCTCAAATGCTTTAAGCATCAACCACAGGCTGGCGAAGAACAATGCCTGAGTAATAAAGTGTTGACTGTAGGCGATAGAAATTGTGGTTTGTGTAAAACCGGGAAAAACCAGCAGCAGTAAAGCTGCCAGGCGGCCTTCCCAGCGGCGAGCCGGCCAGAGTAAAGCCAGGGTTTCCGCGAAAAACCAGGCAGCCAGTATCTTTGTTCCAAGCGTAAAAAGCTGCCATGGTAGTGGAGTCACGCCAAAAAGCGGAACAGTTATTAAATACGTCCAAATGGAAAACGGCCTGTCAGCCATGAAGTAATTCCAGTATTCTGCCGGGTTGTTGATCAAATTAAGAAAGACAACCTGCCAGTCATCCCAGTAAATACCCAGGCGAGTAAGGTATGGGAGATAGATAACCGCATATACAAAAACCAGCGTGAGCGGAAATAACCAACGACTTTTTCCGTTAATTTTGAGCTTCATGGATCCTCGGCGTTTAAGGATATGATCCTGATTGTATCCGAAATAACGGAGGGTAACGACCATGCCTTAAATTTTGAATATGTTAAAATCAGTTGCGTAAAACAGGAGATATTAAGATGGGTGATAAGAGTTTTAAAATTATCTTATTATCAATACTATTAACCAGCACATCGGTGATGTGCTCAATATTTAATCCTTCTATCACACCTACTCCTGCTCCTGAGCAAAAACAAGCCACCATTAACAGTCTCCAGTTGACAGTCTCCGCGATCGAAAAAACGGCTGTCACTCAGACGCCCGTGCCCACGATAGGGCGGGCAATCTCAACGATGGTCAAACCAGCCGCTGGTTCCATCAGCGGAAAAGTGTCATTTCCATCTGAGAGTGTCCCGCCGCTTCGAATTGTGGCAATCAATGCGGTTACGGGGGAATTTTATTCCACAGAAGTAATCGATAACGGAGTGTATGAGTTGATCGATGTTCCGGTTGGAACCTACCATGTTATCGCCTATCCGCGGGATAAATCCAGTTTTGCAGGTAGCGGTGGGTATACAAGAGCGGTGATTTGCGGCTTATCGGTGAACTGTGTAGATCATTTACTGGTGGATATAGAAGTACACGATGGGGAAAAAATTTCAGAAATAAATCCAGCAGACTGGTACGCGCCTGAAGGATCATTTCCTCCCGATCCTGTACAATAATTTTTCAATTGGTGTTATTGGTCGGCCTTTGTGTTAGAATAAATGAACCGTTTGTTCTAATAAAGGATCTGTATGGATTTCAAACTGACCGCTCCTTATATCCCTACCGGTGACCAACCGACAGCCATAGAGCAACTGGTGGATGGCGTTAAAAAGGGTATGCAGCATCAGGTACTCCTTGGTGCCACGGCTACCGGAAAAACATTCACCATGGCGAACATCATTCAAAAGCTTCAGATGCCGGCTCTGGTTATGGCGCATAACAAAACTCTGGCCGCGCAGTTGTACGCGGAATTTCGCGAATTCTTTCCGGAAAACGCGGTGGAATATTTCATTTCGTATTATGACTACTATCAGCCGGAGGCATACGTTCCTCAGCGTGATCTATATATTGAAAAAGAAACCGATATCAATGAAGAAATAGACCGGTTGAGGTTGGCCGCGACTGCGGCAATGATGAGCCGCAAAGATGTGGTCATCGTGGCATCTGTATCATGCATTTATGGTCTGGGGGATCCGGCAAATTATGGGCGGGTCGTTGTCCACATGGATACCGGGCAAATATTCCGTCGGAACGCGCTGCTGCGTCAACTGGTAGAGAGTCAGTATCAACGAAATGATATGGAACTGCGCCCCGGCACTTTTCGGGTGCGGGGTGATTCATTGGAAGTCTTCCCGGCTTATGAAGAGCAGAAGGTTTACCGCGCCACGTTCTTTGGCGATGAGATCGAAAAGATCACAGCGCTGAACCCGGTCACCGGTGAAATATATGACCACCCGCAATCCATCGATATCTTCCCGGCCAAACACTATATCGCTAACGAAGATCGGTTGAAAAAAGCCATCGAGGATATTGAAAAAGAGTTGGATGAACAACTGGCTTTTTTCAAAACAAACGGAAAACTGTTAGAAGCTCAGCGTCTTGAGCAACGCACACGTTATGATATCGAAATGCTAAAAGAGGTAGGGTATTGTTCAGGTATCGAGAATTACTCTCGTCATCTTGACCAGCGACCGGCCGGTTCAGCCCCATGGACCTTGATGGATTACCTGCCCAGCGAATACTTGCTGTTCATTGATGAGTCGCACATGACTGTGCCCCAGGTGCGGGGAATGTTCAACGGCGACCAGTCTAGAAAACGTGTTCTGACCGAATACGGATTCCGGCTTCCCTCTGCAATGGATAATCGTCCGCTTACATTTGAAGAATTCGAATCCCGGATGGGATATACCATTTATACATCTGCGACACCCGGTCCATATGAGCTGAGTAAAGCGCAACAGATCGCGGAGCAGATCATTCGCCCGACAGGATTGATAGATCCAAAAGTGGAAGTCCGCCCTACAAAAGGGCAGGTGGATGACCTGATCACCGAGATCCATAAGCGTGTTGAACGCGGTGAGCGAACTCTGGTCACTACATTGACCAAACGCATGTCAGAAGATCTGGCCGATTACCTGAAGGAGATCGGCATCAAGGTGCATTACCTGCATTCCGAAGTGGACACTTTGGAACGCGTGAGCATTTTGCGCGACCTGCGGCTGGGAGTCTATGATGTGCTGGTGGGTATCAACCTGCTTCGCGAGGGTCTTGATCTGCCGGAAGTCTCACTCATTGGTATCCTGGATGCGGATAAAGAAGGTTTTTTACGTTCCGGCACGGCACTAATCCAGACAATCGGGCGGGCGGCACGCAACGTTAATGGTACGGTAATTATGTATGCCGACAAAATGACGGATTCAATGAAATTTGCTATCGAAGAAACCAATCGGCGCCGCGAGAAACAATCGGCTTACAACCGGGAGCATAACATTGAACCGGTTACCGTGATGAAGGCTGTTCACGACCTGACAGAACGTTTGGCCACATCAACAACATCTGTGGCTGAAAAACGAGCGGATTACCAAGCCGGTCAGGGCTCTGGCGTTATACCGGTTAAAGAACTTCAGCGTGTGATCCATGAACTGGAAAAGCAAATGAAGCAGGCAGCAAAGGACCTGGAATTCGAAAAAGCGGCCGCGCTGCGTGATCAAATCTATGAATTACGGAATGAGTTAGCCGATCAATCAGAAATGCCACCCTGGAAAAAGATCCGTCTGTTGACTGGCGAAGACTGATCAGAATGTCCTTTTGACCTCAAAACGGGTGAACTCTCCTGTAGCCGGTTCCCAACTATCGCGAACCCGTGATACAAATGACGACCGGGGACCTTTTTTTAATGATTCCAACAGGTCATCCAATATCTGGCGTTCGCCTTCTGCTACTACTTCCACGTCACCCGAAAATGTATTGCGCACCCAGCCTGTTAGATTAAGCTCATTGGCGCGGTTCAGGACAAAATAGCGGAACCCAACACCTTGCACATGTCCTTCGACGATGGCGTGCAAACGAGTGGTTTCTTCTGGGGATGAATCCGTCATTTTCTACTGTCCGGTTGAGGAGTAATCTTCATCGTAATCCGCCTCGTCATCAAACTCATCCAGGAAGTCTTCGTCATCGTTATATTCAAGGTCATCTTCATCATCCTGGTCGGTAAAACGGGAGGATGTATTACCAAGATCGTTCAAGTCCAGAAAACCCAGGCCGAGAGATCCACTATCAGATCCCGCGTTATCAATGGCATCTTCAATGAATTCTGCTTCTTCATCTGTCAACGCGTTGTCAAGCATTGATTCCAGGGCGGCATTTGCTTTCTCGCCACCAATTTCTGATAGAGACCAGATCGCTGCGAAGCGAACTTCTTTGTTGGGCTCGGTTCCATCCAGCATTTCAAGCATGGGTTCCACTGCACGATTGAGTGATAACGCACCGGCAGCACGAATAGCCTCAATTCTAACAACCATATCAGGGTGAAAGAGACTACGCAATATGTGCATTTCCCATTCTTCCGATGCCGAACGTCCCATGGCTACCAGTGCGCTGGCGATCCAATCAGGATCTGTCTCTTCAAATGCATCGGTGATCAACCGTTCCATTTCTTTGCGACTGGAGTATCCCATGGCTTCCAATGCGCTGCGGCGTACAAGGTCGTCATCTGTGCCGGTGATCCGCGCCAGAAGAACCCGCTCGATGTGAGCCAGCTTTTCTGGTGATATCTTATCCAGTTCTCCCAGAAGAACAAATGCTCCCAGTCCACCGGCAGCAGCTGCCCGGACAAGGAATTGCTTGTCATGCTCTACCAGGGAGATCAACGGTTCGATCACTCGTGGATCTTCTGATTCACGTAAAAGGCGTATCGCGCCTGAACGGATACGAAAGTCATCATCCTTCAAAAAAAACAGTGCAACATCATCGAAACAAACAATGGTGTTGTTTTCATTAAATTTGATCAGATCTTCTACCAGGCTTAATCGTCGTTTGGGTTTTATATTAGGCCAGATGCTTTTCAATAAAGCCAGGTCATCCCGTGAGATATCTGAAAAACGGTTCAGATAGCTGGCAGGAAAGGACTTTGAGTTTGTTGATAATTCATCAAGTACAGCCTGAAATGTAACGGAATTGCTATTTGATGTCATGATGTGATGCAACCTGTTAATGGAGGATTATTCTGTTGGTAATATCCTGCGAGGTTACATACACCATAAGTGCGATTAACGCAGCAAAACCAATCAGATGGACCATATTTTCAAATTGGGCAGGAACGCGTTTTCGGAAAATCAATTCGGGTAAAAGGAAAAGAATACGCCCACCATCGAGGGCGGGGAGGGGTAGAAGGTTCGTGAAACCGAGCGCTACCGAAATAATACCCAGCAGCCAAAAACGGTTGAGTGAATCGGCTGGAGTGCTGGTCGGCTGGGTTTCAGCGGTGATATCTTTCGTGCGAACCTGAGAATAGATATCGTACATTCCCACCGGTCCAACCATCCGGGCTTCTTCCGGGTTAACCTGTCCCTGCATCAATTGGATGGGCAGTGTGATCAATGCCAGACCCTGCGCGCCGGTTGTGAGCAAAGAATATGGAATCGCCTGGAAGAACGAAATCGGCTTAATCGGGTTTCCCATAACTATACCCAATGAACCTTCGTTCGGTGGCGGATTTTGTCGGGGAGTGGTTTTTATTTCAATGGATTTGCCATCACGAATAACAGTCAGAGTTACTTCTTTACCCAGATTTTCCTTGATCGTGGAAGCCAGTAACATTGTGCTGTTTATTTCGACATTATTCACCTTTATGATCACATCATTAATACGTAGACCTGCGGTTTCAGCCGGAGAATTCTTAGCGACATCCATGATCTGCACGGTATTGGTATCAGGAGCGCCAGAAATGGAGAAAAGAATGGCAAAGATCACTATGCCGGTCAGCAGGTTCATAAGCGGACCGCCTGTCAGTACAGCCAACCTCTTCCATGGATTGGCGGCAGCCAGCCCTCCGACTGTATCAGGGTCGTTTTCTCCTTTGGGGCGGACAAAAGCTCCAAAAGGTATCCAATTGAGGGTAAATTCTGTGCCTTTCCAGGTAAAAAGCTTAACTAACCGTGGAGGAAATCCGAAGCCGAATTCTTCCACTTCAATACCGAATAAAACGGATGTGATATAGTGACCAAATTCATGAAGGAAAAGCAATAATCCAAACGCAATAACAAATTCCACTATTGTTAAAACAATTGAAAAATCCATTTTTTATCCTGATATGTCATCCATCAGGCACCGTTTTGTGCCTGTCATTTTGTATTATAGCTACTTTGCGGACGATTTTAATAATTCTTACAATCTTATTATTTTTCCAAAAGACGAGCGGGTCCGCCAGCGGATGTCTCTAAAACTGTGACAACGCCATCCATGTTGGATAGCCGGGAAGAGATATCATCTTTCGAAGAGGCCGGGCATAGAATATGGACGTTGGGTCCCGCATCAACTGTATAAGCGCAAGGGATGCCCTGATTACGCCACATGGGGACTGATTTTATGATCCGCAATGAGGCCGGTTCCCAGTAAAACAAAGCCGGGGTAGATGTCATCATAACGGCGTGCATCATGTCGCTGTCCAGTTCCATCACGGCGGCGAGTTTATCAAAATCGTGAGAAATAATGGCTTCGCGGCAAATTGACAGCCGCCGGGGCGCGTCTGCCACGCGGGTGGTCTGAAATGGACTGGTTCCGGCAAGTCCATGCCCTTCACTGGACCCGGTCTTCTTTTCATCGGCGGCCACAACAGCGATCACATCGCGTAGATCCCATGACGAGGCTGATGCCAGTGATATGGAATAGGAATCTTCATCGGTCGACCCGGGAAGCCACTCGACAAAGCCATCCGGAATGGAACGGCTGGCAGAGCCTGAACCTCGCCGGGCAAGCCGCGTTAGAGTTTTTTCATCCAACTCGAGTCCTGCGGCTTTACTGCCTGCGAGAGCCAGGGCTGAAAAAGCCGCCGCGGATGACGCTATTCCTGCGCCGGTAGGAAAATTATTAGTGCTAACAACATCGGCGAAAAAGTTGAAGCCGGCCATCTTTCGAATGATGTCCAGAAAATCGGTTACCCGTTGTACCTGTCCGGGATCTGCTTTTTTCCCATTCAGGGTTAACTGATCGGCAGAAAGCGAGGGGGTAAAAGTTACCGTGGTAATGGTTTCCAATTCTGCCAAATTCATTGAGATGGAACCATTAACCGGAATGCGCAGAGAGGAATCGCGATTTCCCCAATATTTAATAAACGCGATGTTAGGATGTGAGACCGCTTTGGCGGAAAGTTCGATCATCGATCAATTCTTTCAATTGTTAAAAAGAGGCGTTTAGTGTCCCGTTGGGATTATACGATATTAACCAATGTTGATTCGCGCGAGCGCGTCATTTACGGTTGGGACAACCGTGGCGCCCATCTTTTGCAGTTCTTTCACTTTATTTTCATCTGTGGCAATGCCCCATTTTGTCAGATTCACAGTCATCCCTTCAAATTCGAGCATATCCACAGCTTTTGCCGCTCCGCGGATGCCCACAGGCGAATCTTCAAAAATATGCACATCTAATTCCGGGAAACCTTCATAGAACGTTGTAGGCACATTATTGACCAGATCCCAACCTGCCTGAAGTGAAGGAAGCAGACTGCCGGTGATGGTTGTGCCTATCGCACCAAGTACATGTACTGGAGAAGGTTTGATCAGGTCAACGGAATTGCACCCCATCTGGTCGGCAGCGTATTGCAATTGTCCTTGTCCGATCAATGTGAACCGGTTCCATCCAAGCTGGTCAACGATAATATCGGCTTCTGGTGAGAATTCAATGCGTCCTTCACCGGCCGGGTAATCAACTGCGGAAGGACGAGCTGTGATAATCACCGGGTCAACCAGCCCATTTTCCCAGGCTTCTTTCAGCGCGATGTTCCATTCATTGGATATCAGTTGCGGGTCAACAATGCGTTCTGTGTTTCGGTCAAGGCAGATGGCCGGTAAATGAAAGGTGTTTTCAAACGCGTTTTGTCCCAGAAAGACTTCTTGAAAGATCCGGGTGATCAGGTTCTTCTGGACGATGCGCGAATGTTGAAGCAAGTCATTGATCAAAGCTGTGCCGGCCAACCGGGGGAATGCGGCACGGGCTGGACCGGAAGCGACCATGTACAGCACGAGGTCACAATAGGTAAACCCGGCTTTTTTAATACTTGGAAGCTGATTGACAATATTCTCGGCGTGAATCGCCGGTTTCGGGATTTTAGCCCGTTTAACCATTTCACAAAACGTAGTGAACTCTTGAGGTATGGGCAGTCCTGGATAGGTTTCAAGAACTGTCTCCACCACGCAGGCCATATAGATGGGCGCGATATCCCACTCACTGATAATTCCCCTGGACTCAAACCAGGCGATCGTCTGCTCACCGGGGTACAGGAAATCCCACCCCATGATCTTGCCAAAAAAATCCATGGAGCTTTGCAAGGATGCGCGGTATCTTCTGGGTTCTACCAGAACCCCATCCATATCAAAGAGCAGGATTGTTTTCTTCATTTATGGCGTTTTTCCAACTCCGCAAGGACTTCATCCGGTGTGACCCCGTTCTGTGCCATGAGTACCAGTACATGATATGTCAGGTCGGATACTTCTTCAATGATACGCTGCGTTCCCTGACCTTTAGCGGCAATTATAACTTCAATAGCTTCTTCTCCCACCTTTTTGCAAATCTCATCCTGCCCTTCAGAAAACAGGCGCGCGGTGTAGGATTTGGGTGTTGGGTTGGTTTTGCGGTCGAGAATGGTATCGTACAGGTCTTTGATCTTCATTGTATTTTGCGCTCTCTTTTAATATACCTTTATTTTACCCGACGATAGAAACATGTTGTATTACCGGTGTGACAGGCCGGGCCTGCCGGTTTGACGCGTACGAGTAATGTATCGGCATCGCAGTCGATCCAGAGTGAGACAAGAGTCAGCGTATTTCCTGAAGTGGCGCCTTTGCGCCATATCTCCTGCCGTGAGCGAGACCAGAAATGAACCTGGCCGGTATGGCGGGTAAGATCGTAGGCTTCTTTGTTCATCCACGCGACCATTAGAACAGCATTGGTATCATCATCTTGAACAATGGCTGGAATCAAACCGGCGGCATCGTATTTTGGTGTAATAAATTCTTCCTCAGTCATTTTGTCCTCACCCGGTAACAACAGGCAAACGGCGGATTGGAATGGAACGCCCGGACAGATATTCTTTCAGATCCGGGATGGCCATAACGCCATCGTGGAACAATGAGGCAGCAAGGGCGGCTTCCGCGCGGCCTTCTGTCAACACATCGGCGAAATCCTGCATGGAGCCGGCTCCACCGGAGGCGATCACCGGCACGCTGACGGCATCGGCAACAGCCCGGGTTAATTCGAGATCATACCCCGATAAAGAACCATCGCGGTCCATGCTGGTCAGTAAAATCTCTCCGGCGCCCATATCAACACCTTTTTTTGCCCATTCGATGGCATCCAGTCCGGTTGGGGTGCGGCCGCCGTGGATAGTCACTTCATACTTTCCGGTTTCGGGTACGCGGCGGGCGTCAATGGCCAGCACCACACACTGACTGCCAAACGCTTTCGCGCCTTCCGTCAGAAGATCGGGATTTTGCACGGCGGATGTGTTGACGCTGATCTTATCCGCGCCGGCCAGCAGCAGGTTGCGCATGTCGTCAACGGAACGGATGCCGCCGCCTACGGTGAATGGCAGGAACACAGACTGTGCCACCCGCCTGACGACATCGAGGCAGGTATCTTTCCCGGCAGCGCTGGCGGAAATATCCAGGAAGACCAGTTCATCAGCCCCGGATGCGTCATAGATCTTTGCCTGTTCCACTGGATCACCGGCATCACGCAGGTTAACGAATTTCACGCCTTTAACCACACGGCCGTCTTTGATATCGAGGCAGGGAATGATTCGTTTGGTCAGCATACTAGTCACCCTCCAGTGCAGCGGCAAGCAGGTCGGCGAGTTCCACCGAACCTTCATACAATGCTTTGCCAATAATGGCGCCGGCCGCGCCATTCTGCTTCAAATTGCGGACTTCATTCAATGAGCATACACCACCTGATGCGATGACCTTCAACCCGGTTTCACGGGCGATGGAAATGGTAGTTTCAAAATCGCTTCCGGTTTGCATACCGTCACGGTCAATATCTGTGTAGACCAGCCACTCAAGGCCCATAGACCGGAGCATGGCTGCCATGCCGGTAACGCTGACATCGCTTTCCTTTTGCCACCCGGCGACCATCACTTTATTCTTACGGCCGTCAAGGCTGACGGCAATCCGCTCAGCGCCGAACTCTGCCACCAGAGACCGGACACTTTCCGGGTCTTTCACAGCGAGGCTGCCCAGAATGGCACGTGACACTCCGGAATCCAATACCTGTTTTACCTGTTCGACCGTATGCATCCCGCCGCCAAACTGCACATCCGCGGTAAATTCACGTGCTGTCTGGAGGATTTTCGCAAGTGCCCGGTGGTTTACGTCTGACGAATCTCCAAAGGCGCCATCGAGGTTGACGACATGCAGCCAGCGGGCGCCCTGTGCCAGCATTTTTCGGGCGATCAATTCAGGGTCCGAACTGTAGTTGGTTTGCTGGTTTGGGTCACCCTGCCTTAGTCGGACGACCTGTCCCTTGCGCAGGTCAATGGCGGGAAAAATAGTGAAAGTATCCATGATTTTTTCCATTATCAGATTGCCAGAAAGTTTGACAGCAATTTCTGCCCGAGGATCTGACTCTTTTCGGGGTGAAACTGAACCCCGAAGACATTGTTCTCGCCTACGACCGGGGAAAACGGCAGAATGTAATCCGTTATGGCCAGCGTATATTTGCTCGAATCTGGCTGGCAATAATACGAATGATTAAAGTAGAAGAATGAACCGGAGGGTATGGATGCGAACAAAGGAGACGGTTTGACGATCTCGATGGAATTCCAGCCGGTTTGGGGAACTTTGTATCCATAGGATTCCGGGAAACGGCGGACTTTGCCGGGGAACAATTTTATCCCGGGAGTGTCACCCATTTCTTCACTTGAATCAAACATCGCCTGCATGCCAACGCAAATCCCTAACAATGGCACACCGGAGGCGGCGATCTCACAGACCGGGTCGATCATCCCACGGGTATTCATGCCATCCATAAATTTCCGGAAAGCGCCGACACCGGGAAGGATGGTACGCAACCCGGGTTTAAGCCCGGCGGCATCCGATATGACGCAAATCTCCGCGCCCAGGTGCTGCAAAGCATTGTATACCGATTGCAGGTTGCCTGTTCCGGCATCAATGAGTTGGACAGTCCGGGTTACCATGGCAGATCATCTTTAGGCTGCAGGGTGCCTTTGGTCGATGGAACACTGCCTGCACGGCGTGGATCAATCCGGGTTGAGGCTTGAATGGCACGTGCTGCGGATTTAAAAATAGCTTCGGCCATGTGATGGTTGTCACGGCCATCCAGTACCCGGATATGCAGGTTACAGCAGGATGTTATGGAGAAGGATGCCCAGAAGTGTTCGATCAGGCTGACCGGGATATTGCCAACCATTTCACCCTGCCAGGCAGGTTTGAACACACAATACGGCCGCCCCGAGAAATCAAGACAGGTAAAAGCCAGGCTTTCATCCATGGGGACATACACATCGGCCATGCGAACAATACCCTTGCGGTCACCCAATGCCCTGGCTACGGCGTCACCCAGCGCGAGGCCGGTATCTTCGATTGTGTGGTGACAGTCAACGTCCAGGTCGCCGGTTGCCTGGATGGTAAGGTCGATGAGGCCGTGGCAGGCGATCTGGTTCAACATGTGATCAAAGAAACCGACTCCGGTTTTAATGTCACTCTGACCTGTGCCATCCAGATTGATTTTTATCCGAATATCTGTCTCGTTGGTTTTACGGTGTACTTCCGCGGTGCGAGCTGTATTGCCTGATGCTGCTTTGTCTGTCATTTTAGTCCCTCCAGTTGGCGGATCAGTTCCACGGTGTCTTGCGGGCGGCCCACCGATATACGGATGAAGTCGCGCAGCAAGTCATTATCATAATAGCGGATGAAAACACCCTTTGCCGCCAATTCGGTTTTTATCTGGCGAGCGGGTAGTCCGTTGGCTTTACACAGAATGAAATTGGATTGTGACGGGTACGGCTTCAAAAAAGGAATATCTGACAGACGGTTGAACAATACATCCCGTTCCGACTGCAGTTTTGCCACATTACGTGCCAGATATTCCCGGTCTTTGAGAGATGCGATAGCGGCTGTGGACGCCGCCAGATTGACGTTGTAAGGCTGCTTGGCTTTCCATAGAGAGTCCATCAACCACGAAGGGAACGCGCCAAAACCTACTCTCAGACCGGCCAACCCGGCCCACTTGCTGAAAGTGCGTAGAATGATCAGGTTGTCCCGCTGTGGAACCTGCCGGATCAATGTTCGGCCGCGTCCGAGGTCAAGGTTCTCCTGGGTGAATTCGATGTAGGCTTCATCCAGAACAATAAGGGAAGGCAACCCGAGCAGAAAGTCAATTTCTTCCGGGGTCATCAATCTGCCGTCAGGATTATTGGGGGAGCAGGCAAAAATGATCTTTGGTTTTTTTTCTTCTACCGCTTTGCCTATGGCAGTCAGGTCAAGTGAAAAGTCAGCCTGCCGGGGGATGACGACGCATTCTCCATAATTCAGCAGAGAATCAAAACTGTACATGCCGAACGTAGGCGGGCAGATCAGGGTCGAATCTCCCGGTTCGACCACTACCCGGGCGAGAAGGTCTATCAACTCGTCCGCTCCAGAACCGGCCAGCAGATTATTGACAGGAACCCCGTGAGCTTCGGCAAGAGCGTCACGCAACAGGCGGCTTTCAGGATCCGGGTAAATGTGAACCATATCCATACTCGCCAGCGCTTCACGTACTAACGGCGACGGGCCATACGGATTCTCATTGGCATCCATTTTCACAATTTTTTCGACGGGCATCCCCAACCGTGATGCCAGAATATCCACCGGTTCAATGGGTGTGTAGGCAGGCATTTCTGTGATGCGTTTACCGGCTTTCATTGGTCTTATCCTTTCAATGCCTGGAGAAGGGCTGTGTAGCGGGGCGGTTCTTCGTCAAAAATATATTTTACCGGGGTGACTACCACGCCGCTTCCCCCGATGGAGCGCAATTCAGTGATCGCCTGATACAGGTTACTCTTCTGTACGATAATATTCACCGCGAACCAGTTTTCATCGGGATTGCGAACGATCACGCGTGAGATGGTGGGGCCCTGTAGACCCGGGATGTGACAGGATTTGAAGATCGAATCGGCGATGGCTTCAGGAGATTCACCGCGGATGTTGGCGAAGATGGAAAGGGTTTCGTCTGCGCGAAGGTGCGCTTCAAAGAATTCCAGAATGAAACGGGCGGTTTGCAGAGCTTCCGGCCGGTTGATGAGTGAATCGCGATTGGCGATCAGCACGGCCTGGGAGTTTAGCAGACAACCATCCTGCAGGGCAACAAGGCGGTTATCACGTAACGTTTGGCCGGAAGAGACGATATCGCATATTATGTCGGCATACCCGATGGAGGGGGCAGTTTCAAGTGTGCCTTCCGCCGGGATCAACGTATAGGCGATCCCTTTTTCCGCCAGGAATTTTCCGGTCAATTCGGGGTATTTGGTGGCAACGCGCAGTTTGCGATTCAGTGAGCGGGCTTTAATTGCCAGGGAATCCACCGATGTGACGTCATCCCAGGCTTCGGGAACCGCCAGATTAAGACGGCACTGACCAAAATTCAACGCGTCATGGATCACCATGATCTCATCCTGGTCACCTTTGCGTTCTTCCACCACATCAAGGCCGGTGATCCCGAAATCAACCGTGCCTTCGCGTACGCTGACGGCGATATCTGGCGGGCGTTGGAATAAGACCCGAACCGAGGGCAGCGCCGGGATGGTGGCTTCATACTGACGCGGATTCGGGTGGTAAACGGATAATCCGCAATCAGTAAGAAAATCCAGGGTATCTTCCATCAATCGACCTTTTGATGGAAGAGATAGTCTCAAATCAGTTGTTTCTCGGTTCAACATGGCTGCTCCTTCGGAGATAAAAAAAATCCCCCGGTCTTGACCGGGGGTTTGGTTTTTGCTTATTTCCTGTTTAACCAGAAAAGACTCCGCCGATCAGTTGGGGGAGGGTTCTGAATGATGATGCAGGGAAAACAGGATGGATTTCATTAATGGCGATTATAAAGGAAGGTCTGGGATTGTCAAGCAAATCTGAGTAAATTGAATGAAGTCTTGGCTTTTCGTTTGTTTATATATAAAAAAATATGTATAATAAATTATATATGGAGGCGAAAATGACAGATGAATGGAGTATTGATGGAACTCTGTGTAAAAAATGCAGCGCCTGTGTTGACGTTTGCCCGAACCGGATGATTCAAAAAGACGCCAATGGTGACGTCGTTTTTCTACAAAGCCGGTTGTGGTCTTGTTTTCGTTGCGGCCATTGCATGGCGGTTTGCCCAAATGAAGCAATTCATATCCCGGGCTTGAGCTACGAAAATGACTTTTATACCTTACCTGTTACCGGCCATCAAGATACGGAAGTTTTTTATCATCTACTGGAAACGCGGCGGGCGATTCGCAATTATCTTGAAAAACCTGTTCCACATGAAGTACTGGAAAAAATTGTATATGCCATCCGTCTGGCACCTCCGGGCTTCCCGCCGCTCAAAACCGAGATCACCGTTGTCGAAGATCCAGAAAAGATCAAACAATCACTGCCTATGATGATTCGTCTTTATGATACTCTGGTGAAAAAGATGTCAAATCCAGTCACACAGATCTTTGTCAGATTGAATGCTGGCCCGGAAAAATATAAAAACCTAAAAAAACATATGATTCCTCTTCTGATAGATCGCCTTCCTGACTTAAAGTCTGGAAAAGAGGACACGCTCCTTAGAGGCGCGCCGGCGATGATTTTATTTCATGCGGACCGGGAGGCTGAGAACTATGCCACAGATATCCACATCGCCCTCACATATGGATTCCTGGCGGCGCATTCATTAGGACTGGGCGCGTCTGCCATGGATTTAATCCCTCCAGCCGTCGAAAAGAGCAGGGAACTACGGGAGTTTTTTAAGATCCCCGATAACCATGTTGTGACAGGAGCTATAATCCTGGGATACGCGAAACATCATTTCAAACGCGGAATCAGGCGTGATCTGAAAAGTGTCACATGGATATAAACAAGGGCTATTATGCTTAAATATGCCATTTTAGGTTTCCTGAGCTACACACCCATGACAGGATATGACATCAAACTCCGGATGGACCGTTCCACGTCGCATTTCTGGCATGCGAAACTAAGCCAGATCTATACTACGTTAAAAAGTCTGGAAGAAGAGATGTGTGTGAAATCCAGCGTTGTGGAACAGACTGAACGGCCGGACAGAAGGATTTATTCCATTACTGACAAAGGGCTTTCAGAGTTAAAAATGTGGCTGGATGAACCGTATACGGAATGCAGCCCCAAAAAGGAAACCCTGGTTTTGAAGATGTTTTTTGCCGCCCGCATGGACCGGGGAGCCGCGATTTCACAATTAAAAATACAACTTGATATTCACCGTAAGCAACTCGAATATTACCGGAATGAAGTTGTGCAAAGTATTCAAAACGCGGAAAAAGAATTTCCCAGCCTTAAATTTGACGCTCTGATGTGGGAGGCTACCCGTAAATTCGGGGAACGTTATGAGGAGCTATATGTTACCTGGATAGAAGAGATGCTCCGGGACCTTTTCAGGATGGAAGACGCTGATACAGGTTAAATTAATTATGGACCGGAAGTTGGATATCAAAACGGGTTCCATACCCGGTATCTTCCACCGGCGAAATGACAGAGATACGCCCGCCGTGGGCTTCCACCAGATGCTTCACGATAGCCAGTCCCAGGCCGGCGCCGCCGCTGGCACGTGACCGCGATCTATCCGCCCGGTAGAAGCGATCGAACACAAACGGCAGATCTTCAGGAGGAATACCAGACCCGGTATCGATGATACTGAGTTCAAGATTACCTGTCGATGAGGATAATTTAACTGTGATGGTTCCTTTTTCAGGAGTATAGCGGATGGCGTTGGATAGCAGGTTGTTGATGATCTGCGCGTAACGGTCAGAATCGAGTTTACATTCCGGCAAACCATCCTGAATATCGACCTTAATGGTGATCGATTTTTGACCGGCTAACAGTTTCATTGATTCCAGAGTTTGCCGGGTCAACTCGCCCGGATTAATATATTTCAGGTCCAGTTTCAGGTGGCCGGTTTCAGCCAGTGAGAGCAAGCGAAGATCATTAACCAATCGGTTAAGCAGAATGGTTTGACTGTGAAGATTATCCAACTGTTCTTCATCCAGCGGTAGGATCTTGTCCTGCATGGCTTCAATTGTCCCCTGGATAGCCGTAAGTGGAGTGCGCAGTTCATGGGCAATGTCTGCCATGTAATGCAGCCGGTTTTCCTCCGCTTTTTCCAAACTTTCGGCCATCTGATTGAAGGATCGTCCGACATCGGCAAATTCATCGTTCGAATGGATGGAAACCCTTTCTTTGAAATTTCCTGTTCCAACCGCGTCCGCCGCTTTTTTCAACTGACGAAGTGGTGATGTAACCTGATTGAATAGAACTCCGCCTAAAATAATGGCTATCATGAGGCTGACGATAACAGAGGCAACTATTGATCGATTAACCGAGGTTAAGAAAGCTGCAGCCGGCGTTCCTTTTCCGATGGTATCTTTGGAGACAATTAAGGTACCTATGGGATTGGAACCTGAAAGTAACGTTATACCTTTTTTTCTATCTTCTTCTGGAAGATACTTGCCGGTATGTTCGCCGGATGAATCAAACAAGATTACCGCGTTCTGATCTGCCAGAATAACATGCTGGTCATCATTTCCCATCATTCCCATTGACATGGAGTGACGCATGCCATCGTTTTCCTTACCGAACATTCCAGGTTTGGAATTCGGGCGGGTGGATAAGGTAGATGCCAACAGCGTATCTATCCCGTCCCAACTGCCATTTGTCTCGTAGTAATCAACCAGAGTACCGGCCAGACGTGTTGACCAATTCTGTCGGTTTGTATTGGAATATTGGTCAAACGCGCTTTTGGTCGTCAGCATGGTTGGAATAGATATGATCAGCGCGCTCACAATGATCAAGAGCAGAAAAGCCCCCATAAGTTTAATGATCAGACTGTTGCGCATCTTAATCAGCCTCAAATTTGTAACCCACTCCGAAAACTGTTTGTATAAATCGCGGGTTCTTCGGGTCTGGTTCCAGTTTGTTACGTATGTTCTTTATATGTGTGTCAATGGTTCGTTCGTATCCTTCGAATGATTCTCCCAGTGCCGCGTCCAGCAATTGCGCACGTGAAAACACTCGCCTGGGATGTTGAGCGAGGGTAACCAGTATTTCAAATTCTGAGGGAGTCAGCTCGATTGGCCTGTCATCCAATTGAACTGTATGTGTGTCAATGTTTATGTACAGTCCTCCCACCTGAATGGTTTTCGTTAAACCTGTATCCCCGGATGTACGGCGTAATATTGTCTTCACCCGTACCACGATCTCGCGCGGGCTGAATGGTTTAACAATGTAGTCATCGGCACCTAATTCCAGACCGACTATCCTATCTGCTTCTTCAGAGCGTGCCGTCAGCATCAGAATGGGAACGTTGGATGTGTCTCGGATCGTACGGCAGATGTCCAACCCGTCGATACCGGGCAGGTTTAAATCCAGTATGACAAAATCCGGTTTTTCACGGCGAAATAGATCCAACGCGGTTTTTCCGTCCATCGCGCAAAAGATGGTATAGCCGGCATTTTCAAGGTAACCCTTTAATACCTTCACAATTTGCGGTTCATCATCCACAACAAGTATTTTTCTGCTACTATCTACCATGTTGTTATCGTACTCCGAAGTATTGAAGAATTTGTGAAGGACCGGGAATACTCTTACATCATATAATTAATAAATTCTGAAAAACTGAAACCAATTTGGAGTAACTGCATCCTAACATATAAATAATTAAAGCATAGAATGCATTCATCATTTCAAGGAGACTTATATATGGCTAAAACTGCCAGAAAATTTACAAATTCATCAAAACAAGGATTACCAATGTGGGTATGGATTGTTCTTGCCGTTGCCGTGATACTGGGAGTCGTAATCTTTGTCCCATTCGGTCAGACAGCTCCGGCAGAAACCATGGCAAAAGAAGTATCCGTTGAAGAGGCGGCTAAATTACGGGATAGCGGCGCTTATATGCTGGATGTGCGTGAACAAAGCGAGTGGGACCAATTCCATATTCCCGGCGCGACTTTGATTCCTTTAGGGACTTTACCCGAAAAATTGGATACATTGCCCAAAGACAAGAATATTGTAGTGTACTGTCGAACCGGGCGGCGAAGCGCGGAAGCGCGAGACATTTTGTTGAAAGCCGGGTTTACCAACGTGACCAGTATGGCCGGCGGGGTCACCGACTGGCAGTCAAAGGGATTCCCCGTGGAATCGGGTAACTAAATAAAACTTCACCTGCAAACAGCCGCTCTTTACCCGGGCGGCTTTTTTTTTGCCTGTGTATAATTCAAAAATCTAATTAATACAAATTTGAACCTTTTGACCTCGTACCGGTACATAGTATTGTATGTGCATAACCGGAAACGAGGAAATATGCTGGCAGGAACATTAATGAAGCAGGAGATTACCGGGGAACCCTGTTCTCAGAACAGAACCGGCGTAATGAATGATCTTCATACTGATAATCTTCTAATTCAAAGGGTTTCCCATCAGGATGAAGCCGCGTTTCATGAACTTTATGAAGCGTACGGTCAGCGTATGTATGCATATGCCCTGCGTATTACCGGTGATCCGGTTCAGGCGGAAGATGTCCTGCAAGATTCTCTGGTAGTGGTCTGGAACATGGCGGGGTCATTCCGTGGAACCAGTCGGTTGAAAGCCTGGCTGCTTGGGATTGTCCATAACACGGCTATGAAGACGCTGCGTCACACGTCCAACCCGATCACTGAGGAAATGATTAATACTCTTCAAGATGAACGTGATATACCGGAAGATCAGGTTCAACAAAGAGAAACTGCAAACCGGTTGAGAAATGGAATGGCGCAATTATCTCCTGAGCACAGAGCGGTGTTAGACCTGGTTTTCTATCAGGGTTTAAGTCTTCAGGAAACTGCCGATGTTGCCGGCTGTCCGGTAGGAACGGTGAAAAGCCGATTGAGTTATGCCCGGAACCGGCTGAAAGGGCTGCTGACCGGATCGGAGGATGTGACATGACATGCCCGAAGAAAGAAATAATTCCATTTTATGTTTCTGGCCAGATGGAACCTGAGGAAGCTGCCTGTATGAAAAAGCACATTGCCGGATGTGGTGAGTGCCGGGAGGAACAGTCTTTTTGGCTGCAACTTTCAGGCGCGGTCACTACAGAAAGCGCGGCGGTCGTCAAACCTGAAGGAGCTGATGTTAAAGCGCTGGCAAAAATCCGGTCGAATAATGTCCGTTTTAAGATCCCTGAGCGAATGCTTGCGTTATTAAAAGCGCAGGCTTATCTGGTTCGGCGTGAAATGTGGCCGGCAATAGCAGCCATAATGGCGTTGGGAGTCATCATTGTAATCTTATCCAAAGAAGCTGTATTCCTAACATTTCTTGCGCCTCTGGTGGCGGCAGCCAGCCTGGCGGCTATTTACGGCCCCCAGAATGATCCGGCCAGCGAATTGTCACTGTCGACACCAACATCATCCTGGAAAATCCTGTTAGCCCGTTTGACCCTGGTTTCGGGTTACAACCTTATGCTGGCACTGGTCTCCAGCTTTATTCTGTCGCTGGTACTCCCGACAGAAATCCTCGGTGGATTAATTCTTTCATGGCTTGGCCCGCTGACAATGCTCTCTGCACTGGCGTTGATGCTTTCACTTTGGATTGGTACGGGGAATGCCATCACCATCTCATATGGATTGTGGATCATTCAGTTCATAAATCCCCCCCGAATGTTGGGAGATTTGTTCTCGCTACAATTGTGGGATAAATTCCTGGAAGGCTACCGCCAGTTCTGGCATTCACCGGAACTGCTTGTTCCGTTGGCGGTATTGTTCTTCATAGCCGCCCTTATCTCAACGCGGCGGTCTGACCAATACTTATCGCCCTATAACGGATAATCGGCCGAAATCCGCGACCGGGTAAATAATCATCTTATTCATAGGAGACTCAATGAAACAGTTCATGGGTTTAGTTCAACACGAATTCAATATGTCTATCAGGCGAAAGAGCCTGTGGATCGGAAATGGTCTGGTCGCCGGTTTATTCATCATCTCTCTACTGATACAGGGACCTGATGAAGGCAGGAATTACTTCGCTGGCAATTCCTCCACATGGCAGGAAGCCGGAGATATGGTGTACATGTTCAATATGCTAATTCCTCTGGTAGCCGGTATCCTTGCCAGTGACAGGCTCAAACGCGATTACCAGATCGGTATAAGGGAATTGCAGATCAGCAGTTCCATTAAAGACGGAACGTATCTGGCAGCGAAATATACCGGTGTGTTGCTCTCGACTTTCCTCCCCCTGGTAATATCGGTTTGGGGTTTGGCGGTATATGGCATGATTTGCGGTCTACCACCTTTGGACCTGTTATTGTCCTTGATGGCCGGTTTTGCGTTAATTTCGATACCCACATTCCTGTTTGTTGTCGCGTTTTCACTGGTTTGTCCGCTGGTGATACCTGTCCGGATCTACCAGATCCTTTTTACCGGCTATTGGTTCTGGGGCAATTTCTTGAGCGATAAAGTCTTCCCGACCATCAGCGGGACATTGCTGAATGCAAGTGGAATCTATGCCCTGCAGGGTTTTTTTGTGGGCACGTTAAGCCGCACAGGTAAACCGCTTCACACTCCGGTTGAAGCCGTCATGAATATCGTTGTCCTGCTGGTATGTGCCGCGTTCGCCATGACAGCCGGGAGATATTACCTTTCACGTAAAAGCGGGTTGGCATGAAAGGGAACAGAATGAATACACAATTTGCCAATCTTTTTCTGTATGAGTACCGGATGGCTGTGAGACGGCCTGGATTGTGGATCTCATTTGGAATCGTTTGCGTGTTCTTTTTGTTGGGATTAAACACCACTTCAGGTGAAGGGTTGATCGAAGTGTTTACGGGTAAGGATATGTGGCTTGAAGCCGCTGAGACGGTGTTCACATTTCACATGTTCACTCCGGTACTGGTGGGGATACTGGCTTCCGACCGGTTTCAACGTGATTTTCATTCCAATGTACGGGAACTTCAGATCAGCTCACCTGTCTCCACGCGAAACGTTATTCTGGCGAAATTTCTGGGGATGTGGGCTTCCGTGCTGTTGGCGGGTCTGGTAAGCACTCTGGTTCATGGATCAATATCCATTCTGTTACTGTCAGCTCCGGCTCAATTCCTGCTGGCAGAAAGCGTAGCCTTCTTCGTGATGATCGCCCCGGCATACGCTTTTGTCATCGCTTTTTCGCTGGGATGTCCGCTTTTGATGCCGCTGCGGGTTTATCAGATATTGTTTACCGGATACTGGGTGTGGGGTAACCTGTTGACATGGAAGCTGATTCCCACCATAAGTGACTCACTATTAAACGCCAGTGGAATGTACGCGCTTCAGGGTTTCTATCATTCTACCCGCTCGCCAGTCATGGGCTCGATTCACAGCCAAGTTGAAGCCTGGATAAACCTGCTGGTGATCATATTATGTGTAACTGCCGCGTTGACGGCCACCTGCATTGTCGCAGAATGGCAATACAAGAGAGCATGAGGAATAAATGAAACAGGATTCACTGAAATACACATTTTCAACGTACAGAATCGATCATCTTTATATACCGGCCGCGTTTCTGGCCTTGTTCATGATCATCTGCCTGTTCAAGTTGAAACCGGATGAATTATTCGATATGTCTCGCGCATATCTGGGAGCGGTCGTGCCCATGATCGGCGGAATCATGGCAGCCTACGCCATTCTGGATGACCCGGCACTGGAGTTGCGGTTTGCCACACCATCGCAGGCGGGACGTTTTCTGGCAGAACGCCTGGGATTGATCTTCCTGATCCAGACAGCCTGCGCCGCGATTTTTCAGATATTCGCGCAGGCTGTGGGTGCTGACCTTTCTCCATTGGGATCGTTCTGGAGTATTCAGCTGGCCTGGTTGATACCCACAATCTCACTGATGGCACTGGGATGCGCGGGTTCATTATGGTCAGCCCAAACCATGACCGGTACATTTCTGGTCAGTTTGATCTGGTTGATCGAATTGCTTGCACGCGGCTGGCTTGCACGTAACTACGGCAAATATGTACTTGTTTTTATGGGCGCGCTGATGGCAGACCATCCCGACTTAACCGCAAACCGGATTTCTTTGACTCTTCTGAGCCTTTCACTCTTCATCCTTTCCTGGCAGCTTTTGCGCCATCAGGAACGGTATATCTAGTAAACCAATTACGAAATGAGGAAAAATGATCTCTATTAAATCTCTCGAAAAAACCTATCGATCCAATGGCCGGACTGTAAACGCGTTGAATGGACTGGCCCTCGAAATCGGCGCCGGAATGTTTGGTTTGCTCGGCCCCAATGGCGCCGGTAAGACGACCCTGATGAGGATTCTCGCCGGGATCGTTAGCGCCAGCCGTGGATCGGTGATAATCGACGGTCATGATATGTCATCTGATAAGGAAAAAACGACTGTCAAAGCGATGCTCGGGTACCTTCCGCAGGAACTGGGGATGTATACCGAATTAAGCGCCCGCCAATTTGTGGACTATATGGCCATTTTGAAAGGGCTGGACGATCCAAAACACCGGCGTGAACAGGTTGAGGATGTTTTGAAAATGGTCGGTCTATCAGATGAGGCTGACCGTAAAATCAAAGGGTTTTCCGGAGGTATGAAACGCAGAGTGGGTATTGCCCAGGCGCTTGTTAATAACCCGAAAATCCTGATCGTTGACGAACCGACCGCCGGGCTTGACCCGGAAGAGCGTATCCGCTTCCGGAATTTACTGGTTAACCTGGCGGCTGACCGCACGGTGCTGTTATCAACCCATATTGTCGAAGACATTGGTCAAACCTGCCGCGACCTGGCGGTACTTTCACATGGCAAGGTTTTGTTCCGGGGCAGCCCGCAGGATTTAACCCGTAACGCCGATGGTCATGTCTGGTTGTATACCAATGGGGGGCTCGAGAAACCCGACCATAATTTGACAGTTGTCTCCATGCTGCATCTGGCGGAAGGAACACAATACCGGCTGGTAGGGGAGTCGGCGGACCAATATGCCGGAGCTCATCCGGTTCAACCCGGATTGGAAGACGGGTACGTATGGCTGATGAAAAGTTCCGGACATTCAATCGAAAGTGAAAAACAATTATTTTAATTAGTGTATCTGTCGAAAACAGGGCTACTATCTTTGTTGCCCTGTTTTTGTTTATTAATTTTTCTTTATGGCAATCCGAAAGTTATTGACGGTACAATAATAAAACCCAATAATAACTATTAAAAAAATGATAGAACATTCTAACGTAAATTATCTGGCAGAAAAATCGCGGCTGGCATCGATCATGAGCAATACACTGCTGGCGAGTTTTACCTGCCATTTTTGTTTTATTCCTTTATTTCTCTGGCTGGATGTAGAAGAAATGGTCGTGCTGAACATATTCAGCACGATCGCGTTATTTCTCAGTCTGGTTCTCATAAAAAATCAACGATTCATCCCGGCGTTTATTATTGGAACCGGAGAACTTATCACACATGCCATTCTGGCGGTTCATTATATAGGCTGGGGAAGCGGATTTCATTATTATTTGATTGTACTGACCCCGTTTATTTTTTTCTGGCCGTATTGGAATATAAAAACAAAATTAGGCGCATCCAGTTTTTTATTTATCCTGTATTTAGTTTTGTTTTATTATGCGAAGAGCTCTACACCCGTCCATATCTTGGAAGCCTGGAAGCTGGATTTCACGACAATTTTGACAGCGTTCTCTGCGTTTTTGATCTTTGCCGCGGTGGCATTGTATTATCAGAACAGTGTAAATCGGGTTGAAGCCAGTTTACTGGAAGCCAACCGGCGGTTGGAGAGCCTGGCGAATATTGACCCGTTAACGACGTTGCATAACCGACGGATTATCGAAGAAAAGATTGGCGAAGAAAAAGAGCAACACTATGTCCAGGGGCGGGTTTTCTCGATCATTATGTCGGATATTGACCATTTCAAGGTTCTCAACGATACCTATGGTCATCAAATTGGAGACCTTGTGCTGGTTTCCGTGTCAAAAATTCTCAAGCATGCCACACGAACAGGAGATGTGGTAGCTCGATGGGGTGGTGAGGAATTTTTGATTTTACTGCCAGATACAGGAGCCAGAGAAGCCTATGAAGTGGCGGAGAGAATGCGCGTAGCCGTGGAAAACACACCCATCTTCATTGATGATGCCGATATCAGGATCACCATGACATTTGGAGTGGCGGAATGTTCATTCGAGACCGGAATAAATGAGTGTATAAAGATGGCGGATAAAGCCCTTTATCGGGGGAAAAAAGCCGGAAGAAATGCCGTTGTTTTACTGGATCAATTAGATTCATAGTACTGTTGAACGTGTGATACTATTTATCAAAATTTGCCGGGAAAGTTGAATAGACCGTGAACATACATACCGCATCAACCTGGGTTGAGGTCAACCTTGAAACCATCCGCAATAACGTCCGAATTATGCGCGCAGCTGCCGGGGTGCCGGTTATGGGCATCGTTAAAGGCAACGCGTATGGTCATGGGACCGCGAAGGTAAGCCGCGCCATTGTTGAGGGCGGGGCGGAATGCCTGGGAGTTGCCCGTTTGGAAGAAGCCCGTGACGCACGGGAAGGCGGTGTGGATGTGCCCATCCTGGTTCTTGGATATGTCCATCCGGAACGCGCGAAAGAAGCGGCGGAGAACAATGCTACGTTGACAGTATACAATCTTGACCTGGCTAAGCAGCTTTCTGAACAGGCTATAAAGAATGGGGTTGTCATCCCTGTGCATGTAAAGATCGACACCGGTATGCGCCGATTGGGTGTTTTTGCCGAAAATGGCGTGGAATTCTTTGAACAAATCCAAAGACTTCCTGGAATAAAAATTACTGGAATGTTCACTCATTTTCCACGTATAGACGAAGTGCGCCATCCGACAACCTATGTTCAACTGGAACGGTTCAATCATTTAATAGGTGAATTGAGATCACGGAGAATACATACGGGGGTGATCCATGCCAGCACGTCGGCCGGGGTACTGTACATGCCGGAAGCCCGGTTTGATATGGTTCGCAGCGGCATCACTATTTATGGATTGAAGTCGACAGAAGATTTACCGCAATTAGATGGTATCCAACCCGCTCTTACGTGGAAGGCGAGAGTCATTTCGATCAAAAACATTCCTGCCGGTGAGGGGATAGGCTACAACCATCGGTATATCACTCAGAAAGAGGAACGCATTGGAGTGATCGCAGTGGGATACGGTGATGGTATGCGCCGGAAACTGGGAAATTTCGCCATTGTCGGCGGTAAACGGGTCAACATGGTGGGCGGAATGTGTATGGACCAGTGCATGGTCAATCTGGATGAAGTGCCTGACGTTAAGATAGGTGATGAAGCTGTTTTGATCGGTACTCAGGGTTCTGAAACCATCACTGCCGAGGATATTGCCAAAGCGTGGAATACCACAAATTACGAAGTGGTGAACAGCCTTCACGCGAGGGTTCCTCGATTTTATTTTGACGCATAATCATTCTGGTTGTTAAGTAACCTCAAATATCTTATTCCGAGGTAAAACCCTTCGGAAGAATATTCTATTATTGAGAAACAATCTTAACCTTCAAAAATCCAGAATTTACTGGTATATATGAACCATTAATTTGTCGCAGGTAAGCCCAATGGAAACGCAAAAAAAGAATACAGCAGATGAAATTTTAATCATGAAGTTTGGGGGAACATCAGTCGGATCACCGGATGCGATGAAAACTGTTGCCGATATTATCAGCAACGAAAAGAAACGATGGAAAAGTGTTATTCCCGTTGTTTCGGCGCTAAATGGTGTTACGAATTTATTGCTGGAATCAGCCCAAAAAGCTGCGTCTGGTGATCATTCAGTTGTGGAAACGGCGACCAAAGAACTTCACATCCGTCACCGTCAGATGATGGAAGGGTTGATCACCACCGAAGCGGAACAGAAAAAGCTTACCTGGGAAATAAACCATCTGATCAATGAATTTTCAAGCCTGGTGCAGGCAATGGTGGTGCTGGGTGAAGCATCCCCCCGAGGTATTGATGCTGTTGCATCTCTTGGAGAGCGGATGAGTGCGCGCATTCTGGCATCATTGTTAAATGAACGTCAAATTAAGGCGGAAGCAGTTGATTCAACACGATTGATCGTGACGGATGGGCAATTTACATCGGCAAACCCTGATGAAGAAGCGACGCGTGAAAAAACACGCGCGGAGTTGCTGCCTCTTATTGAAAAAGGGATCACGCCGGTTGTCACCGGGTTCCTGGGGGCTACACCTGAAGGTGTGATCACAACACTGGGGCGGGGTGGCAGTGATTGGAGCGCCGCGCTTCTGGGCGCCGCTCTTCCGGCTGGAGAAGTATGGATTTGGACGGATGTTAATGGAGTTATGACAGCAGATCCGCGCCTTGTACCAGAAGCCTGCACGATAGATCACCTTTCATACCGCGAGGTATCTGAGCTGGCATATTTTGGTGCCAAGGTACTCCACCCGAAAACCATCCGTCCGGTAATTGAAAATAATATTCCGCTTCGGGTTTGTAATACATTTGAGCCTTATAATGAAGGTACCTGGATAATTTCTGATACCTCCTATATTACGGAAGGTGTAATCAAGGCGGTTACAGCCATCAGTGATATGTCACTAATCACGGTTCAGGGAACAGGCATGCTGGGTGTTCCGGGTGTTGCCGCTCGCACTTTTGATGCTGTAGCAAAGACAGGTACCAGCGTTCCATTGATCTCACAGGCATCGTCTGAGCAATCGATCTGTTTTACAGTTCCGATTGACGCGGCCGAGAAAGTGCGCTCGGCGCTGGAAAAAACATTTGCCCGAGAGATCCAACGACGTGACATTGACGGCATCACTATTTCGCCGGCCGTCGGGATTGTATCGGCTGTTGGTTCTGGTATGCGATACACTCCCGGCGTAGCCGGCCGTGTCTTCACCGCACTCGGAACGGCTGGCGTTAATGTGATCGCCATTGCCCAGGGTTCTTCCGAGGTATCTATCAGCCTGGTGGTTTCACAGGAAAGCCTGAAAGATGCCGTTCGCACATTACACAATCTAATTCAATAAATTCAGGTAACAAATATTATGAACGGAAAAATTCCAGTAGCCATACTCGGGGCCAACGGCAGTGTTGGTCAACGTTTCATTCAATTGTTGGAGAATCACCCCTGGTTTGAGATCAAATGCCTGACTGGCTCTGACCGGACGATTGGCAAACCTTACACGGAAAGCTGTCATTGGATCCTGCCGGAACACATGCCGGATGCTGTTAAAGCCATGGTTATTCAGGAGAATGAAGCCGCATTAAAAGAATGCCGGATCGCTTTTTCAGCGATGCCGGCTGATCAGGCAAAAGATGTTGAACCGGCTCTTGCGGCGGCCGGATTGGCGGTTGTTTCAAACGCGTCTGCCCACCGTATGGATAAAGACGTTCCTATTCTTTTGCCTGAAGTCAATCCGGAACATACCGGATTGGTTGAAATTCAGCGGAAGAATCACAGCCGAAAAGGTTTCATTGTTACCAACCCGAATTGCACCAGTACCGGGTTGACTGTTTCACTGAAACCCATTCTCGATGCCTTCGGTATTGAACAATTGATCGCTGTATCGATGCAAGCTTTATCTGGCGCCGGATACCCGGGAGTTCCATCGATGGATATAATTGATAATGTTGTTCCGTATATCAAGGGCGAAGAAGAGAAGGTTGAAACCGAGCCATTGAAAATGCTGGGAAAAATCAATGGTGATCATATTCTGAATGCGGAATTCGCGATTTCAGCTCATACAAACCGTGTTGCTGTAACAGACGGACATACGGTGTGTGTATCTTTAAAACTGAGGCACGATGTCAAGCCGGCGGATGCTATTGAGGCTATGCGGGCGTATAAATGCCCCGAAGTTAGCGCGGATCTGCCATCAGCGCCTTCCCCGGTTATTCAGATACGCGATGAAGCTGACCGCCCGCAGCCACGGTTGGACCGCAATACCGGCAAGGGAATGACCACCAGTGTTGGGCGGGTACGGGTAGATCCGGTAATGGGGCTGAAATACATTGTTTTCTCGCACAACACGATCCGGGGAGCAGCCGGAGGCGCCATATATAACGCCGAACTGCTGGTGAAGCAAAAGCTGATTGAATAATGCTAAACATCCATACCTGGCTATCGCGCGATAGCCAGGTATGCGATATAATTCTGCGAGTTTTTCCTGTAGCAATACTACGGGCATCTTATCTCGCTCAGGGAACATCTCCCGGAGGACAAACCCACATGGGACAACGCAATAAATTTAGTTTGATCCTGATTTTTGTTTTACTGCTCGCTTCAATCTGGGTGGATTTGCCTATTAAGGAACCCATAAAAATTGGAGATTTCGAGCGAAGCCATGAAACACAGCTGGGTCTCGACCTTCGCGGCGGCCTGCGTGTTTTGTTGGAAGCTGACCTTCCGGCTGATTCTAAGATCACTTCAGAAGAAATGGAAGAAGCCAAAACGATCCTCGAGAATCGCGCGAATGGGTTGGGCGTTAGCGAAGTGGTTTTTCAGCTCGCGGGTGACCGGCGTATTGTTGGCGAATTCCCCGGACTGACTGATACAAGCCAGGTTATTGAAACTCTTAAACAGGTGGGGCAGCTCGCCTTTGTGCCAATGGGGAATCATCCTCTGGCTGAAGGTGAAACCATCAAAATAGATTACACCAAAATCGGGACCAAGACAGGTGAAATTCCAGAAAATGCATTACCTGAATCAGCCACTGATCTGACCGCGGCCGCGAAAGAGATGACATACGCCCCGTTGATGTCAGGCTCTGACCTCGGAACTGTTACGGTTGGCCGAGATTCACTTGGTAAGTATTCTGTTGACTTTACCTTGAAAGATACCGCCACAAAGATGTTCGGTGAATACACCGCAAAACATATAGGCGATTATCTGGCTATTGTTCTGGATAACAAAGTTATCTCAACACCCACAATTAATTCTGCCATTACAGAAGGCAAGGGCCAGATCAGCGGTAACTTTACCCAACAATCAGCCAATGACCTGATGATCCAGTTGAAATATGGTTCACTGCCAATTCCGTTCAAAGTTGTTCAAAGCCAGGCGGTTGGCGCCACACTCGGTCAGGATTCGATTGACAAATCAATCGTTGCCGGAATCATTGGTTTATCACTAACCTTCTTGTTCCTGATCATTACCTACCGGCTTCCCGGCGTTATGGCCAGTCTGGCGCTTGTGATATATGCCATTATCTCCCTGGCCATTTACCGTTTGATTCCGGTTACTCTGACACTCCCCGGTATCGCCGGTTTCATCCTAAGCGTAGGTATGGCGGTTGACGCGAATGTGTTGATTTTTGAGCGGTTAAAAGAAGAACTGCGAGCCGGACGTACTGTTCGTCAGGCTATCGATCTTGGATGGTCACATGCCTGGTCATCCATCAAAGATTCAAACGTCACATCGCTAATTTCTTCCATCATTCTGTACTGGTTTGGAAGCGCATTTGGAGCGAGCCTGGTAAAGGGTTTTGCTGTAACCCTTTTCATCGGTATCTTCCTCAGTCTTTTTACCGCCATTACAGTAACTCGCGCCCTGCTGCATCTGACGTTGGATAATATCAAGGCTGTAGAACGGCCAGGATGGTTCGGGGTATAGGAGATTTTATGAACATCGTAAAGCATCGTTACATGTTTTTCTTGATCTCCCT
Source organism: Leptolinea sp. HRD-7 (assembly GCA_024363285.1). GTDB lineage: Bacteria > Chloroflexota > Anaerolineae > Anaerolineales > Anaerolineaceae > Leptolinea. The sequence goes on along the minus strand of AP024710.1, from coordinate 3,103,846 downwards.
GATTGTGATCATCCCCGGGTTGGTCGCATTGGGAGTGTGGGGACTGCCTCTTTCTCACGATTTCACCGGCGGTTCTATGTTAGAAGTCAAGTTTGAATCCGGAAAAGTACCGGGTTCAGACGATGTCGCGGATATTTATAATAAACTGAATATCAAAGATCCGTATGTGCAAACATCTGGAAATGATATCCGCAGTATCCGGTCAAAATATATTGAAGAAGACACCAAGAACACGATTGTTGCAGAGCTTGAAAAACTCTCCGGTGGAAAGGTTGAGATTCTTCAATTTGAGACAGTTGGTCCCAGTGTTGGGAGTGAAATTGCGAGCCGCGCGGCCATAACCATCGCCCTGGCATCAATTGGTATTCTGCTTTACATAACCTGGGCTTTCCGTGGAATTCCAAACGCTTTCAGGTATGGTATTTCCGCTATTGCGGCCATGCTCCATGATGTTGTTGTTATCATCGGGTTTGGTTCTTTCTTTGGTCACTTTTTAGGATGGCAGGTTGATACTCTCTTTTTGACGGCTGTTCTTACTGTCATCGGCTATTCCGTAAACGATACAGTAGTTATTTTCGACCGTATACGTGAAAATACTCACCTTCATCGGAATCTGCCGTATGAGACGATTGTCAACCACTCTATCGTTCAGACATTCAATCGTTCTCTGAAAACATCCTTCACTGTAATGCTTACCCTGTTGGCCCTCAGCCTTTTTGGAGGCTCTTCAATCAATCACTTTGCCATTACGCTGTTCATTGGAATACTTTCAGGAACGTATTCTTCCATTTTCAACGCGGCTATGATCCTTATCGTTTGGGAGAACCGCGAATGGAGATGGTGGTTTAATAAGAAAAACAAACCGCAGACAACTGCCGCATAGAATTCAAGAAAGACCGTTCGGATGATTTAGCCCGAACGGTCTTTTTTTATTCTGCAGTTATCGTGAAAGTTAAGAGTTCCCTAAGAATGTTCCCAAAGACTTGAAAAATGTCTGGTATCTGGTAAACTATATCTAGACGAACATCTGGATGCCCCCCTCATCCAGGTGTTCGTTCTTTTTAAGGCAAAGGTACCATTTCACAGCGGGGGGAACCATTGGCAAAAAGAAAAGCAGTATTTTCAATTACCTGTGAAAAAAGTAATGATGTGCGGAAGTTCCCTGGCGTAATTTTACTCCAGGAGAATTCAGGAATTCCTTTATTTGCAGCAATCGGAAGGGAGCCGCACATGGTTCGTAGAATCTGTCCGTATTCTGCCATGGAATGGTTCTTTAACTCCAATGGAGTGCCGGGTTCTGATCCATTTATCCAATTTATGAAGGCAGTGGATGATACCCGGTCTATAAGAATATATCCCGATGAGGGTACTTTTAATTTGTCCAATGATTTCAGAAACTCCTGAGAAGGATTTCCCGTTGAATCAAGTGAAAAGTCAGCCAATTTCGGCAAATTCTCATCGTCTATCATGGAAACAGCGGTAACCGGCGTAAAGCCTAGTACCGGTCTTTCTTTGTTGATCATATGAATAAACCAGACCGAGAGTAATGCCGGTTGGGGTTCTGATAGATCTGTCACTTCAATAAGTGTAATAATCCGAGATTGACTGTCAACAACCTGGATAGGAGCTGTATTAGAAGAGCTCACTGACACAACAAGTTTTGAACCCAACCAGTACCCGATCAAAAGACTAATAATAAAAACACCCGCTATATACCAGATGGCTTTACGGGACAATAAAACCATTAACCGGATAATGATGGTAGATAAAAAACCTGCGTTTTCTGATATACCGGTTTCTGGTGTTTGATTTTGCATTTGACTACCTGAACTAATACGCGGCAGAAAGAATACTGAGGATCAGTCCAGCCAATAGACCAAAAACAGCCGTACCAATACCAAACAAGAAGGTGGACTCAATATCCGGAGTATGGATTATTTCATACCCTTTCTTAATTGCCATTTGAAAAAGGCGTGATTCTGATAGGATGGGTGTTACTCTATCCCAGAAAAATATCTCAATTTTATTCAGGAGAGCATCCATGCTGTGTATCCTTTCATTATCGAGAAGATGAAATTTTTATTATTTTTCCGTCTTTATCAGAAACCGCACGAACAATCCGGGGAATGGGTTTGCCATTTGAGCCAAATGCTGTTCCAGAAAAAATAAACAAATACTTTCCATCACCCTGTTCTGAGATCGAAGGTTGGCAATTTCGCACTTCAGGTGCTTTCTGGTATACCTGAGCGCAGACCTTATTAATGATTGTTTTGTCCATGATAAAAGCCTTTCAGGCGTTATCGCATTCTTCTCCGAATAAACGCGGGTACATCCAGATTGTTTGAAACGCCAGTGTATTCCATTATCTCAATCCGTTCTGGAGGTTCTGACTCGAATTTTTGAAGATCCTCAGGTTCTGTGAGTGGAATAAATGGTGGCTGACTTACTCTGACAGGCTCATAAGCCTGCTGCGGATTCTTTTGAGCCGGTGTGGCAATATTCTGTAGCGTTTGTAGTACGGTGCCGGAGACTGGTGTGGAACCGATTCCGGTAATTATCAGAATGACCTGGACGCGATCGTGCATTTGCGGGGCATTGATGATACCCGGAATGATATTGGCCCGTTTATTGGTGCGTTTCTGGAGATTTTCCATCGCGTCAGCCACTTCGAGGAAGGTAAGATCATTTCCACCAGTGAAGTTGACAATGATGCCGGTCGCCTGGTCTAAGGGCACAGAATCAAGGAGGGGATGATGTAAAGCACGCTCCACTGCCTGGCGGGCTTTATCTTCGCCTTCACCTTGACCTACAGCCAGCAACGCACCACCACCGGATTGAATCATCTGGCGCACGTGTGCGAAGTCAACATTTATAACGCCCGGTTGCAGGACAAGTTCGCTAATACCTTGAATACCCTGACGCAAAACATCATCGGCCAGGCGAAATGCCATTTCGAGAGGAAGATCATGTGGGGCTATCTGTAACAACCGATCGTTGGGAACTGTAATGAGCGTATCGGTAAACTGGCGAAGTTTCGCAAGCCCTTCGCGGGCGTTGACCTGCCGACGCCCGGCTTCAAATGAGAATGGTAGGCTGACAATGGCAACCGTGACTGCGCCAATGGCCTGTGCTACACGCGCAATGATGCTGGCTGCGCCAGTGCCTGTTCCACCACCCATACCCGCGGCGATAAAGACCATGTCGGCGCCTAACAATGCTGTATGGATATCTTTTGCGCTTTCTTCAGCGGCCGATTCGCCCACCTGTGGTTTACCGCCAGCGCCAAGGCCGCGTGTTAGATTTGGACCAAGCTGGATCTTAACAGGAGCCAGAGACGATTTCAACGCCTGACCATCAGTATTAGCAGCAATGAAGTCTATCCCTTCGATACCCAGTTCGATCATGCGGTTAATGGCATTACTGCCACCGCCGCCAACACCGACGACTTTCAAAACCGGTTTACGGGTCGCGAAGGAAGATTGGTTTGATTCTGAGTTAATGGCAGTCTCGATCATAGGTCACCTCTCCTGGAGCTGTGTTGCAATACTTGTGCCGTCACCGGAGATTCTTTCTACCTGGCAACCGGCTGCCCGCAACGATTGAAGTTGGTCTTCCGAGAATGATGCCGTATTCCCAATAACTGTAACTTTTTCTGCTAACGCGGCCTGTTCCAGAGAGAACCCGATGGTAGGACGGTATTTTTTCACATAAGGGCGAATGACATCTAAATGCCAGTCTGCTACACCCCACTCATAACTGGGGAGAAGTAAATAGTGTTCAATGGGGAAAGCACCGCCTACAAATCCTCCTTTTTGTGCAACCGTTTCAGACGGAATAGAATCGGCCAGTTCAGGGGGCATTTCAGCCCGCATGGATTTAACCTGGTCGGTTTTACCCTTGATCTCAGACACAATCTGACGGGTTGAGCCATCAGGCCGATACCACGCGTCTGAAACATGTGGACTGCCTTCGTCATCGGTTAGCAGCCAAAAGTTGGCCGCGAGAACCGAGTTACTAATCGGTTCGAGAGGAATGGTAGGAGAATCTGGATCTGAAACCAGATTATTTTCCAGCAATTGGAGTATTGCCAGACATGTGGCTGTATGTTTTTCATCTGTCCAGTCTTTGTGCACAATATTGTGAGGGCGATGCGGAACACCTGCGCCAAATAAAACTACCGGAACCGGTTTTTGCACAAACATGGACGCTGTTTCGGTATACCACTCGTACGCTCTGAAACCCAATTGATCTTCTTCTCCAGGAGGAGTGAAATATGGGCGGGAATCAGACCAGCGTTGCTGCCCGCCCGCACCCCAGTTCAATGATTTGTCGTGTGTCCAGGCATACGCTCCAAGCGCGAGGTTATCCAGCAGGTCAAGGCGGTTTCGGCGAACAAGTGACTGTAAAGCGAGTGTGAGAAACGCGGTATCCCAAAAGCTGCCACCCGGTTCCAACGCGGGAAACAGCGGGACGATATCACATTCAAGCGCAAGGCTGGCCATTGGAATATACCGGTCAATAAACCGTTCCACTAACCCGTTTTGTGCCCAATCTGATGGCGGCCACGCGTTACGGTAATTAGGGCGGTCAAAGAAGGACACAGAATGAACACCCCATCGAGCATAGGCTTGCAATAAAACCCGCATATCGGTGGTTTCCAGCCGTTTTTCTAGTCCATCAGTGAATTGAATGATCGGTTCAATTTTCGCGTCTTTAAGAGCAGACAAAAACGATTCCGGTATAGCCCTGTCTGACTCGCTGATCAGAACCAGCCAACTGGCATTTAACATTTTTAATTCGGGGATCCAGGTTTCAGCGTCCCGTTCACTATAATGTAGAGAATTTGGAAAATAATGAAATCCAATTCTCGAGGATCTGGGTTTAAGAAGTTCATCCATTGCGTTCATAAGCATTTCCTGATTCAAAGGAATGTGAAGTACAACTTGCAATAAGCATGCCATTCAAAGTGACAATAAGATAAGGGAAATAAAAGGTCTGCTATAATTTGAATTTGTGATTCTTGTTACGGGTGGTACCGGTTTTATTGGTCAACATCTCGTGCGCCAGCTCGTTACGCAGGGGTACGAAGTACGTTTGTTGCTGCGTCCATCACCCAAATCACCCAATTTACCTACAGGGTTACCGGTTCAGGTGGCGGTATCCAGTTTCAACGATCCGCGCGGGTTACGAGCGGCGTTGAAAGGGATCAATACAGTGATCCATCTGGCCGGCACCGAGTCGTTGGGCATTAAGTCAGACCTTGAAGGTGTTGACGTGAATGGAACACGTGCCATAACCAGCGCAGCAAATGAAGTTGGGATAGACAGATTTATTTATCTAAGCCATCTTGGTGCCGATAAAGCTTCGGCTTTTCCCGTGCTTAAAGCTAAAGCAATTGCCGAAAATCTGGTCACTCATAGTGATATTCCGTACACGATCTTTCGATCGGCAGTTGTATACGGTCCAAACGATCATTTCACCAACAACTTAACCCGGATGATTGAGATGTCACCATTTGTTTTTTTAATTCCGGGTGATGGTTCCAACCTTCTGCAACCCATTCATATCCACGATTTAATAGCCTGCATTATTGCCGCTCTCGAAAATCCGGATAGTGAGAATCGTCTTTATTCAATTGGTGGAGGTGAATCTCTCTCATTCCTGTCAATAATCCAGACTATTATGGATAAAATAAAAAAGCGAAGACGGATTATTCCAATCATGCCCGGCTATTTGCGAGTATTATCTGTTTGGTTGGAGCAAAGTAAGAAGTTCCCTGTGTCGGCATACTGGATCGATTATCTGGCTGTTGACCGCACCTGCGCGCTGGATTCCCTTTCAAGGGATTTCAATTTAATTCCAGCCCGATTTCACCAATCTCTCGAGTATCTAAAATAAACAGAATATGTCCATTTCCGCATTTTGTGTTCACGGCCATTTTTACCAACCACCCAGAGAAGATCCACTTTCGGGGATTATTCCGACGGAAGAAGGGGCATATCCATACAATAACTGGAATGAACGCATTCATGACCAATGTTATAAACCCAATGCTGAATTGGGGAATTTTTCTCGCATAAGTTTCAACCTGGGCCCCACAGTTCTGGAATGGATGTCTCAGGCGGATCCTGTGACATTAAAAAGCATTCTGGATCAGGAACGGAAAAACTACGAGGCTACCGGGCTTCCAAATGGAATGGCGCAGTCGTACAATCACACCATTCTTCCACTGGCATCCCAACAGGACAAAAAAACGCAAATTGAATGGGGAATGCGCGAATTCAAAACCCGGTTTGGACACCCTGCTGAAGGAATATGGCTCCCGGAAGCAGCTGTTGATTTGCAAACACTCTCTGTTGCCTGCGATTGCGGTGTGAGGTATGTAATTCTTGCTCCGTGGCAATGTGCTGACCATGGCAAAGACTTGAGTTTGCCCGGATGGGTTGAGTTAGGCAGCGGGAAACGGATTGCTGTTTTCTTTTATAACCAATACCTTTCCACTCGCGTTAGTTTTGATCCGGGTTCCACCCGAAATGCCGATGAGTTCCTTGTAAATGCTATTCTTCCTGAGTTCTCAAATGGTTATGGAGAACCCAAAGATCGTTTTCTGATTATAGCTTCTGATGGTGAGCTGTACGGCCATCACCAGCGTTTCCGTGACCGGTTTCTGGAGAGATTAACAACAGAAGCGTATAGGGGAAAACCCCTTTTGCAAATGACACCTGCTGAGTGGCTATCTCGATATCCGCCAAAGCAAACTTTTACTATTGTGGAAAACTCATCCTGGAGTTGTCACCATGGCGTGAAACGCTGGAGTGAGGATTGCGGGTGCACTCCTAACAGTCAATGGAAAGCTCCATTGAGAATCGCGTTAAATAACGTCGCGAAAATGGTGGATGAAGTATTTGAACGTGTGGTGGATAGGTTCCATGTTGATCCATATACCTTGCGAGATGATTATATTCAGGTGTTGATCGGTCAGGTCTCTCTGGAAGAGTTTGTGAAATCTCATGTACCCGGATGCACAGACAAAACATGCCATCAGACCGGATATCTACTGCGTGCCCAGTATGAGCGTCAACGCATGTTTACATCCTGCGGTTGGTTTTTTGATGACTTTAACCGCATTGAACCCCGTAACAATGTGAATTATGCCGCGCAGGCTTTCTGGCTTACAAAACAGGTTGAACCAGAGCTATCACAGGATGAAATACTGGTAGATCTAAAGAAAGTGAAAAGTAACCGGTCAAGTCTTTCGGCTGACCAGGTATTTATAAGTCACCTGCGATTGGCCGAAAATTACTGGACCTCCGGTTCTTCTAACACTTGAATCAGTTTTTCCACCTGGTATCCTGCGTTATCTGACGCTTTCAGTAACGTAGCGAGCAACTGGCGGGCAACAAGTATCCGTTCGTATTGGACGGAAGGATCGGTTAAATCCGGTTCAAGAACTACGGAAGCCATAAGACAACTGATAAAGTCGTCAAATCCTTCTTTCGAATACCAGAGAATATCCTGGTAGCGGTTCATTTGTAGTAAGAGTTGAATATCCGGGTTGCTGAGAGTAGCTTTCAGGAACGCAGCCGGGTCCTGGCATGCTGGATCATCGATCCATTTCTGCATGCTAATCATTACTCTGACCATTTTTACTACTCTGATGGCATCCTGTTGGGATAATCCCAGTCCACTGACGGTATTTTCAATATATCTGCCTGCCTTCCATTCATCAAACAAACTTATACTACTGTTGCGAATATCATCTGGATCAACTATCTTGCCAATGTGGGCGAAATACGAATAGATCACAGCAGCAAGTCGTAGGCCGGTATTCTCTTGAAGCGATTGTGACATTTTTAATTTGATTTCATACCCCGGTGTGGATTTACCAGCAGGTTTATTGGAAAGCACCAGGATCAATTCGATCAAGCGGGCTGTTTCGTCAATTATGTCATTTATGAGTACGTTCGATCGATAGATGCATAATGCTCCGTCTACCAAATGCTGCATTTTTATCCGGGCTTCTTCTTTGATCTTCAATACGTCTTCCACGTTATTGGAAGGTTTAAGTATCTCATTGTTCAGGTAATTCAGATATCCGGTATTCAGGATTTCACCCATAGGTTCAAGAACGGATTTTAAAAGAATTTCACGCATCGAATCGGTAATAGAAGGTACTCCTTCACCGTGAAGCATGTTACACAATTGGCGATACAGGTGGGATGAGTCATCTTCCACCTGTCTGAAATCGGTAAAAACGATACAGGTATACGCTCGTAGATGGAGGAACAAACCTCTGTCTCCCAACTCGGATACCGGACGGATATATTCCAATCCACTGTTCTGGTCACGGAAGATAATATAACTGTTGTCTCCGGCTTTTATCCCTAATCCGTCTATCAGTGATGTTTGAACCAATCGGCGGTGACCGTCGGGGCCGCGTTTGGTGTAGGCACAGGATGTTTTGATCCACCCCGATGTCTCTCCAAAGCGGTTATGGTATGCCACCAGTACACGGTCATTGCCCAGACCATTTGTGAAGGCGATCACGTTTTCATCCACATTTCCATGATCTGTGAAAAAGTCATAGAGGTAGAAGTTTTCTATACCGGCAAAAAGTTCGCGTTTTCGGATAAGCGGGAAGATTTCACGCTCGTGTCTTTCTACGAGTGTTTGATCAGGCTTTTCATCGTAATAGGCGCGCTTATACTCCATGCCATATTTTTCGGTGTACCCTTCGATCTGACCATGCCCGAACATGGGTAATCCGGGTATCGTGGTCATCAGGGTGCAAACACCGAAATACTTATCTCCCTTGCCAAACTGGTCAACCGCGGTTCGTTCATCGGGATTAGAAATGAAATTTACATAGCGGCGCAGGATCTCAGGGTCAAATTCGAGCGTATTCTTAATAAGCTGTCGAAATTTCGCATTCTCTTCATCACGCAGCATATTCATAAAAGCACTGTTGTATACACGGTGCATTCCCAGCGTACGGACAAAGTAACCTTCCATCAGCCAGAAGGCTTCGGCAAGAAGCAACGTGTCAGGGGCTTCTTTTGCCACCCGGTCGACAACCTCACGCCAGAATTCCTGGGGCATAGCTGCCAGGAACGCGTCACGCGCGATGCCATGTTCCGCTCGAGAGGGTATATCTCCCCCTGTACCCGGTTCGGGGAACCAAAGGCGCTGAAAGTGTCGCCGGGCAAGGGTCATTGCGGCATCGAAACGGATGATAGGAAACTTTCGGGCGACATCCAGAATGGTCTGGATCACAGCTTCACGCACTTCTGGATTCAGGTAATTCAACTGAGCGGTGTCATTCCATGGCATGCTGGTGCCGTCATTGCCATGATAGATGTATCGGGTATCTCCATTTCGCTTGTCCACGCGGCGGAAGGTGACAGCCGCGTCAGTTCGGTTGTAATAATGATCATCAATCTTGATCTCAATGTTTGGGTCGGGTGAGAGATCGGGGCCGTCAAATGTGTAACCGGGAAACGGGCTGTAAGGAAGAGAAAGGAATCGGTCAGGATTATGAATGACCCAGTCACTGTCAATCGCCATGTGGTTAGGAACCATATCACTGGCGAGGCGGATGCCGCGTTGCCAGGCCCGGTTGCGCAAATTTTCATAGGCTTCATGCCCGCCAATTTCATTGGCAATTTCGTATCGGGCCAGAGAATAAGCTGACGACACAGCATCGGGATTGCCGCACATTTGTTTGATGCGGGCAGAGGCTGTGCTGCGTTCCCACAGTCCAATTAACCACAGACCGGTAAATCCGCGTGAGGCAAGTTCGTCAAGTTCTTCATCCGGAATCTGGTCCAGGCGGGTGATGGGTCTTGTAAATTTTTTGCTTAATTGATCAAGCCATACAAGTGTGTTTTTTGCTAAAAGGACAAGACGCGGCATCCATTCACGGTCAGCGGAGTATTGTTCATGTTCGCTATCCATAAGAACGTGTGAATATACCGGAACCCGGGTTTCACCTGGTCCGCCGCCTGCAAAACTGAGCTTTTCCTCTTCTCGGACTAAATCCAGACTGCTAAGCAGACGGAAAAGGTATTCTCCGAGAAGAATACCCCAACGAGAACGGATAAATTCTAATTGGCCGGGCAGGGAATTTGGCACGGCAATGGCTGGAGCCAGGAACATATCAATTAGATTCTGATTTTCCGGCCCAAACAAGGGTTCAGAGTAGAAAAAGGTTTGAATTTCTTGCAAGATCAGATCATATTTGGTGGTAGTTGAAAGGTGTTTTTCATCAAACAGTTCAAGGAATTGTGTTGTGGCAGCCGGATTGCGGTTAGTTACCCAGAGGAAAATGATCTCTTCAAGAGTAATTAATCGGTTTGAAACGCCGTTTTCAGAGGCGGCAAGATAAGACTTTATATCTATTTCTTTCGCATAGACACTTTTTGGTGGAAATTCACTACAGAATTCGATCAATAAATGGTCCAGGTTTTTTTCACCAAATTTCTCCGTCAGATGGGTCAGCAATTTGACCAAAACACCCGGGTTCTTCTGTTCTCTGTAAGTTTTAAAAACATAATGCATGATCTCATCGATCAACCCGAGAGCGTTGATCTGACCGGCTTTTATAGCTTTTTCGGGGTAATGGATGACATCACGATTCTGGTTAATCTTTTGGGCGAATAGGCGGGCGGCATGAAAATTCGCAAAGATCACATTTCCATTAAAAGAAAAAAAGGATTGGTCCAGTAAATACCGGTCACGCGCGACGCGAGAGATATGAAATTCCATGGTATATCCATCCTTCCCGAAAGGCGGCATAGTGTAATACCATAATTATATGTTTTATTGGCTTATGGAGGGAAAGAGGGACTGTAACATATAATATGGATGTTTCTCGTCTGATATGGCGATTTCTTCCTGTATCAATCCAGAATCTCGTAATTGATGGAGTGTCTGATCAAGAATAAAGGGAACCCATCGGAATATTTTATTCAAATCACGGCGAGTGCAAGCGCCAACAGACAGGAAATATTTTTTTAGAATAGTATTTCGCGCGATATCTTCAGAGATCAAGCGAGATCTTTCAACCGCCTCTGGATATTGCTTGTGAAAGAGATCATAGGTAAAGGAATAGTGCCACGAACCGGCATCACTGATACCGGATGGCGCGATACGGAAAGATGCCTGTAGAATTTCGAGAGCCTTATTAAAACGGCTATTAGAATCGGCTGACCCCAGGTGTGACTTCTTTCTCAGTGAGATTGAATCAATTTCGCCTTCCTTTAGCAGTGTTTCATATACCTGTCGGGCTTCCACAGGTAAAACACCTTTTTTGTAATCATCAAGGTAGTCATTTTCCGGATCGCCGTAATTCGGTGAAAGAGCGTAAAAGTAAGGCAACATTTCCAGCGATATCATGCAATTTTTTAAGGCAAGTACCCGGCCGTAATACCATTTTTTCTTTCCAAGCAGATCATCTTTCCAGTCCCATGTCACATGACCCGGGTCGTCATGGTCATCTGAAACGGGGCGGTTGCCATTGGCTGCCACCCAAAGACTGGGCATTGTTATGTCCTTAATCGGCCAGAATGAGATAAAACCACGTTCGTTGACAAATTGAACAGCTTCCTCCCGATTATGTATCCGGGAGGAAGGATCTATGCGATATGTTTTTCGGCGGTACGATTGGATGATTTCAATGCTTACATCAGGCATACAGATTACTCAGCTCTCAAAATGTGGGTAATAATATTCGAGCCGCTGCCGCCAATATTTTGTGCCATGCCGTAAACCGGTCGTTCCACCTGAGTTTCACCGGCTTCGCCGCGCAATTGCTGAACAACTTCTACAATCTGATACATCCCGGTCGCGCCAACCGGATGTCCACGAGCTTTCAAACCTCCCCGAGTGGCAATGGGAACGCGTCCCTTTGGGCAGATCTGTTCTTCTATTGCCATTTTGGGTCCCTGTCCGGGTTCAACAAACCCGCAGGCTTCCAATGATAATGCTGCCATAATGGTAAACGCGTCATGTAGTTCGAAAACGCCGATATCCGAGGGAGAAATTCCAGCCTGCGCATATGCCTGCTTGACTGATTTCTCAGCAGCCGAAAGCCAAATCGGTCGGAGGCGCGCATGTGCCGCAATTGTATCTGTGGCTGCGGTAGAGGCAGCTACTTTGATCAATTTATGACCTTTTTGCCGGTGGATCATTTCAACTGGAACAACAATGGCAGCCGCGGCACCATCTCCCATGGGTGACGCATCCATAAGGTTTATAGGATCAGCGATCATCGGGGCTTTCTGATAGGAGGCTTTTGAAATGGGCTCCTGAAAGCGGGCGTAGGGGTTCTTGGCGCCGTTGGCGTGCGCGTTGATGGAAAAGCCAGCAAAGTCGTCTTTTGTCCAATGATATTCATGCAGGTAACGCTGCATGATCAAGGCGTTGATTGCCACAAACGAAAGCCCCATATCGGCTTCCCAGTCTGCATCGGCGGCAGTAGCCAATTGCGTGGTGATTTCCGCGCCGGGCGAATCGGTCATTTTTTCCACGCCTACGGCGATGGCTGAGTCCACTGAACCGGACGCGACAGCCATAACCGCAGATCGGAACGCTGCCGCTCCGGAACTACACGCCGATTCGATATGATATCCTTCAGTGAATCGCATACCAATCCAATCCGCGATATATGATCCCAGATGTTGCTGGCGGTTAGCCGAGCCGGACATCATATTTCCGATGAACAGACTATCCGCGTGTTCAAGTCCGCATTCTTGTTGAGCGAGAAATATTGCCTCTCCCGCGATCTCGCGAAGAGATTTATCCCAGTGTTCTTCTACCCGGGTTTGGCCAATTCCGATAACAGCGACTTCGCGCATATTGTCCTCATTTTTTTTTCGTCTATTATAAATTCAACAAGTCTCAGAAACTCTCAAAGACGAAAAAACGCCGGAATGTGTATAGTACACTCCGGCGTTTTTTGAGTATACACTTGATTATTTCTCTTTACGGTCAAGAAAGAGAGACAGCACAAAACTGACAATGCTGATAACCAGTGCGCCAATAATGGCAGCCCAGAAGTTTTCGATGGAAAAATCAATTCCAACCATCTGCGCGATACTACCGGTTAACCAGAGCATGGCAGCGTTGGCAATGAAAGTAAACAACCCCAGTGTTATAACGTAAAAACCGCAGGTCAAAAAGGAGAACAACGGTTTAATTATGGCATTTACCAGACCGAAAATAAAAGCCAGGATTAGCAGCGTGTCTATACCACCGGAAAAATAGATTCCGGGAATGAATTGAATGGTTACATACAACGCGACGGCGTTGATCAATAATCTAATAAGAAAAGATTTCATTTTGCCTCCAAACAACCAGATAATTACAATGGATTTAGTAAAACTATCAAATCTATTAATCATACGCATAATAACAGATTTTGTTGCATATTAATGGTGTGTATTTGCAAATTATTCTATGACGTGTTATTTTATCTACAATAAACTCGTACCCATTTTAAATAGCGGGGTATACGAAAATTATGTCAACCAAGAATCGCTTGATCATTGCTGAAATTAACACCTGGGTCTGGATTGCTGAGCTTGAGGTTAAAGCCGGATACTCTTTAACTCTCGATTCTATCCCTGATGAAGAATGGAAGAGGCTGATTTCTCTTGGATTTACGGCTATTTGGCTTATGGGTGTCTGGACAAGAAGCCCGATTGGCCGGCGAATCAGTCAGGCCAATGTTGATCTATACGACGAATACGCTCAATCTCTGCCTGATTGGAAGATGGAAGATCTCCCGGGTTCTCCTTACTGTGTAAAAGAATACTCTGTTGACATCGGGCTGGGAGGGACAGAATCGTTAAAAAATTTAAAGAAAAAGTTAAACAATCTGGGATTAAAGCTTATCCTTGATTTTGTCCCCAATCATACATCGCAGGATCATAAATGGATCACTACTCATCCAGAATACTATATTAAGAGTTCAGAATCGGATTATTTACAATATCCACGTGAATTTTTTGAGGCATCAAGCGGATTTTTTTGTAAAGGACGCGATCCATTCTTCCCACCCTGGCAGGATGTGGCTCAATTAAACGCGTTTTCCATATCATACAGAAAAGCAGCCAGCGAGCAAATAATAAAAATTGGCTCATTGTGTGACGGTGTTCGATGTGATATGGCTATGTTGTTGATCAATCATGTTTTCTCATACACATGGCAGAATCGCGCGGGTAACCCGCCTGACACAGAATTCTGGCATGATGTCATATTGGATGTGCGTGATAAATTTCCAAATTTTTTATTTATCGCGGAAGCGTACTGGGATTTGGAGTGGGACTTAATTCAATTGGGATTTGATTACTGCTACGATAAGCGTTTATATGACCGGTTGATTCGAGAAACCGCCGATACTATTAAACAGCATCTCAAAGCTGATGTGGACTATCAGGTACATCTGGTACGGTTTTTAGAGAACCATGATGAACCCCGGGCGGCCGGCATTCTTCCAGTAGATCGATTGAAGGCGGCAACGTTGATCTCTATATCTCTCCCCGGTGCGTTATTATTATATGAAGGGCAATGGGATGGACGTAAGATACGCAATCATGTTTTACTCGGGCGGCGTCAAAATGAGCTGCCGGATGTAGAGATTCGAAACTTCTTCCAATTGCTTATGCTGGGGGTAAAAGACATTTCTGCGGATAGTACCTGGGAATTATGTAACGTCAGTGGATGGCCGGATAACCAATCGTGCCATAATTTAATTGCGTATTGCTGGCACATACATGGCAAAGAATTGTTGATTGTTGTAAATTATTGTGAGAACCCGTCACAGGGAAAAGTTAGTCTTCCCTGGAAGATTGAACCTGGCAGACAAGTAGAATTCCATGATGAGATTAAAAGTGAAATATTTGTGCGTGATGGAACAAAACTCGCGGAGGAAGGTTTATTTGTAGAACTGCCCGCGTGGGGATTCCATTGTTTATCTACAACTATTTGATGGAGAGAATTATGAAAATCTGGGATATTTCTTTACCTGTTTCACCTGACATTCCTGTTTGGCCTGGTGATCCGGAAATCAATGTGCAACGAGTAAACAAGATTGAAGATGGCGCAAATGCTAACGTTTCCCGGATGGACATTGGCTGTCATACCGGTACACATGTAGATGCACCTTACCATTTCCTTCCAAACGGTAAAACCATCGAAACCCTTGATCTCGATTCTCTCATCGGCCCGGCACAGGTGATTCGCATTCCGGATGATATCTCGGTAATCACGGGTGATGTTGTTTTCGCCTGTGGTATTCACGAAGGAACCAAACGGGTGCTTTTTAAGACCTATAACTCTGCCTTCTGGAAGAAATATGGCTCACAATTTCGCACGGAATTCGCGGGTATTGACGACAGCGGCGCGCAGGCGCTGGTGGATATGGGTGTCAAACTTGTCGGATTGGATTACCTCTCGGTGGCCCCCTTTAAAAAGAGTCGGCCGACTCATGAAGTCTTCCTGAAAGCCGCGGTTGTACTGCTCGAAGGTGTAGACCTCTCTATGGTGGACGCGGGTGACTACGACCTGGTTTGCCTGCCTCTCAAATTGAAGGGCTCGGATGGTTCACCGGCCAGAGCTGTCTTAACTCGGGCCGATTAACATGGTTGAATAATTCTGTGTAACCAAATCATTTTCTTTCCGTCTAACTTTAGAAACCTATATTATTGTAATTTCGCAGGAGAAAAAACCAGATTGCTATGTTTGATCAAAAATCCTCTCCACAACATGAAAAAGTAATTGTGCTTGGTTCAGGCCCTGCTGGACTATCGGCAGCGCTTTACGCGGCTCGGGCTGAATTGAACCCATTGGTAATTGGAGGAATCGAACCAGGGGGGCAGGCCTCGCTTACAGATACTATCGAAAATTATCCCGGATTTCCGGATGGAGTAGGTGGAGCTGAACTGGGGGAATTGTTTCAGAAGCAGGCGGAGAAATTCGGTGCACGTATTGCATATGAAATGGCAACTAATGTTGACTTGAAGGTACACCCGTTTTCCGTGACCACAGATTCGGGCCAGTATAAGGCGGATAGCTTGATCATTGCCACCGGTGCCAGCCCAATCCACCTGAATGTTCCCGGTGAAAAGGAATTTACCGGTAAAGGCGTCTCTTATTGCGCTACCTGTGACGGGTGGTTCTACAAAGGAAAATCTGTTGCGGTAGTTGGCGGCGGTGACAGTGCCATCGAAGAGGCTTTATTCCTTACTCGTTTTGCCTCTTCTGTGACGATCATCCACCGGCGAGACACACTGCGCGCGGGGGCGATTCTCCAGAAGCGAGCCAAAGAACACCCTTCCATATCCTTTTTGTGGAACAGTGTAGTGGAAGAGGTTCAGGGTGATACCAAAGTGAGTGGTTTGAGGGTAAAGAATGTTATTACCGGAGAAATAAACACATTGCCGATAGACGGGGTGTTCATTTTTATCGGTCACAACCCTAATACGGGGTTATTTTCTGGACAGTTGGACATGGATGAAAAAGGTGTCATCCGCGTGAATACGATGCTTGAAACTAGCATTCCCGGTGTTTTTGCCGCGGGAGAAGCGGCTGATTCGCATTTCAGGCAGGTGATCACTTCTGCCGGGATGGGCGCGGCGGCGGCAATTCAGGCTACACATTTCCTTGAAAATCACTCCTAACGACAAAAATCTTTCCAAAAAATTTGTAACGATTTAAAGGATTATAAAAAAGCCCGGACGACATGATCATCCGGGCTTTTTGTGTTTTTCTACTGTGGTGGTAGAGGAGTTGCTTGCGGAGTACCACCCCACCAGGTAAAGACGCGTTCATAACTTGTAGCGCCGGCAGGTTCGTAGATTGGATTACCGTCTTTTGTAGTTCCAGTCTGGCGGGCTACGGTAATTGACCAACGGATGACGTGAGGTGTATTTCCAGCCGGACGGAAAGTGACAGGGACAATGTACTTGGTGTCAGTGGAATAATCCACCAGCTTGCGACCCGCACCATCCGTCACATCCACCACGGTAACCATATACGTTTCATTCTGGCGGAGTTCACCGATCGATGCCCACTGCAGAGTGACCGTTTCATTCTGAATGGTAAATGATGTGCCGTCAGCCGGCAGCAGAAGATTTGTTGCCCCGTATGGAGGCGGCGCTGTGGGAGTGGGAGTTGGTCCGGCGGTTGGGAGGCGTTCGCAGAGCGGAATTTGTAATGACTGACCCTGATACACAGTGTCACCGGTCAGTCCGTTGAATATTTTTATCGCGTCCATACTCACCCGGTAAGCACCGGCAATACCACTTAACGTATCGTTTTCGCTTACGGTGTAGCTGACCTTTTCACAGGCTTCTTCAGTGGCATCCGCCTCGCTCAATGTGGCAGAGGGCAGTGGTGAAGCTGTGGGGGTGGGCTGTGGAACAAGCAGCTTTTGTCCGATGTATAGGCTGCTGCAGTCCGCAGGAAGGTTGTTAAGAGTGATGATTGAATTGATGGAAACTTTGAATACTGCGGCAATAATGCTGCAGTTATCACCGGATTTGACTGAGTATTCAACCGGGGGCAGCGGGGTAAAAGAGGGCATGGGTGTGGGAGTATCCGTAGGCTGCGGGGTCGATGTTATAGTCGGAGAAGCGGATGCTGTTGGAGTTGTGGTGGGTTGAATCACCCGGCCTGTACCGCTTAGGATGGAATAAATGACAACGCCACCAAGCGCCAGTAAAAGGATTATTACACCGATGGCCACCGGGAGTGATAAATGCACTTCTGGGAGACGCGAACCCTGCAACGCTTTCGTCGTTTTTGTTTCAGTCGTGGTTAAATTGCGGCCACAAACCTGGCAACGGGTGGCATTTTCTCCAATTTTTGAGCCGCAGGTAGGGCAGATTCGTGAAGTGGGAGATGATTGTGGATTCATAGTTGTTTTACACCGGGGGAATGAACCGGAATGCAAAATTATACCATAGGCATTTTTGCCTGTTTTCATATTGACGCGAACGCTATTTTGTTACAATTTGACGGATGGAAGGTGGCCTGTATTTTCACATTCCTTTTTGCCGTCGCCGTTGCGGGTATTGTGATTTTGTCACATTTGCCGGTTTCGAGAGATTGATACCCGCCTATATTCAGTCTCTAATGAAACAAGTTGCCCTGTTCTCTGAAGATATTCCGATACACACAGTGTATTTTGGCGGGGGAACACCTTCACTTGTTTCTCCCGATCTGTTCATGATCTTGTTTGATTCCGTGAGGCAGTCTTTTTCTATTTGTGATGATGCGGAGATCAGTCTGGAAGCCAACCCGGGAACCGTCACACTGGAGAGTCTGACTGCTTACCGCCGGGCGGGGTTTAACCGTATCAGCTTTGGAATGCAATCGGCACGAGTTGACGAACTCAACCTTTTAGAACGTCAGCATAACCCAGAAGATATAACCAAAGCGATTCATTACGCGCGGACAGCCGGTTTTGACAACATTAATCTTGACCTTATTTTCGGTCTGCCCGGTCAAACGCTGGAGGCATGGAAGGAATCTCTGTCCGCCGCGCTTGATTTTCACCCGGAACACCTGTCTCTGTACAGTCTGATCGTGGAGGAGGGAACACCGTTGGCGCGCAGAATAAGCGCGGGTATTACAGATGCACCTGATGATGACGTAGCTGCGGAGCAATACGAATGGACCTGCGAGTATCTGGACGCGGCTGGTTTTGACCATTATGAGATTTCAAACTGGGCTCTGAAGCAACCGCGACGCGATCTGCGCTGCCAGCATAACCTGCAATACTGGCGGTTGTTGCCGTATTATGGATTCGGTTGCGGCGCGGTGGGTTTTTTGCCCGCCGGGTTCACATGGTTCTCATCGTCTGCTCCGGTGATTATGCAAAATCCAAAATGGATCGGAGCGTATACCCGCCAGGTAGAAGAAGCCGCGAAAAATACATCCGTCACAGATTTTTTGGAAACAGTGGACGCGGACTATGAAATGAACACCTTTATGTTTACCGGGTTCCGGCTTCTGCAAGAAGGTATCAACCCGGAAAGGTTTCATCATAGATTTGGGAAGGAAATTGATTCCGTTTTTGGACGGCCTTTGCGAAAACTATTTGATGCCCATCTGATCGAAACCGCTCCGGACGGGGCAATACGGTTGAAGCGCAGCGCGTGGCTGGTGGCTAATCGTATTTTTCGCGAATTCACCGGAGATGATTAGACTTAAATCATTTTACGGTTACGCGTGTGCCGCGGCCGATCTTCTCTATTGCGTCAGCGGGTGAAACCGGCGTTGCCCATCGGAAAAGCCACTTGGCTTCCTCTGTTTTCATATTTATGCAGCCATGGCTCATTGGGGTTCCCCAGTTGGTATGCCAGTATGTGCCATGCGTGGCCACTCCGGTGTTCATTTCAAAGAAGCAGCACCAGGGAACGCCGGGAAGAATATAGGCTTCCAGATCATAAAGCAATTCACCACTGCCCATATGTTTTGAAGGCATCTTGTTCTGGATATTGAATTCGCCGGTTGGGGTATTCGTGGATACTTTTCCGTCTTCATATATATGTGAATCTGGTAAACCGGAGGAGATCTTGGTATTGAGTACCACTTTGTCGCCTTCATAAGCTGTCAACATCTGGCGCGCGAGAGATATTTCGATGCGTTTCAATTCCGGGTTGACGTTCGGCGAAATGGGAGTCAATTCTTCGGGTGGGATTGGGCGAAGATGTTCGGCTGGAATGTGATAATCCATATCAATTAGTTCATCGTTGACACGATACCATGTGCTGCCATCTGGTCCGGTTTCAATGCCAGTAATCCAGTGAGTAGAGCCATAATACAGGCGGTATAAAGTCCGCCAGCCTGTTAACTTATTAAAGATGGATGCTTCTGTAAACGGTACGCTGACTTCAGCCAGCTGCCGTGGATTCGGTGCTGCCGGTAGAACTGTATTAAGTTTGAGCTGTACTGTCTGCAAATGGGCGCTATGTACATACCCCCGCCAAACCCGGTACCAGACCGGGTTGTAATCCGGACCGTCATCTGATACAACTGTCTCATAAATATTAATCAGTTCATCGCGATAGCGCTGATACAGGATCCGACTTTTGTCAGACGGGCGGCTGTAAATTGAGACAGATTTAACGGCTACACGGGCAATTTCTCCGCCATCCAGGTCTTCAACCGGACCAAAATAAGGGCGGAAGGCCAGGGCACCCATTCCAAGGGCGGACAATGTGAGAAAATCGCGACGGGATATTTTTGTTGTCATGTTTTATATTATACCAAATATGTCCGATTAATAGAGCCGTTTTCTGGCACATGTATTGCAACAAAAACGGCAACCTGAATACTGGGAGTTTGTTTGCATGATACTTGGCATAGATGTGAGCCGTTGGCAATCAAAAGTTGACTGGTCATTGTTGAAGTCCAATGGCGTGGATTTCGTGTTCATTAAAGCCACGCAGGGCAATTATATGACAGATCAAATGATGGTCAAACATGTAGAGGGTGCCAGCAAAGCCGGACTTATCATCGGGTTATATCACTGGTGTGATCCCACCGTAGACACGGAATCACAGGCTTCTTATTTCTTGAACGCAATTTCAGGCTTGCCGTATAAAATGATCTCCGCTGACGTGGAACAACAGTGGGCGGATTGGAAGGAATGGAGCAGCGGCAAGGTGACCAAGATATTGTCGCCCACCGTTATCAGTCAGAACGCTAAGGGGATTCTGGATATCTGGGCAAAACGAACAAAAGTACCGTTGGTGGTTTATTCGCGAGCTTCTTTTATTAATACATATGCCAAACCGGCACAATCGTGGCTGCCGAAATACAATTTGTGGATGGCGCATTACCCGTATAATTCAACGTCAGTCCGCACCACCTGGCAGAACTTCATTTCTTCTTATAAACCGTCTATTGCCGGGCCTGCCATGCCTACCGGGTCAACGAAATGGACATTCTGGCAATTCACCGGTGATAAATTTATTCTGCCGGGTTGTGAATCTATGCTGGATATCAATTATTTCAACGGCGACCTAAATGACCTGAAGAAATTCTGTGGAATTACCACCACTCCAACACCAACTCCGGCTCCCACGTTGACTGTGGAACAGCGGTTGGCCCGGTTGGAAGAACAGGCCCGCGCCCACGGTTGGACGATCGATTAGTCCATTGAAATAAATTCAACATGAAAAAGTCAACCTTGCGGTTGGCTTTTTCTTATTTATCCTTCATAATCAAATCAGATAAACATGAGGTCATTCGCGTGAATATGAATGAAAGTTTGTTTGAAGATATAAAACCTGGACAATTAATTGGTGGATTGCTGTCCGGTTTATTTTTTCTGGTTCTCACGGTACAGGTGTTGTTCCCAGATCTGGCGATACCGTTCGTGGGGATACTAGTATATGCCCTGACCATGGTGGATTTTATCTCTCACGAGATGGGGCATTTTGTGTTTGGATTGCTGGGCGAATTTATTGGCGTTCTAGGCGGCACAATGGGGCAATTATTCCTGCCAATCATTTGTCTGATGCTGACTCTGCGCCGCCGGCAATGGGGATTCGTCTCCATTTTTACCTTCTGGATGGGGCAAAGCCTGATTCAGATCAGCGCGTATGTACGCGACGCCCGCTCGCAGAGCCTAAAATTATTCTCCCCCGGCTTATTACTCGGGGGAGGATCTCCCATTCATGACTGGCATTACCTGCTGGATAAAACGCATCTGCTCTGGGCGGACCAATTTCTGGGATGGTCTATTTTTATGCTGGGGGTCGCTTTGATGCTCTCTGCAGCCGGACTGATGTTTGCCCGCGGCGTGGGATTATTAAACCGGAAGGTTTACTGAATCCCTTTTTCGTTCATAAATTTTCCATATTTTTTATCTTCCACGGAGATGTGATTCATCAGCCAGTTTTTGAGGAACTCGCTCAATTTGACTCCCATGGTCAGGCTTTTTGTTGCCAGATCAGCCTGATACTGTTCGATCTGATCAACAAAAACTTTGTGCATTTTTTGCTGGTTTAATAAGCCCGGATAGGCTCCTTTTTCCAACATCTTTTCTTCGGCTTCGAAATGGTAATGCGTGTAATCTACCAGACTCTTGAGGATCTCTGGCGCTTCCTTACTGCCCTGACCGGCTTTCATCGCGTCATGCAGTTGGTTAATAAGCCCGACCAGTTTTTTATGCTGGTCATCCATAGCTTTTACGCTAACCGAATATGTTTCATCCCAATCGATATATGCCATAACTACCTTCCTTCACTGGAAAAATTTTGATCTCAATAAAGATAAGTATGGCAATATCAGGTTGAATTACAACCGGGTGCACCTAAAAATATTATTAATCTTTGGCTAACCCAGTCTAAACGATCCAGTAATAATTTACCCAGCCGGCAAAGTAGACGATTTGCAGGGTGAATAAAACGGCACGCAGGGGATCATACAAGCGTGACTTCTCCAGGCGGGCGCCCAGATACATGAAGACCGGGAAAACCAGCAGCAGGTAACGGGAGGCCGAAACCAGCAGTCCGCTGGCAATGGGCATAACGCTGAGTGCCACAGCCAACAATCCGATGGATTTCTGCGGCCATTTGATGAGGATCACCAGGCTGACGGCGATGAACAGCAGCGAAAAGATGAGATCAATCTTGAACACATCCAGCACAGGCGATGATACATTCTCCCAGAGGTTGGACAGAATGCTGGTATTGGCGCGTCCCCAGGCTGTCATGGCTACAAAGGGGGCCAGCGGTTCACCGGTCAAACGGAAAAGGTGGTAGAGGTGCGCGGCCAGCCCGATGGGTGAGAGGATCAACGAGCCGATATCCGGCCGGATGCGGCGAATTGACCATCCGCTGCGCTCGAGGTAGAAGACGAACAGAATGCCCCAGACCACCAGTCCCTGCGCGCGGGTGACGAGCAGCAGTCCGGCGGTAAGCGCCGCCCATCCCCAACGGCTCTGGAACGCCAGTGTGAAGCATAGTACGGTGAGGAAAAAGAACAGGCTCTCCGTATAGAAACAGGAGAAGATGAAACCGGTTGGGAAGACCATCAACAATCCGATGGCAGCAGCGGCCGCGCCGGGTGAGAAATGGAACTCTTGGATTGTCAGACGGTAGAGCAGCACCGCGCCGGCCAGGAAGAACAGATTGGAGAGCAGCAAACCGAAAGCCACGTAGAATCCATCCGGCAGGGTGACGCCCAGCCAGCCGATGCTTTTCACCAGATACGGATAGAGCGGGAAGAAGGCGATGTTACTGTACTGAGTACGCAGGTCAGCGGAAGGGGCATATCCCCCTTTAATGATGGTAAGGTACTGCGCCGAATCCCAGCGGGTGAAGATATCCAGAAGGAAAACTTTGCTCATATAGAATCCGCGGTCAACGTAACGCTGGTAGGTGGGATTGGGCAGGTAATTCCCCACGGCATAATACGCGGTGACCAGCCAGCACAACCGGGTGACAATGAAGGGGCCAAGGACGCGGTGCAGGAACCAGCCCTTTTCAGGGTCGATGGAATCCAGCCAGTGAGTGAAGGAATGGATAAGTCTCATGAGAGATATTGTACGCAAAACCCGTATATTGTAATAATGAAGTTTGCGGTCAGATTGACAACCGTCCGGCCGCGGACGTACTATAATTTTTACAACAGGCAGATACCCCTGGCTGAAAACAAGGAGATAACCTGATGCGTTCATCCATGCTGACACCTGAACAAATCGAATTGCTCCACGAAGAGAAGGATGTGTTGAAAAACGTCCTGCTGCGCATAGACAAATCA
Source organism: Leptolinea sp. HRD-7 (assembly GCA_024363285.1). Taxonomy (GTDB): domain Bacteria; phylum Chloroflexota; class Anaerolineae; order Anaerolineales; family Anaerolineaceae; genus Leptolinea. The sequence goes on along the minus strand of AP024710.1, from coordinate 3,080,068 downwards.
AGTTTGCCAAAAGACGCGCTGGAGCTTCTGCAGAAATCCATCACCCAGCTCGACGAATTGTTCCTGCTGGTGGTAGTAGGCGAGTTCAATGCCGGTAAAAGCGCGCTGATCAACGCACTGCTGGGGGAGAAGGTATTGGCTGAGGGTGTGACCCCCACCACATCGCGGGTGACGATGATCCGCTGGGGTGAGGAAGTGAAAGAGACCGTGGTGGATGACGGCTATTCCGTGGTGACGCATCCGCTGGATTTGCTGAAAGAAGTGAATATTGTCGATTCGCCGGGGACCAACGCGATCATCCGGCAGCATGAGCGGCTTACCGAAGAATTCGTGCCGCGCAGCGATCTGGTGTTGTTCACCACGTCAGCCGACCGGCCGCTGACGGAAAGCGAGCGGCAGTTCCTTACGCGCATTCTGGCGTGGGGGAAGAAGGTCATTTTTGTGCTCAATAAGACTGACATTCTGGAAAACACGGCCGCGTTGGATGAGGTGAAGAGTTTCATCACCCAACACGCGGCGGGTGTGCTGGGCGATGTGCCGCAGATATTCCCGGTTTCCGCCCGGCTCGCGCAGCGCGCCGCCGTTGAAACGGATCCGGCTGAAAAAGAACGCCTGATGGAAGCCAGCCGCCTGCAGGAGCTCGAGGCCTACATCTCCTCCACGCTGGATGACAGCAGCCGGCTGAAACTCAAGTTCGGAAATCCGCTGGGGGTGGCTGTCAACCTGGTGGACCGGGCGCAGAAGAATATACAGGCACAGGCGGAAGACCTGAAGGTGGACAGCGACACCGCGAAAGCACTGGAGAACACCATCACAGCGTACCGCCACGACCTGGAGGCGGAATTGCCTCCGCGGTTGGCCGAGGTGGAAAATATTTTGCACAAGCTGGAGTTTCGCGGATTGGACTTTTTTGACCGCACCTTTCGGCTGACGAACATCCATCATCTGGTGCGCGGTGACGCCGTGCGCGCTGACTTTGAGAAGGAAGTGCTGGCAGACGTTCCGGCGCAGATTGACGAGCAGGTGCAGAAGCTGATCGAATGGCTGGTGGAAAAGGACCTGCGTGAATGGCAGCAGGTGATGACCTACCTGCAGCGCCGGCAGGCCGCGCATGTTGACCACATCGTGGGCGGCGGCATAGCGCCGCAGGCCGATCGGCGTGAGGAGATCATATCCAAAGTAGGGGAGAGTGTGAAATCCGTGGTAAAGAGTTATGACCGGGTGCGCGAATCGAGCGCGCTGGCTTCCAGTGTGGAAACCGCGGTGGCGCAGACGGCGCTGTTCGAGGCGGGTGCGGTGGGGCTGGGCGCGCTGGTCTCTACGGCGGTGCTTTCATCCGCATTGGATATCACCGGGATGATCGCAGCCGGTACGCTGGCCATTGTGGGATTCTTCATCATCCCCTTGAAACGCAAACAGGCGCGGGATAACTTCCGGGAGAAGATCGTGGGGCTGCGCGAGAACCTGAATCAGGCGCTGACCACGTCATTGGACCATGAGACGAAGCACACCATCGGCCGCATGGAAGAGAGCATCGCGCCCTATATGCGTTTCATCAAAGCCGAGATGGAACGCATCAACACGGCGGAGGGGGAACTGTCCGGGCTGCAGAAAGACCTGTCTACGCTGCGGGCAAAGATCGAGTCTGTAGTGAAGTAGAGCACACGGTTCGGTACCGTGAGATCGGAGGTTGGTATGGGTCTTAGAAATAAGCCACACTAGGTTCTTCTGATCAAGAATCATAATTATTTTGCGTAGTTTTTCTTGATTATTTACATAATTTTTAGTGTTTAATTTCAGAACTCAACAATATGAAAAAAGGTATAATACGGGAAATTGGAGGGATAAAGTTTTGTCTCGTGCCACAATAAACCCACTAATACTCATATGGGCTCGAGAGCGATCCTCTCTTAATCAATCAGAACTCGCAAAAAAAATTGGGGTAAACGAGGACCTTTTGCGCAAGATTGAGGATGGAAAGGAATTTCCTACTCTTCGCCAGGCTCAATTCTTGGCAAATGTTTTACATATTCCTTTTGGGTATCTATTTTTATCTGAGATACCAAAAACAATCTCACCAATTGCTGATTTTCGGACAGTTCCCGAAAAGCAAAAAGGGCACTTTAGCATCGGTTTAGAAGAAACAATCAATGATGCATTAAGAAAACGCGATTGGTTACATGATTGGAGAATCCAAGAAGGTTGGGAACCCAATGAATTTATTGGAAAATATAATATTTCAAATGAACCTAAAGATATAGCTGTCGATATTCGCGAAAAATTAAAATTAGAAAAAATCCCAGGAAAAAAATTTAGGACTTGGGAAGATCATTTGAAAAGTTTTGTGAGTAAAACTGAAGAGGCAGGAATAATTGTTCTTCAAAATAGTATAGTTATTAATGATACACATAGACATCTTTCCGTTAATGAGTTCCGAGGGTTTACGATTATTGATAATTATGCACCAGTTATTTTTATCAATACAAGTGATTCAATTTCTGGGCGAATATTTACATTAGGGCACGAATTGGCACATATATGGATTGGATCAGGTGGTATTTCTAATCCATCTCCTTCAGAAGCATTAAATTTATCCCGGATTGAAAAATTCTGTAATCTTGTTTCTGCCGAATTACTTATTCCTACCGATGAATTCAGAGAAATTTGGAAAAATATTAGGACAAAAGATATTTTTGAAAAATCTCAAGAAATCGCCGAATTATTTAAAGTAAGTGTGTTTTCAATTCTTATACGCGAATATGAACAACAATTAATCTCAAGAGATATTTTTTATTCCCTTTATCAAATTGCTGAATCGAAAATCGAACCTATTATGCAAAATAGTGAAGCAAAGGGAACCTTTTATAATACATGGCGCGTTAGAAATAGCCGAGTATTTGTTCAAGAAGTACTCTCTGCCCTTCGCCAAGGGGATGTTATGTATCGTGAAGCTGCACAGATTTTGAATGTACATCCCAAGACACTTGATGGGGTTATGCAAAGATTTTAAGGGGTGTTTGTGAAATATAGTCTTGATACCAATGTATTCGTAGAATCATCAAAGAGATATTATTCCTTTGATATAGCCCCTCCTTTTTGGGATGCGCTTGCATTATGGGGAAGGCAAGAAAATATTTTTTGTGTAAAACCTGTTTATGATGAAATTATTGAAGGAAATAATGATAGGCTTTGCCAGTGGGCAAGGACAGATGCTTACCCGATGTTTATTGAACCAGATGAAGATACATATGAAGAACTAACAAATATTGCTAATCATGTAATGAACAATTATCTCCCACATATTGCTAATCCGTTTTTAAGTTGTGCTGATCCACTAGTAATTGCCTTTGCAAAAGCCAAAGATCTTACTGTTGTAACAATGGAGATTATGAAACAGGAAGTAAGAAATTCTAATGGGCTAATTGGAGGAAAAAAGATTCAAATTCCAAATATTTGTCATAATTTAGGTATTCAATGTATTGATACATTTCAATTTTTAAGAAATCAAAGATTTTCATTTCGCTAATTTTGTCTAATGATCAATCTTACAAATTTATTATTTACAAATGGTAGTAATAAATTAAAAAAATGCATTTTTTGAATTCATTCATATATGACACGATAAATAGCAGGATATGGAAACTAGCCAAATGATGTGCTTGATTTTGAGCACATCACATTTTTGCTATTTCGTAGATTTATTCACAAAATTAACTCAATTTCCTCTAATTAGTAACACATTCCGCTTGACAATTGATTCATCCAGCCTGAGAGTGCGCTCGCCCCTGAAGAACAAGGGCGATCAAGCGAGAACCCCACCCAACAGTTTTAAAAATTTACCCGCGGTAATATCTCGCGTAATCACCCACCAGAAGGTGACAGGGTTCTTCGTCTTCTTCAACCGCCGGGAAGCGCCCCTGGGGTAAGAGGAAGCGATTGTCATCGTGATCATCATTGACGGCAGAGACCTCGCCGATCAATACCCGTCCACCCAGCCCCCAGAAGCGGTGATACAGCCGCGGGGTGAGGGTGATGCTCTCTCCGGGTTCCAGTTCAACCACAGTGCCGGGTTTGAATTCGTGCCTGATTCCGTCAATGGAAACCGAGACAGGCGTCACCGTATCAAGCGCTTCATCCTCTGTTGACATGAATAATTCAATGGCCAGTTTCGCGCCGAAACGGTTGATGATGTCTTCCGTCTTGCTCCAGTGGAAATGCATGGGGGTTTCCTGGTTCTCTTCGGCCACCATAATCTTTTCGGCGTAGGGTTTTGATTCAGGGTCGCGGTGGTTGCCATTCCGCAGGGTAAACAGGATCAGGCCGGTTTTCTCGAATTCGCCATGCCCGAAATCCGTGATGTCCCACCCAAGGTCGTTCTGTGGAATTTCCATTGCTTCAGGCCCTTTATCGCGCCAATTATCCGGTGACCAGTAGGCGAATGGCGGCAGCCGGAATCCGCTGCCGCGGATAAATTCAATGGCGGAAAGCATAAGTTCATTGATCCTGGAACGTTTCATTTACATGACTCGATACCCATAAATAGTTGAAAACTTTCAATACCATTGATCTGCCATCAACATCTATTCTACTATTTGTGTTCCATGGACGTGATTGATTGGGAGGGATCAGGTCCAGGCTTACGGGAGTATCTCAAATTCAACCGTATTAGAGGTCAATGTGCCTTTCCATGCTTCACGACCGTCTGTTGGATTGAGATGATTCCGGTATTTTATCTGGTAGGTATATTTCCCCGTTTCCTGAATACGGTAATTTAACTCCAGGGGGTTGAGTGAATCGGTGAATTCATGATTGGGGTATATCACCTGAAATTCCAGATCGGAATCAGGATACGGCAAATAATAAATATCTATTATTGTGTTAATAACCGGTTTTCCGGTTGGACCCAGAAAAATCTCATCAACATTGTTGTACATCTCATTGTGATCAAAACCGGGAGAAAACTTATTCCTGATAAGGACGTTATTAGTCCCGGCATTTCTTATCTTTACGTAAGGAATTATCTCTTCTCCCACGTGGTAGACCTTTTTCCCCAGGTTGACCGTCAATTCAAGCTGGCCGGTACTATCACCTTGAGGCAGTGGAGTGCGTGTAGGAGTGATTATTTCCCTGATGGACATACAACCGCCTAGAAAAATCAAAGCAATTAAGTAGAAAAGATTTAACCAGAAATTTCTCATTTTTCCTCACGGAAAATTCTTGATAAAGGCCGTGGATTCAACAGCATAGTCCTGTAATAAATTTATTTCTTAAATCGATTAATCAAAACCGGATGTATTGAAATATTCCGAGAATCATTAATCCCCCAAAAATCAGGAGGAAAATCCCCAATGCTACTGAACAGCCCCCTTCTTTTTCTGCCTCTTTGCCTTTAAGGACTGTCGGTTTCTTCCAATGAAAATCACCTTTCAGCCCAAGGATTACTGTCGACTTCTTTCTGATAGTTCGAATTCCAGAAATTATGAAAACAATTCCCGGAAGGATCAGGCACAGAAGGTACATTTCAATGCTTGGCCAATATTGCGCGAAATTTGATTCCATTCGACACTAACCTTTTATCAAGAATGCAGGTTGTGCATTCAAATCCACAGGCTCCATGGGACATCGAAACAGGCATTATTTTCCGTAACCGTCATTAGCTCGTAAAATTCCTTAATATCCAGCCCGGTGGCATCCTTGATATTGATTGGTTGGAAAAGCTCACTATTGAATTTTGATTCTTTCTCTAGGCTGTCACCAGTTTGTGATGCATTGACGAAAATTTCAATACTCTCGTCAATACTGCCTTTCGGCAAAACATATTTGGGACATATTGGGTACATATCTCCTGATATCGAGCCAGTACCCGAATAAGAAAATTGCAATTTCCCCTGGTTGTACATCAGGAATATGGTGTATTCAAAAGTGGTCAGAGGGGACATTGGAACATTGCTGGATATGTAGACACTATCCGGAAGGCCATACCGCAGCATAGTTTTCTCAATCGACATCTGTTTGAATAAATTCATAAATTGATCTGGATTGCCCTTATTAAGAACTTCGCTGCTCAAAATGATATTTATGCCATCAATTTTCCCATCTCTTACATAAAAGAGCAGGTCATTGTTCCCAATTCTCGTGTAAGGATCATCTGACGGTGAAAGGTCAACATAAAAAAGGGTATAGTTTTCGAAAGACCTACCAGGTTTGAATGGTTGCTGCACATCATCACCAAAGAGGATTTCCAGGTTTTTCGCGGTGGGGTCCCATTCATTTATTCCCGGCGTGATCCCCAGGAAGCAGGGGAATATACAGGTATCATTGGACGTCAGTTGATCCATCAACCACGTCTCTTTTTCAGTGTCCGTCAACAATGGATACGGTGTGACGGTGGCGGCTTCTGTAGCATCAAGGGGAGTTGGTGTTGGATTTTTCGCCTGCATAGGGACTGTTATTGTGTTTGTTGATTGGATTGCGGGGGGAGTAATCGTGAAGGCGGGTGACAGGGCAGGTTTCTGTATAAAAGAGGTACAGAACGCAAATAGACCGAAAATGATCAGCCCAATGGAAAATTTGGTGGAGTGTCTGTTATTCAAAATTTCCCCAATCAAACGATTAAAACCTGAATAATTTCAATTTAGTGGCAGATATTTCCCCGGTTGCGTTGGCACTTTAAAATTGTAATCCAAAAAAGAAAAGCTGACCCCGGAGACAGCAGAGGTCAGTTTTATGAATCACCAGATACAAACAGAACTTTTCTATCAAGATTTCTTCAAATAAAGAATACTTCCTTCGAACTCCAGTGATGGGATTATTCGCATATTATCCCGGTTGACTTCAACATGGATGAATTTTTCCGGAAAAGTACCCGCGATAGACCAATTACCCTCAGGAAGCGGGATGTCAATTTGTGCCGGGAGCGGGGCGGCGAAGGAATGTATAACCACAAACGCCGACCTGCCGTCATCTGCCACACGGAGAACCGCCTGCGTACCCTGCGGATGCCGCCAGGACGGGCTGATCTGCTGATATACCCGGCTCTTCCCATTCTTGATGACCGGCGCAACTTTTTCATAGAAATTAATGGCATTCTTCACCAAAGACCATTGGGTTTCCGATAGATGGTCGATCTCTCCGGAGAGGCACAACCGACCCAGGAAACCAGCCGACAATGAATAGACCAACCGCTGCGTTGAGTCAGCGGCGTGCAGAACCGCCCAGATCTGTGACTGCCGTGGCAGGATCAGCCGGTGCAGGTTGGCGGCAATGATAGGAATTTCCGGTGATTCGTGCGCGTCAGAGAATGACCCCATACTGGCCAGCGCCAGCATGGACGGCTCCAGGCGGTGTCCACCGGAAGCGCAGACTTCGATCACAAGGTGGGGGAGTTCTTTCCGCATTCTTCGGAAAAAGTTCTGCACACCTTCAATATGCTGGCGCAGCCCTTCGCCCGGCGATTCGCAGCCGTCAACGCCCAGGCCGATGGCCTCGTTATAGTCAACCTTGATGTAGCCAATACCGGTTTCCCGGAGCAGGGATATCACTCTACCGGATAAGTATTCCTGCACCCACGGGTCACGGAAGTCCCAGAACCGCCGCTGTCCCGCTGTCACCGGAATGCCGTTGAGTTTTAGCAGGTGACCGGCCGCGGATTCGTACAGGGGAGATTGGTTGCCGACCACTTCGAACTCAAACCAGATACCGGGAATCAGTCCCTGTTCACGTATCTCGGCTGCTGTGGCGGCCAAACCTTCCGGAAACAGTGTCTTGTTGGGTTCCCACTCACCCTGGGTAAACTCCCAGTTGCCTTCTTCACTACGGTACCATCCGGCATCGATGACCAGGTATCTGACACCGGAATCCTTCAAGCGGGCGGCGATCTGTTTCAGGCGGTTATGCTCCGGGTTACCCCATGAAGTGCACCATTCATTGGCGATCACCGGCAGTGATACTTCTGAAGCCGGGATATCTTCCAGCGCATGATCCTGCAAAGACGTCAGGCGGTGGCAGAGATCATCCAGATCTCCGGCGACAGTAGTCACAAACGCTGACGGACTTGTGAAAGATTCACCGGGTGCCACTGTTTTCGTCCAGTGACCGAACTCGTGATCGGCCAACCCCCCGGAAATGCACAACTGGTCGTCGCGCCGGTAGGCTTCCATCTGCCATGAACCGGCCCAGGCTAATTGAGCTCCCCAGAAAACACCCGCGCTGCGGTCTTCCACACCAATAAACGGGAAATACCCCCGCACTGGCATTGACCCTACTTGCCCAAAGCGTTCCGAACGGGTACCATGACCTGACCATGAACGTTCCAGATTCAGATCTTCAATTGACTGACAAACATGACGTCCTTCGGCGCTCCATGAGCTGCGAAACCGGTGAAGAAACAATCGGCCGGGAGCATCATCGGGGGCAAAGGGAGTCAAACCGGAGAGGGAAAAACTGGAAAGTAATTCCAGACTGAGGGTCTCTGTTCCTTCATTGTGGAAAACCGAGTAAACCGTTATTGCCTGGTCGCCCTCTTTAAAAGTGACATGATGTTCACACGCATATCCTCTGGTTGACCGCATGGTGGTCACTATGTCAGTTTTGCCACCTTCCGCGATAATCTCCTGTCCGGAATACGCCATTTCAAGGGTGGACAGGCTATTCCGCATTGTGACTCCCTGGCTGAACCCATAAACCGGGTCACCGGGTAATTTCACCTGAACCAATTGCTCGGGTTTCCACGCGCGGATGGCGGGCATAAAATCCGGGAGCAGACGGGTTTCATGATTTATCAACCATTCGCGACGCTCCAACCGTTTTTCTTTTTTTGATACGGGAAGTAATTGAAATCCGACAATTTGAGTATCATTGTCGAGAATATATTCAATTAACATATCACCGAGTGTAAACTGAGAAAGAATGCATGTACGACTTGAAGTCATTTAATAATTCCTTGAAAGTCTCCTGTTTTTTTTTATATCACTACTAATTCTTTATTTATTTGCTCGAATGTTTTTGACTATCTCAGTATCAATGTATTCTTGATTCCCTTTGCCATGCGTAAGACTGGATTGATGCCGTCCTTAGCTTTTGATCGGGCTTTTCCGGTACTACCGCGAACGGTCAAATGAAATGGGAACAATATTTGCTGATTGCCTTCTGAAATTCCTTCCAGATGTTCTATCAGCATCACGGCTGCTTTATAACTGGCCGCTTCTGCGTTACAATCGATCGTTGTTAAAGGCGGGGTAGTCAATTCTGCCATTTGCTCAATAGTAGAAGCCACAACAGAAATATCTTCAGGAATGCGTAATCCGCGGTCTTGAATGGCTTTAATGATGCCGCTTATTGCCGTATCCTGACTGGTCAGGATGGCTGTCATATTGGGGTGATTGTTCAGCATATCAGTCACCCGTGATTCGACACTTTCTTTAATCACCTGAACTTTTTCACAAATAACCGGCAAACCATAATGGGCGCAGGCATCAATATAACCTTTTATTGACCAATGTGTATGCCCGTACGCGTTATGAACTTCACTGCCGGTAAAGATATATGGTTCTGCGGAAATGAACCCTATTTCACGGTGACCCAATTCAACCAGGTGGTCAACGGCTTTTCGAATTCCGCCTTCCACGTCAAAATCAATAAAATCCAGCCCGGTGTTATTTTCACAGTGGCCAAACATCACAAACGGAAAATTTGCCTTCCTTAAGAGATCTACCCGCCAGTCGTGAAGCAGAATTTCCATCAGGATCATCCCATCCGTTTGACCGCTGCGGAAGAAAGAGAGTAGACTGTTTTCATCCAGCGGGCTGACAACAATATTCAGGGAGTAATTCAATTTTTCGCAAGCAGCCGCGGCACCAATGACAAAGGAATTCATCGTGTGAATCCTTGTCAGATTCTGCGGATAGTGCAGGGTGATAAACCGGCTTTTTCCTGAAGCAAGCTGCTGCCAGGATGCCTGCGGTGTAAATTGCATATCGCGAATAACAGCTAAAACACGTTCTCTGGTTTCTTCTGACACATCCGGTTTATTGTTCAATATGCGTGACACCGTGGAAACAGAAACCCCGCTTGCTTTCGCGATATCAATAATTGTTGTTTTTGGAATTCTTTTTGGGTTTTTCATTTTTATTGCTTTCAAGCGAAATAGGTGGATTTCATTATCTCATTTCGGGCAAAAACCCTGTCAATCTTAAACTAACCCGAGTAGATTTACCGGCAGTTGTATCATAATTCGCCATCATTTATATCTGTTTCCTGAATCGGCTTGAATAATTACCATTCGTCAAAAGTCCTCACAAGGAAATATTCTCTACCCCCGGTTTTCGGATTTATTGAAGTTTACAGTGATCTGTTTCCCAGCATAGGCAATCTGTAATTCGATCTCTTGACCTACTACAGAGATATGGAAAACCCGGGTAGGTTCCATTCCGATGAAATGCCCATGTCGGTCTTCTATCACAAGACAATAATCTTGTTCATCCCACCGCATTTTTATTGTGGAAAAATACCCCTTCTCATAATTGTAATTATCCCCTTCGTCTTCATACAGAGTGAACGATCCGTCCTGTCCGGGATAAATTTTCAAAAAAATAATGTCATTCGGATGTTCATCGGCGTATGAGATATCTGGACCCATTGGAATAATTGAGCCCGATCGTACAAATAACGGAATAGTATCAAGGTCAGAATTCGCTTCTACTATTTGCCCGCCTGTAAAACGGTCATTTGTCCAGAAGTCATACCAGTCAGTTCCAGCGGGTAAATAAACCTTGCGGGTCTTCTCTCTTCCGATTAATGGTGTTGAATTCGGTCCATAATACATAGGGCTGGTAACGGGGTTTACCAATAACGCGGGTCCGAACATGAACTGATCCGTGATATTATGCGCAATCGGGTCATTTCTAAAGTCAAATGCCAGAGCTCGATACATTGTGTAATCTTCTAATGTGACCAATCCGGCCAGTGAATAGATGTACGGCATCAGCCGGTACCGCAGTTTCAAAAATTTGACCAATGAATCATAAAATGATTCGCCGGGATTGCCAAAGCGCCAGATCTCCCTCGGCGTATCCGTGCCATGTGACCGGAACATGGGCAAGAACGCTCCAAATTGGAACCACCGAACATAAAGCTCACGATAACCCAGGTCGGCAACACCCTGATCATAGTCACCGCGCCAAAACCAGAGTTCTGGTTTTTTGCCGACAAAGAAGGCGCCAATATCCACTGTCCAATAAGGTTCTCCGGTTACGCAGAAATTTAGACCATCTGCGATCAAGCGGCGATAAGTCTCCCATGTGGCAGACGGGTCGCCTGACCACGTGATCGTTGCATAGCGGTGTTGACCCGCGTACGACGACCGGGTTAAGTTGACCACTCGTTTTCGGTCTGTCACCTTTCTTTGACCTTCATAGATCCCTTTTGAATGCAGTAACGAATATGCGTTGATGAACTGGGGATCGAGGTATTTTCTGGCCTCATTGGTATTAATTAATGCGCGTTCTTCAGGTTCTGGTTTGTAGGCTCCATTCCAATCTGCTTCGAATGGTTCGGTGCAATCACACCACCAGGCGTCAATACCATGATCGAATAATCCTTCACGAGATTGTTTCCAGTACAGGTCTCTCGCTTTTTCTTTGAACGCGTCATAGGTAGCCTGGTTCGCGAGAAGGCATCCCTGATCTTTCATCTCACCGCAATTCATGCTGTCTGGATGCATGATAGGCCAGATGGAGACCATCAGGCGCGCATTCAGATTGTGAAGGTCGGCCATCATTTGGTCCGGGTCTGGAAATCGTTTTGGATCCAGAGATTTTTGCCCCCAGAGGCCTTCTGGCCAAGATTTCCAGTCCAACACAATGCAATCGAGTGGGAGGTTTCGTTTTCGGTATTCAGTAACAACTTCAACAAGTTCGGTTTGAGACTCATATCGTTCTTTGGATTGGATATACCCGAAAGCCCAGCGAGGCAGCATTGGCGTTTTTCCGGTTAATGAACGTATACCTTGAATGATTTGGTCAAAATCAGGGCCATAGATGAAGTAATAATCAATTTCATCTGCGATATCCATCCAGAAATACGACCCGAAAGCATCATCGTGGAACGTCATGTAGGAATAATTATCAATAAGAATCCCATACCCACGGGTGGAGAGCAGGGTAGGCACAACGGCTTTCAAATTTTGCTGGTATAAGAATTGATGCTGTCCCCGCAGGTTTAGCATTCCTTCCTCATGTGATCCAAGTCCGTAGAGTGCCTCACCATCTGTCCATTCAAATTCAAGTTTGGCATGATACGCCTGCCGGTCAACGACTTCCTTAAATGTGCGGCCGGAAATACACAGCCCATCTGCTCCCTGGATCGTTGTGCTATCCATATCTTCATCGGGTATCGATTTAATAACGTCAACAGGGATTAACGTTTTTCCCCCATTATCTGGTTCACGGGTAAGGACACGGCCATCATTATCAAGAAATTGAAATGCCAGAGACTGGCGGTTTATTTGTACCGTTACCTCTGGTGTTGAGAAATACAATGAATCAGCGGTTTCCCGGAATGTTGTCTCAGTTGGTGTTTTAGCCTCTTTTATAACCATCAGGCTTTCTTTTTGAGAAAACTCTGGTTCAACCGTGTATCGAAGTCTAATAACCCGAGATGAATAGGCAGAAAGGTTTATTTTTCCTGATGTTGTTTCTATAAAAAGGTCACCCGGACGAGTAGAGAACTTGATTAATTCCATTGATTTTACTTTCCAAAAATATCAACTAATTATTTCTTCACCGCAACATGGTTCATGTCATCGTCCTGCAAAGCTGACAACAATTGTCACGCTTCTATGAAAAGAGGCACCTGTACAGAAATTACCATATCCTTCAAGGATAGGGCCTCATATTCATAAAAGGTAAAGAATACTCGATACCAGAGGGTTAACCTTTTACTGAACCAGTAAAAGCACCTCCAATGACATACCGTTGAGCGAAAAGGAAAACAATCGCGACGGGAATAACCATCATCAATCCGAATAACGCGGCTTCCGCCTGTTGATACCCTTCCATAACACCGGGACTCGGATTGAAGCCCGGGCGAAGGGCGGATGTTGCCATCACAAATTGCTGAAGACCAACAGGCAAGTTAAACAATGTGTCATCGTTCAATAACACATACGGGCCATAAAAATTATTCCAGTTCGTATTGAAGTTAATGAAAGCCAGCAGCCCGATCAACGGGGATGCAAGCGGTAAAGCGATGTGCCAGAACAACTGGATTTCAGAACACCCGTCAACTCGCGCCGCGTCCAGCAAATCACGCGGCAGGCTGGCGGCGTAATAAATATATGTCAAATATGTCCCGAACGGGAAAAAGGATGCCGGCAAAATGACAGCCCATTGGGTATTAATCAACCGGAACAGGTTTAATTCCATGAACAAAGGAAGAACGAGTGCTGATGGTGGCAACAGCATGGTAATCAATGTCAACCAGAGTAATAAATGGCGGCCCTTAAAACGCGCAACTGCCAGAATATACCCCGCGGGAATACTGATTGCCAGCGAAAGAGCCAGTCCCCAGACTACATATTTTATGGAATTAAAGGCCCATAAAAAGACCTCGCCATCCTGGTATTCAATGATCCGCCGCCAGGCTTCTTGAAGGCGTTCGATTGAACCAAATGCCAAAGGTCGTAATTCTAAAAGTTCAGGAGCGCTTTTCGTGGTTGCCAGTACCAGCCAGTAAATGGGAATAAAAAAATAAAGAGCGAACAAAATTAAAACAGCCCATCGGATGATAAATCCGGGCACACCCGTTTCGCTGGTAGATTTCTTCCAAGAATGTGACCATTGTGACCACAGTGAAATATGTTTATTTGCTCGTGTAGGTGTGTTCTTTAACATGCTTCACTCTCCTTAGTTTTCGATGTTGAAGAAGCCCGTCCAACGAATGATCAGGTACGCGGCTCCTAACCCGATTGCCAGCAATAACAGCGAAAGGGACGAAGCGGCGCCGAAATTCCCCAATTCAAAAGCGAGATTGTAGGCTAATTGATTGGGCGACCAAACCATTGGAACATTTCCACCAACACCCAGGTTATTACCACCACCCAGAATCTGCGGTTCGACAAATAATTGCACATTACCAGCGAAAATCAAAATGAATTGGTAGATAATATATGGACGAATAAGGGGGAATTTAATGAACAACGCTTTTTGCCAGGCGTTCGCCCCATCGATCGTGGCAGCTTCAAGCACTTCGGTGGGAATGGATTCCAACGCGCCATATTGAATTGCGATCCACATCCCCGCGCCAGAGAAGAAACCAAGCAGGGTAAAAATCACAGGAAGACTATCCGCGTAAATTACATCATTGGTCAGTTGGAAACCCATAGCCTTGAGTAGAGCCTGAAACGGGCTGATACTGGGATCCAGCATAAAGATCGCGATCAAAACCAGAACCGGTCCTGTTACGGCGCCGGCGATAAAATACAACGTACGCAGTGCTGTTGACAACGGGCCTGGCCTCATTTGAAGCAAAATGGCCAGTATGACAACCATAGCAATTCCCAGGGGAACTGAAATTATCAGGAATTCACCGATATTAGTGAATGTGAAGGAAAACCGGAAATCTTTAAATACCGTAGCGTAATTTTCGAAACCGGCGGCAAAATACCTTGGCAATCCCATGCTGAAATCAGCGAAACTAAGCACAAGCGCGTATAGGCCTGGCCCAATTCCAAATGCCAGCATGACCAGAACATACGGAAATAAAAACAATCCAGTCGCGATGTTCTGTTTCCCGCGAAATGACGGTGTAAAGCGCGATTTTTTCATCGTTGAAACTTGAGGTAGAGAAGAAGTTTGATCAGTCAAGGAGAACTCCCGGAGACTATATCATTCAAATGGATGTTGGAGGGCAGGGCACGTCTTAAGAAACTATCTGCATAACGTGCCCTGCGGCCTCCAGTGTAGGTGATAATCTAAAAGATATCACCTTGGTTCAGTTTTATTACTTATTCACGTTGACTTTGTAACCCTGAACTTCCGCCAGAGGAGCAATTTTGTTGGCCACTTCCGGGAGAATGGACTCTACCGTCTTCTTATCTTTTAATCCGGTCTTCACAACTTCGCTCAGGGGAGCGATGAGGTCAAACCGCGGCCATTTGTCCAGTGACGTAATCTGGGTGGCAGCCGTCTGGTAGATCGGGAAAGGATCGTTGGCGAAGAGGGCGTTGGTTTTCATGGTTTCCTGGAACAGATTCTGGATCGGTTTGTAAGCGGGGAAGTTGGATGTTCCCTTCCAGAAGTCAGGAGAGGTAGTGACCCACTGGATGAAGTCAACGGCCAGTTTGGGATTTTTCGTGTGATTGGAAACGGTCCAGGCAGCGCCGCCCATGGCAGGTGTCATGGCTTTCTCGTCATCTTTCCATTTCAGCGGATTGGCAACGCCAAGCTGATGTTCGGAGGTTTTATACCAGGAGCTTTTTTCATTACCGCCAAACACACCGAACATCCAGGCGGGTCCGGGCATTCCCAGTAATTTATTGGATGAAACAACCTGGGCGAATTCAGCAGCGAAGTAATCGGTGTTGAATAGAGTGCCATTGCCTAACATATGGTCGACCAGTTTCGCGGCGCGGACGCAGCGGGGGTCTTTCATGTCGATCTTTAGTTCAGAATCGTTCACCAGTTCGTGAGATGGGCAGCCGCTGGCGTCAAAATAGCTGATAAAGGTCCACCCGTCACCCCAGGTACCCAGGTAATAACCGGGATGTTCCTTGGCCAATTTGTCACTCAGATCCTGATATTCTTCCCATGTGGTGGGAACTTTATAACCGAACTCATCCATGAGTGGTTTGTTGTAATAGAACACGAACATGGCCAGGTCGTAGCGAAGGCAGTAAATTTTGTCGCCAAATGTACAGCCGTCCATACCGGTGTAATTGCTGAGTACATCAGCCGGCACCCACTCTTTTAGATCAAGCGGGAAATGGTGGGCGTCATCTGCCACACGTCCAACGAGGCGGGGTTCAGCAAAAACTACATCCGGCCAACCCTGATTGGTGTTATTGAACAACAATACTTTTGCCGGAAGGGTTTCGCGATCGACAGTAACAGCTTTGAGGAGTTTAGCTTTATCAGGATGCGCCTTAACATACGCATCGAAAGCCGGTTGGCGATCGGCGTCAATCCAGACCGTGATAGGCGCGTTGTCGTCATATTTTTGCTGTGTGGGGTTGGCAGGCGTGTTGAAACCAACCAGCAAGCTGGCAATAATTAGAACCAGAAAAAAGCTAACGGCAGTCTTTTTCATTGACATGATCTTCTTCCTTACTTTGAGCTATTGAATTGCAGGGGAAAACTGAGGTGGTACGAAAAAGCTGTGAAACAAACGCGGAAACTCAAAATCTGGTGCTTCAGGTTGATTTTTAGCTACTTAACACCTCCCTGGGATCTGTGAAACATGGCCGGTAACATTACCGGTAATGTTACCGGAGCGGTTTTAATAGAGATAATACAGACCTGCAGGGGTGGGAGTCAAGGCCTGATATGAAAAATGGCCAAGGATATGACAAAGTTCAGTCCGAATCCAGTCATTCGTCATGGATTCATGTTTTTCGCCGGAATCGATAAATTGCTTATTGACATTTGTGAAAAATGACGCAATACTTATGGTAACGTTATCTGACATCGTTACCATAAGTATTGCGGAGATATATGCCCACTGTTCTTGATGTAGCCAGAGTAGCCGGAGTAGCGCCGATCACAGTATCCAGGGTGATCAATAATACCGGTTATATCAGCCAGGAAACCAGAGAAAAGGTTGAGACTGCCATCAATGAGCTGGGGTATGTGCCCAATACACTCGCGCGGGGTCTGCGTTCAAAACGGACGCACGCACTTGCTCTTGTGGTGGCTGATATCACAAATCCATATTTCACATCAATGGCCCGTGGAGTAGAGGATGTCGCCGGTTTGAATGGTTACACTGTAATCTATTGCAATACCGACGAATCGGAAAGCAAAGAAGATAAATACGCCAATATTCTGGTACAGCGTCAGGTGGATGGTGTATTGTTGGTTCCGGCTGGCGGAAATGCGAAAACTGTAAGGTATCTCGATAACAATAAAATTGATGTTGTTGTCTTAGATCGCCGTGTTCCGGAGAGAGATACCAATCTGGTCTGCTCTGATTCTGAGAATGGCGCAAGAGAGTTAACCGAACTGCTGATAAACCTTGGACATCAACGCATAGCCATAATTACCGGTCCCGATAATGTGTCTACGTCAACGGATCGTGTTGTGGGTTATCGGCAGGCCCTGAAAGCGGCTGGACTCCCGGCCAATGAACAGGTCTACTATGGCGGATTTAATCAACAGACCGGCTATGAATCAACAAAGATCGCCATGCGGTCATCCCAGAAACCTACCGCAATATTTGCCGCGAATAACTTTATATTGATAGGTGTGGTGAAAGCGTTGCGGGAATTGAAGATGAGGGTTCCTGAAGATGTATCTGTGGTCGGGTTTGACGATTTTCCGGAATCTATGCTGATTGAACCATTTTTCACTGTTGCCATCCAGCCTGCTTATGAAATGGGGAAAAAAGCAGCCGAACTGTTGATAAAACAAATCAACGGCGAGATCGATGAAGGTTATCAGAAAATTATCTTGCCTACCGAAATTATTGTTCGGCGGTCAACCGGACCTGTGCGTGCCAGTCCGGAATAGCCGTGGATATTTTTTTACTGAATATGGTAACGTTACCATATTCGGTGTCCAGAATCACTTCACGAGAAAAAAGTCAGTTCTCAGGAGATCAAAAGGAATTCACAATGGTAATTACAAAGAATGAACAAAAAGTACCAAATGAAGTGGGAGAAGTGATCCTCGAAGTTGAAAACGTGTCAAAACGGTTTCCGGGTGTTCAGGCTTTGGATCGTGTTTCATTCACGCTCCGCAAGGGTGAAGTCCACGCTCTGGTAGGCGAAAACGGTGCCGGAAAATCAACGCTCATGAAAATTCTGAGCGGGGTGCACCAGGCGGATGAAGGTACGATTCGATATAAAGGCGAAATTGTGAACTTCCGCAATGTAAGCCAGTCGCATGACGCGGGGATCAGCATTATTTACCAAGAATTAAACTTGATCCCGCATTTATCTGTTGCGGCAAACATTTTCATCGGGCGGGAACCATTGACCCGCGCCGGTACGCTGGATGAAAAGAAGATGAATTCAGATGCCAGCGCTTTGCTCCACACACTTAAGATAAATATTGACCCATCCACACAATTGAATAAATTGCCGGTATCAAAGCAACAGATGGTGGAAATTGCCAAGGCGCTTTCGACAAAATCGGAAGTGCTGATCATGGATGAACCGACAAGCGCATTGACGGAATCTGAGATTGATGAGCTGTTTTCTGTTATTCACTCTCTGCGTGATCAGGGGGTGGCCATTATTTACATCTCTCACCGATTGGAAGAACTGAAACGTATCGTAGATCGAATCACTATTTTCCGTGACGGGCGTTCAATCAGCACGGATGATTACTCTGCTATCACCATGGAAGAGATCGTCAACCGAATGGTGGGCCGAAAACTTGAGAATATCTTCCCTCCAAAGCAAAACCATCCCACCGACGAGAAAATTCTTGAAGTCCGTCATATTGTTCGCGCAGGCGTTTTGCATGATATTTCATTTGACCTGTATCGCGGTGAGATTCTGGGTATATCTGGATTGATGGGGGCGGGACGTTCAGAACTCGGCAGGGCTATTTTTGGCGCTGACCGTATCGATTCGGGTGAAGTAATTCTAAATGGCAAAAAAGTTACTCTGAATTCTCCATCAGATGGGATTAAAGGTGGTATTGCCTATCTTTCGGAAAATCGAAAAGAAGATGGACTGGCAATAAAAATGCGGATCACGGAAAACATCACAATGGCCAATGTGGAAAAGATTTGCCGCAGTATGGGTGTTCTATCCAAAAGTAGTGAGCTTAAGGCGGCTCAACAATATACAAACGAATTGGGAATTAAAACACCCAGCCTGCATCAGATTGTCAACAATCTATCTGGCGGCAATCAGCAAAAAGTTGTGGTGGCGAAATGGTTGTTTTGTGACTCAAAAATTCTGATATTTGACGAACCTACACGTGGGATTGATGTAGGCACCAAGTACGCCATTTATGAACTGATTGGCGCCCTCGCCAAATCTGGCAGGGGGATCATAGTTATCTCTTCTGAATTACCCGAGATTCTCGGGCTTACCGACCGGACACTGGTACTTCATGAAGGCCATCTAGCTGCCACACTGAAAACCAGTGAAACATCACAGGAAGAGATCTTGAGTTACGCGGCCGGTATTGCCACAAAAAACTGAGTCAACAATCTCGATAGACGGGAAACTTTAACTACGGAGAAAGAAATGAGCGAAATCAGTGCAAAGCAAAGTATTGAAAAACATTCCATCTTTGGAAAATCCAGAATATTCAGCGGCGCGTTGGATAAATATATCACTCTGGGTGCGGTAATCGTTCTTTTTGTTATTTTTTCGATTGTCGCGAAAAACTTCTTTACCCCGCGCAGCATCCTCAGCCTGTTGCTGCAAACCAGCGCGATCACAATTATGGGTATTGGTGTGACGTTTGCCATCATTACCGGCGGTATTGACCTTTCTATTGGTTCAGTGATCGCGTTATCCGGTACTATCGCCGTCATGGTGGCAATAGCTGGCGTTCCGATCTGGTTGAGCATGGTTGTTGGCCTTTTGGTCGGCGCTTTGTGCGGTCTAATCAATGGCCTTCTGATAACCGGATTGAATTTGCCCCCGTTTATCGCGACTCTGGGCATGATGATGGTCGCCCGCGGTGTGGCGTTGACCATAACCAACGCTAACGCCTACCCGGCGCCCGAAGGTTTTGGTGAATTAGGAAATGGTGCCATTTTCAGACTTGGACCGCAATTTCCCGGAATTTCTTATCCGGTGATCATAATGGTCATAGTGGCGATTATCTTCTCTTTCATTCTTACGAAGACAAAAATCGGCCGCTACATTTACGCGATAGGTTCAAATGAAGAAGCCGCGCGTCTGTCAGGTATTAAAGTAAATCAGGTAAAGATCGTTGCCTATGTAATTTCCGGTCTGTTATCCGGGTTGGTGGGCATCATCCTGGCGTCTCGCATGGTCACATCACAGCCGAACAGCGCGGATGGTTATGAATTGAACGCCATTGCTTCAGCCGTTATTGGTGGGACCAGTCTCATGGGAGGTATTGGAACCATTACGGGTACGGTAATTGGCTCGTTCATCATCGGCATTCTCAGTGTGGGTCTCACAATGGCCGGCGCGAATTACTTCCTGCAAAAGATCGTCATTGGTCTGGTCGTGATTGGCGCTGTGACAATTGATCAGCTCAAACTCCGCAGAAAGTGAAAATTGAAAGATTGAGAGATGGCGAAACAGCTCTACATCTTGACGTTTTCTCCTCTTGAAAGGAGGTGTTCACCTCAGACAGCCAAATGACGTTCACGTAGTTGTCGATTGTTCAATCAACCTAGTTTTCTCAGGAGAGGAAAAACATGAAAAAGCAATTGTTCAAGGTCGCAAGTGTATTGATGGCTGTATCCATGGTCCTGTCAGGATTTGGCGTTACAGCTGTCGCCGCGTCACCTGTTGCGGCTGATGGTGGTGGTGAGATTGCGGTCATTGTCAAAACTGGTAACTCTAGTTTCTGGCAGAATGTTCAAACCGGTGCCATGGATGCTCAAAAAGAATTAAAAGCCCAGACACCTAAACTGTCTGTGACTTTCCTCGGCGCTCAGTCTGAATCCAACGTGAACGAACAGATCAACATTGTCGAAAGCGCTATTGACCGTGGTGTAAAAGCCATCGTTCTGGCTCCCTCCGACACCAAAGCTTTGCAACCGGCTGTCAAGAAAGCTAAAGATGCCGGTATCCCGGTTATCATCATCGATTCCAAACTTGATGGCGATCCTTCACAATACGTCTCCTTCCTGGCTACCGACAACAAAGCCGCTGGCGAAGCCTGTGCCAAAGCCCTGATTGAAGGCGTAAAGAAAGCCACCGGAAAAGACTCTGGCAAGATTGCTGTGATGTCCTATGTTGCCGGTGTTGGTTCCGAAGTTGGCCGCGTTGGCGGTTTCAAAGACTACATTAAAGCCAATTCCAAATTGGAAATTGTTACCACCCAGTATTCCAATGCTGACATGCCGACTGCCCTGAACCAGACCACCAATGTTCTGCAAGCCAACCCGGATCTCGTGGGTATCTTCGGCGCCAATGAACCTACCGCCATTGGTATGGGCCGCGCGATCAAAGAAGCCGGCCTCTCCGGTAAGATCGTTGCTATCGGTTTCGATGGAAACAGCGCTCTGAAAGAAATGGTTATGGATGGAACCCTCAATGCTATTGCCGTTCAGAGTTCCTACAATATGGGCTACCTGGGTGTCAAAACAGCCTACGATGTAGCCTTTGCTGGCAAGAAGGTCGATGCCTATGTTGACACTGGTTTCCTGATGGTTACCAAGGACAACGTCGACTCACAAGAAGCCAAGAACGTTCTGTATTAATCAACGCTTCATCCTTTTCCTTATGGACGGCCTGTGCCTCAGGGCACGGGCCGTCCGGGAATAGTCAATATCTCAGGTACGATCAAAAATACAGCATTTTGTTTGTATGGAAAGGTGCCCGGAGAATTTTGGTCAGATATCAGAAAGGAATTATTCATGTTAATTGGCATTTCTCCGTTGATTTCACCCGAATTACTGGCAGTATTGCATCGAATGGGGCATGGTGACGAAATTGTTTTGGCCGATGCTCATTTTCCCGGTGAAACATTTGGAAAGCGTGTATTGCGCGCGGATGGATTAAGAATTCCGGCATTATTGGAAGCTATTCTTCCACTTTTTATTCTCGACAATTACGTTGAAAGTCCGCTGATCATGATGGCTCCGGTGGCGGGCGATCAACTTGACCCTGAAGTAGAAATTTCATACCGCAAAGCCGTAGATAAATTCTGGCCTCAAACCCCGGCGATCAAACGTATCGATCGTTTTGAATTTTATGAACGAACCAAATCTTCTTTCGCTGTTCTGATGACAGGGGAAACGGTTAAATACGGCAATATCATTTTGAAAAAGGGTGTCACCCCTATTAAATAAAGGAATAAACTCATTTTACGAGGAGACTTATCATGGACGTATCTTTAGAAAAAGTAGATCCCAATCTGGTGCCCAAACGCAAGACGTATACTGGTGCGCAGATACCCGGGATTGGATTGGGCACATTCGGTTCTGACCGGTTCTCAGCCGACGATATCGCCGCCGCCGTACTGGGTGCGATTGAACATGGGTATCGTCATATTGACTGTGCCATGGTGTATGGGAATGAAAAACAGATAGGCGTCTCTCTGCAAAAAGCGATGGCCGGAGGGGTGAAACGTGAGGAGTTATGGATCACATCCAAGCTCTGGAATAATAAACACGCTGAAGAGGATGTAATCCCTACCTGTCAGCAGTCCTTGCAAGACCTTCAGTTGGATTACCTGGATCTTTATTTGATCCATTGGCCGTTCCCCAATCACCACGCCCCCGGTGTAGATGTTGATTCCCGAGACCCACATGCCGTTCCTTACATTCATGAGAATTACATGAAGACCTGGCGGCAGATGGAAAAATTGGTGGAGATGGGGTTGGTTCGCCACATCGGTACGTCTAACATGACAGTTCCAAAGTTGAAACTGCTTCTGCGTGATGCTAAGATAAAACCGGCTGCCAATGAAATGGAGCTGCATCCGCACTTTCAACAGCCTGAATTGTTCGATTACTGTATCTCAAATGAAATCGTTCCTATCGGATTCTCGCCTATTGGTTCACCAACCCGGCCGGATCGTGACAAGACACCGGAAGATACAGTGGATATCGAAGATCCTGTTATCGTGAAGATCGCGAAACGGTTAAATGTTCATCCCGCCGTGGTATGCGTCAAATGGGCTGTTCAACGTGGGCAGATACCGATTCCCTTCTCCATCTACCCGAAAGAATATGTCAGCAATCTGAAGTCTGTGACCGAGAACCCGCTAACAGATGAAGAGATGAAAGAAATAGCCGGTATTGATAAGAATGATCGCCTGATCAAAGGTCAGGTATTCCTGTGGGAAAGCGCCAAAGATTGGCGAGATCTCTGGGACCTGGATGGGACGATCACCAAAGGGTAGCGGAAGACCAACGGAGAAAAATGGCATTACGACATATTCTGACGGTCGACGTTGGAACATCAAGCACAAAAACGGCTCTATGGGCGGAAGACGGACACCTTCTGGCGCATGCATCATACACGTATCCGCTTTCACGTCCGGAACCGCTGTGGGCTGAGATTGACGCGAATATCTGGTGGCAGGCAGTTTGTTCCACTATTCAGGAAGTGATTTCAAAAAGCGGAATATCACCGGATACTATCGCCGGGGTCGGAGTCGATGCTGTTGGTTGGACGATGATCCCGGTCGATAGTGCCGGAAATCCGTTGCACCCGGCCATGATCTGGCTTGACCGGCGGGCGGAACGGGAAACAGCAGATTTGAAATCATTGCCGGACGCAGACAGGCTGGTCAATCTGAACGCCAACCCGTTGGACGCGGCGTATATCACACCCAAGCTGGTCTGGCTAAAAAATAATCATCGGGATATCTTTGATGCTTCCTTTAAATATATGGAAGCCACCGGTTTCATCATCTCGCGGTTTACGGGTGAATTCGTTTGCGACTTCACCCAGGCGTACGGGTATCACTTCTTTGATATCCGTCGAGAATGTTGGGACCAAAAGGCGGCCGAGGAGATAGATGTAACTCTTGAAAAAATGCCCCGGCTATGCCGTAGTGTGGATGTGATCGGTCAGGTGACAGGTAAGGCAGCCGCGCAGACTGGCTTGAAAAAGGGCACGCCGGTGATCGCCGGCTGCCTTGACGCGGTCGCCGGGGCGCTGGGTTCGGGTGTAGCCCAACCGGGGCAGACGAATGAGCAGGGCGGGCAGGCCGGTGGTGTAGGGATAAGCCTCGACCACATTGTGGTGGAACCACGGCTGATCTTTTCGCATCACGTGATCCCGGGGCAATATTTACTGCAGGCTGGAACAGTCGGCGGCGGTTCGCTGGGCTGGTTCCGCGACCAATTGGGTCATTTGGAAACCAGCGCCGGAAGTCTGATCGGTCAGAACGCGTTCGAGTTGTTCAGCCGTCAGGTGCAAAAATCGAAACCGGGAGCCGGGGGGCTGTTGTTCTTGCCCTATATGGCGGGTGAACGAACGCCCCTTTGGAGCAGCCTGCCGAGAGGCGTATTCTTCGGGCTGACGTACAGCACCACCCGGGCTGATATGCTGCGCGCTATTATGGAAGGTTGCGCATTTGCCGTGTATGACAACCTGCAGATCGCGGAAGAACATGGCGTTGAGATCGAGGAGTTCCTCGGTTCGGGCGGCGCTACGCAAAGCACGGTCTGGTGCCAGATCAAGGCGGATATCTACGGGAAACCCTTTGTCATCGCGCGAAGGCCGGATGGCGGAGAAGGCGGGCACGACCTGGGTTTATTTGCCCTGACAGCCTGCGGGATTGGTCTGGCCGGCAGTATAAGTGAGACGATCACATCTTTGCTGCCCAACCGGCAGATTTTTGAGCCTTCGATGGTCAACCACGCGATGTATGAGGAATTGTTCCAGGTATATAGGGCGGTATCACGCCAGAATCTGGAAAGTTTCGCGAAGCTTGATGCGATTTCGCGCAGTTGCGCATAGATTATAAATGGAGCGTTTGAATGAAAGCAGTGGTTCTGGAAGATAAAGGTGTAATGACGTACAAAGATGTTCCCACGCCGGAACCGGGAGCGGGACAGGTGCGGGTAAAAATAAAATCGGTTTCTATTTGCGGGTCTGATATCAAACGATTTGTCGATGGTCACCGCGAGTACAACCTGATACTGGGGCATGAAGCCGCCGGAGTTATTGAAAAGGTGGGAGATGGGGTTAATAAGGATTACGTAGGGAAAGCCGCTGCGATCATCCCTTTGATTCCGTGCTTTGAGTGTGAACAATGCAAGAACGGATTCTATTCCGCCTGCCACAAATACTCCTTTGTAGGTTCGCGGCAAAATGGCTGTTACGCGGAGTATGTGGTGGTGCCGGTGAAGAATGTAATGCTGGTTCCGGAGAATATGAATCTGGAACATGTCGCCTTGATCGAACCTTCCACGGTGGCCCGGCATATGTTGTCACTGGGAAATTTCAGAGCAGGTGAAACAGCCATCGTAATGGGGGCTGGCTCGATCGGGTTGATGCTGGTGCAGTGGCTGCGCATTCTTGGCGCTAAGCGCATTGTGGTGAGCGACATTCTGGATGTTAATCTGGAGATTGCTTCAAAATTGGGCGCCCATTTCACCTTGAATCCCACAAAAGTTGACATGGTCAAAGAATTGAAAGCCCTGACGGGAGACGGTGCCGATCTGGTTCTGGAAGCCACTGGTGTTCCGTCTGTTTTGGAACAGACTATTTCGGTGACCCGGCCGCGCGGCGGTATTGTTCTGGCCGGAAATCAGCCGCTCGATAAAAGTATGCCGTTGACGTTCTTCGAGAACATGATGCGGCGTGAGATACGTATTATGGGCTGCTTCATGTCGTATTCCGCGCCGTTCCCGGGACATGAATGGTCCGATACCATTGAATCACTTGTGACGGGTGGGCTGGATATGGAGACAATGATCTCACATCGGTTCCCGCTTTCGCAGTCGCCGGATGTGTTCACAAAGATCGGTTCGCACCAACTGGCACATCAGAAAATTATGCTAAATCCCGAGGAAACCGCATGACACTGCAAAATGTTTTGCCCTGGATCATTCGCGCTCATAAAGAAGGATGGGCTGTAGGCGCGTTCAATGCCAACACCATGGAACAGGCACAGGCAATCGCTCTGGCCGCACAGGCGGAAAATGCTCCGGCTATTATTCAGATCAGCCACCGGGCGTTGACGTATATCGGCAGCGGAAACGAGATCCGTGGGCTGCAATATATCGCTGCGATTGGCAAAGTGGCGGCAGAAAGTGTATCAGCACCCGTCTCCCTGCACCTTGATCATGGTTCTGAAAGGGATGTGCTTCAGGCACTGGCTCTTGGATTCACGTCTGTTATGTTTGATGGTGACGGATACCCGTTCGATGAGAATATTGCCATAACGAAAAAGCTGTGCGAAGCTGCCCATTCCGTAAACGCCTGTATGGAAGCTGAAGTGGGCGAAGTGCCGAAGCCAGACGGAAAAGAACTAAACCACGCCAATATTGAATTGACAGATCCAGATGAGGCTGCTCGGTTTGCAGAAATGACCGGTGTGGATATTCTGGCCATCGCACTGGGTTCAGTACATGGAATGAAATCGAAAGAAGTGAGCCTTGACCTGAATCGGTTAGAAACCATTCGGGCAAAAGTAAGCCAGCCGTTGGTGCTGCACGGGTCATCGGGAGTATCAGACGTTGATATTAAACAAGGCGTTTCGTTGGGGTTGGCAAAGGTAAACGTGGCCACGCAAATGTCTGCCGCGTTTACCGGCGGTATCCGTGATGTATTGTCGAAAGACGGTGACGTGGTTGACCCGCGTAAATATTTGACAGTTGGACGCGAAAATCAGGTGGCAGCCGTGCGTGAACGCATCCGGTTCCTGGGCGCCAATGGGAAAGCGTAGAACCGGTATGATTCTATGCCTTAACCTCAACGCGGCTATTGATAAAACCATTGTGGTTTCATCTTTCCAGATCAACAAGATTCACAGGCCTGAATCTGTGCTTCTTTTAGCCGGCGGAAAGGGATGTAACGTGGCGCGGGCGCTCAAACGTTTGGGTGAAACCCCGGCCGTTTGTGGTTGGGTGGGCGGTTATGCGGGGCAGTTCATTGAAGCTGACCTACAAAGGGAAGGTATTAAAACTGCCTTTGTCTATACAGATTTTGAATCGCGTACCTGTACATCGATTCTGGATAAAACCAATCAGACGATGACTGAGATCTACGAAAATGGCGACCCTGTTCCCACGGAAAAGATCAATGCGCTGCGAGAATTTGTATCTCAAAACATTACCAGGTATCAGGCCATCACATTATCCGGCAGTATGCCACCGGGCGTACCGGCGGATTTTTATGCCGAATTGATACAGATCGCAAACAGGTTCAATGTTTTGACATTTCTGGATACCAGCGGCGAAGCGCTAAAAAAAGGAATTACTGCTCGACCTTTTTTTGTCAAACCCAATGAAACGGAAGCCCGATCATTGCTGGGAATCGATGAAAACCATGATGTGGATTTCATCAAAATGGCGGCGGAGGTTTCAACACGGTATCGAACGAAGGTGCTGCTTTCGCTCGGGGCGAATGGTGCTGTGGCGGCTGATACCGGAGGCATGTATCGGGTTAAAAACCCGAAGGTGGATGCGATATCGGCCGTGGGTTCCGGTGACTGCACCCTGGCTGGCATTGTCCACGGTTACCTGCAAGGATTTTCATTTAAAGAATGCGTTGTCTGCGGTGTGGCGGCTGGCACCGCCAATACGTTGATGATCGGAGCGAGCAACTTCAGAATTGACGATTATGAGAGATTGCGCGGCCAGGTTGACGTGACCGAGATAACCGGATGAACCCCGGTCAACCGAAGTATGCGAGCCTGTCGGTTTGGCGTTCTTTACATTATGAATGAACGTTTTCCGTCAGGCCATTTTTATTCGAATGGACGTCAAATTATCCACAAACAAAAGCGCCGTCACAACCCTATTTAAAAGGAGAAACATGATGTCTGAACCTAAAACCAGTTCTTATCCCACAATTGGCATCCGCCCGGCTATAGACGGTCGCCGCAAAGGAGTGCGTGAATCACTGGAAGACCAGACCATGGGTATGGCTAAACGCACGGCAGACTTTCTAAGCGCCAACCTGCGGTACCCTGACGGCTCTCCGGTTCAGTGTGTCATCGCGGATTCTTGCATTGGAGGTGTAGCGGAAGCGGCACTAACAGCGGAAAAATTTCGGAAGAACAATGTAGGCGTTTCTATCACGGTGACTCCGTGCTGGTGCTATGGAACCGAGACGATGGATATGGACCCGCATGTTCCCAAAGCAGTGTGGGGGTTCAACGGCACCGAGCGGCCAGGCGCTGTTTACCTGGCAGCTGTGCTGGCCGGGTACAACCAGAAGGGGCTGCCCGCTTTTTCGATTTACGGAAAGGATGTGCAAGACGCGGGAGACATGGTTTTTCCGGATGATGTAAAAGAAAAACTGTTGCGTTTTGCCCGGGCGGGTCTGGCTGTGGCTCTGATGCGTGGTAAGTCGTACCTTTCCATCGGTAATGTTTCGATGGGTATCGCCGGTTCGATCGTTGACCATGACTTTTTCGAGAGCTACCTGAATATGCGGGTGGAAACGGTCGACATGTCTGAGATCACCCGCCGGATCGATGAGCAGATCTATGATCCGGACGAGTTCAAGCGCGCTTTGGCCTGGACAAAAGCGAATTGCCCGGAAGGACGCGAATACAATCCACCGGCTTTACAGCGCTCACGCGAACAGAAAGATCGAGACTGGGAGACGGTGGTGAAGATGACGATGATTGCCCGTGATTTGATGAAAGGCAATCCGCGGCTCAATGACATTGACCGTGGAGAAGAAGCCCTGGGGCACAATGCCATTCTGGCCGGTTTCCAGGGGCAGCGTCATTGGACCGATCACTTTCCAAATGGTGATTTTATGGAAGCTATTTTGAATTCATCATTTGACTGGAACGGTATTCGGTCACCTTATCTTCTGGCTACCGAAAATGACAGCCTGAACGGTACCGCCATGCTTTTTGGTTATCTGCTTACCAATACGGCACAGATCTTTGCTGATGTGCGCACATACTGGAGCCCTGAGGCCGTCAAACGAGTGACAGGTTATTCTCTTACAGGCCAGTCCGCCGGCGGGTTGATCCATCTGATCAATTCAGGCGCGGCATCCTTGGATGCCACCGGGCAGATGGAGATTGATGGAAAACCGGCCATAAAGCCATTCTGGAATATCACGGAATCCGATGCTAAGAAATGCCTTACAGCCACTACGTGGTACCCGGCGATGACAGAATATTTCCGCGGAGGAGGCTTTTCTTCACTCTTCGTGACCCGAGGCGGGATGCCTGTGACCATGATACGCATCAACCTGGTGAAAGGGCTTGGCCCGGTACTGCAACTGGCAGAAGGTTGGACGGTTGACTTGCCAAAGGACGTGCATGAGGCATTAAACGAACGCACCAATCCCACCTGGCCTACACACTGGTTCGCGCCAAGGCTTACCGGCAAAGGCGCTTTCAGGGATGTGTATTCGGTGATGGCTAACTGGGGTGCCAACCATGGTGCCGTCAGCTATGGGCATATTGGCGCGGATCTGATTTCGTTGGCTTCAATGTTGCGCATCCCGGTGTGCATGCACAATCTGGCCGATATGGATCTATTCCGGCCAAGCGCGTGGGGAGCGTTTGGCACAGATGACCCAACTGGCGCGGATTACCGGGCTTGTGCCACTTTTGGCCCGCTGTATAGATAAGATGATGATTCTCGGCCAATGGTTCCGCGAAATTCCGCGGGATCATTGGCCGGGGGGAGTAGCCTTTATAGTTGGTGCCGTCAAACGCGTAGACTTTCACGCCTTTGTCGCGCACGGTCATGGGGATGGTGACGGCCACGAACTCATTGTTGTGTCTTCTTTTGATTGACGTCATTTTCCCCGATGTCAATTCGAATTTATGGATATGTCAATTGTATACCATGGCCTGTGGTGGGATCAAACACGATCCCAACCTATAACTTTTGTTAAGACCCAGTGATTTAGCAATATGTCGAAGGTTTTAGCAATATGTTCTTAAGTCTTAACAAAACCAAAAAAGTAATTTAAAACCCGTTGCACACGCGTTGCACACGATTTGGCTATTTTTTATTGAGTGACCGCTCAAAACCCGAATTAATAGCAAAAAACCACTAAAAAAATTGTCATTTTTAGTGGTTTTTCAGTCGGGGCGAGAGGATTTGAACCTCCGACCTCTTGCACCCCATGCGTCGAGGAGGGGTTAATAATATGTCTGATACGTATATATGGCGGTTATGCGTCTTTTTCATGCACAAATATGGGGTTATCCATGTTTCATATGTCCAAATATTCGAAAAAATCCAACGCCGTTGCACCCCGGTTGCACCCTTAAAATTGGTCAGGGGTGCAATAGGAGTAATTGTGTAAACATTTGGTATTTATTTTTTGATCTTCACGCCTTCGAACGGGGAGTGGTCAACGCCTTCGACGCGCACGGTCATGGGGATGGAAAGGTATATAAATACACACTGTAGATGAGGAAAAAGATACCAACAAGAATAGTAAAATAGTTTATGATTTTGTAACTTCTATCTCCCCATGGAATTCGAAAAAAAACTAATTTCACTTTGTTTCCCCAAATTCCTAATATTGTGCATAATATTCCCATTCCGAAAAACCTAAGAATTGCATTGTGGACGTAATATTTTAATATTAGCAAAGTCGTTCCAGCTAACATTATTCCTAAAAAATAATGAAAAAAAGGTGGTGCTTTTTTTATCATTTCTTCATCTCCTGCAATTTTTTTAATAGTTATCATAAGTATGTTTCTCTCGATAATTAGCGTCACCTACTGTATCCATAAATTTATATGGATATTTATAATCTCTTGCATTATTGAATGAATCCCAAGTTCCATAAATAGGAAGTATTCCTAATAAGATATTCAATGCTTTTTCATCATAAGGATTATTTGATGACAATTCTTCTTCGACACCAATACCTGATGATAGTAATCCAGGAATATCTTTAGGAGATTCAAGTCTAGGTTCAAAAATTTCCCTACAACTCGATAATACAATTTTTGTTACTCCACCTCCTAATTGAACGATTTTCGCAATTTTTGCCACAAGCAAAACATCCGCTACTCCACTAAGACCAGTTTTTCCCCAATTCCATGCTTTATTTTGGAAAGCTTTCTCATCCATTTCCTTTATTTGTTCTAACGATCCAACAAAAGAAGGATGACCTCCATTATCATATCGTCCATAATCAATTATTGTTTCATAGTATCCGAGATAGGCATCGGAGGAGTTTCTATTAAAACGAGCCTTTAAATCAGGTAATTGGTAAACTTTCAGGTCAAGTTCAGTGAATTCATATGAGAACAATAAAGCCGTAGGTAAATCGCGCGGGTCCAAATAGCCATCAGGTCCCCACGGCAAATTGTCATAATCCCAAATTGTGACAATTTCTGGAGTAATAATTTGCTCAAATCCACTAGGATCAGTCCTAGAAATTGGATTCCCTTCAACATATATCCATCTATTTAATGAAAGTGGTCTATTAAAAGAACCATGCCATGTATCTTTTGTTATGAATTTGCCAATTGAAGCCACATAATCCCTTGCCCTCAAATGCACCAGACCACCTGACTGCATCTCGCCTGTATACCCGTACACCGTTTCACCCGCGCCGCTCGAGCTGACTACATTGCCATACGGGTCATACGCGCGGGCCAGGGTGAGATCCGCTGACGAATCTGTCATCTGGCGCATGGAACCCAGGGCATCGGGCAGGAAGTAGCCTGTCTGTGTTTCGGCGATCTGAGAAATCCGTTGATTACCATAAAGGTAAGTCTGTTTACCGTCCTGCAGCACCTGTGTGAGGCCGGCGTTGATATCGAGCGTGTAATCTGTGGTGACGCCATCCGCGATCTGCTTCAGGCGGTCGCCCAGGCCGGAATAGGCATAGACGATGTTGGAGGTGCCTTTGGTGACGCCCACCAGTTTGTTGGCGGTGTTGTAGGTGTACACGGCTGTGCCGTCAGCCAGCATGTTGCCATTGTCGTCCCACTGCACGGCCTGCCCGTTGACGGACGTCAACCGGTTGGCGGGATCGTAGGTGTGTTTGAAATTTTGCGTGATTGACGTCATTTTCCCCGAGGTCAATTCGTTTTTTGGATATGTCAATTGTATACCCGGAATGTGGTGGGATCAAACACGATCCCACCCTATAATTTTTGTTAAGACAAAGTAATTTAGCAATATGTTGTAGAAATTTAAAACCCGTTGCACACACGTTGCACACAAAATGGCTATTTTATATTGGGTGATCGCTCAAAAACCGAATTAATAGCAAAAAACCACTAAAAAATTGTCTTTTTTAGTGGTTTTTCAGTCGGGGCGAGAGGATTTGAACCTCCGACCTCTTGCACCCCATGCATCGCGGAAGGGCGATTTATTTGTCATATACGTATATATGGCGGCGCTGTGTCTGATTAATGCAAAAATATGGGGTTATCCATGTTTAATGTGTCCAAATATTCGATAGAATCCAACGCCGTTGCACCCCGGTTGCACCCTTAAAAATAGCCAGGGGTGCAATAGGAGTAATCGTGTAAACATTGTATTTATTCAAATTTGGGGGAATAGCGCCAGCCCCAAGGAAGTAATCAATGCCTTCCGTATTTTCCTGTGATGTGCAGTCTACACCATACAAATAGGTGTTTGCCCAATATGACAAAATTTGTGTCAAACCATTGTTCAAATCCAATGTGTACCGGGTGGTCTGTCCGCGCTGGATTTCGAGATGCGGTCACACAATCCATTACATCTTTACAATATGTTTTCCAACCAATTCGAGAGACGAGCCTTGCCAATCCATCTGGCTGGTTCGACTTTTCTGTTAGTAAAGGCAAAATCTGGTTGCGAATGGATTAATTTGCCGACTTGAATTGATACAAACCTTGCGCTGTTGCAACCAATAACGTTCCATCTGGCAATTCCTTGATGTCTTTCATTGAACTAAATGGCATATGGATAAAAGACACCCATTGGTTATCTTTGTAGTATGCAAGGCAGCCATCCTCCTTTCTATTCAGGCAGGCATTCACCCATAGATTATCCTGCCTATCAACATACATTCTTAGAGGAAATGGATAAAAGTAAAGATTGGTCGGATATGGGATTTTTGTAACCTGCCCATTTGTGTCAATCCTGGCAATCCACGATGGTTGCCCTGTGTAAGCGCTGAAAATATTTCCTTTATGGTCAGATGCAATTTGAATAGACGGAGCCCAATCAGCATTCCTTGACCATAATTCCAATTCAGAGTAAATTTTCCAAGCTTTGCCATCGTAACG
Source organism: Leptolinea sp. HRD-7 (assembly GCA_024363285.1). Taxonomy (GTDB): domain Bacteria; phylum Chloroflexota; class Anaerolineae; order Anaerolineales; family Anaerolineaceae; genus Leptolinea. The sequence continues at coordinate 3,046,844 of AP024710.1, read as the reverse complement.
CCCGATTTCACCTGTATCGTCAGCAGCCCAAAGAGTACCATCAGGGGTAAAAAGTATTGTTGGAACAGTCGCCGTTCTTCTTTTGGTTGTCCATAACGGTAAATCGCTCCAACTTTTTCCATCGAATTTTTTCAAAAAGTATCCACAAGTAGGACAAGAAGACATGCTTACCCAGACAGCGCCAAAAGGGTCAATTGTCATGTGTGGAAAGGCTGTTGCATCTACATCTGGTATCGGAAAAGTCTCCCAGCGCCCATGTTGGTAACGGGAGAGTGCATGGAGACCCGAGACCCAAACCGCGCCATTAGGCGCAATTGCCATATCCAAAAGACGCGGAAGCAGACAATCTTTTGGGGAAAAGAGTACCCATCGGTTACCGTCGAAATAACCGATTTCTCCCCCAGGCGAAATCCACGTTCTCCCTTCCGGGTCCAATTCAATTTGCCAGACTGTATTTTTATCATAAAGCTTTTTCCATTCGCCAGGGTCATACATCCGCTCCACGATATTGTCAACAGCGAGAATTGGTGTTGGGCCTGGCAGGGCAGTCGAAGTTAACGCCGGTGTCTTGGTTGATACCCGTGCGGAGGATAATTGGCTGGGTGTCACTTGCATTTGAAGAGTTGCCTTTGCCTGTTTAGATTCCGGAGATGGGCTGGAAGGATGACTTGTGAGACCAGGCGAACAAGCAGCTAAAGCCAGAAAAAAAATTGTTATAAGAAGTTTTTTCATATTAACGATCCGGACTATCGGTGGTATTGACATGCACAATAGCAATGGTTTGGACATAATTAGCAGTATTATCCAGAGAGCGAAAATCCGTGTAAGTAACACGTCCACTTCTCTCAACGACAAGGGGTCGAATAGGCAAGTCCGTTATTTCGGAACATCCTTTTACAAGTGATTCTATCCAGGCCAGATGACCTGGCCAACCATCTTCTCCAGATGATGGATCTTTTACTTGTTGGTCATTTTCGGAACCGAAATATGTTGGGAAGCCCCATCCTACAACAATAGCCACATGCCCCCAATTAGATATTTCGGGATCCCAATAAAATACAAGGTCTCCTTTCTGGATGTACCCTTGATTGGCGCGAAGTAGCGCATCCCAATTCTCGTCAAGAGATGTCTTCGTGCCTTCTCTTGTTTCATTGGAGTACCTAGGCGGATTATTATAAGTCAATGCAAGAGTGCCAATCACCTTAGTGGCAAAATCGTAAAATGGTGGTGTTTTATACCAACTGTTTTCCCCTTTATAACCCAGGAATTCAAATGGTTCTTTCATTAACACGTCAATATTCCAATATGGAGGGTATAAATCCACTCCACCCAACTCCTTATCGGGATTAGGGTCAGCGCGCGGATCTCTCACGCCACCATGATGTAAAACGCTGGATGCAAAATGGGTACATTGACTACCCAAATTATAGCCTTTCGCTTCAAGATTGAATTGGGGAAAATCATATGTTGGGTCAAGCCCAACTTGATGATCCCATTGCATTGCATAAGCAACGGCACTTTCGCGATTGTAAACCCAATGACCGCTTGGGTCAGTAAACATAACGGGATTAGCGTAAACATACAACCAGGCATTGTAAGACATGGACTGGTTTTCATCCCCCTCCCACGTATCCCGTGACGTGAACCGCCCCAATTGTGACACGTAATCGCGGGCCCTCAAATGGACCAGGCCACCTGACTGCATCTCGCCGGTATAGCCATACACTGTCTCTCCCGCGCCGCTCGAGCTGACAACATTGCCATACGGGTCATACGCGCGAGCCAGCGTCAGATCCGCTGACGAATCTGTCATCTGACGCATGGAACCGAGGGCATCGGGCAGGAAGTAGCCGGTCTGCGTTTCGGCGATCTGAGAGATACGCTGATTACCATAAAGGTACGTTTGTTTACCGTCCTGCAGCACCTGCGTGAGGCCGGCGTTGATATCCAGCGTGTAATCCGTGGTGACGCCGTCCGCGATCTGCTTCAGGCGGTCGCCCAGGCCGGAGTAGGCGTACACAATGCTGGAAGTACCCTTTGTGACGCCTACCAGCTTGTTGGCGGTGTTGTACTTGTACACGGCTGTGCCGTCAGCCAGCATGTTGCCATTGTCGTCCCACTGCACGGCCTGCCCGTTGACGGACGTCAGCCGGTTGGCGGGATCGTAGGTGTGTTTGAAATTTTGCGTGATTGACGTCATTTTCCCCGAGGTCAATTCGTTTTTTGGATATGTCAATTGTATACCCGGAATGTGGTGGGATCAAACACGATCCCACCCTATAATTTTTGTTAAGACAAAGTAATTTAGCAATATGTTGTAGAAATTTAAAACCCGTTGCACACACGTTGCACACAAAATGGCTATTTTATATTGAGTGATCGCTCAAAAACCGAATTAATAGCAAAAAACCACTAAAAAATTGTCTTTTTTAGTGGTTTTTCAGTCGGGGCGAGAGGATTTGAACCTCCGACCTCTTGCACCCCATGCAAGCGCGCTAGCCGGACTGCGCCACGCCCCGAACAGATTGAATTATAAGCCCGACTGCCTTTTTCTGGCAAGGCATTTCGTCAAAATTAACCCGGGATCAGACCGGGCAAAAATGTGGTGACAACCAGGATAGCCGCGAGGATGATCAGAATGATCACTGTACCCCAGGCAAGGATGTTGAAGATCTTCCCGTTCACATACTTGCCCATAATGCGTTTGTCGTTGATCAGTGTGAGCATGGTCACCAGGATGACAGGCAAGAGCACACCATTGAACGTCTGGCTGATCATCATGGCGTCGATCAATGATTTAATTGGCAGCAAAATAATAGCCGCGCCCAGAACGATCAGGGCCGTGTAGATGCCGAAAAACATGGGGGCGTCTTTCCAGTCATGGCTGATGCTGCTTTCCCACCCGAAGGCTTCACACACGGTATACGCGGTGGAAAGCGGCAGGATGGCCGCCGAGAACAGCGACGCGTTCAGCAACCCGAGCCCGAACAGGATGGTGGCATTTTCACCGGCCAGCGGGCCGAGTGCCAGGGCGGCATCTTTCGCACCCTCAATACGAATTCCGGACTTATACAGGGTGGCGGCGCAGGCTACCATAATAAACGCAGCCACTACAACGGCAAAGATCGAACCGACAACCACGTCCACTTTTTCAAAGTTGTAATCCTCCACCTTTATGCCTTTATCCACAATGGATGATTGCTGGTAGAACTGCATCCAGGGCGCGATGGTGGTGCCGATGATGGTCACGAAGATGGTCACATAACCGGCATCCAGATGGAAGGTGGGGGTGACAGACGACTGGAACACGGCCATCCAATCCGGTTTGGCCATGAACCCTGATATCACGTACGACAGGTAGATGGCGCTGGCGATAAGAAAGATGCGTTCGGTGGTCTTATAGTTTCCTTTGACGATCAGAAACCACACACCGACGGCAGCCAGCGGCACCGATATGTATTTGTTTACGCCAAATATCTCCATGCTGGCGGCCACACCGGCAAACTCCGAAACGGTATTCGCCAGGTTGACGAATAGCAGCATACCGAGGATGATGGTCGTCCACCGGACGCCCAGACCTTCACGGATCAAATCTGCCAATCCTTTGCCCGTCACCACACCGAGGCGGGCAGACATTTCCTGGATGATCACCAACGCCAGTAATACCAGCGGCATCATCCATAGCAGAGTGTAACCATAGTGCGCGCCTGCCACCGAATAGGTGGCAATACCACCCGCGTCATTATCCACATTCGCGGTGATGATCCCGGGACCGACAACGGCCAGTAATAGGAGGAAGCGCGGCCAATAGCGCTTCAATTTGTTCACGAGGGCCATTATTACCTCCTGGACAGGAAATTAATGGTACAGCTTGGGAAGGCGTTTCTTCCAGGCGGTCGGGATAATCTTATCCAGGGCGTCATCAGCGGTGACGATACCGTGGAGCACATTATTCTTATCAACAACCGGAACTGCCAGTAAATTGTATTTAGAGATGATCTGCGCGCAGTGGTCCTGGTTATCGGTCAGGTCAACTGTGATCAGATGAGTCTCCATAAAATCCTTGATATGGCTTTTGGGATTGGCCATCACCAACTGGCGGAGCGAGAACACACCCAGCAGGTGGTCGGATTCATCCGTTACGTACAGGTAGTAGATGGTTTCGGCGTCATTGGCGGTTTCGCGGATCCGGGTGATCGCCTGCCCGGCGGTGAGGTCAACCGGCAGAGAAACAAATTCGGTGTTCATAATACCGCCGGCGGACTCTTCGGGGAAGGTAAGCAGCTTGCGCACATCTTCCGCCTCGTCTTTTTCCATCAGGTTAAGCAGTTGTTCCGAACGGTCTTCTGGCAGCTCGGCAAGAAGGTCAGCCGCTTCATCGGGCGACATCTCTTCCAGCACGTCGGCGATACGCTCGTTGGGAAGCTGTTCCACAAGGCTGGCCTGGAAGTCCGGTTCCACCTCTTCGAGGGTATCCGCCAGGGTTTCATCATCCAGCGATTCGAGCAGCTTGCTGCCTTCCTGCCGGTTGAGGTCTGAGAGGATCTCCGCAAGGTCGGCCGGGTGGAGCACGGAGAGCTTGTCACTGGGGACTTTTAGTTGCATGGGTTCATCGTGTGAGATGAGTTCCACGTCTTCCCATGAGATCATCCCGGAAGGAAGCGATCCCACCGCTTTATCGGGGATAACAGCCGCCGGACGTTTGAACCCGAGCCGGCGCAGTAACCCAGCCCCGCCGATATCCACATTGGAGACGTAGTATTCGCCGTTGACCCGGGTAATCTCGAGGTCGTTTACGCGCACCACGCGCACACCATTGGTATCGATGATCTGCTTGTCGAGAACATCATCCACCAGTTCAAGGTCTTCGTCACGCAGCGCGTAATCCTGAACCTCATTGGTATGTTTGGTCAACGGGATGACCGGCGAGAACAGGGCGGCCACGTCAACCGCCGGTATAAACACAATCCCTGATGGTTTCTTTATTTTCAGGGCGGTTATTTTCGGGATTGGAATATTGACCTGGTTGGCTATCAGGTCTACCAGGTTCCCTATGGTGTTGCCATCAATATCGGTAACTTTTCGTCCAATAAGTTCGCTGACGAACGGCATTTTTCACCTCCTGGCATACAAACGCCCCTGAACGCGGGGCGTGAAATGTTTAATTTTTTTACAACGTTGAGATAATAGCACTCCGGTTGGCGGGTGTCAATACAGCAAATTTTCCAATTTTCACGAAATTTATCTGGCCGGTTTTTTCCCCCAGCCAAAAAACGTGGGGATAAAGTGAACCCGGGTATTTCGGCGCCGTGCCTCGGCATCATATAAAAGAATATTCTCCATAGATCTGTTCATCTCACTATCTGACAGGTCATTTCTCAAGATGGATTGTTCAGACCGGATCTGCTCTTCCGTGAGGGGAACCGGTAAATATGCGCCCAGAATGCCATACGCGATATCCACGCAGCCAGCTTCGGCGAGCGCGGCCGGGACTTTGCGCCCCATATCCGGGTCAGCCCCCTGGCGGATGAGAGAATCACGCTGCGCCCTTCCGCACGATTCAAAATCCACCGGATAGTCTATACGGCTGCCGTAATCCGGCTCGGCCAACGCGCCGACAAAACCTCCCGGGCGGGTGACACGCAGCATTTCACGCAGGATTGCCGGAACATTGTCGACCCACAGCAAAAAATAGTGGCAGACTACCGCGTCAAACTGGTTGTTTGCAAAAGGCAGGCAAAATCCGTCGGCGCAGGCAAAGGTGAAACCGGGGAACACGCCAGCCGCATGGTGCAATAAGCCGGGCTGCACGTCAACACCGGTGTAAAGCGCGGGTGATATACCGGCGAGGGATGACATCAGTGCCCCCGTGCCGCAGCCTGCTTCAAGCACCGAACTGCCGGGCGTTAGCCCGCCAGCCTGTGCAAACAGAGTCTGAGCCTGAAAGGTCCAGCCTGCCTGTTCAATAAAGCGTTCATGCATATCGGCTTCAAAACGCATGAAGGGATAATCAGCCGCGGTTATTCCAGATTTTTTCCCAGGGGTCTGTCAGGATATTGCCGAGGACCCTATTGACGCCCTGTCCGGGAAGGACATCGCCATCCGGTTCCACATACAGCCAGGCGTTGCCGGCGCCGCGGGCGGGTTCAAATTCCGGGTCCATTTCAATAGAGACGGGATTTAATGCTGAATACGGCACGGGCAGGTCCCACGAGATTTCGAATCCCTGCTGTACGGCGTAATTGCGTAATTCCGCCATATCCTTTGAGAGGTCAGGGTCACTCACTGATAACGACAGGCTTCGATTGTCGCCCATCTTCTGTTCCAGTCTTTCCAGAACTGCCCGGGCATCTTTAATATTCTTCCCGTTCAGGGTAAGGTGCACGGTCATGAACAGGTCTTCGTTGGCTACATCTTTGATGGCTTCCCAGGCCTGTGTTGATTCGGGGTCAAGGTTGATCATCACATGGTCGAGGCCGGATTTCAGCAGAGCGTGCAGGAAATCGTGTTCCGCCAGGCGTTTCCCGTCCGTCAACAATCCGGTGACCTGTCCCTGGTTTTCAGTGATCTGGATCAACTCACACAGGTCAGGCCGCAGGGTGGGTTCGCCGCCGGTGAAAACGATCTGAGGAATTCCAGCCTGCCAGGCTTTCTGCAGGATGACCTTCCATTCTTCGGTCAGGAGTTCGCGTTTAACGCGTTCAACCGGTGCCGCGTGTGGATTTTCTTCACCGGTCTTGTACGTTAACGCGCAATCCAGGCGGTAGGGTGCGGATAACTTTTGTGAATATGGATCAACGCGGTCAAAGTCAAGGAATGTTACCGGATCCAGTTGGGGAGTTTCGATGATGGACTGGATGCGATCCAGGAAGTCATGGCTGTCATTCAATGCCTGCTGGTAGGGAACGTTGTAGCGCTTGGAAATTTCCTTCGCGGTCACATCTATCGGGTCTTTTTTCACCATGTGATAGGCCATCTCAGCCGCGGTCTGATTGAGGTGTAAAACGGTTCTCGCGTTTATCACCAGTACGCCGGTGCCGTCATCTTCCAGGCGGAGATGCAGGCGGTACGGAGGATTGACCTCGGGGGGAGATTGGAACGGGTGAAAACCGGAAGGCAACCGGCGCGGGGCGGGGAAAAATCGATCTCGAATGTTCTTTAAATTTTTCATGATTACCTCCCAATAGATCAGGCAAATTCAACAGGAATGGGCACCGGTTGCGAATCCAGTTGATGAAGCGGACAGCCGCCGCCGCATTCCTGGAGCATTACACAGCCGGCGCAGGCTGCGGGGACATTCCGCCGCTCACGCAGTGACACACACAACGGGTGTTCCCAGATGGATTTCCATGGTACTTCTAATAGTTTTCCAACAGTCTCATAATATGACTGGCAGGGGATAACGGATCCATCCGGCTCAACACACATGTTATATAAAGCTGCCGTACAGCCCTTCACACCTAACTGCAGGGCTAATGGATCAAAGTGGCAGTATTGCGTGGGGGTATACCAGATCAGGCGCTGTCCATTGTCAGCCGTCAACCGGCGGGCGGTGGTCAACAGATCGGGTAGTTCAGATTCAGGTAACCCGGTCCCCACGGTTTGTCCGCGGCCGGAATAGATCAACGCGTTCAACCCGACAGTGGGTACACCAAGTTCTTTGAGGCAGTCCAGCGTCTTTTGTAATTGAGGCGCGTTTTCGCGCAAAAGGGTGGTGTTGGTCATCATGTACAGGCTGGAAGCCGTCACATTCCTGATGCCTTCCACAGTTTCCTGCCACGCACCGGGGTGACAGACCAGGCGGTCATGCGTCGCCGGGTCGGCGGATTCGAACGTGATCTGCACATGGTCCAGTCCGGCGGCGATCAGTTCGTTCAGGAATACCCGATCTGACAGGCGGCGCCCGTTGGTATTGATGCCGGTGATCTGTCCCTGCGACTGCGCGTAGGCAACAAGTTCAGGCAGATCATCGCGCAGAGTGGGTTCGCCGCCGGTAAAAATGATATGCGGTATCCCTATCTTCCAACAGCGCCTGATCACCTGTTTCCATTCTGATGTGGTCATCTCAGGGAAGCTGCGGGAACGGGCGTTGTAGCAGTGGGCGCAGTTATTGTTGCAGCGGTAGGTCAACGCCAGGTCCATGCGATATGGCGCGGTGGGGCGGGCGCTGAACGGAAGTTCAGTCTCCAACTGCAATTCGCACACCGGGCACGAAGGATCCGGATCCAACAGTGCTTCGATGGTTGCCTTGATGTCTTTATAGTCATCGCGAGCCTGGGCAACCGGGATGGCGTACACCTGCGAAATCCGTGAGATGATCTCCGGTTCCGACTTACCGTTCAAATGTAAGCTGGCGATCAGCGCGGCGGTCGGGTTTAAGTGGTAGATACGCGCGGCGTTGACCAGCAATGTACCAGAACCATCCGGGTCGATACGCAGGTGTGCCCGGCATTTATCTGAGCCTTGAATGCGGTCAAACACATACAGCCCCGGTTTTACAGGGGTGACGTTCCGGTCAAACCATTTCCGGAAGCTTATTATCGAAGGCATGCGTGTTTTACCGTTCAACGGTGGTTCCTTATGTTTTAACGGCCGCCGCCGGCGCAGGCACAGGCACAACCGGCGCACGCGCAGGCGCAGGCACAGGCACATCCTCCGCCGCCTCCGCCGCCTCTGTAATTGGATGAACGACTAACCGGTACCGGATTGGTTTTCTCCGTGACACCGCTGGTGAAGGACGTCAGATCACCGACCACTTTACTGGAAAAATTCTGAATGCCGCCAACCATCGATGCGGCAAAATCCGCTCCGGGCAATGAGGGAAGCTGCATTCCTCCACCGGATCCACTCGAAGAAGGCGCTGACGGACTATGCAATCCACCGCCGGATGATGATGAAGAGGAGTAGGTGGGATCGTAACGTCCCCACCAGGTTGGGAGATAGACAGGTTCGGTACGGAAAACTTCGCGCGTCTTATCACCGAATTTGTCGTCGAGCATGGTCCAGTCCATATACTGGTCAAATTTTTCCATCTTTACGGTCGGCGTATCGGCTGTCTCAACCTGAGCCCAGGCGCGTTCCATAATATCTTTGTAATAGGCGATTGTCTCTTTGCGCGAGAATCCTTTCATCTTCTCACCGATGCTTTTGACCAGATCAATGATCATTGTCTGCAGGGCACGGGTACGTTCTTTCTTATCCGCTTTGTTGAAGGCTTCAAGGAATGATTTTTCATATTCCTGAAGCCCTTCAGGAAGAGGATCAACCGCCTTAATGGTCATCGGGTCTTTGGAAATAACCGCGGCGGCGTTCTTTTTAACCAGACCAAAGAGGATCATGGTCATAACTTTGTCAACGGGCTGTTCCATTAAAACCGCGGCTTCAACAGCCGTCAGACCGCGTTTGATGCCATGGCCTTCCACAGAGATTTTCGGAGGAAGATACTGGAGCTTGCGTTTCTGAGCACCCCAGATGGCTTCATAAATGCCCCAAATGAAAGAACCGATAAATCCCAGAACAACTGCTCCGCAGCAGATATCTTCGAAATCGATCTTTATCGGCGGTTCTTTGACTATGCTCTCAGCGGGGATCAGTTTGGCCGGAAAACTGGCGCCGAACGTGTATTGTGTGTGGGCATTCGCGGTATCCGATGTCCAACGGTAGAAGACACGGCCTTCTTCGTCATAACCGGATTCGGGTTCGGCTGAACCGGGGAACCCTCCACGGACGGCATGATACCTGGGTTCTTCCGGGTTGATACCGGGCGGGAGAAAAAGTGTCACTGTGACTTTTGTCGAACCGGTCACGTATTCGGAACCAAACCATGTAGGCGAAAATTCGAGACTGGCGTAGTTCTCCACACCTTCCGCGGTGGACGGATAAAAAACACGCTCCACGTTGTTAATGCGAACATGAACAGTTCCGGTTTTTCCCGGAGGAATGGAGCGGGGTCCCAACCCCAACGCTACACGGGGTGACACATACTCAGAATGCTGGATATCCGTGATGGGTGAACCATCGATTTCCGCGCTGACATTTGAGAGAGAATAAGAGCTGTTTGGAACACCAACATCCACATAGTCAATGGGACTGGCTTTTGGATTATTGGTGAACACGAATTGATAGTCAATGGATGATGTGCCATCCGTGTTGGCATACACACTGACATCCAGACTGTCAACCTGAAAAAGATAAGTCTGCGCGTAGGCATTTGTCGTAGTCAACGCTAAAAGAAAACAGGCAATAGTGATACTTAGCCACCTGAACCTGGACATAGGCATCCTCCCGGCAATTATTTGTTGAGTTTTTCTACCACTTAGGTTCTTCAGTAAGCTGGTAGGTGGTTTTGCAATACGGGCATGTGACGACCGGTGCGCCAGCCACCAGGCTGATATTTTCTGGGCTGAGCACACCACCGCAGGATTTGCACTTCATGGTATCCATACTGACGTTTCCGGGCAGGTCGATTTTTACCGTCACGTTTTGATCAGCGGCCACAGCAGGTTTGCGGCCAGCCCAGAAGATTAAAACAAAGCCGGCAATGACGCTGATTAATCCAATTATCAACCAACCAATCTGTCCCCTGGGGCTGAAAGTCGCATAGATAAAAAGGAACCCGAAGAAAATTAAAAATGCGGCAGAAATATAGGCAATAATTTTGGTTGCGCTCATGTGTACCTCCGGATATACAAAGTGTAACATTTCATATTGAAAAAATGATTAATCTCACAATCATCCACTAAGAAATATACGAAGAAAAACAGTTTTGGACGCAAAGGGAGAACGTGCGGCGCGGGTTTGAGATGAACCAGATAGTACTTTTTTTGATTTTCGCACATTTTTCCTTTGAAGAAAATAATAAAGCATCACGAATGCTTTATGGACGATGGATTTATGTTAAAGTTAATTATCAATCTTTTGATTGACACACCGTGATAAGCGGCTATCGAATAAACCAATGAACGTTTCTGAAAATGTATCCAGTTTTCAAATTTTAACTTTGCCCAAATCGTGTAGTCAAAAACGCTATGGAGAATTTATTGTTTCACTATACCCTGTCGGGATATCTTGAAAGGAATGCAAAATGACTACTCAAAAGAGATTGACTATAGGATTAAAAATAGCATGGGATAAACTATGGTTTTTCCCGACTTTTTTCGTTTATGTCATCGTCTTCTGGCGGTCACTGGCATTCGTATATGTTGAAGGTGACGACGCTACTTCCATCGCGTATCATTTACTTGGTCGAAATATCGATCTTCAATTGCCGTATTCCCCATACCAGGGAATGATGGACACGCTTCTTTCCATAATTCCTCCGCAGGAAAACTTGTTGCGGTTCATCGGTTTCGGCCTGACGTCACTTGCCTGCATTCTCTTCGGGTATCTATTATCGCGGCTGGTCTTTGAATGGAATAAGGGTATCACTCCAACCGAGAAACCGTTTGTATCGCTGCTGATCTTGTTCGCTGCCCCGGAGCTTTTCTATCTCGGGCTCAGCTACAAACCAACTCTCATAGCCATTGATCTACTCCTACTATCTCACCTTTTGGTGCGGTCAATAAATTCCGGTGATGTTAACTCGCCAAAAAACCGGGCGGTCTTTATAGGCTCGATTATCTTGTTCGCGCTGGGTGTGTCATTTCGATGGAATGCCATCGTATATGGAGCCGTCATCGCGGTCGATGTTTTCTTTATTACCCTTCAAGGCATCGAGACCCGAAAAAAGGTCAGATTTGTTCTGATCTGGGGTGTTCTTTCCATTTTGTTTTCTGTAATTATGATCCTTCTAAGCAATATAAAATTCTTTGATCTTTCCCACGCGGTTAACACCTTGGGTATGGTGCTTAACCAGGTAGGAACGGATGGTTCTGATGCTTACCTGAGCATGATATTGGGATTGTCTCCGTTGTTCACTCCAGCGATGGTAATTCTATCGATGATAGGATTCTTCATTATTGCGCGTAAAAAAGATAGAGTCTGGCTCCCTGTCATAGTGGGATTTCTGGGAATCTTGCCCTGGTTACGCAGCGGCGCACCTAAGAATTTGATCACCTTCATTCCGGAACTGGTTCTGTGCTTTACGTTTGGGTTATATGCCGTTTGGGACGTTGTGAAACCTGTGTGGTTGAAATACGTCATCCGAGGAGCGATGCTGGCGGTTTTGGTAATTCCCTGGGTAATCGGTGTGCAAATAGTTTGGGGTGACACAGCATGGGGACCCGGTTTTGAATTGAAACCATTTGACCGGCCGGAAGCGAAAGGGAATCAGTTCAATCTAGTTTTTGCTTCAGGCTCTGCTTTTCCAACGCCTGGTATTCCAAGACCGGTGTATGGATATTTTGATAATCTTATTGGGGGAACTTTGAAAAGTTTTGAACAGCAAATTTCGCGAGAAAATACTCTGGTGGTGGATACCGCTATTTCGAAAAACCTGCCGATTCTGATGACGAGCTGGTCACCGGATTTCTTTGTCATCGACCTGTATACCAGAGGCTATGTCACAAAAGATGGGGCATATAATGTTTCCGGTATCGGAAAAGATTTCTACCAGAGGGAATTTGTCAAAGGTGAAGGTCAGCCGGTTTGGTTATACCACGGCGAAATTTCTGATGATGATGGCGAATTGATCTCTCAAAAAGTAGTCGAATTTGAGTCCCAATATCAACAGCTTATTCTTGTGGGATACCCCGGTACCATGCGCTCGCTTTATTTATTCTGTCCGGCCGCGCTGGAACCAATAGGAGCAACATCTGCGATAATCGATATGCAACATCTAGCTGAAGGCTCGTGTGAAAGGAATTAGGGTAATCACAGTATCATCGATTAACCATTTTTCCTATTCCACCAATCGATTCAATCAGTCAGTGCAATTAAGAGGAGTATGCCTTGGATCCTGTCTGTAACACTTCGAATCATTTGGTCAAATCGGAAGATTTAAACCATCATGGAACTTTATATGCCGGCCGCACAGCCGAGTGGTTTGTAGAAGCCGGTTTCATTGCCGTGGCTCGCATCAAAGAGCCTCGTAATATCGTCTGTTTAAAGATTCACGGAATGACATTCTCACGCCCGGTTAAATGCGGTGAGATTGTCACATTTACGAGTAAGGTAATTCATGCGGGACGCACAAGCTTCGTGACGTATGTTAATGTATCAACAAACAACGGTCAGGTAGTGGATGGTTTTATTACGTTCATTCATGTTAATGACGATTCGAAGCCTGTTCCACATGGTATAACCATTGAACCTGTCACAGATGAAGATAGATCTCTTCAGGAAAAAGCGAAAGCGCTCAATGAATAATCACATTTAGAGGGCAACATGAGTATCGGAATAGAGCGGAAAAGATTGGAACAGTTGAAAAAAGAATTAAATTTTCATAATTACCGGTACCATGTGCTGGACTCGCCGGTGATCAGCGACGCGGAATACGACCGGCTTCTTGTGGAATTAAAGACAATCGAAGCCGATCATCCAGAATGGATTACCCCAGATTCCCCCAGTCAACGTGCTGGAGCGGCTGTTTCAGATAAATTCAATAAACTGGCTCATCCGCATCCTATCTTAAGCCTGGCGAATGCTTTTAACACAGATGATATCCGTTCCTGGGTGGAACGGATTTCCAAATTAGATGAACGTGTGTTGAATGCGGAATTTGTTGTGGAACCAAAAATTGATGGATTGACCGTGGTTTTGCATTATGAAGATGGTGTTTTTGTCCGCGGTGCCACCCGTGGTGACGGTGAAATTGGTGAAGATATAACAGCTAATCTGCGGACAATCCGAACGCTGCCGTTGCGAATTCCGGTTGAAGAGAATGGTCCCATACCACCGCATCGATTGGTGGTACGAGGTGAAGCTTTCATATATCTCAAAGATTTTCAGGAATTAAACCAGCGTTTGATAGAGGCAGGAGAGAAGACATATCAGAATCCACGCAATACCGCGGCAGGCTCTTTGCGACAATTGGACTCAACATTAACAGCAAAACGCCCGCTGGCATTGCTTACATACGATATTGTTGAAGCGGATGGACCGATTCCTCGAAAACAATGGGATCTGCTGAACTATCTGAAGGCGATGAGTTTTCCCGTTTCTGATCAAGTGGAGTTCTGCCCGAATCTGGAAGCGGTGATTAAAGCCTGTGAGAAACGTAAAGAAACCCGTGATTTACTTTCTTTCGAAGTTGACGGCGCGGTGATCAAGATCAATGACCTTGAATTGGCCGCGTCACTGGGATTTGTGGGAAAAGATCCTCGCGGGGCAATGGCTTTCAAATTTCCTGCCCGCGAGGTGACGACGGTGCTGAATGACATCGGGGTTGCTGTAGGACGAACGGGAGTTCTCACTCCATACGCCATTCTGGAACCGGTAGAGATCGGAGGCGTGATCGTCAAGCAGGCTACGTTGCATAATTTTGACTTTATTGCCGAAAAGGACATCCGTATTGGGGATCGCGTACTGTTGAAACGGGCTGGGGATGTAATTCCCTATGTGATGGGGCCCGTAATAGACGCTCGAAAAGGTGGTGAAGTATGCTATAAACCACCCTCGGTATGCCCGACATGCCACGAACCGGTAGAACACTTTAACGATGAGGTAGCCTGGTATTGTGTTAATGCCGCCTGTCCGGCTCAACTGGTGCGAAACATTGAACATTTTGTATCTCGTATTGCAATGGATATCGCCGGATGCGGGATTAAGATTGTTGAACAGTTAATCGAAGCAGGACTTGTAAAAGATCCGTCTGACCTTTACGGGTTGAAAAAAGAAGACCTGTTAAATCTTGAGGGTTTTGCCGAGAAAAAGGCAGATAATCTTCTGGAAGCAATAGCTGCTTCGAAACGACAGCCGTTAAACCGTTTGATAACGGCCATCGGAATTCATGGTGTTGGTGAGGTGATGGCTGCCGATCTTGCAAAGAAGTATCCTGATCTGGAGGCGTTGTCGAAAGCAGGGCAGGCGGAATTGATGACAATCGAAGGTGTTGGACCGAACATTGCTGAGGCAATTGTTGATTGGTTTTCTGTTGAAGGAAACCGTCAACTGATACGAAAATTTAAGCAATACGGCGTCTGGCCGGTAAGTGATATTTCTACTTCAAAACCAGCTGGCCCACAACCGCTGGACGGACTGACGTTTGTGGTTACCGGCACACTGCCTACTTTTACACGGGATGGTGCCAGAGAGTATATCCAAAAATTCGGAGGAAAGGTCTCTGAGAGCGTCAGCAAGAAGACCAGCTATCTGGTGCTTGGTGAGAACCCGGGTTCCAAACTGGATAAGGCTCGGGAGCTGGGCGTACCGGTGCTCGATGAAGGCGGGTTGCGCCGCCTGGCCGGAGAAAAAGCATGACGGGTGAATTGGTTTTGAATCCCGGAAGGGAAAAATCTGTTCTTCTCAGGCATCCTTGGATCTTTTCCGGTGCGGTTCAATCTGTGAAAGGGAACCCTGTTTCAGGTGAAACCGTGGATGTGGTTACATCCAAAGGTGACTGGTTATGCCGCGCCGCATACAGCCCAACGTCACAAATCCGCGCGCGGATTTGGACATGGTCGCAGGATGAAGCTGTTGATGAAGCGTACTTTTCGAAACGAATCAATACCGCGATCGTTAATCGACAGCAACTGGGTTTATTTAAAAAGTCCGATGCCATTCGACTTATTCACGGCGAATCTGATGGTCTTCCTGGATTGGTAGCCGATATTTATGGACGTGTGGTCGTAATTCAGGCACTATCGGCCGGAATCGATCCCTGGAAAATGGAAATCGCCCGTATCCTGAAGGAACAGACTGGCGCCGAATGTATTGTGGAACGCTCCGATGTGGAAGTGCGGAAACTCGAAGGGCTGGATGAATTTACCGGCGTTCTGATAGGAAAGGAACCAGCCGGTGAGATAACCATAAACGAAGCCGGGTTGCGCTTTGGGGTAAATGTTTTGCGCGGTCAGAAAACTGGTTTCTACCTGGACCAACGTGAAAACCGGATGTTGGCAGGAAACCTGGCGCACGGGCGGCGGGTTTTGAACTGCTTCAGCTATACGGGAGGATTTACCATCCATGCATTGGCCGGTGGGGCGGAGGATGTGTTGTCCATTGACAGCTCCGCTGAGGCGATATCTGCCGCGCGGCGTAACATGGAATTGAATGACCTCCCGGCCAATAGAGCCATCTGGATGGAAGCGGATGTTTTCCAGGCTTTACGAAACCTGCGTGACCGCGCGGAGACATTCGACATGATCATCCTCGACCCGCCCAAGTTCGCGCCCACAGCCGCGCATGCCGCCAGGGCCGCACGGGCATATAAGGATATCAACCTTCTGGCTTTCAAGATGCTCCGGCCGGGTGGATTGCTGTTTACCTTTTCATGCAGCGGAGGGGTTACAACGGAACTATTCCAGAAGATCGTGGCCGGTGCCGCGCAAGACGCGAACGTCAACGCGCGGGTATCGCACTGGATGACGCAGGCAGCGGATCACCCGGTAGCATTGAACTTCCCGGAAGGTCACTACCTGAAGGGACTGGTGTGCGAAGTATAAATCTCAACGAATCAAAAAAGACGATTTCTACATCGTCTTTTTTGATTCTGTGGAGATGGCGGGAATTGAACCCGCGTCCGAAAGATTCGACCCTCGAACCTCTACGAGCGTAGTTGATCTTTTATTTCACCAGTTGTTCAGAGACCAACAGAACAAACAACAGGCAATCCGTTCAGGCCCGAAAGCCCTCTTTCGCGCAGCTCACGGAAAACCGCGCGGCACTTCAGCTTTGTGACGCCCACGTTACCACCGGCTGAAGAGCGGGGTAGGCAGACGCCGTCTCACGAAGAGGCGGTTGCTGGTACCTATCGCTTATGCAGCGAGAGGAAGAGCAGCGTAGGAAGTGCGGTTGGCACTTAAAGTTTTGTGCGGATTTTACGAGTTCGGCACCTCTCGGCTCGCCATCCGGGACCAGCCTCTCCCGTCGAAGCCGATCATCCCCGGGACTATTCTCATTATACGGTCGTTCCAGAAAGATAACAAGGAAAACCATATAAGAAAACTATATAAAAAAAGCGGATGCCAGAAGGCATCCGCTTATAGCCGGAAAAAAGTTATTTGCCTTTAATCCATTTATTATTGAGCTCTTCAATGAGGCCGGCTTCTTTGACTTTCTTCAAACCTTCATTGATGCGGGCCAGCAGTTCAGTGTTTTTCTTGCAGACGGAGATACCGTAATCTTCAGAGGTCAGCAGACCGGCAACAACTTTGATCTTGTCAGAGTTCTTGCCCACGAAACCTTCGGATGGTACGTTATCGGCCACAACGGCTTCGACCTGACCGTTCAGCAGATCCTGGAAAGCCAGGTCAACACTGTCGTAGGCTTTGACATTGGCGCCTTCGATCTTCTTGGCGAGAATGTCACCGGTGGTACCAAGCTGGGTACCGATGGTCTTGCCCTTAAGGTCAGCTTCGGACTTGATCGCATCGTTTTTCACGGAAACCGTGATAGCCTGACCAGCCTGGAAGTAAGGATCAGAGAAGGTCATATTTTGTTTGCGCTCATCCGTGATGGTGATGGCAGAAATAGCGGCGTCGTACTGGCACTGAGCCATGCCGGCCAGAAGCGGGTCAAAACCGATGTTGACGAATTCAACTTCGAGGTTGGCTTCTTTAGCGATGGCTTTGAACAGGTCAATATCAAAGCCGACCATCTCTTTGGTGGTTTCATCAACAGTTTCGAAAGGTGGATACGCTGCGTCAGATGCGACACGGATCTTCATGGCCGCGGGGGCCGCGCCTTCGGCAGGTTTGGCGGCGTCAGCAGCGGGGGTGGCTGTGGCGGCGGGAGCGCAAGCCGTCAAAACCATGGCGAACAGGGCGATAAGGCTGATTGCAACAAATAACTTACTCTTCATTTTCTCTCTCCTACGTAGAATTATGGATTTGATTTTGTTACAGGGTTTCTTCCAAAGGTCTGACCACCTTTTGAAAACAATATTAAGCAAAAATCCCGGCCCATCATTAAGGGTCCCGGGTTCTTGCATAGATCCACTCCTCCTTCTTTAAATGAGGAGTGGATCTAAATTATCGTGAATGTCGCTGGTTGTGAAAAACTGGAACGTATTTGGGAAGTTGCACTGGAATGCCCCTCGCAGTCCGGTCACTGGGAGTTACCATGCCAAAGCGTGATGCTCCCAGATATAGTATTTCCAGTATTATATCGCGATAATTCCAATTTTCGGCTTCTGCGATAACACATAAATCACTGAATCCCCTTGTGAGGCCGGGGAGTGTGTTAATTTCCATCAAGCGTGGCATTCCATCTTTATCCAGGCGAATATCCACGCGAGAAACATCCAGGGCATTAATGGCTTTATGAGCTTTGATTGCCATATCCTGCAATGTTGAAGCCAGTGGTTCTTCTACCGTTGCCGGACAAATGAATTGCGGTACTCCGCTTTCGCCATGGTGAAGGGTTTTAGCGAGGTGGCCGTATATTCCCGGTGTGACAGAACCAGAACTATCTACTTCAAGAAGTGGAAACCGGTGGAAGCCATCGGGACCATAAATGCCGGGGCGGGGACTGAACCGAGCCGCATCCTCACGTCCCATTACGGCGACCGTAAATTCTCGACCGGGAAGGTATTCTTCCACCAGGGCTGGTTGATGATAATTATTAATTACCCATTTCACGCGCTGAAACAATGATGTTTTGTCGTGAACAATGGAACCACCATCCATGCCCATACCGGTACCTTCACTGGCCGGTTTTACGAACATAGGGAAGGTCAGATCATCCGCCAGTGGTTCGTCTCCGGTAATGAATTCCTGAAATGCGGCGGTTGGCAGGCCTTTATCGCGCCAGATTCGTTTGGTCATGGTTTTATCCAACGAAATAGCGTTGGTCAAAACACGAGATGCGGTGTAAGGGATGCGAAGTAATTCCAATAGCGCTGGTATCTGCGCTTCGCGGGCATCTCCGTAAATGCCTTCAGATATGTTGAAGCAAATATCCGGGCGAACGTGAGCCAGAGCGTATGGAAGATTGGCATCCGCAGGGATAAAAACAGTTGTATGTCCATCAGACTCGATGGCTGATTGGATATCTTGAATGGTCTCTTTTTTGTCAAATTCCGCGCCGGCATCGGCAGGTCCGTCAATCGGTAATACTGTCTCCCCCTTAACGTTGGCAATAACAGCCACTCTCCACGCCCGCATGGGACGCGGCGTGGTACTGGGAGGTTTGTCAGCTTCGGATTCGGTACTTTCGATTTCTTTAATTTCGTCCATTATTGAGGATGTCACTTTCCTATAATATTCGGGTTATTCACCCGACTTGAAATTTGCACAGCGGAGAAGTATAGTATCAACTCTCAAAAATACAAGAGGTGAAAATATCTCAATTCTTTACATTTTCTATACGATTATTTAGTCCAATTGTCGCAAAATCACTTTGAAACTCTTGTCCGCGTTTCAAGACTGTTGTATCCTTGTCAACGGGAATGGTTGAGTCCCGGTGGGCTTCCCTGTCTTCAAAACTGGTGGCGGGCTGTTACGCAGGCCGTAGTGGGTTCGACTCCCATCCATTCCCGCCTTTATTAAGCACAATCGAGAATAACATGGACGAAACAACTACATCTGAGAGAATTAAACGTATCATCGAACGAGTTTTTCAGATCGATGACATAACTATCGGTGGAGCGAAAGATAATTATCTGTTCCGATTTCGCGGACGTCTGTTGGAAGAAGACACAGAACGTCTATTCTTTCTATTGGAACAAGAAATGAAGCCTTTTCAAATGGCCCCTTTGTTCCGGATCGAAGATGGACGCCATGTAATTTTGCTTGTTGACAACTCAAAGACTCCCGGTGAATCCAACCCATGGATAAATTTGATCATGTTCCTGCTGACTGTAGTCAGTGTATTATTGACCGGAGCTTTCTATAACTCTGAGCTTGTCTTGACGGGCGATATGGCAAAAGATATTCCGGTGATCCTTTCTCAATTTACCTCCTTAAACATAATCAAGAATGGATGGCCCTTTGCCCTCAGTATGCTGGGCATTCTGGTGGCGCATGAATTTGGACATTACCTGATGGGTCGTCATTATGGTATTCGAATGACACTGCCTTACTTCATACCGCTCCCGTTTTCACCTTTTGGAACAATGGGTGCCGTCATTAATCTGAAGGAAACACCAAAGAACCGGCGGCAGTTGTTGGATATTGGATTGGCAGGTCCGCTTGCCGGCCTGATCATAACAATACCCGTGCTTTATATTGGTCTGAGACTATCCTCGCTGGATACTTTGCCACTTTTAAATTCAGGCACCCGTGCGGAAACACTCTCCCTTGAAGGCAATTGCATCATTTATCTCGCATTAAAATTCCTGGTATTCGGAAAATTGTTACCGGCACCGGTTGTTTTTGGGCAGGCAGGGCCGGTTATCTACTGGATACGGTATTTCTTCACTTCAACGCCATTCCCCGCGGGAGGAACAGACGTCATGTTGAGTTCGGTCGCCTGGGCAGGTTGGGCCGGCTTACTGGTGACAGCTCTCAATTTAATCCCCGCCGGTCAACTGGATGGGGGCCATGTTTTATATGTTCTGCTGGGTAAAGAGCGGATGAAAAAACTTTACCCGGTGTTGTTGGTGATCTTGATAGGACTGGGTTTTGTTTGGTCCGGCTGGTGGTTCTGGGCTGCCATTCTCTTCCTATTCGGACGTTTCTACGCGGAGCCGGCTGACCAGATTACGCCATTGGATAGCAAACGAAAGATTCTGGCCATTATTGGGCTGATCATATTTTTGCTGGTGTTTATTCCTGTTCCGATTACATTACCCATTTAAACTGGCATCATTTCGAAATATTTACCATCAAGAGTTAAATAACGCCGCATCAGGTGTGCGGCCAGGCAAGAGTGGGTGGGTATGATAATCGCAAGGCCGCCGGGGTAAAATTTTGACATGTGCTGAGTCGGGACGGCGATGATTCCGTGTTCCTGAGAAACCCGCGCAACGGTACATCCGGGGATTATGGATCCCCAACCATTGGAAAGGGTTTCCGCGGCAAGTCCGTAAGAGGGAGTTCCTTCATGAAGGAAAGCTTCTTTGCTGAGGTGAACCGCTCCTCCAAAGATCACAACTTCATCTCGTTCAGGGTGCACAGCCACAACCGGGCAGGCCATCGCAACGGTTATTTCTTCCGGACGACATGAACCAATCTCCAGTTGTTCGGCATCATAAAAAATAAAATTTCCCGGTCTGATCTCGTCTATCCCTGTGAAGAATTTTGACAGGCTGCAGCCCGGAGTGTCTCCAATAGAAATAGATAGTTCTGGAATTCCCAGGTTTTCTCGAAGCTGGCGCATCCTTTTATTGGTTTCGGTATGGATGGATAGGGCTTCTTCTGGTGATCGGGCTGAATAGGTATTGCCGGCATGAGTGAGCAGACCGGCAGGATGAAGGTTAGGAAATTTTTGGACCTCTTTGATAATCGCATGTACTCTGGGGGTATCCTGCCAGTCCACACCTGCACGGTGAAGGCCGCAATCGATTTTGATCCAAATATTGAAACGGGATGAACGTCGCAAACCCAACGCCTGCGCGGCTTCGATGGTTTCTATCAGAATTCCAAGATTCACATCAGAAGCCAGTTCTTCGATTTCTGATAACTGACGGATATTCAAGGGAAAAGCGATGGTAATATCATCCCATCCATCTGAGGCGAAGTACGCGGCCATTTCAACAGATGATACAGTGATTTTTGTGGTGCCATAATCTCTGAACCAACGCCCGATCTGGATCGATTGATGAGTTTTAAAATGAGGGCGGAAGTCAACACCGGATTGGCGGGCTTTTTCAGCCATAATCCGAATATTTTCTCTGGCCTGGTTTTCATTCAGCAATAGAACCGGTCTGGAAATAGAATCTAACAGAGTAGAAGTGATCATATTGTCATATCTCCGGGGAACTATTTAAATGAATATTCATGCAGATAAATACCGGTTCATCGATTCACTAATTACTGTTGTCTACAATGAACCACCAATGTATGAAAAGAAACCGGACTGCCCTAACGCGATTGAATGGGATGGTGAAGTTTTTCCAATACGGGAAATGTTGAATGAATGGGTGGATTATACCCGGCGGGGTAGAATGGCCAGGAATATGAGTGACGCCCACTCAAAGACCGCGGCCGGAAGAGGATCCTGGGGTGTCGGGCGGTTTTTCTTCCGCGTCAGGGTAGAAAGTGGGAGAATATTTGATATCTATTATGACCGAGCGCCTCAGGGAATAGATGAGCGCAAAGGGCATTGGATTTTGTTCCGGGAGATCATTTCCCTGTAATTACCAGTAACAGACTAAAACACAAAATAGAACGTCTGCATGATCCAGGGGGTCAGGGCGAGTACCACACCCCCCGCGATCAACCCGAGAAGCATTCCAGCAATAATATCTGAAAGATAATGAACTCCGGTTGCCACTCTGGCAATACTGACCATAGGAGCCCAGATCAAAAGCAAAATTCCGAACCACAGCGGTCCCAGCCCAAGAGCCATAATAGCCAGTAATCCAGCGCGGGCGGCATGACCGGAAGGAAACGAGTGGGGATCTGTGTTACGGTAGATCGCTCCCCAGTCACCGGGCGGACGCTGGCGTTTGATCGTAAATTTGAGGGCCAGGACGAATACGGCCAGTCCTCCAACGCCGGCGGCCATAAGTGCCCCGGTGTTATGCCAGTGTTGGTCACCTACCAACCAGAGAAGGATCAACCCGATCATCCAGAACCAGGAATCTCCCGAATGCGCCAGAAAGGCAATCAGTTTCCACCAAGGCGACGATTGTGACATGCGTAACCTTGAAGAGAGGTCGGCATCCCATTGGAGAATTTTTTTAATCAAGCGAGAGCTCCTGAAGCACGGAGACTGGAAAGGACCTGCTCGTATTGATGCGGTTTGTCAACATCCATGCCCATTTCAGCGTACGGACAAATAATCGCATGCGCCCTAGAGCCTACTTTTTTGCTGATATTGATTTCCGCTTGAAGTAAGGTCATTTTGTGTAGTAGTACAAGAAATAATGTGTCAAATCCAAGAATGGAAGCCTGCCGGATCGGGTTTTTCCGTGATCCAATTATGGCTTCAAAAAGTTTCTGCTTTTTAAAAATAAATTCGTAGTCAAAAGCCGCAATATCACCCCCGCAAACTTCAATATCTTTTAGTTTCAGGAAGGTGCGTTTTGAATTGGGAAAACGGGCTTCCATAACAGATTGAGAGATCACGTTGTAATACACATCATGGTCAGTTTGTTGAACAGTCTCTACCATCCAATCGATCATGGAGCCGGTAATAGCCGGAACATCTGATGAGACTGCCAGTACCTTGCGGCTGATATCACCCTGTCTTTGAAGTTCAGTTACACCGGCTTGTAAATTGGAAAGAAGTGATCCCTGATTTTCAATAATTATCAATGGATATTTACAGGTCAAGTCTGTGAATGGAGGAAGACCAACCACCACCACACGATGTACATGATTAGAATTCGAAATTGCGTCTAACACCCACTGGATCATTGGTTTTCCGCCAAAATCCAGCAGAGCTTTTGGCTGACCGGCGCAGATTTCGAAAAGTGGTTCACCTTGAACCGGTGTTCCACCTGCCGTGATAACAACATCCATTGGGGTAAAAGACGAGGAAAGAATGGTCATTATGGATTTAATATTTGAAATTGTGGAACAAGTTGAATGGAGTCAATTGTTTTCTTCAAATGAATCATATAGTTGCTTCCATTCGTATAGTCAATTCTGTCTTTCCACCCGGTTACAGCAACCAGTGCGGCTTCCATCATATTGGTCCCAAATGACCTTCCATCAATCACAGGAGTTGTTGTCATCAGTCCATACGCGCCTGTTCCGGCAAAAAAATCACGGTCAGACTGGGTAGTCGTGTTGGTGACAATAATTTTGCCCTTCATTGAATCAGGAATATACCGATGTAAGTAATGGCAATCACCCGCTATCACATCAGCCCAATGAAAATATTTCTCCCATTTGGGAGAGCGTTTTTCCTGTGAATCACCAGTGGGATAAAGCCAGTTGAAGGGAAGGTTGCTAACCACCGGGATTAAAAAAGATGCCAGCAAGCGAAGTGTTTGAATGGAATAAATCGGAAGTGGAATGCCCAGGGCAAACATCACATCTCCATACAGGCATTTGTAGTTTGCCTGACGAAAAGAAGCTGCCAGACCCCATCGGTCAACGGCCGAAGCCAGCAAAACCTTCTCTGGTTTAATAGCGGGATCCAAATTTTTGCGCAATTCATCGGCTGCTCTGGTTTCCAGAAGTTCTTTTAAACCATTACCATCAACCAGCGGTGTCTTTTTTACCGATTTAACCATGAATTGAATACTATTTAATGTTTTGAATTTTCCATCAATACAAAAACCAAGGTCGGTGCCACCCACCCCTAATGCGTCTACTTTTCCATCTAATTCTGAAAAAAGACGGGCAGCTTTTTTCATGTCACCATCTGTACCGATTCTCTCAATCAGAACAGTTTCCCCCAGGAGATTAATTTGTGTTGATTTATTCCGTTTCGAAGATCCTATGCTGATACTTACTGCACGTTTCAATGAAAGCTCCTGGATTGATTTTTCTGAAATTGGAAAAAGTATACCGTGAGAAGACATAAATCGCAATTCAGTTGCGTCGTTATGTCTGCTTCTCAACTATAGGTATCATACAAATTGATTGAATTCTAAATTGAATAAATCTAATTTGACAAATATCTCTGCCCGAATATAATTCATTGATTAATGCACGTCGTGGTGAAATTTCACCAGCAGATTAATTGCCTGCCGACGTGTACCCCCCAGTTCAACAACAATACAAAATAAGGAGGAGCAAGTGAACAAGAAGGTCATTTCGTCTGGTTTTGCTGTTTTGGTTGTCCTGAGTTTGATGTTGACAGCTTTCATGTCAGCAGCCGCTCCCGTGCCTGCCGCGTCTCTCTCGCAGGCCAATTCGGCCAAGTTTGAACCCATGAAGGTTGAAGCCCCGAACTGTGATTACGGTGGCGAATTTAAATCAATTGAGGCTGTTGATGAGGGTACGGTCAAATTCACCCTGTGCTACCCTGATCCTGCTTTCCCGTCGAAGGTTGCTTTCTCAGTTTTCTCCATCGCCGATAAAGATGATCTGGATGCGACCAAGGGAGATTCTGTTGCTATCAGCGAAAAACCCAATGGTACTGGCCCGTACAAACTGGTCGAATGGAAAAAGGGTGACAGCATTATTTATGAAGCGAATCCTGATTACTGGGGCACTAAAGCCAAAGTGAAAAACCTGGTATTCAAGTGGTCTGATCAATCCGCTCAACGTTATCTGGAATTGAACTCAGGCACCGTTGATGGTATTGATAATCCTGCTCCTGAAGATATTGAGAACTTAAAAAATGACGCTAACTTCGCCGTTTATGATCGCGCCGCTTTGAATATCTTCTATATCGGTTTCAATAATACGATCAAACCCTTTGATAACGAACAGGTTCGTGTTGCATTGGCTCAGGCGATCGACCGTCAGCGGATTGTTGACCAATACTATCCCGAAGGTTCGACTGTTGCTCAGAACTTCGTTCCTGACCTGTTCAACCCTGGTTTCAGTAAGAACATCACCTGGTATGATTTCAACAAAGATGCCGCCAAGAAAGCACTGGAAGCTGCCGGTTTTGATTTCAATCAGGAAATCGAACTTTCCTTCCGCAATGTAGTTCGTGGTTACCTGCCTTCACCTGATAAGGTTGCCCAGGAAATTCAGGGGCAGTTGGCTGAAATCGGCGTCAAAGTTAAATTGAAAGAAATGGAATCCGCTACCTTCATCGATGCCACCGCTGCCGGAAAGGAAGGTTTCTATCTGCTCGGTTGGGGCGCTGACTACCCGGATTCAACCAATTTCTTCGATTACCACTTTGCTAATGAGAATAATAAGCAGTTTGGTAAACTGTTCCCCGATATCGTAGCTCCTATCAAAGAAGCCAGCAAATTGGCTGATCCTGCCAAACGCCAGGTACAGTATGACAAGGTCAATGAACTGTTGAAGAAACATGTTCCGATGATCCCGGTTGCCCATGGCGGTTCTGCTACAGCCTTCAAAGCTTCCGTCAAGGGTGCCCATGCCAGTCCGTTGACCAATGAGAACTTTGCTGTTATGGATAATGGATCTGATCAGTTAGTCTGGATGCAGAACGGCGAACCTGCTGCCATCTGGTGTTCTGACGAAACTGATGGTGAGACTTTGCGCGGTTGCGAAGCTATGTATGAATCCCTGTTGGCTTTCAAGGTCGGTGGCGTGGAAGTTGAACCCAGCCTGGCAGAAAAATATACTGCCAACGCAGACGCGACAGAATACGTATTCAACTTGCGCAAGGGAGTCAAATTCCAGAACGGTGCCGCTCTGGATGCCAATGATGTTGTGGCTACCTTTGTCTCCCAGTGGGATGCTGCCAGTCCGAACCACAAAGGCCGCACAGGCACATTTGAGTACTTTGGCTCTTTCTTTGGATCGTTCTTGAACGCGCCCAAACAATAGAGTTTTTCACTTTTTGTAGAACCCTGAATAAAAATACCGGTCAGTGGATTTTTCCACTGACCGGTACATCCTTGAAATTACAGGATAGGCTGAAGCCAGATGCTTCAATTTATTTCAAGACGATTACTGTTGTTGATCCCGGTTCTTCTGGGAATTGTATTAATCACATTTGGAATCGTTCGATCCATTCCTGGAAACCCGTGCGTAACGATGCTGGGCGAACGTGCCACACCGGAAAAATGCGAAAAATTCATGGAACGGTATGGCTTGAATGATAATGTGGTAGTTCAATTTGGACGTTTTCTCACAAATATGATTCAGGGAGATTTGGGTACGTCCATCAAATTCTCCCGTCCTGTTGCTGATATCATCGCGGAGCGCTTGCCTCTAACCATTGAACTGACGATTTGCGCCATGATATTTTCGACAACCTTTGGCGTGCTGTTTGGTGTTATTTCCGCGTTAAAGCGAAATTCTTTCATTGATACAATGACTATGGTCGGAGCGAACATTGGCGTTTCCATGCCGGTTTTCTGGTTGGGTTTAATGTTGGCCTATGTTTTTGCTCTGTTGTTAAAGGGAACGCCATTTTTCATTCCTCCTTCCGGTCGATTTACGGCTGGTATGACCTTGATGTCTTTGACTAAGTATTGGGGGCTAACGGATATTTCTGGTTTTCAAAAATTTGTCATTGACTTTATGTCAAATTCGCTGTTGATCAATGCCTTTATCACTGGAAATTGGAAAGCCGTAAAAGACGGGATGTGGCATTTGATACTACCGGCTGTTGCCGTAGGTACCATTCCTATGGCTGTAATCGCCCGTATGACGCGTTCAAGCCTGCTTGAGGTTCTGGGTTTGGATTATGTTCGCACAGCCCGTGCCAAAGGACTGATAGAACGACTGGTCATTTCAAAACATGCCATGCGTAACGCCATGATACCGATCGTGACAATTATCGGTATTGAAACCGGAAGCTTACTTTCGGGCGCCGTACTTACAGAGACTGTTTTTGCCTTGCCGGGCGTTGGAACTGCGCTTGTCAATGCCATTTTGTCGCGTGACTATCCGGTTGTTCAAGGATTTACATTGGTTATCGCGATTATTTTTGTACTTGTCAACCTTATCGTTGATGTCTCGTACGCCTATCTAGATCCCCGTATCCGGGTTGAGTGACAACTATCATGAACGAAGAAAAATCAAAAACAAACGGTGTTTACGAGCGTCAATCTCCCGCGCGAGAATCCTTCCGCCGCTTTTTACGTCACCGCTCGGCGCAGGTTGGGCTGGCGATTCTTTTTGGATTGGTGTTGATCGCTATTTTTGCGCCATTAATCGCTCCATATAATCCTACGCAGATTCTCAAAAGCGAGAAAAGACGCTCTGCTCCATGTATCCATTTGCTTGGATGCCCGGCGGAAAAAGCTGAACACATTATGGGGATTGATGGCAATAGCCGTGACCTATATTCGCGTGTTATTTACGGGTCCCGCCTTTCTTTGCAGATCGGTTTGATCACTATGAGTTTTGCCATTATCCTGGGGGGATTAATTGGCGCTGTAGCGGGATATGTGGGCGGATGGTTTGACAATCTTTTAATGCGCACAATGGATGTTTTGATGGCGTTCCCCAGTCTCTTACTGGCAATTGCCATTGTTACAGTTTTAGGAACCGGTTTAATCAACGCTTTACTGGCCATTGGAATTGTTTCAATCCCTCGGTTCGCTCGTCTGGTTCGTGCCACTGTACTATCAACGAAAGAATTGGATTATGTATCGGCTTCCCGAGCGTTAGGCGCTTCACCCATGCGTCTGTTGTTTCACCGCATTCTGCCAAACTCAGTGACACCCTTGATTGTTCAAGGAACTCTGGGAATCGCTACCGCCATTTTGGATGCGGCGGCGTTATCATTCCTGGGTCTGGGCGCAGAACCTCCCCGTCCTGAATGGGGCTTAATGCTAGGCGAAGAAAAGAACAGTGTTTTCAACGCGCCTCACCTTGTGTTTTTCCCGGGCGTTGCCATTATGCTCACCGTACTCAGTTTTAACCTGGTAGGTGACGGATTGCGCGACGCATTAGATCCGCGATTACGCGGAAAACCTGTTGCTTAGGAGAAAAAATGGCAGAGAATAAACGCTGGTTAACCCCTCCCGCGATGGAGATAGATCCAAAGAAGAGTTATCAGGCTGTTATGACCACAGATAATGGCAAGATTGTTTTTGACCTTTTCGCCGCTAAGGTACCAAAGACGGTTAATAATTTCGTGTTCCTTGCTCGGCAAGGGTTCTATAACAATACGATCTTCCATCGGGTTATCAAAGATTTTATGGTTCAAGGCGGGGACCCGACAGGCACAGGTATGGGAGGCCCGGGATATAAATTTGAGGATGAATTTGATTCCTCCTTAATCCACAATAAACCCGGTGTTCTTTCAATGGCAAACGCCGGTCCAAACACGAATGGATCACAGTTCTTCATTACGCATGTTGCCACCCCATGGTTGAATGGCAAACATGCCGTTTTTGGTCAGGTATCTGAGGGAATGGATGTGGTAATGTCAATTCCAGAACGAAACCCGCAGGCGCCTGAATACCCCGGTGTAAAGATACAATCAATTGAAATTATTGAGAATTAGATTCGTCTAAAACGCATATTGAAGAAGTACCTTTTTCGAGGTACTTCTTCTTTTTTTGTTGACATTTATTTCACTGAAAGATATTATTTACATACCCGTAAAAAAATTTCAATAGATCTAATCTTGGATTTTTTATGAACATAATTAATAGTGATTATGAGTCTTCCCGACTTATCAGCAAAATATTGATGATGTATTATATGGAAGACCGATCCCAGGCAGAAATTGGACAGGAACTCGGACTATCCACTGCCAAAATTAACCGGCTGTTAAAACAAGCCCGCAATCAGGGTTATGTGGAAATAAATATCCACACTCCTTACCAGCATTTGATTCAGCTTGAGAAGGATCTGGAAAGATTAACCGGGCTTAAACATGCCATTGTTGTACCTAAACTCGGAGATAATCCAAACGCATTGATTCAATCCGTTGGGAAAGCGGCAGCAAATTTCTTTCTAGAGCACTTACGCGATGGTGATGTGGTTTGCATGGGTGGCGGAACCTCTTTAAGTTCACTGGTTGACGGAATTCGATCTGATCATCAAAGTAACATCACAGTTGTTCCTGCCTGTGGCGGTATGCAGGGCCGGCATGATACCGATGTGAATAACCTTGTCGCTGATCTGGCATCTAAACTGGGCGGAAAAGGCTTATCTTTACATGCTCCAGCAATAACGGATACATCTTCAGAACGAGAAGCTATACTGGCATTGAGGCAGGTTCGCGAAGTGTTAGATCTGGCGAATAGCGCGCAAATCGCTCTTGTAGGAATAGGGGCGGTTCGACCGGCTACAGCCAGTCTTTTTCAGTTTGCCTCGCTATCGGAGGATGATATTCTGGCACTGACGGAAAACCGACAGGCAGTTGGGGAAATTCTCCTTCATATAATCGATAAGAACGGTAAACCGGTAAAAAATATATTGAACGAAAGAATTGTCAGTATAGAGTTGGATATTTTCAAAAAGATTCCACTGACGATCGGGATCGCAGCCATGCCATTAAAAACTTCACCAATTATCGCGGCGCTCCGTGGAAAATATATCAAGGTATTAGTGACCGATGAAGAGACCGCGGTAGATGTATTGGAAAAGTATTCCGGAAGCCCTTTGAACTAAGTCGTGCTACGTTACCACGATTAATGGTTTTACTTTCTTTCTTACATGAAAGAAAGTCCTCTGTATCGCTTACGCAGAAAGTTATCCATATCAAAAGAGAGGACTTATGAAAGAGGAATTTACCGGCATTGTCAGGCAGGTATTGATTTGCCGTGATGATAATTCGATACGATCTCAAGATGAAGAAGAGGTGAGTGTAACCTTTGAAGGATTTGTCGGTGATAAACATTATGGGTGGACAAAACCTTCTGATGGTCGAACAAAATTTTATCCCAGGGGTACTGTAATTCGAAATTCTCGTCAAGTTTCAATTGTGTCACGCGAAGAAAATGATCTGATTGCCGCAGAACTGGGCATTAAAGCTATAAATCCTGCGTGGATGGGTGCGAATCTTTTATTGGAAGGGATCGAGAATCTTTCTTCCCTGAATCCAAACTCGCGGTTGTTCTTTGAAAGTGGTGTAGTTCTTCTGGTAACCGAAGAAAATCATCCCTGCAGTACGATGTCGGCGGAAATTGCCCGTCAATTTCCGGAGATTCCGCAATTATCAGAAAAAATTGTCAGGGCCTCTATGCATCGAAGAGGAATTGTCGCGGTGGTGGAACTGCCTGGAAAAATTAAGAAAGGTGAATATGTGCGCGTTACCCGCGCATAAGCTGTCATTATCATGGGTGAAATCGCTGCAGTATTAACGGCTGTTTGCTGGTCTTTTACGTCCATATTTTTCAATAACGCTTCTCGTCTAATTGGTTCTGTGCGGGTAAACCGGCTGCGCTTACTGGTGTCAACCGTTATTTTGCTGATCGTTCACTTGATAGTGATGGGCAGCCTGATACCGGTTAATGCCACACCGGAACAGTGGTTATGGCTCGGACTTTCAGGGATCATTGGACTTGCTCTGGGTGATGCCTTCCTTTTCCAGGCGTATGTACATATTGGTGCCCGGTTGACAACTGTTATTATGGCGTTGGATCCGGTCTTTTCCGCGTTGATCGCCTGGATCTGGCTGGGTGAAAAACTGACTCTGTGGGAAGTGGTCGGGATTGTGATCACAATATTGGGCGTCGCCTGGGTGGTAATGGAGCAACGTAACGGGCAGGGCGCGCATACCCGCAAAGACCTTATCCTGGGAGTGTTATGCGGAATTGGCGCAGTTTTAGGGCAGGCGATTGGTTTTGTTCTTTCAAAAAAAGGACTTGCCAATAATTTTTCACCGCTTTCCGGGGTTTTGATGCGAATTATTGTTTCCACCATAGTGATGTGGATACTGGCATTGTTTACCGGGCGGATCAAAGATACTCTTACCGGATTTAAGAATTCATCGGCGGGTAAAAATATACTCGCTGGTTCGGTTCTTGGCCCCTGCCTGGGTGTTTGGGCTTCTATGGTGGCAGTTCAACTGGTCCCGGTTGGAATCGCGTCTACCATCATGTCGACACGGCCTATTTTGATGCTGCCACTCGCAAAATTTTTCTACAATGAGAGGATAACATTAAGGGCGATCGTTGGAACAATGATCGCCCTTATCGGAGTATCAGTTATTTTTTTGGTCGGTTGATCAGGTTGATCAGTTGGATGACGCGCACCTGAAACCCCGGTTTTCACCAGGAGAGCCGGGCACATGGTGGAAACGCATGGCAACATGAAGGTAATGTTCCGAATCTTTAAATGAAGCGCCTCTGAGTACACGGTCAGGATGATCTGCCGATGGTTCAGGCCCTTGCGGGTTAATTGTGGCGGTTTCGTCGCCATAATAGTATTCACTATATACATCAAATACCCATTCGCGGACATTGCCAACCATATCCAACACACCGTACGGTGAAGCGCCCGCAGGATAGCTGCCGACAGCCCGAGTGGTGGTCATGGCGTTGCCGTAAAGCGCCAGATTTCCATTAGGGGCATCATTTCCCCAGGGATACAAGCGGCCGTCTGTTCCGCGGGCCGCTTTTTCCCATTCCGCTTCTGTAGGGAGGCGGCGGCCGACACGTTCGCAATATGTCTTCGCGTGGTCCCATGTGACATATACCACAGGGTGGTTATCATATTCAGCGCGACCGAAGTTGGGATTTTGTTCCAGATCATGCACGATATCAGGGCAGGTACCAGCTGCAATACAGCGTTTGTACATTCCCTGAGTGACAACTGTTTTATCCATCCAGAATCCATCCAGATAGACATTGTGCTGGGGTTTTTCCTGAAGTTCGGCTTCCTGATCCGCGTCAGTGGAGCCCATGATAAACGTTCCCGCCGGGATGTAAACCTGCTCCATACCGTCAACCGGAGAAATACGCGTTGTACCTGCCGGGGGTTCCGGGGTGGCAGTGGGCGTCATTGTGGCGGTGGGGGCGTTGGCCGTCATGGCGACAGAAGTCGCAGTGGCATTCGAATATGCCTGCTGAGTCTGCATTGAAACGGCTGTCATGGTCGCATTCATTTCCATAACCACCTGATTAATATCTTTGGTCGGTACAGGGGTTACTCTTGGTCCGCCGATAATGCCGGTACGGAAAAGAATAATTCCTCCAAAAATAATCAGCAAAAGGAGAAATGCACCACCCAGAAACAGTAAGGTTTCTTTACGATGCGAGGAAATTGATTTCATTGATCATAGCTCAGTGAACAAGATTTATAAGGCGCCCTCGGAGAGATTCGAACTCTCAACCTACTGATTCGAAGTCAGGTGCTCTGTCCATTGAGCTACGGGGGCATTGAAATACAGACTTTTATTATAACCGCAATGATTTGAACTTGTCGATATTTTGAGACCTTTTTATTTTTAGCCTTATCGGTTTAAAAATACAGCCTCTGAATCTTCACTGTGATTTTCCACTAACCATTCGGTGTGACGGTTAATGCCTATTTCTGAAAAGGTCAATGTCATGGTAAGTCGTTCCGCTTCACGCAGGAATTGTTGGAATAAAACGAAGGTATTCTCATTCTTCCAATAACCTTTAATCGCTACCGGGCCATAATTAATTGTTTTTGTTATGCGGTAAATACCATCCAATCCAATCAACGCGTTTATATTTTCTGATTTTTCACCGTAGTCCAATTCGAGTCTGGCTACATTGCTTCCATCAAAGTGGAAAGTGAATATCGACCATCCATGCGTGCCGTTGAGGTCAACATACTCACGGTCATTGATCGAGGTGACGATACGTGGACTCGGGGCAGGTTGAACTGGTTCAGGGGCGGCAATTTTTTCAACTTCACTTTTAAGCCGCATGTGTTCAGAAGTGTTCACCGGAAGTTTACGGCTGGAACGTACAGAAGGAAGGATAAAGTTGTAAAGCAAGTCGTTATAAGAATTCCATGCGGCATCGCGAAGGCCGGCATTGATCACGACAACCAAATCCTGCCGGGGAATGACGATGATCTGCTGACCGCCCCATCCCAGGGCGTTATAGATCCCATCCTGATGGACCCACCACTGATAGCCATAATCTATTCCGGGTGATACGGTGATTTTTGCCGTTGTGGATTCGCGCACCCAGGCTTCAGGAATGACCTGCTTCCCGTCCCATTTCCCATTTTGTAGATAAAGCTGGCCGATTCTCGACATGTCATCCGGCCTTAACGCCAGCCCGGTTCCCCCGGTGGTGTAGCCGTGTATGTCTTTGTCCCACACATATTCGGATATCCCCAATGGATCAAACAGATTTTGACGGGCAAACTCTGCTGTCATTTCGCCTGAAGCGTTCTGAAGGATCATGGATAGCAGATGGGAGCCGCCCGTATTGTAGTTAAATATTTTTCCCGGAGCATGGATCAGTGTGCGGTCAAAGAAATATTGCGGGGGAGAGTCAGATTCAATGAAAGACCAGGTATCACTCAATCCGGATCGAAGCGGCTCAGTCCATTCGATGCCTGAGGACATGGTCAACAGATGGCGCAAGGTGATGGCTTCTTTGTCGGGTGTATCCACAGAGACATCCGGGAACAGGGTATGGACGGTTGTATCAACGCTGGCGACCAAACCTCTGTCAATAGCGATACCCGTTAGGGCTGAAGTAACACTCTTGGTGCAGGAATACAGGTTATGTGGAGTCTCGCGGTTGAACGGGTGAAAATAGGCTTCCAATACCAGTATTCCATGCCGGGCGATCAGGATGGAATGGATATTCCGTTCGTCAGCCTGAATTTGTTTCAACATGGCAGCGAGGTGGGCGGAATCCATGCCCTGTTCTTCCGGGGCTGAAACCGGCCAGGAAGTGGGGATGGCATCAGAATTTTGTACTGTCAGGGTATTTACAGAAAAAGCGGCTGCTGTTCCAAAAATTAGCAGACAAATACTTAATAAATTACTAACTAATGCCATTCTCCGTTTTCGTGGTCTTCTCATCCCCATGCCGGTCACCTGTCAGAAATAAATACACAATCGGAAGAATAAAAGGCGTATAAATACGTGTATGTATACTATCGGCTAAAAACAGGTTTGGTAAACGGAAGTCTGAATGAATATCGACCTGTTTATCCGATGTTCAACGGCGGCGGCGGAACGGGCGGCGCTTTCCTGAATTTCCGGGTTTTGGATCAGCTGGTTTGTTTTTATCTTCAGGGATTACCAGAGGGGCATGCAGTAGCTGCTGGTAATGGTCATCCAGCAGCATGGTGATGATCGGCAGTTCGTCTTCACTTTCGGCCAGGCTGTGAGCCAGCGCCGAAAACCGGTGACTGCGTTCGGTCTGCAATTTGTCACGGGTGCGCAACCGGGCTTCCAGTAACGCGGTGATGCGCTCCGTCACAATAGCTGCCACATCCTCATCGGTAGGGATGGGTTTCTCGATCATTTCAATGTTGTAGTGTTTCGCGATCAGGTTAAGCGCAGTTTTTTCGGCCACGGAGATCAACGAGACGGCTGTGCCGGATTCGCCGGCGCGACCGGTGCGACCCGCGCGGTGGATGTAATTTTCAATATCCTCCGGCGGCTCCATCTGAAACACATGGGAGAGGTTTGGGATATCCAATCCACGCGCGGCGACGTCTGTTGCCACCAGATAGCGGAGTTTGCCTTCGCGGATGCGTCCCAGCACCCGTTCGCGTTCTGATTGTGACAGATCGGAGCTGATCTCGTCTGCATCATAGCCAAAACGCTGCAGGACAACGGCATAGTAATGCACCATGTTCTTTGTATTGCAGAAAATGATGGCGGACGCGGGGTTTTCCGTTTCGATCAGGCGCACCAGGCAGCGGTCCTTATCCATCGCGGGAACGACGTAATAGACGTGCTCGGTGTCTGTCACATGGATGTGGTCACTGCTAAGTGAGATGAATTCCGCGTCACGGATAAACCGCTTCGCGGTTCGCAGTACCATATCCGGGAAGGTGGCGGAGAACATGCAGGTGTGCGGAAGCTTGTCAGGCAGGTAACGCTGCAGTTCTTCCATATCCTGGTAGAAACCCATTGAGAGCATATGGTCGGCTTCATCGTAGATGAGCAGCTTCAGATGGTCGAGGTTGAAGGTCTTGCGCAGCAGGTGGTCCAGGATGCGCCCGGGCGTACCGACGACGACATGCGCGCCCTTCTTCAACGCTTCGGTCTGCGCGCCATACTTGACGCCGCCGTAAACGGCCAGGCTGCGGATTCCGGTAGTACTGAAAATGGTCTCCGCTTCTACAGCCACCTGTTTGGCCAGTTCGCGCGTGGGCACCATGATGACCGCCTGACAGGTGTCGCGGGAGGGGTCAATGCGTTCGAGCATGGGTAGAAGGTACGCACCGATCTTGCCGCTGCCGGTGCGCGCCTGGATCATCATGTTGCGGCCGGCCAGCAGATAGGGAATACCGCGCGACTGCACGGGCATCAACACGTTCCAGCCGGCACGCAGGGCGGCGGCCTGTAATTTTTCGGGCAGGTGGTCAAAAGCTACCGGAGGAATTTCCCGGATTTCGTTATTTTGAGTTGGTTCAACAGTATCCAAGTGAGTAGTAAGTCTCTTCTCTTGATCAGGTTATTTATTCATTGTACCGCATGCATCGAGGTGTGTTTTGGTTGTGACAAAATAATAAAGGAATAATAAAACTCTAGTCGAAAATGAAAAATGCGCTCGCTTTCGAGCGCATCATATATTTTCAGATTTTATGTTTAGTTTCTATTAGAACTTATTGAACCTTTACCCAGCCCAAGCTGATGCGGCCACGTTCTTTCTCGATGCCGAGGATCTCCACATCGATAATGTCACCGACTTTCAGCAGGGTGCCGAAGGGGATCTGCGATTTGTGCAGCAGGCCATCCTGTTTGACGCCGATATCAATAAACGCGCCGAAATCGACCACGTTGCGCACGGTGCCCTTCAGGGCCATGCCGGGCAGCAGGTCTTCCATGTGCAGCACGTCAGAGCGTGTGATGGGCGCGGGCGCGTCGGTGCGCGGATCACGGCCGGGGCGCACAAGCTGTTCGAGGATGTCCTGCAACGTGGGAACGCCGCAGCCCAGTTCGTCAGCCAGTTTGTTCACAGGGGTGGATTTCACCAGTTCATCCAGTACAGTCTTGCGCTCTTCCAGTGACGCGGACGCGGAGAGACCGGCGCGCTTCAACACGGCTTCGGCGATGGCGTAGGATTCGGGGTGGATGGAGGAGCTATCCAACGGGTTCTTTCCGTCACGGATGCGCAGAAAACCGGCGGACTGTTCGAATGCTTTGGGGCCAAGACCGCTGACTTTCTTCAATTCTTCACGCGACTGAAAAGCGCCGTTGGTATCTCGATATGCCACAATGGTTGTGGCCAGTTTGGGGCCGATACCCGCGATATGGGTCAACAGGGCGGCGGAGGCGGTATTTACGTCCACGCCAACGCTGTTGACCACGGATTCGATCACACCATCCAGTGAATGAGCCAGCGCGGTCTGGTCAACATCATGCTGGTACAGACCCACACCGATGGATTTTGGATCGATCTTGACCAGTTCGGCCAGCGGATCCTGCGCGCGGCGGGCGATGGACACGGCGCCGCGGATGGAGACATCCAGATCAGGGAATTCCTGGCGGGCCAGAGCGGAAGCGGAATAAACGGACGCGCCGGCTTCATTGACGATCAGGTACTTCACACTGGGCGCGCCGCGGGTGAGGTCAGCCACCAGTTTTTCGGTCTCGCGCGAGGCGGTACCGTTGCCAATAGTGATCAGCGTCACATGGTGACGGTTGACCATCTCTTCCAGTTTTGCCAGGGAACCTTCCCAGTCACATTTTGGTTCATGGGGATAGATGGTACCGGAATCCAGCAGTTTGCCGGTGGGGTCAACCACAGCCACCTTGCAGCCGGTACGGATACCGGGATCGATGCCCAGAACCGTATGCCCGGTCAACGGCGGCAGGGACAGCAGGGCGCGCAGGTTAGTGGCAAACACACCGATAGCGTGGGAATCTGCTTTTTCACTCAGTTCGCGGCGCACGTCACGTTCGATGGAGGGCAATAACAGACGTTCGGCGGCGTCCATGATGGCCAGAGTAAGCTGGTCGGAGAACGGGGAGAACAGATCTTCCTGAAATTCATCATAAATGGAGGTGCGCCAATCGCGCTCGTCCACGATCACTTTGACTTTTAGGACGCCCTCTTTTTCGCCGCGGTTCAACGCCAGGATCTGGTGGGGTAACAGGCGGTCAACGCGGCTCTCGAAGGCGTAATAGGATTCATACACACGTTTCTCATCGACGGCGTCTTCCACCTTTTCTGCGGTCACCCGGGCGAATTTCATAGCTTTGTCGCGGGTGCTCTGACGGACATTGGCGTTATCACTGATGGTTTCGGCAACGATGTCACGCGCGCCCTGAAGGGCTTCTTCCACGCTGGTAACCTGCTCGTTCAAGTACGATTCCGAAACAATGTCCTCGATAGTTCGGTCGGTGCAAAGCTGGCTCAGAATGATATCCGCCAGACCCTGAAGCCCTTTTTCGCGGGCCACCATGGCGCGGGTGCGGCGTTTGGGCTTGTAGGGGGCGTACAGGTCTTCAAGGGCGGTGAGAGTTTCAGCCGCATCGATGCTGGCTTTCAGTTCTTCGGTCAGCTTGCCCTGTTCTTCGATGGACTTAAGGATAGCGGCGCGGCGCTCGTCAATGGCACGCAGACGGGCAACTTCATCCGCCACAATACGCACCTGTTCGTCATCCAGCGTACCGGTCATCTCTTTGCGGTAACGGGCAATGAAGGGGACGGTGTTACCTTCATCCAACAGGTCAATGGTTGCCTGAACCTGGGATGGCTTTACTTTCAATAGTGCAGCAATAGTTTCTGAGTAGTTCATAGGTTTGAGCGATTCCTGTAAAAAATGTTGGCGCAGAATTTTACCATGCCGGTTACATTGAATGTCAATGCAGCGACACGGGGTGAAAATAATCTGGAATCAGCCGTGGTTCAGGAAGGCAGTAATTCTTCCAGTTCCGAGATGGACAGATCGATCTTCTGCAGCATCTCAGCCACCTGCGCCGGGGTGATGATCAGCGGCGGGGCGAGAAGGATCATATCGCCGGCGACGCCGTCGATCGAACCGGTGCACGGGTAAGTGATCAGCCCGTTATTCAGAGCGGCTTTTTCGAACAGGGAGGCCAGCTTCAACTGCGCCGGGAAAGGATCTTTCGTGGCTTGGTCCTGAACAAATTCGAAGCCGACCATCAGACCGAGGCCGCGCACATCACCGAGGATCTGGTGTTTGTCCATCATTTTCCGAAGGCCGGATTGAAGTTCTTCACCACGCTGGTGTGAATTTTCCACCAGGTTTTGTTCCTGAATGACCTTGATAACCGCCATGGCAGCCGCGCAGGAAACCGCGTTGGCATTCAGGGTGTGACCGGCCTTGAAGGGTGAGTGGTTCTTTTGCAGGGGCGCCCAGATCTCTTCACGCGCGATGATGGCGGAGAAGGGCGAGTAACCTCCGGTTATACCCTTGGCGGTGGTGATAATGTCGGGCGTCACATCCCAGTGTTCGATCCCCCAGAGTTTTCCGGTGCGTCCCCAGCCGGTCATTACT
Source organism: Leptolinea sp. HRD-7 (assembly GCA_024363285.1). Taxonomy (GTDB): domain Bacteria; phylum Chloroflexota; class Anaerolineae; order Anaerolineales; family Anaerolineaceae; genus Leptolinea. Next base: position 3,007,554 of record AP024710.1, on the reverse strand, counting down.
TCATCCGCTATGAACAGCACATCATACTTGCGGCAGATCTCGCTGATCTGCTGGAAATAACCTTCAGGCGCGGGGACACAACCCAGGGCGGCGCCTACCACCGGTTCAGCTATGAAAGCGGCCACGTTGTCTGGTCCCTGCTGGCGGATAATACTTTCAAGCGCTCTTGCGCATAGCAAATTACATGATGGATATGTTTTCTCGTAGCTGCAACGGTAACAGAATGTGGGAAAGATGTGCGGCGAATCAACGAACATCGGCTGAAAGATGCCGCGCCGCCCGGTGATGCCGGACATACCGGCAGCCGATATGGTATTACCGTGAAAGCCGCGCCATCGTCCGATGATCTGATATTTGGAGGGTTTGCCGGTTTCCACAAAGTACTGCCGGGCGAGGCGGACGGCGTCGTCATTGGCGTCAGAGCCGGTGCAGGCAAACCATGTGCGGCAGTTATCTTTCATCTCACCGGGAGCGAGAGCGACGAGCACATCGCCCAGGTCAAGCTGGGGCTGATTGGTGAAGGCATGCGCAGGAATGAGCGAAAATTTTTCTGCCTGCCTGGACATGGCGGCTTGAACTTCCACATTCCCATGCCCGATGGATGTGACTACAGACGAACCACCGGAACCGTCAATATACGGTTTTCCGGTGGTGTCGTAGAGGTAAATGCCTTCCGCGTGATCAATAATGGGAAATTCTTTATCCCAACTGCGATGGACTACATGGATATTAGGTTTGGTCATACCGGCTCCGGTATATTTCGAAATAATGGCACTGCTTCATCCATTATATGAAAAAACAGGAGTGTCGGAAAACCAGAGTGTTTAATTCAAAACCGGTACGGGCTGTTCGTGGTATTTCTCTGCTTCCTGCAGGGCGAATTCTACGATCCGGCCGGGGATGTCAACACCGGTGAGGGGAACGGTAGAGTGGTATTCCATCGTATGGTTGACCTCGTTCACCAGAAAACCACGATCCGGGTCTTCCAACAGGTCGATGGCGATGGCGCCGCCGCCCACAGCTTTTGCCGCCGCGCGGCTGATACGGTCAATTTCTGGAGTTACCGGGCAGACCTGAGCCAACCCACCACGCGCTGTATTGGTGATCCAGTGGTCCGATTGGCGGTAGATCGCGCAGATGGTCTGGTCTCCAACCACAAACGAGCGAATGTCACGGCCGGGTTTTTTGATAAATTCCTGCATATAAAACACCGAATGTTGGAAGGAGCCCAGTTGTTCCTTATGCTCCAAAATGGCTTCTGCCGCGTCACGGTCGTTGATCTTGGCCAGCAGGCGTCCCCAGGAGCCTACCACGGGTTTCATGACGATCGGAAAGCCGACCTGTTCCATGGTTTCCAGCGCGGCTTCCGGAGTAAATGCAACCCATACTTTGGGCTGAGGAATGCCTGCATTGTTGAGCACCACAGAGGTGGTCAATTTGTCACCGCAGGTGGCTGCTACTCTGTACATGTTGACCGTGGGGATGCCCCATGAGTTCAATACCTGGGTGATATACAGGCCATTCTTGAATGAGAGCGACCGCTCGATCACCACATCATACTGTTTCCACTTATCTGGATCGGAGAGAAGTAGAACGGCCTGACGGTCGTCGATTTTGTCATAGGGAATGTTGCGTTTTTCCAGGGCTTCAAATATCCAGCGTTCTTCTACTCGAACTCGTGACAGCAATACGGCTACTTTCATACAAATCTCCTGTAATTAATCCAGCCGGTCAAGAATAGACCGGGTAATAGTTTCCGTTGATGTTCCGGCGGCAATCCGCCCGTCTATCACCGGCAGGCCGCTTTCGAGCGCGCCATAGACAGCCTGTTCAACCCGCAGCGCTTCAGCAGGAAGATTCCACTGGTAACGCAGCAGCAGCCCGGCGCTCAAGATGGCCGCGATGGGATTGGCGATCCCTTTTCCGGCGATATCCGGCGCGGATCCGTGTACCGGTTCAGCTACAGCTACATCTCTACCAAGGTTGATGGATGCGGCCATTCCCATGCCACCAGCCCAAAAAGCGGCTTCATCAGAGAGGATGTCACCGAACAGGTTGGTGGTGACCATGACATCTAGCTTTTCCGGCTCGCTGATGACCTTATTGGCGGCGGTATCCACAAGTATCTCTTCCACAGCCCAGGTATCCTGTTCGGTGCGGAAACGGGCGACCACGTCGCGCACACTGTCACGGAACAGGCCGTCGGTCAGCGGCATGATGTTGGCTTTATGGATGATGGATAATTTGGTTCGGTTTCCCGCTTTCAACAATTCAACGGCTTTCTCGCCGATGCGCGTTGACGCGTAACGCGTGATCACTCGTTCCGCGATGGCGGTTTCACCATCCATATGTTCACGGCCGGAATACATGCCTTCGGTATTCTCGCGCACGATAATCATGTCAATATCCTGACGGGGCGAAAGGCGCGGCAGACTTTTCACCGGGCGGATGTTGGCGTACAGGTCAAGTGACTGGCGCATGGTGATGATGGCACTGCGGTAGCCTTCCACCTTGCGGGCGGGAGACTGTACCGCACCAAAGATCGCCGCACCGCAATCACGGATAGTCTGCAGAGTGACTTGCGGCACAGAAACGCCGTGTTTTTGAAAGCACTCCCAGCCGGCTTCGGCTGGAATGACCTGCAAGCCGGGCAGAACGGCCCGCAGCACGGCTACAGCCGCCGGGACGACCTCTTTACCGATGCCATCACCCTCGATGACACAAAGCCGATGTGAGCTCATGCTTCCCCCGGAAAACGGCCATTCTGGCGCACGTAGGCAACCACACCGCCGGCATTGACGATCTGGAGGGCAAAGTCTGGCATAGCCGGTAAGTCAAAGGTATCTTTTCCGCGGGTTAATTTTCCGTTTGCAAGGTTGATCTCTACCGAATCACCATCCGCGAGGGCATCTACGGCTTCGGGTGAAATGATCAGAGGAATACCCAGGTTGATGGCGTTGCGGTAGAAGATACGGGCGAAGCTCTTGGCGATGATCGCTCCCACTTTGCGGCGGCGCAGCGCTTCGACGGCATACTCGCGGGACGAACCGCAGCCAAAATTCTCCTCCGCGACGATCACGTCACCGGGTTGGGCAGTTTTAGCAAAATCCGGCCGGGCTTCAATGAAAGCCGCATCGGCTACATCGGCATCCGGGCGCATATACGGGGCGTAACGTCCCGGAACGATCTGATCGGTATCTACATCAGCTCCGAATTTCCATACTTTTGACATGGTTGTTTCTCCTAAAGTTCACGTGGGTCGGTGATGCATCCGCGGAGGGCGGTAGCGGCGGCTACTGACGGGGAAGCCAGATATATCTGCGAGGTGGGCGCGCCCATGCGGCCTTTGAAGTTGCGGTTCGCGGTAGACAGGCACACGTCGCCGTCACCCAGGGTACCGTTATGACGGCCCATGCACATGCCGCAGCCCGGTGACGTAATCAACGCGCCGGCTTCGATCAGGGTTGTCAGTGTGCCATCGGAGGCGGCTTTGGCCATCTCACGGCTGGAGGCGGGGGTGATGATCATGCGGGTGCCTTCTGCGATCCTACGGCCTTTCAGCAGGGCTGCCGCGCGGACCAGGTCTTCGTGTCGGCCATTGGTACAGGTGCCGAGGAACACCACGTCAACATGGGTGCCGGTCAGGTCGGTAATATCGGCCACGTGGTCTACCGCGTGGGGAATGGATACCTGGGGTACAAGTTCAGACAGATTAATGTCAATGGTGCGAGCGTAAACCGCGTCCGCTTCCACATTCAGCCATTCGGGTTTGCGATACTGCGCCGGGAGGTTCCCTGTGGGCGGAACGATGCCAACTTTGGCGCCCATCTCCACAGCCATGCTGGAGAGTGTCTGGCGGCCTTCCAGTGGCAGCCAATCGAGACCGTGGTATTCCACCGCCATATAATTGGCGCCTGATATGCTCAAAATACGCCCGGCTTTCAGTGCCATGTCTTTGTATTCCACAAAATCTGAAAGCGAGCCGTTGAAGTTGATCCGCACGGTTTCGGGCACGCGCAGCCAGGTTTTGCCGGTAGCCCAGATCAACGCGACATCCGTGGACCCCATGCCGGTGCCGAACGCGCCCACCGCGCCGTAACTGGTGGAGTGGCTATCCGCGCCAACCACCACATACCCGGGCTGGGCAATACCTTCTTCCACCAGCACCTGGTGACAGATGCCGCGACCGACATCAAACAGGCGGATATTGTTTTCCTTCGCGAAACGCCGCACCACATTCTGCAGATCAGCGGTTCCTACGGTGGACGCAGGGGAGACGTGGTCAAAAACGAAGGTAAGGCGGTCGGGGTATTTCACCGTCATTGCCAGTTCTTCCTTCAAAATTTTGATGATCGAAGGTGTGAGCGAATCATGGCTCATCACGGCATCCGGTTCGATAACCACAAAGTCACCCGGCGTAACCGTCCGTCCGGCTTTTCGCGATAGTATTTGTTCTGAGAGAGTTTGTCCCATGATATGTTCCTTTTACGTTATCAGTGTGGAGTTCAGGCGGCTTCCGGAAGGCTTTCTGTTTCCGGTTGGGCATCAGATTCATTTTCTATCCGAGGGTTGCGCATAGAGTGCAGGAGACTGTCAACCTCATCGAGGGTCAGCGGATGCAGATCAGCCATTGTTTTTACTTCTTCCGTAATCTTGCGGATCTCGTCATCGGTCAATTCAAGGCCGAGCTGGTCAGCACGGTAACGGATGGCGTTCCAACCGGTGAGGCGGTGGGCGATGTGGATGTAGCGGGTGAGACCAAAATCTTCGGGTTTTAGCACTTCATAGGTTTCAGGATTATTCAGCACAGCTTTGGTGTGGATGCCGGCTTTATGGGTAAAGGCGGAGAACCCGGTGATGTAATTATTGAAGGGGATATCCACATTGACAAGCTGGGCTACTGTCTGGTCCAGGTGCATTAATAGAGGCAGGCGATATTTTGCTACATAGGCAGGATTGATGGAATACACGCGGGCTACGAGACCACCCAGTGATGTTATGCCATTTCGTTCACCGATACCCAGGATGGTGGTATCGATGTGGGTAGCGCCAGCTTCCAGAGCGGCAAAGGAATTGGCTATGGCACAGCCGGTATCATTGTGGCCGTGAAATTCAATGTCGGCTTTCACCCGGCGGCGAAGCTCAGAGACCAGATTGAATATCTGGCGGGGGTTGCCGATGCCGACTGTATCCGCGATGCCCACACGGTTGACGCCAATTTTGTCCACGGCTTCATACACGCGGAACAGGTCTTCCGGGTCGGAGCGCAGGGTATCTTCGGTGCTGAAGCGCATCTCAACATTCTGTTTTTTCAGGTATTCCAGCACTCCGCCAGCCAGGTCGATGATCTGGTTGATGCTTTTGCCGTGGCTGAAGTCACGCAGTTTGGAGGAGGTGCCGATAACCACGTCAACACCGTTGACGCCGGTATCCACGGCGATTTTGACATCATCCAGATGGCATCGGGTATGGGTGAGGGTTTTGGTTTTCAGTCCCAATTTGGCAATGGCAGCGCAGTCACGTTCACTCTGCGGCGAGGCGCAGGGAGTGGTCAGTTCGATGTATTCGGCGCCAAAGGCATCGAGAAGTGTAGCAATGCGGATCTTCTGCTCCGTGGTGAAGAACGCGTTTACAAACTGTTCCCCTTCGCGCAGGGTTGAATCGATTATTGAAAATTTTTCAAGGCTCATGTCTGTTCTCCTTTTTTTCCTGTATGGTTAGGCGAAATAAATAGGGCGGATTTGCCATCTCTGGTAAATCCGCTCTCTTCTTCTTACGTTTGTCAGATGCGCGAATTACCAGAACTTGTCCGGCTTATCCTTAGCGCACTTCTTGGCAATGGCTATTGTCTGTTCCGTTTCCGGGGAGACTTCAACGGATCTGGCAGCAATCCCCTGGATCTTCTCCAATGCTGCTTTCAAAACCTGGATACCCAGCAGGTATTCAGGTATCTCAATATGTTCATTGGCTGTGTGGTCGAGGGTTGAGTCACCCGCGCCGTAGGCAATTGCAGGGCAATTCCAGGCGGGCGCGACCAGATTCAAATCGGCTGTACCGGTTTTCAATTTGAAACCAGGGGTTCCGCCAGCCGCGCGAATGCCAGCCAGGAAAGCGCGCACCAGCGGCGTGTTTTTGTCACCCAGATAAGCCGGCATATAATCGGGTATCTCAATTTCAGGTGATACACCGGTTTTTTCTTTGCATACATCCATAAGAGCCTGCATGGTTTGCAGGTCAATACCCTGGGGGAGGCGGACATTCAAATTCAGGATGGCATGATCGGTGAACCCGTCGGATTTGAAATCCATGGTGCGTATAGATGGACTAAGGCGGTCAAAAAGGCGGGATTTACCTTCGTTGATCGCCGCTATCTCATTGGTAAGCTGGTTCCAGAACATGACAGCCTGGTCACACGCGCTGGTTGCGCCAGACGCGGTGTGGGAGGCCGGCTGATGGACGCTGACACGTGCCCAAATGCTCCCTTTATAACCCAACGTGATGGCGTTCCATCCGCTGGGTTCACCGATAACAGTCATAACCGGAGAGGGGTAATTTTCGCACAGGTAGCGTGCGCCGCGTGAATCGCCTTCTTCTCCCACGGCGCCGATAACGGTGATACGCCAATCTGGAGAGATTTGCGCCTGAGCGGCTGCGGCAACAAAAGAGGCCAGCGGACCTTTCGCGTCCACTGCGCCTCTTCCGTATAATGAATCATTTTCCTGTCGAATACGAATTTCTCCGGAAACCGTGTCAATGTGACCCAGCAGGACTATTTCCTGTGAACCGGTACCAATGGTGCCAACAGCATTCCCGATGGGATCCACATGCGCCTGAAATCCCAGTTGCTGCATGGCATTGACAAGGAAGGTGACTGCACCGCTTTCTTGCCCGGTGGGGCTGAAATGCTGCAGCAATCCGGTGAGCAGGCTGACAGAATCCATGGCTATTCGCAGCCTTCTGTATTTGAGGTGAGGACCTCGCGGACTTTTGCCACCACGATTTCCAGTTCGGATTGGGTGATCACCAGCGGCGGCAGGAAGCGCATGACCGTCAACCCGGCGGGCAGAGCCATGACACCGTTTTCCATCAATTTCTGCAAGTAGGGGGTCACTTTTTGTTTCAGTTCGATACCTACCATCAGGCCTTTTCCCCGCACTTCACGAATCAATGGTGATTGAATGGTGGCAAGCTGATCTTTGAACCAGTCACCGAGTTCCGCCGCGTGTTCAGGCAGTTGATTTTCTTCTATGAAATTAATAGCCGCCAGTGAGGCAGCGCAGGCTAATGGATTGCCGCCAAAAGTGGAACCATGAACCGCAGAAGGCAATTCTTTCATATTGGCTGATAACAGCGCGGCGCCCATTGGGATTCCTCCGCCGATGGATTTTGCCAGGCAAAGAATATCCGGCTGAAGTCCATAATGCTGGTGCGCGAACATTTTTCCTGTGCGGCCAAAACCGGTTTGCACTTCGTCGATGATCAACAGGGCGCCATTCTGATGGCATATATCCTGAGCGCCTTTTAGGAAATCTGCTTTACCCGGATTGACGCCGCCTTCACCCTGTACAACTTCCAGGATTACGGCAGCGGTTTGATCGGTCACGGCCTGTTTGAGGGCATCAAGATCGTTATAGGGGATGTGGCTGTAATTCGGGACCAATGGCTCGAAGGGGGCACGATATTTCTTTTCCCAGGTGGCAGAGAGGGCTCCGTAGGTGCGTCCATGAAACCCGCGCATGGCGGCGACGATTCCGGTGCGGCCGGTAAGCAGTTTGGCAAATTTGATCCCGGCTTCCACGGCTTCGGTTCCGGAGTTGCACAGGAAAACACGCGCCATACCGGTGATACCGCAGAGTTTTTCTTCCAGCAGCGCGCGCTGGTCGTTGTAGAACATCTCAGGGCAGCTGATGATGGTCATAGCCTGTTTGTATATGGCTTCCGCAACTGCCGGATTTGCATGCCCTATGTTGCCAGCGCCCTGGCCACCGACGCAATCGATATACTCTTTGCCATCGGCATCCCATAAACGGGCACCCTGTCCGCGCACAATCGCAACGTTGCGTTTACTATACACTCCGGATGTAAAGGCGGATTCTTTAACACGTATCTCTTCAGAAGAGGAAAAAGTGGTTTGGAAGATAAGGTTATCTGTTGCGAGCATGGCTTGTCTCCTGAAGTCCTAAGAAATCACGGTTCCGGCGCCGGAAAGAGCGTTCTGCAATGGGTGGTCAACACGCCCGTCGGCAAAGATCACTTTGGGTACGCCCAGATTGAGGGCTTCACTCGCGCCAAGTACTTTCTTTTTCATGCGGCCTTCCGCCAGGGCAAGAGCCGATTCCAGTCCATTGATGGGAATATGCGGAATGACGGTGCTTTCATCAGGGAATTTGCTCATCAGGCCGGGAACGTTAGTCAGGATGATCAACTCGCTGGCTTTGACAGCTCCGGCCACCATGGCAGCGGCACGGTCGGCATCCACATTGAGGGCGATACCGTCTTCAGACATAGCCAGTGGAGAAATCACCGGTGTGAGGCCTGAATTGACCAGCATGGTGAGAAAGTCACCGTTGACGGTTTCGATCTTGCCGGTGTAGTCATCGCGCAGCATGCGTTGTTTGCCGTTTTCCACAATGCGGATGGCATCTTTACGTTTGGCGAGCATCAATCGGGCATCCAGACCGGAGAGTCCAATAGCGTTGACACCGTTCTTCTGGAGGCGTTCAACCAGCAGCGTATTGATACGTCCGTTGGTCACCATGGCAAAAATTTCGAGTGTGTTGCGGTCTGTATAGCGGCTGGTAAAGCCGGACTGGTTAGTAACAAAGCGCGGCGGAAAACCCAGCTTTTCGGATATCTCATTGGTTTCGGCGGAACCGCCATGAACCACCACAACCGGTTGTCCTTTCGCCACCAGTTCGGAGATATCGTTACAGACTTTATCGAGTTCAACACCCTGGGAACCGCCAATTTTTACGACGAGCATGATGTGTATTTCTCCGTTGCGTTTAGATGGGGTGCAGGCCGCAAAAACTGAGGCCGGTGGTTTCTTCAAGTCCACTGATGATGTTCATCGCCTGAACGGCAGTGCCAGATGCACCTTTCATCAGATTATCGATGGCAGCGATGGTGATCAGGTGACCGGTTTCGGGGTCTAGCTCAAAACCGACATCGGCGAAATTGGTGCCGGCCAGAATTTTGGGTTCCGGAACACGGTAGATGCCGCGTTTGTCTTTGACCAGGCGGATGAAGGGTTCGTTTTCCGCCCAATCGCGGTAAGCTTTCCAGATATCTTTTTCGGTGACACCCGGTTTTACGAAGGAATGGGAGGTAGCCAGCGCGCCGCGCACGAGGTCAACTGAGGTCATGGTCAGGTGGACATTGGTCAAACCCAGTTCCTGCATCACTTCGGCGGTGTGGCGGTGCCCGTAGGGAGCGAAGGTGCGGACCACACTGCTGCGTTCGGGGTGATGAGAACCCGCGTTGACGGACTGGCCGCCTTCGGAGGAACCCACTTTAATCTCAACAAAGATTGGCTGGTTGGGGTCGATCAACCCGTATTTTACGCCGACGTACAGCGAGAGGATGGAGGCGGTCGCGTTGCAGCCAACTCCGCTGATATAAGACGCGGTTTTCATCTCTTCACGATGCAATTCCGGGAGACCGTAGACGAATTTTTCCACCCAGTCGGGGGCATTGTGGTCACTTTCATAATATTTCTTGTATAGAGCCTGATCATGCAGGCGGAAATCGGCGGAGAGGTCTACAATTTTTGGCGCGATCTGCGCGTATTCCGCGATATGTTTCTGCGCTTCGCCATGAGGCAGTGCCAGAAACAGAACGTCACAGGGTTCCAACATCTGGCGTGACGTAAATTTCATTTTGGTCTGTTTGCGCAGATTGGGATGCTGCTGGTACACATATTCGCCGAGATGGCTTTCGGATGTGGCCTGGTTAACGTCAACATCGGGGTGGCTGAGCAGTAAACGGAGAAGCTCGCCGCCAGCGTAACCGGAACCACCAATAATGGAAACTTTCATGTCAGGCACCTACTGTGTGGACGGGATAAGCCGCCAGTTTCAGCGGCAGGTGATTCTCTGCGGTTTTTATTTTCACGGGTGTCTGAGCCAGACCGCGGGCTGTGTTCAGTGTGTAGTCAATGATCACGCCGGCAATGTCAATACCGGTCACCGGGGCAAGGGTGTGGAATTCCATGGTGTGGTTGACTTCGTTGACCAGCAGTCCATTGTTTTCATCTTCCAGCACGTCCACGGCCAACACACCGCCGCCGACGGCTTTCGCGGCTTTCTGGCAGATCTCGTGCAGTTCAGGTGTCACCGGGCAGACTTCACCCTGACCGCCGCGAGCGGTGTTGGTGATCCAGTGGGAGGAAGAGCGGTAAATGGCGCAAACCGTCTGGTCACCGACCACCATGGCGCGGATATCGCGGCCGGGTTTTTTGATATATTCCTGAATGTAAAACACGGAATGCTGGAAGGAACCCAGGGTATCTTTGTGTTCCAGAATGGCTTCTGCCGCGTCGCGGTCATTGATCTTGGAGAGCAGACGCCCCCATGAACCAACGACGGGTTTCATAACCACGGGATATCCCATTTCTTCAATGGCTTCCAACGCGGATTCAGGGGTGAATGCTACTTTGACCTTGGGCTGGGGAACTCCGGCTTTTGCAAGGGCGCTTGTGGTGGCAAGCTTGTCACCGCAAATCTGGGCTACACTCGCCATGTTGACGGTGGGGATACCCCAGGAGTTCAAGATAGATGTGGCATACAGGCCGCGGGTGAAAGACAGTGAACGCTCAAGGACGGCGTCATATTTCAGCCATTCACCCGGGTTGGTGACATCCATCTGCATCGTACCATCTTCTATTCGATCAAAGTCAATACCCCGCGCTTCCAGACCGGAAAGCAACCATTTTTCCTCTACACGGATGCGTGATAGTAATACCCCGATTTTCAATGACTTTGAGAATTTAGATGATGACATGATTACTCTCCCCAGTCTTCCTGTTCCATAGGCGCGAGTTCGAGGGTAACCGGTTCAAGGCTGACCAGTTCCAGATCCACGCCGCAATCGGAGCAAACAACAATCTCACCTTCCATGGGATCAACCAGGGTGAGTTCGGCATCACATTCGGGGCAATTGGCTGTAATTTCTGCGGACATTTTCTATCTCCTATTTGGCGAAAAAGAATAAAAAAATCCCTCCGGGTTCGGAGGGATTTTGGTTTGCGATTTCCTGCTACGATCTTATTGATTCACTTAACCAAAAATTACCTCTCTCCCGAGGGGTTCTGATTCTGGCTTCGCTTCTTGAGCGGGGTGAAGATGAAAAATTTTGTGAACATATTGGACAAAAGTATACGACCATTTTAAAATGTGTCAAGGGAATTTTAGAAAATTAGGGAATTTAATATCAGATTTGTTTTTTGAAAATCACTTTTTTTCTCATATCATAAATATAAGGATTACAATACCTTCAATATATCAAAATTGGTTTGATCATTTATGAAAAATATTTTACATTACCAGTTTGATGAAGCATTCAGGGTATTAGGCGAACCAACCCGGATCGCGATTATGCGGCAGTTACTATCCAGGCCGGCAACAATTTCTCAGATAGGTGTTTCTCTGGAGAAACACCCGGCACAAATCAAATACCACATTACCCAGTTGGAAAAAATTGGCCTGGTGGAACTGGCATATGAGAAAACTATTCGGAACTACACCGAAAAGTATTACCGGTCGACCTCCAATGCGGTTTTTCTTAATCGAGCTATTTTTCCTGAACCTTCTGAGAAAGGACAGATTGTAATTCTGGGAGGGGATGGCCCGGCTCTTGAATTGCTGGTGGATACTGTTAATCACTCAATTGGAGCTGATGTTTTTTGTCATATATCCACTGGAAGCCTGGACAGCCTGATCTATTTAAGAGAAAACTACTGCCAGATCGCAGGTTCGCACCTTTTTGATTATGAATCGGGTGATTTCAATGTCTCGTATATCAGACATCTGTTTGCCCTTAAGAATATGTCTATTGTGACGTTCGGGCACCGAAATCAGGGATTAATCTTCCGTAACGATGAAACTAGAAAGGTTACCTGCCTGGCCGATGTGGTTAAAAATGGGATGACTTTTGTCAACCGGGAAATGGGAACCGCAACCCGGTTGCGATTGGAACGTTTATTAAAAGAAGAGACGATTTCACCGACTGAACTAAAAGGTTATGAGAATGAAGTTCAAAACTATTCTGAGATAGGTGAATACATTCTTAACAAAAAGGCTGATGTAGGTCTCGGAATGGAATCAATCGCCAGAAGCCTGGGTTTAGGTTTTCATTTTCTATTCACAGAACGGTATGATTTAATCATGTCTGAAGATACTCTGGAAATTCCATATGTTAAGCAATTCATTGATACCCTTCAATCACCTGAAATTCGCCGTAGGATCGAAGATTTAGGCGGGTATGATATGACACATGCCGGCGATATTATTCACATCTAGCCAGAATAAAGAAACCCGTCAGTTTTATGACGGATTTCTTTTCAGATCAGTATCATGTTAGTCAATACATCAGGAAATCTTTACCAGAAGATCACCTTTTGAAAGCTGTGCTCCCGGCTGAACATTTACCAAAGTTACTGTCCCGGCAACGGGGGCTTTGATCAACATTTGCATCTTCATCGATTCAATCACCACCATTACATCGCCTTCTTTGACCTCATCTCCGGTTTTCGCGTTGACCGACACAACCAGACCTGAAATCGGTGCTGTCAGATCCCCGGCCGCTGCTTTCCCGGCTTTGGTTCTGACCTTACCATTACTCTTTTCTACTTTTGCCAGCGCGAACTTCCCGCTTGTATTTACAACATATTGTGAATTACCCTGGGGCTGAACATGTAATTCTCGTTTCAATGTTCCGTGTTTGAGCATAAAAAGACCGCGTTCGCCCAGTTCCACCAATGCGGCCTGAATGGATTTTCCATCGATCTTATATTGATCGTTGGAGATCTCCACTTTATATTCTTTGGAACCGACGGACACATAGTAAAGGGTCATAGTTTTATCCTCTCCTGGAATGCAAAATTACCGCATTTGTTCTTTCCAGGCCTGATATCTCCAAAAGCCTGCCAATTGATTAGGATTTGAATTTGATAAATTGTGATTTCGTTTATGTTCCAACAGGGCGGCAGCCAGTGCAATTTCGATTTCGAGGTTTTCATCGGGCTCGGCTGACGGCTGGAAAGTATCCAGATAGGTTGTATTGGCGCTTCCCTGGATGAACGATTCCGAATCGATGATTTGAATCAGGAAGTCAATATCGGTGGGGATACCGCCGATCTGGAATTCGGTCAGCGCGCGGCGCAAGCGGCGTATCGTTGTCTGGCGTTCTTCCGACCAGACGATTACCTTGGCAATCAGCGAGTCGTAATCCGGTGTGACTTGCATGCCAGTGTACAGGGCGGAGTCAATGCGTACTCCAGGCCCGCCGGGCTCCTTCAAGAAAGTGATCTCACCAGTAGACGGCATGAAGTTATTATCCGGGTCTTCCGCGATGACACGAGCTTCAATGGCGGAGCCACGGATAACAATATCTTCCTGCGAATATTTGAACGGTTGCCCATCTGCCAATCGGAGTTGAGCTGTTACCAGATCAATACCCGTCACCATTTCAGTAACCGGATGCTCAACCTGAATGCGTGGATTTACCTCGATGAAATAAAACGCGCCATTTTCATCCAGAAGGAATTCTATGGTTCCCAGACTGCGGTAATTTAGCGCTTTGCCCAGTTCCATGGCGGCAGTTTGTAGCTTTTTTCTCATAGTCGGACTAAGGCTGGGAGCCGGCGCTTCTTCGATCAATTTCTGGCGACGACGCTGAATGGAGCATTCACGTTCGCCCAGGCAAAGAATTCGGCCGTGGCCATCTCCGATGATCTGGATTTCAATATGCCGGGCTTTTTGGACCAGGGGTTCAAGATAAACGGTATCGTCGCCGAAAGACGCCCTTGCTTCCTGACGAGCTGCCTGAACCATCATTTCAAGTTCGGTGGAATTATGGGCGAGTCTGATACCTCGACCCCCACCTCCCGAAACAGCTTTTATCAGTACCGGGTACGTGACCTTTTGTAATAATGAAGCTGGTATTTCATCTTCAATAGCTTCATCAGGACCTGGAAGAACCGGAAGACCAGCTTCGCGGGCTATACGGCGCGCGGCCAGTTTGTCACCGGTTAGAGCGATGGTCTCCGGGCGGGGGCCAATGAAGATCAAACCGGCTTTTTCCACGGCTTCGGCAAAAGCCGCATTTTCGGAAAGGAATCCATATCCGGGGTGGATGGCATCCGCCTCTGTTTCCAGGGCGGCTTTAATAACCTTTTCTCCGTTCAGGTAACTCTCTGAAGCTGGAGTTGCACCGATATTCACCGATTCATCCGCGTAACGGGTATGAAATGCTTCTTGATCGGCATCTGAGTAGACGGCAACACTGTCAAAACCAAGTTCTCGGCAACTGCGCATAACGCGAACCGCAATTTCACCACGATTAGCAACCAGTACTCTCATCGTCATTCTCCTCTAGAGTGGAATGTTTCCATGTTTGCGATGGGGAGTATCCTGGCGTTTATCACGCAGGCTTTCCAGCACCTGGATCAACCTGGAACGGGTATCGGCCGGTTTGATCACATCATCCAGAAAACCACGGGAGGCGGCGAGATACGGATTGGCAAATTCTTCGCGATACTGGCGAGTGCGTTCGCTGGCGACAGCGGAAGGATTGGATGCCGCGTTTATTTCTTTCCGGAAAATAATATTGACCGCGCCCTCTGGTCCCATTACTGCAATCTCAGCCTGAGGCCAGGCCAGATTGCAGTCACAATTGAGGTTTTTCGATGACATGACGATATACGCGCCGCCATAGGCTTTGCGTAAGATGACAGAGACTTTAGGAACCGTAGCTTCGCTATAGGCATAGATCAACTTTGCCCCGTGTCGAATAATTCCGTTATGTTCTTGCTCACTTCCCGGAAGGAATCCTGGAGTATCCACCAACGTAACCAGTGGTATGTGGAAAGCGTCACAGAAGCGAATAAAACGTGCGCCTTTGTCAGAAGCGTTGATATCCAGCACTCCAGCAAGGTAACCTGGCTGGTTTGCGATGAAGGCTACCGGATAACCATCCATGCGGGCTAATCCGATGACCAGATTCTGCGCGTAATCTTGCTGAACTTCCAAAAATTCACCACCATCCACAATAGCCTCAATAACCGACTTGATGTCGTAAGGCTGCTGGGGTTCATCAGGAACGATAGTTTCCAATTCAGGCACCTGTCTTAATGGATCATCCGATGAAGGTACATACGGAGGAGGAGTCATGTTATTGGATGGAAGATAAGAAAGCAGCCAGCGGATCTGCTGGAAAACGGTCTCTTCGTCCGGTGCGGTGAAATGTGCCATACCGCTTTTTTCGCTATGGATGGCAGCGCCGCCCAGGGAGTCAAAATCTACTACTTCCTGGGTAACGGCTTTAATAACTTCCGGTCCGGTAATGAACATGTAGGAATTCTGGTCCGTCATGAAGATGAAATCATTGATACCCGGGGAATAGACGGACCCGCCGGCACATGGGCCGAGAATGGCCGATATCTGGGGGATCACACCGGAAGCACGCGTATTACGGTAGAAGATCGAACCATAGGCAGCCAGTGAAGCCACGCCTTCTTGAATACGGGCTCCACCAGAATCGTTCAAACCGATGATCGGAGCGCCGTTCTGGTAAGCCAGGTCCATCAGGCGGGCGATCTTCTCGCCGTGAGCCTCACCCAGAGAACCGCCAAGAATGGTGAAATCTTGCGCGAACACATATACTATTCGACCATCGATCTTTCCCCAACCGGTAACGACACCATCGGTAGCCGGGTGGGATGATTCCATTCCAAAACCGACTGCCCGGTGTGATATGAACATACCTGTTTCCACAAATGTTTCCGGATCCAGAAGTTTCTCAATACGTTCCCGGGCGGTTAACTTGCCTTTAGAATGTTGTTTTTCAATTTGTTCAGCACCACCTCCCAGATAGGCGGCAGCCTGCATTTCTTCCAATTTGGTAATAGATGGTTTGGTCATTACTGTCCTCATTGTTGGCAAAGGCCAGCAGGATTTGAATTTTGATTGGAACTCTCTATCAAATCCTCGCAGGTTTACTTTCAGGGATAAATTACCGCCAGTGCACCAACGTAGTTACGATATAGTGAGAAGGTGTGTATCTCACACTTATGCTCTGACGTCACAGGGCCGGAAAAACAATTCAAGATGGATGAATTGTTAGAAGAGATAACACTAAATTCGTGAGATGGATATGAAAATCCGTCACCAGTTGCTTTTAAGATGGATTCCTTTATGGTCCAAATCCCGAAAAAATCATTCAACAAATTTCCTCTTTTTTCGAGATAAGATTTCTCCTCGGGTGAAAACACCAGTCTCGATGCCTGCTGTGGATTGGTCTGTAAGTCTTTCTTTTCAATATCAATTCCTACAGGGTTGTTCTTTGAAATGGCAATTGCCAGAACGCCCTGTGAATGGGAGACATTGAATGCTACCCGATTTAACAAACCCGGAGATAGCATCGGTTTGCCTTTTTCCCGGGTTTCAATGCTCACATCTACAGGCGAAATACTGAGATACCGGCCGAGCAAAACTCGCAGGATTCCCCGGCTGATAATGGCAAATCTGGATTTGACGGCATCACGGATTTTCATCGCCTTCGCTTTTTCATCCGAAGATAAAAATTGATCAAACGAAGAAGGTGAATATTCATCCATGCGTGTATACCAGACGTCAATACCGGGTTGGATGGTAAACTGTCTCATCAGAGAAGTGTCAAAGGCCATCTTATTCATTATTCAATCAGAGGAACTTCCGGGTAATAGTTTTGATATCGCGCGGGAAGGTCAAAGCCGGAAAGCTTCAATTGTTGGACACGATACTGCCATGCCGCGCCGGCAAAAAGATGCGCAGTGACATCTGCCACATGGCGGTTCTCTGGTTGAGCGAGATAGGTGGAACGCGCCCAATCATTGAAACTGCCCATGGAAGGGCCGCACCAAATCTGGTAGTCCATTTCGCGGCCAGGTTCTCCGGAATTTGACCAGCGGGATGACAACCCCAGATACCAGCGGAAAACAAGAGCCATCTTTTTCTTCGGGTTCTTTTCCGCTTGTTCAATCTGTCTGGGATCACGTTCTTTGAAGAATCTGATTGTTTCCTGCCAGATATCGTCCATTTTCCGTTGGAAGATCTGAGTTTCTAACTTTTCACGCTCATCCAGCGGAATGGTTTCTATCGAGTCATATTTAGAATAGATTTCATACAGTTTCGACGCGCGGATATAGAACATGGTACCGCGCTTCAATACCTGTACCTTTACACCCATCTCAAACATATCCGCAGAAGGCGCCATGGCTACATCCGCCATCCCGATTTGCGCGAGTAGTTCTTTGGTATGTTTTGATGCGCCTGATTCCACACAGGCCTGGTTGATGGAGCCGGTCACGACATAGGCGGCACCCATCATGAAAGCTCCCAGAACGGATGAAGGTGTACTTATGCCGCCGCCGGCGCCTATCCTGACAGGTTGCGCGTAGTTATATTTCCTTTGCATCTCATCACGTAAAGCCAGCATGGTTGGCAAAAGGCAGACGAGCGGGCGGTTATCTGTATGACCGCCTGAATCACCTTCCACAGTGATATCATCCGCCATGGGTACAAGCCGGGCTAATTCCGCCTGTTCGCTGGTTATGCGGCCTTCGGAAACGAGTTGTGTCAGCATTTTTTCTGCGGCGGGTTCCATGAATTTCGCCGCCACTTCATTACGGGAAACCTTGGCTATGATATGGTTGCCGATCATTACACTACCATCCGGATTCTTGCTTAACCCGGCAGCCCGATACCAGACCAGAGTGGGAGACATGGTCAGATATGCGGAGGCTTCAATTACCCGTACCTTCTTTGCCAGGTAAACTTCGACAGCGTTTCGTTCAAGAGATTCTTCATACGGACTATTGATCAGGTTGAATGCGTATGGGCCATCTGGTAGCGCTTTTTGTATTTGATCCACCGCGGTTTCCAATTTTGAACGCACCAGTCCGGCGGCGCCAAAAGAGCCCATCATTCCCTGTCTTCCCAACGCAATGACCATATCTACAGAGGCAATTGCGTTGGCCATAGCCCCGGCGTAAAACGCGTATTTCGTTCTGTACGTATTGCAAAAGCCGGGGTCGCCAAAAATAGATGAGGGTAATGCCGAAAGAAAAATTCCATTCGGCTTTTGTGACGCTGATACACTTATCGACGTAACATCCGTATTAAGATTTAAAGCTTCTTCCGTTTTCATCAATTGATGAATTGTTGTTTCATCCTGAAGAAGAATTCTTTCGATTTTTGAATGTGTCATCTCAATCTTCCTTTGACAATTGGATCAGGGCAATATTGTGGATCTCATAGATCCGAAGGTTATCTGCCCATAAATTGGCTGAGCCTCTATATAAAGTACCGGATGTTTCAAATTTGACATCTGTGACCAGTATGTCAACATAGATTTTTTTATTGGTCGGTAGTACCTGACCGCGATATTTCCATTTCATTTCATGCCCGCAGGCAATTCTGACTGTATCCGCTTTACCGGAAGCGGCTTTGATACCGCTTGAGAAAGCCTGAAGAATGGTTTCCACACCCAGAGAACCAGGCATAACTGGATCGCCGTAAAAATGGTTGGAGTAATACCAGTCAGACGCGTTGTTATATCGACTGGATATAACATATTCCAATTGACCTGATTGGCTGTCTCTGGCAATCGAGACAGTATCGATCATCCGGAGTTTATTTCTTGGGATGTCTACATTCCGCTTATCAGTAAGAATAGGGACGTTTGTGCCCCCAGGTTGGGATACAGGGTTTTCTTCCCTCGGATTTGTTGACCTGCCATTATCAAGACCGGTTTGAGCGGCCATAACTGCTTCTGGGAAATACCCGAAGGTTGTCTCCCCTTTGAGGAAGTCCCGGCCGTCACAACTCAGGCTGAATTTAAAATGTTGGATGATCGTTGAACCACTGAATGAGGTTTTTTCCAACATGGCACGAGTTGTAATTGTTCTTCCTGCCATCAAGGCTGGATTCAGCATGGTAATGGTTCCATCAAGATTGCGGAAGGAGAAGTCAATTTGCGGATAGCGAAGCTGGGTATGCAGCCATGCTGATAATACACCGCAGGGCTGCAGTGCAATTTCCATCAGAATGGAAACCGGAATATTTCCGTCATCCCGGTCAGAAAAGAACCAGGCATCTGGTGAGACGTCATATTCGGCAGTTATTGTGGATGGACGGTTGAAATCCCCTCGCTTTCCGTCAATTTCAAGGATGCGGGAAATCAGCATAAGATCGCCATTGGGTATGCGCGGGCTTTTTCTGCCGGCATAAATAGAAAACTCTTTACCCAGGCATCGGGTGATGTCTCCCAGGGCAAATTCTCTTAACCACTCTGTTTCATAAAGAACCCTTTTAACGTTGCCTTGATCCGCATTTATCCCTGGAATCTCATTTGAGATCCGGGACACCAATCTATTCAGATCAAGCCGGCGTGATTCCATAAGATTGATTTGAATATCTGCAAGGTTCTTCGCGTGATTGGCCGAGTTTTCGGCGAATCTATTCCATATGGTTTGCTGGTTAATCGTGGTCATGTGAATCTATCCAAAAATCGGTGTGAGGTTAACTGGAACACCATGGGTGATTAATCTCGCAAGCATTTGCAGAATGGATGCATGGTCATCCACTCCTTTTCGGTTGATTGAGAGAGCCATGTGAGGTTTCCCCGCGAGGGATTCATCGATCCAACGGGTGCAGTTGCTGCCGGCACCCAATTCGATAAAAATTCTAGCGCCATCGTCATAGGCGGTTTCAACAAGACGGGGAAAGTCTAACCTGTGGCACAACCCGTAGGCGATCTGCCGGGCAATATTTTCCTGGTCTAACGAAAGCGGCGCATTAGTCGCGGCGGAATACAGAGTCATACCCGGTTGGTTTTGGACCGGCCAGTAGTGTAATTCACGAAGAGCTTCAAATTCTGATTCCACTGCTGAGCAATGAAGGGCGTAATTGAAAGGTGCTTCCAGTGATGAGCATTTTATAGACGATATCAATTGCCTGCACTCATCTGGATGACCACCAATAACCACCTGGCGGGGTGTATTGATATGTGTCACATAGACATGGTCAAATTGCTGAACGGCATTTGCCACTTTGTCATACGAAGCCATTAGAATGAAGTTCGCCCATAACCGACCGTCTGCAGATTCGGAAAAGTTCCCGTTTTTTCTCCAATATTCCCTAACAGCATCCTGATTACCAGCCATGCGATTATGAAACAA
The DNA here is from genome assembly GCA_024363285.1 of Leptolinea sp. HRD-7. Classification (GTDB taxonomy): domain Bacteria; phylum Chloroflexota; class Anaerolineae; order Anaerolineales; family Anaerolineaceae; genus Leptolinea. The sequence goes on along the minus strand of AP024710.1, from coordinate 2,987,117 downwards.
AGGTGAATTCCGGAGAGCTCTTGCGGTCTCATCCGCTTTTGTCCAAACACTGCTGGCAAACATCATGCTGATCTCTCCCAGGCTGTAGCCTAACGAGGAAGAAGGGTGGAGGTCAAAGGTTTCACGAAGGAGAAAAGTGTAGACTGCCGCCAGACAGGTGCCGGAGATCAACATGGCAAGAGGATCAGACACAAGGTCTTTTTCCAATTGTTCCATATCAGCCGGCAGGATGCGGTCAAACCGGCGGGGATATAACTGACGTTCATTAATCAAGTCACCAATATTTTCGCTGATTTCTGAAAGCCGCCGGAATAGAATAGGGAATAGCTTGAACAGGTCCTGGCCGACCCCGGGATAAGAATTGAATGCGCCGGGATACACAAAAGTGATTGAACCGGTTTTTCCCTGTGGAACAGGTGAGAACGTACTACCGGCTGGTGTCCTCCAATCTGTTGATTTTTCGGCGGATTCAGGGATGCCGGTAATGGCATATTCAATCTCTCGGAGTAGATCTTCCGGAGTATTGCCGAGAATGCAAGCCGAAAAGGTTGACTGACCTTTCAGCCAACGGCGGTACTGGAAACGGGCTGCCTGCTGCAGATTCACTCGGGAGAAGTTGGTGTTCTTAAACGCGGCTAATTGTGAAAGTATCTCTTCGATGGAATTACCACCAAATGGGAATATACATAATTCTTCCATGGAAGGCATGGTTATGTGACTCTGGCTGAAGTCAACGGGTGTACACAGGTTAATGAAAGTCAATTTTCCAGAATCTGCAATCGTCACCACTGAACCACATAATTCCGATTGACTGGCCGGAGAAAACCATGACCGGGAATTTCCCGGGACGTAAAAAACGGAGGATGACCAAATCCCGTCAGAATCGATTTCACTCCAATCGAAGACGCCCGGAATAAAGTAATTGATCTGGCAGGTTAATAGTTTCAAAACCGCGAACAAACCGGGTATAGAATCTACCAGAGCACAGGATGGGCTATCCATTTCGTGGGGTGTTGGGATCATAGTACGGGAGATCGGATTATGAATGAATTCCTGCACTTTGCCGTTGATTACCATCAGGTTCGTTCGTTCGCGTTCATAACCTGAAGATGGTGTAAGATTACCGGCTGGTTTGATATGGTTTTCCTCACAAAAATCCCTGTGAGAGAGTAGTAGCGCCGAGACTGTATCTGTATCGTCGTAAAGGTCAATGAGTAAAATAATCGGGCATTCGGGCTTCTGTAGGAGGCTTGTGGTTTGGCTAATGACTTCATCCAGAGAACTTCCCGCCATGGATATGACACTGTTCGGTGGGAAAATGGATGTTGTCAAATCAACCAGTCGTTCATTCATCAACACGACCAATGGAGGATTTGTTCGAATGTCAGCTGTTTGGCTGATTTGTTCGAGTGTGTTCTTAAAAGCTTCCGACATGGATAACTTTCGCGGATTTCCGGTGTAATTTCTTCCGCGATAAATTTCATAGCTGAATTGGTCCATCCCTGTGAAGGAAATGCCGGCGATGCCCATACCGATAACTGCCAGGGTGGAATTGCTATTTTTTGTCATATAAGTCTCAATTCGATGAAACCGGCTTTTTCCCGATAAGCCGACGGAGAAGTGGACTGATGGTGCCTTTCAAGTTCCGAAAGACCACATAAACATTGCCTTTTACGTCTGTTACCCGGATATCCGCGACCACATGGGTGCTGGAATGGGAAATGATCTGCATGTCAACAAGGCAATCATGGTTGAAGGGAATCGCCTTGAAATGTTCCAGCTTTTCTAATTCTGAAGGAAGGCAAGGGGACTCATAGTACTGCTGAGACCATATCAATAATGACTGCACGATCGCGTCATAGATGAACGGATTGGTGGTCTGAGTGGGGAATTGCCCCTGCTTTTCAGGTGGGATCGCAGGAAGGTTACATTCCAGCAGTATTCTTCCTTCACTGATGTGCAAAACGCGTTTTACGCCTTGAAAGCTTGGCCCATGGAACAAAGTTCCGTCAGCATATAAACTGCTTCCTGAAATGGGAAGTTGATTTCCGGTCATTTCTTGTAACGCTATGGTATGGACCGGAGAAATTGGCTGCTCCCGTTCTAATTCCACATTGAGGCTGTAGTGAAAAACCGGTAATCCTTTCTTATTTTTACTGGTTACACGGGCGTCAAAACGGATTCTGCCCGTTTCGTCTTTTTGAGTTTCTTTAAGTTCCAGGGTGTATACGCGGTCAGACGGACTTTCAAAAACGATGCCTTTCAAAACCTTATAATTTTCGATCTTGCTAAAAAAGTATCCGGGATATAACTGTTCACAGGCACTGGCCACCCAGGAGGCGGCACAGGTGGCCGGCAGTACCGGGTTGTCACCTATCTTGTGGTCAAACAAAAATGGGTTTTTATCTAAAACCAGTTTTCGGTTGATGTAATATGTATTCAAATGGCCGGAAAGGGCTACAGGAGGACGAGTGGGAATGGAACCCACTACCACCTGAACCGGTTCACGGGTTTCCGCATATTCAGCCGAAAGCAGGTTGACCAGCGTTCGGGTTCCTGCTTCAGTGGGAATAACCGGCATGTTGCGTTCCGCGAAAGCACGGGCTAATTCCGGTGTGACCATGCCCGTGTCCCAGGGTCCCCAGTTGACGGACAACACCCGGCAATTCGGATTTTCCTGTTTGACCTTATACGCTGTCTTATTCAACACTTCATTGGCGATGGCATAGTCAGCCTGACCTATATTGCCAAACACACCAACGATGGAAGAGAATAAAACAAGAAAATCCAGATTTGTTGCCGGTACAGCCTCCAACAAATTGCGCAATCCGTCAACTTTGGGTGACACAACCTTTTCAAAATCTTCGGGAGTTTTCTTTTCAATTCGTTTATCCGCCAGAGTGCCAGCACCATGAATAATCCCGGTGATGGGGCCAATCCGTTGTGTCACATCTTTTACGGCAGACTGCACACTGTGGGAATCCGAAATATCTACAGGTTTATATTCCGCTCGGGCGCCGCTTTGTTCAAGCAATTTCAGTGTGGAGATGATTTCCTGTTTCGCCCGTAGTTGTTTGAATTCCTTCTCTATATGTTGAGGGGTGGGTTTTTTACTTTCGGCGACACACATTTGTATAAGATAGTTTTTTATTTCCGCGTCTGATTTATTCATCAACGAAGGATCATCTGAGAATTTATCCAGTGTTGATCGACCTAAAAGAATGTAATGGCAGGGATATTCTTTTGCCATCTCCTTTACACATTCTGCTGTAATACCTCGCCCTCCACCGCTGACCAGAACGATGGAGTCTTTTGTAATGATCGGCTTTTTCATGCTTCACCTTCCATTTCCGGTTGGGTAATGACAAGGGTAAACCGACCGGATTCTGTGTAGCCGGTTTCAGTGAGTAAGCGGTTGGGGTCATACAATTCATCGATGATCATCTCAGCTGATGTCTTTTCATCCAACCCGGGTTTCAGATCAACAGCCCGGCAAAACACATCTCCCCATTCCAGTCCGACCGTTTTTATCAGGCCGAACAGTCCCCCGCTGACAGGGTCAGCGGAATAGGTCTGAGACAGACCAAACTGGCCGTCAAGATGGGTGACGGTCATGAAGGCCGAGAAACCTTTTGACGCGGATTCTGTCAAATCACCTGCGGAATGTTTGGCTAACAGGAAAACACTTTTCACAATAGTCTGCTCTTGAGCCGAGAGATTCGACCCACTTGCGCGGGTAGGATCAAGGTGGATTAACACCGAAATCTTGCCATGGTTGTTATTAAGACGATTCAAAGCTTCTGTAAGGGTGGTTTCTGAATTGTCTTCAAGATTTATGCTTTCAATTCCATTCGGGAGTGGTTGACTGCCATTTGGCGTTATTCCTGCCAGCCGTAAGACAGCCACATTATGTCCTTCTTGAAGCAATTTCGAGGCAACAATCCGGGTCAGATTTGTTCCATCATCTGTCAACAGTGTGAAGGTATCGTTGGGTATATTTACATTCAATCGGTCAGGGGATGGAATGGCTCTCAAATTTACATAACCGCGCGGTAAAGTGACTGCTTCTAGCGGAGAATAATCAACATCAGAAGCATTATTCTCCTGATTCTTCTCCGCGCGTATGTCCAACCCGGAAAAAGTGTCGATGATTTGCTGCAGTGTATGCATCTCTGAAAGGGCCGCGGGGTCAACCGGTGGTAGTTCGGGGAATTTCTCTTGCATCGCTCCAAGGATCTCAACACGTTTGATAGAGTCGATTCCCAGATCTGCTTCCATATCCATATCCGTTTCCAGCATTTCTGACGGATAACCGGTCTTTTCACTGACGATCGCGATCAATGTTTCTTTAAGATCATCAGAAGATGTTGAGCTCCCCTTTGATGGATCGGCTGTTATTTCGTGGGTTTTTGGGAGAGATGCTGTTGGTTGTATTGATTCGGAATGAGTAGATTGGGCCGCGGAGGACGTCATAAACTGGATGATCTGTTCCAGGGTACGCATTTCTGAAAGGGCGGCTGGATCGATAACCGGAAGTTGCGGGTATTTCTCCTGCATGGCACCCAGAATCTCTACGCGCTTGATCGAGTCAATTCCCAGATCAGCTTCCATGTCCATACCGGTTTCCAGCATCTCGGATGGATACCCGGTCTTTTCGCTGACAATATTCAACAGGGTTCTGGTGATCTCATCCAGAGTGATGGATGATCCCGATAGCTTTTCAGTTATTGTTTCGTTACCGGCGACAGAGGGTATCGATGTAACATCATTAATCATGGCAGAGGTTGAGTTGGACATATAATCCACGATCTGCCCCAGTGTGCGCAAGTCAGACAGGGCTGTTGGGTCCACAGCCGGCAGGTTCGGGAATTTCTCCTGCATCGCGCCCAGTATTTCAACGCGCTTGATCGAGTCAATTCCCAGGTCAGCTTCCATATCCATTGAAAGTTCGAGCATCTCCGATGGATACCCGGTTTTTTCACTCACAATTTTGAGCAGAGCTTTATTCAGATTGTCACGGTCTATGTGCTCGACCTGTCTGGTCGTTCGTTCCTGCTTTTCTGTTTTCACCGCAACAGCAACTGTGGATTTATGTCCATTATGACCGTTCCCACCAGAATGGATTTCTGGCATTTCTGACACTGAAGGAATTATTCTCTCCGGATTATTGGTGGAAGTCAGTAACAATGGTTCAGGTTCAGTAGGAATTGGCTCTACCAAACTCAAACCATGAGATACGGAAAGCAGCCGGGTAATTGTTTCATACTGGTTTTTCAAATATTGTTCATGAATGCGGGTGGTTTCGGCCTGATGTTGATGGAATTGCGCCAGGCTGCGGTCAAGAGTCTGCAATACTGAATTGATCTGCTCCATGGATTGGGGTGATGACTGGCTGCCAGCCAGAGACAATTCCTGTTCCGTCAATTTGCTGAATGCGCGGGAATACTCAAGATCATTTTCAAGGAACTGCCGGTGTATGCGGGTTATCTCGGATTGAATAGCTTCAATATGTTTGAAAAAGGATGGATTTTGTGTAATCAGATTGGACATAGTAGTAACCGGATTTTCAACGTTATTTTTGGGAGATGTATGAACTTTCTCAAGGATTGATGGTTCGGATAACATATTGTTAATCTCACCGGCATGTAAGCTCAGGTTATTTTTCTTGCTGACGGCATTTTGGAAGGCATCACGGGTTATTTGCGAAAGGTAAAGACCACCGTTCAATTTGATGGTGACCGATGATGGCTTTTTTGCGGTAGGCTGGGTCTCAAGCACATAGGGATCACGTATATCCAGAGATAAGCCAAGAACGCGTAACTGGGTCAATGCGTCACGATATTGGCGATCGCTGTCTTTTTTCGAGCTGCCATTCAGGGCAATCGCGTAGTGTGGTTTGCCATCCAGGATAGTGTTGACCAGGTTGGTTAACACATTTTTCGGGCCAATTTCTACGAATACGCGACCACCATCGGAATAGATGGTTTCGATCTCTTTCTGGAATAATACGGAATTGAGGATGTGACCTGCAAGTATCTTTTTAATGCTTTCAGCATCTGTGGGATATTTTTCACCGGTCGTGTTGGAATACACCCTGACGGCCGGTTTTTTGAACATCACCTGGTCGATGGCGGATGCGAACGGTTTCTGAGCGTGCCCGACCAAAGGGGTGTGGAAGGCAGCGGCAACATCCAACGGAACGACCGAATAACCTTTTTCCGCAAGAGCTTTTTGGATTTCAGCTACAGCCGGTTTTGAGCCGGCAATAACGGCTTGTGAATTGGAATTCCAGTTTGCCAGTTTTATTTCGGGGAATTTCTTGATTTCTTCACGGATTTTCTCTACATCGCCTTTGACCGCCAACATGGTTCCAGCGTCGAAATCAGGATCAGACAGCGGAGCCATAGCTTTACCGCGGGAGCGTGCCAGGAAGAAATAGTCGTCATCGGAATAAACGCCAGCCGCCCATAGGGCTGTCAACTCACCAAAGCTATGACCGGCCGCGAAATCTGGTTTGAAGCCAGATCTGGAGAGCAGCTGGTACAAACCGACACTGAATGTACCAATGGCAGGCTGGGCATAGTCGGTTCGGGTAAGATCACGGGTTTGTTTTTCTTTTGCCGTTTCACTAAATACAGGTACGGGATAAATAAAGTCAGTTATTGGTTTTTCGTTGTTTTTCTCAAACAGTCTGTTCATAGAATCAAAAGACTGGCGAACTTCAGGAAAGTTACGGGCCAATTCAATTCCCATATTGAGATATTGCGAACCCTGCCCTGGGAACAGGGCCACAACTTTACCAGATGGGTCTATACCCTCTTTCCGGTAGTAAACACCAGACGGATATTCGGCCGATTCTTCATTCCCTTTTGACCGGATCAGGTCAACAGCAGTCATTAATTTTGAAATTGTTTCATTCACATCCAGCGCGGTGAAACCAATCCTGCAATCCGATAAGGGAATGGGAGATGTTGAGGAAGTAGAAATCAAATTATTTAAGGCTACCGTTGATGCTGGTCCTGATAACTTATCCTTCCATTCCAGGATAGAAGCTATCAACTCATCCGTTGTTGGCGCGTGCAGCAGAATAATTCCGGGCGTGGAGTGATTTCTGTACGAAGTTGAGTGCTCTTCCTCGTATTCTTCCAATGCTACGTGGAAGTTTGTTCCGCCAAATCCAAATGAACTTACACCCACGCGGCGAGGGTTGCCTCCTTTACGGAACCACGGACGAACTTCTGTATTGATGTAAAACGGAGACTCTTCTACACCCAGTTTGGGATTCGGATTTTGGACATTAATCGTGGCTGGAAGAATTTTGTTGTGAAGGGCAAGCGCTGACTTGATCAGACTGGCAACACCGGCGGCTGCCTTTGTGTGGGCGATCTGTGATTTAACGCTGCCTATAGCTATCTGCTGTTTTTCTTTCACATATTCTGAGAAATAATCCTTCAAACCCTGGAATTCAGCCGGGTCGCCGGCCATTGTACCGGTGCCATGAGCTTCAATGAGACCAACGGTTGAGGGATCAAACCCGGCTTCGTCATATGCTCTGCTCAATGCCAGTGATTGACCGTCAGGTCGAGGCGCGTAGATCGATTTGAAACGTCCGTCACTGGATGTCCCAATACCTTTGATCACAGCGTAAATTCGGTCACCGTCACGTTTGGCATCTTCCAACCGTTTTAACAAAACCATTCCGATCCCTTCTCCGACCATCATACCGTCGGAGTCCTGATCAAACGTGCGTACTCTTTCGCCTTTGGAGAAGGCGGGTGTTTTGCTAAAGCACAAATAAGCGCCGATGGAATTGTCCATGTCAACACCACCGGTTAGCATCATGTCAGCGCGTCCTTCGATCAGTTCTCCCACTGCCATCCGAATGGCCGCCAGAGAACTTGCGCAGGCTGCGTCAACCACACAGTTGGTGCCACCAAAATTAAACCGGTTGGCGATACGTCCGGCGACCACATTCCCGATAGACCCTGGAAATGAATTTTCTTCCCATCGTGGATAAGCCAGTTTAATTTTTTCAATGATACCGGCACGATGTTCATCCGCGATCCCGTAGGATTTAAGAACTTTATCCCACACAGGATATTGGAGACGGGCCATCAAGGGGATGACCAGTTTGCTGCCAATCCCCACCATTCCCAGAATGACTCCCGTATTTTCGCGGGAGTATCTGGATTCATCGCTATAACCGGCATCCTCCAGGCAATCACGAGCTGCCACGAGACCCAGCAATTGCGAGACATCGGTAGCTTCCAATAAGTTGGGAGGTAGACCAAACTCGGCAGGGTCGAAATCAATATCGGGGATAAAACCGCCGCGTTTGCAATAGGTTTTGTCTTCCGCTTTTGGATCGGGGTCGTAATAATCGTCAATATTCCAACGGGTAGCAGGAACATCAGTAACGGTATCGATCTTGTTTAGAATATTGTCCCAGTATTCCTGCTTGTTGGTAGCGCCGGGGAAAATGGCGGAAATCCCGATAATGGCGATCGGGGTGGTTTTTAGTTTTTTATCCATATTGGAATTGGATTTCATCGCGAAGCCTCCGGTATAGCAATTTCATCAAAGGATGGTGTGAGCTTTTTTGCTATAACCCGGATATTTGAAATTGGTTCTGCGAAAAAAAAAAGAGGAGGGTTACTTTGTTTGCCTCTCCTCTTTTTCTACTATGATCTTCTTGGGGGGGATTAGTTTGAAATAAGCTCTCTCAATTCTTTTAATGGAAAAAATTCAGGTTTGTATTCGAAGCGGATGGTTGACTTTCCGGCTGGAATTTTCACCGATTTGAATGTATCAAATAGTTTTTCAAGTTTTGCGGGTTCATCATTTACTTTGACCGTCCAGAAAGGATCCCAGTTATCGATGAAGCTCAGAAATCCCGCTTCTCTCGATTCAACGTCAACCTGTAGATTTTCTCCATCATACCCTGTGACTTCATAAGTGCCGGGGAAGTTCTCCGCGTCCTTCATGAAACCGGCTATCGTTTGATAATCAATCGAAGGAGTTATAAAAATCCTTCGGCCTTTATTATCTTTTCCGAGAAAACTGTTAAAAATTTCTTCTTCGGATGCGTATTTGAAAAAGAAATCCCAGTATCGAGCGTAATACCATGTGGGATAAGGCCCCATCGAATATTCCGGGGTCAATGAGATATTTGACTTTCCGAATGTTCTTGGGTATCTGAATGAGGATGGTATGGCGTTGTTGATCAGGTTCAGTCGTCCAGGTGGATTTTCTTCTGGATAAGTTATGACCAGCCATTGGAAAGCTCCCACCGGGAACAGGTCAAAAAAAGTTACAAGAACAAGAATTGGCGGAATTACCCGGGAAAACCCAGGAAACTTTTTCCAAAAAGACAAAATAATTACCAAGAGGAGAACAATCCAGGAAACAATTATTGATACCTGGAATAACCAGATTCTCGAATTCAGGTTGTAGAAACTCGCGCTCCAGGTTCCATTGAGTTCAAATGTACGGGCGTAACTTTGAGCTGCGAATAAAAGCAAATATAACGCGGTCCATCTCGCGAGAGTTAAATAAAACGCTTTATTGGAATAATTTTTATGTAATTCCGTCAACTGGGAGAAAAATACCTCCAGCGAGGCTGCCAGTCCGAACCCGAAAAGCGGCAGCAACATTATGCAGAACCTCCCCCAGTTCCGGAAGGAATAGAAGAATGGCAGATTGTCCCAAAAGAATTTGAAGATTATTGAATCCCTTCCCATGGCAAGAGACAGAACGAATATAATAAGGCCCGCAAGCGTGATTTTTACAGCCGGTGATTGGTACCATTGTTCCTGGATGTTTTTATTCGGGTCAGTTTTAGGCGATATGAAATAGTTAATCAGCAATGACAGAGGAATGATACCGATATAAAACCAACCTTCCGCGGAGGCAACAGGCGGATAAACAAACGAGCCCAAAATATCAATCCAAGAGAATAAGTGCTGGGTAGAATAGTCAAAATCGCGGATACCTCTTCCAGTTACCTGGAAGAGTGTAACAACAATATTGATCAGGTATGGTGATAACAGGATTAAGGTTGTAGCACCAACAAGGAAGATCCGAAATATCGGTTTGAAACTAAATTTCCATTCAGCAAAACCAATACGTCTTCGGCATGGATTCAGTAGAAGAACAATTGAATATGGGATCAACAAAAAAATCGAATAGAAAACATAATATGTATAACTGGCAGTTACAAAACTAAACAGTACAAACCCCATTCCGAGGTAATACTGAAATGACTTTTTTTCAAGAGGGGTTCTAAAAATGTCTGTAAGATAAAAAAGTATCCAAGGGAGCCAGGCATAATTGTGTATGGCAAATGTAAACCGCAATAATTCCGGTAGGGGGAAAGCTATGCTGGTAATAAGGGCTGCAATTAGTGCATATGTTTCTTTCCACCGAAATTGCCGGAGCCAGGCAAACATACCACAGGCAAAAATTGAGATACCCAACGCGGAATACCATGTATGGTCAATTAATCCATAACTACCATGCCACCAGTAATACACCGCGAGGGGAATGTTTAAGGGATAAATTGCCTGAGTAAGGGGAGAAGCTAAAAAGGGAAAGCCCGCTGATTCTGATGGCGACCAGAGCGGCATTCTAAAGTTTACGAGAAAATCCAGTAAATAGACTTTGTATGCGTAAAGTGGAACGAAATCATTGCCGACTGTGTATATCCGGTCTCCAAAGACCCACAGGCGGGGAGTAAGGAATAGTATCGGAAAGAGTATACAAATTATCCAGGGTAATATCGGTTTTATTGAATTGTTCACCTGTTGCAAAAATGCGTCTGCGCCATTTTCGAGGATGGTCAGCACCCATTTAAAAATTGTCATCTGGAGGTTTAAGATGGCGAACCAGGCTGCAAAAAAGAAAAGCCTGAAAAATTGTGCCTGGTATTCAACCCTTAATATGATTGGCGGGAAAAAAAGGATGAATAACGAGACAACAGTAATAATCGCCTGCGTTGTCTCGTGCTTCTGGATTTTCTCGAAAAATGTTGTTCTATAGCGATTGGTGACCTTATGGTCCAGCGATAAAAGAAAAAACAAAACGCTTCCAATCGCGATCATTATCAAAATACAAAAACGAGTCGTAGAGAAACCTCCGGGGAGGTTGCCATTTCGCTCTCCGGGAATCATTGCGGTAAGTGCCAGGGTAGCAACCCCTTCAATCGCGGTAATTAATAGCAATAATCGTTGGAGATTATTCCGTTTAAACATGATAGATATTTTGTTCCCTGAACTGTTTGATAATTGTTAAAAATTCCTGCGAACCTGGGATTGTGCCAGACTGATCAGCATGTGCTTTTCCCGGTTATCGGGTAATGGCGAAAGAGCATCATTGCCTTTTTGAATAAAGTCATTAGCAATATTATAGGATTGCTCAATGACATCCGATTTTAAAATGTCTGAAACCATTTGGCCGATATCATTTTTATCATCCAGGCATCCTGTTTCCAGAACTTTCTTTACCAGTGGATGGGTAGGGAACTTCTCAAAGAATAGCTGAGCTGGTAAGGTAATCAATCCCTGACGCAGGTCGCTGCCTTTTGGTTTTCCCATAACATTTTCATCACCGGTGAAATCCAGAATGTCATCTACAATCTGGAATGCCATGCCGATCTCGCGTCCAAATGTAGAAAGTGATTCGGTTATTTGTTTGCCGGCTTCTGCAATAATACCGGCCACCGCAGCGGAGGTTTCAAATAAAGACGCTGTTTTCGCATAGATACGGTTGTAATATTCATCCATTCCCGGTTTACAGCGCGAAGTGAACATTTGACTGATCTCACCATTAACTATGGTCCGAAGCGTTTGTGAAAATAATTTTAGGGCTTCAATTGAAGTTGAATCCGATGAAAGGCGGGCGGCAGAGGCAAACAGAAAGTCGCCAGTTAACACTGTTGCGCCTGCTGACCATTGAGAGTTAAGGGTTGGTGATCCTCTGCGCAATAATGACGCGTCAATCAAGTCATCGTGAACGAGAGTGGCTGTATGCAGCAGCTCTATTGAAGCTGCCATAGTTAAAATTCGTTTAGGGTCTGCTTTTAAAGATTTTCCTGCCAGAATGGTGATAGTGGGGCGCAAACGTTTTCCACCGGAGGAAAGCAATACATCCAACGCTTTACCCAGATCCGGATGACTGTCCAACCCCTGAAGTCTTATCAACCTCTCCACTTCTTGAATGTCGGGTTTTACATATTCGAAAATGGAATTCGCGGCTATCACATCAAATTGTTCCATTGAAATATCCTGGCAGCATTTTGCGTTGTTATTTCTGCAACTTCAGTAAAAGAGGTTTTCCAAATGTTCGCGACTTCTTCCGCAATAAACACTGTAAAGGATGGTTCATTCCGTTTACCTCTTTTAGTTTGCGGCGAAAGAAAAGGCGCATCTGTTTCCAGAACAACCCGGTCTCGCCGGATCTCACTGATAATTTCTTTTTTTGATCCTGAATTTTTGTACGTGATTGGTCCGCCGAAACCCAGATAAAAACCCAAATTTATGGCAAACCATGCGAATTCTATAGGAGAACTGAACGCATGGAGAATACCTGTCCGAGAATTTGTCTTACCGTCATACCAGCGTTGAAGAGTTGACTTCATTTCTTCATCAGCTTCCCGGTTATGGAGTAAAACCGGGAGGTTGAGAGAAAGAGCTAGATCCAATTGCGCCTCAAAAGCTGTCTGCTGAACCGGTAGATCCACATCATCATGGTATTTATCCAGACCTATTTCTCCTATTGCAACCACTCGTGGATCCAAAGCCAGTTCTTGCAGCTTATCAACATCGGCGATTGTGAACCTGTCGCAGTCATTCGGGTGAATTCCAACCGCGGCATAAACCTCAGGGTACTTGTGACTTAGCTCAATCGCTTGATGGGATGAAGCTAGATCGGTCGCAGGAACAACAATCCTTCCGACCCCGCAATCCCTGGCTCTGGAGAGTACTTCAGGCAGGTCGTCCTGGAATAAGTTAAAGTTCAGATGGCAGTGTGTATCAATGATCACAAATGCCTATGCCAGGCCGGCAATCTTCAATCCATCCTGAAGAATAGCCTGGACTTTATCTTTATGGGTGGTTTCTGTGTAAACCCGCATGATGGGTTCTGTGCCAGAGAAGCGGATAAGCATCCAACCGCCGTCTTCCAGAACAAATTTGAAACCATCTGTGGTGTCAAGTCGGGTAACACCCAGTCCGCCAATCGTTTTTGGTTTCGCTTCAAGAATCATTTTTTCGCGGGTCTTGCGGTCACCGGAAAATCCGCTGTCAATACGATCGTAGAAATGAGGGCCGACAATTGAATACAGTTCATCGATCAATTCGGAGGGTTTCTTGCCGGTTTTGACCATCAAATCGAGGAAATACAGACCGGCCAGGATACCATCACGTTCTGGAACGTTGCCCCGGAATGCGAATCCTCCGGATTCTTCACCGCCCATCAGCGCGTCGGTTTCAGTCATCTTTGGAGCGACATATTTGAAGCCTACTCCGGTTTCGTATACTGGAACATCATAGATCTTTCCGAGCTTATCCAGCATGCAGGTGGTAGAAAGGGTTCGCACAATTGCGCCGCGTTCGCCCCGAATTTTGAGAAGATAGTACGCAAGCAGTGCATAAACCTGAAGTTGATTAACAAAATTTCCTTTCTCATCGCCAATACCCACGCGGTCGGCATCTCCATCTGTGATAATTAAAACATCAGACTTTGTTTCAACTGTGGTTTTAAGACCGACATTGATGTTGGGTGGAATGGGTTCCGGGCGTTTCATTTCAGGGAATGATGGATTTCGGGTATTGTGGATTTCAAGAATTTTTGTTTTTCCACCTCCCAGAATTTCCGTGAACCAGCCAGCGCCATTCCCCCACATGGTATCGACAACAATATTCAAACCGGCTTTCTTAATGGGTTCAACATCAATCAGGTCTTTTAAATGTTCAAGGTATGCGGGGGCGGGATCAAATTTGACGATCAAACCTTTTTCAAAAGCTTCTTCGGCCGTCATTCGTTTCACGTCTGCCAGAGAATCCGGAATGCCTTTTTCAATTTGCACTAAACCCTGAGGATCAATGGCTCCACCTGTAAAATTACGAACCTTGAATCCGTTGTCAGAAGGAGGATTATGTGAAGCGGTAATGTTAATAGCTCCCGCGGCTTTTCGGTTAACAACAGAAAATGCGATGACCGGGGTGGGAGTGGCTCCATCGGTCAGGTAAACCTTTAATCCATTTCCGGCCAGAACTTCAGCGGCGGCAAGAGCAAAGTTCTCAGAGCCGAATCGCTTGTCATGTCCAACAATAAACCATTTGCCAGCGTTTCCGGTGGAGATCATGTAATCCGCAAAACCTTGAGCGCAACGGCGGACATTGTCAAATGTATAATCTTCCGCTATAACCCCGCGCCATCCATCTGTTCCAAAATGAATCTGAAAAGTCATTTTGACCTCTTTTGTTAAAGTTTGAATTAAAAGCATTATATCAGTCAGGGGCTATGTATGAAAGTTGATGGCCTAATCTTGCGTGCTATAATCTTTTTCAATTGGTGAATGTAATGGATAGAGAATATTTTGATTACGCTGCTACAACACCGGTCAACCCGGTCGTTTTGAAAGAGATGCTTCCTTATTTTTCTGAGGATTTCGGTAATCCTTCTTCAGTTCATGTCTGGGGGCAGAGAGCGGAAGCCGCTTTGGAGGCAGCTCGATTAGAATGTTCCGGATTGTTGAATGTCAAACCTGATCACGTGGTTTTCACATCAGGTGGAACTGAAAGTGACAATTTAGCCATACGGGGGACAGTTCTCTGGCGCAGAAAACATAAAGGCGCGGATGAGATCATCACAACTCCAGTGGAACACCATGCGGTTTCACTAACCGCGAAACAGCTGGTAAATGAATTCGGGTTTAAGCTGATCACTTTACCTGTTGATTCTTACGGGATGGTGGATCCTGAAGAAATTAGAAAAAGGATTTCATCGAGAACGGCTCTTGTCACTGTCATTTATGGGAACAATGAGATCGGTACGATCAACCCGGTTGACGAGATTGGCGTTGTATGCCGTGAGGCTGGCGTTCCATTTCATAGTGACGCTGTGCAGGCTGCAGCTCATCTTCCAATGGATTTGATCCGTGACAATCTCGACTTGATCTCAATCGGGGCGCATAAGATGTACGGACCGAAAGGTATCGGCTTACTTGGTATGAGCGGTAATCCACAACTTTTACCAATTCAGACCGGAGGCGGTCAGGAAAACCATTTTCGTGCTGGTACCCAGAATGTTCCATTGATCGTTGGGCTGGCAAAGGCTTTTTCTATGGCTCAGTCTGATTTACAAGAGCGTAACGCCCTGATCTCTTGCCTGCGTGATGAATTGATCGCGCGAATTCTCGATTTAATACCCGGTGTACTATTGACCGGTCACCCGACAAGAAGATTACCCAATCATGCCAGTTTTGTTTTTGAAGGCATTGATGGTAACCGGCTATTGACCATGTTGGATGTACGAGGTTTTGCCTGTTCATCAGGTTCTGCCTGCAAAGTAGGTTCACCTACGCCTTCTGATGTTCTACTCGCGTTGGGCATCAAGCCGGAGATGGCATTAGGTTCTTTGCGTATTACTCTCGGAAGCTCAAATACGCTCGAACAGGTTGTTTCACTGGCAGAGGCTGTTTCAGAATCGGTAGAAAAGTTACGCCAATGACCCAACGAGTCGTAGTAGGAATGAGCGGCGGTGTTGACAGCTCGGTGGCAGCACTTCTGCTTAAAAAGCAGGGATATGACGTTATCGGGATCATGCTGCGTCTTTGGACGGAGCCGGACCGGGAATGTGATAACGCCTGTTGCACACCGGATTCAATGGCAGCCGCCCGCAGGGTTGCCTCCAGTCTTGATATCCCATTTTATGTTGTTGATATACGAGATTATTTTTATAAAAAGATCGTTGATTTTTTTATTGATGGATATCGAAATGGGGTGACCCCTAACCCATGCGTACAATGCAACCGGGTAGTTCGTTGGGGTTTTTTATTGGATGAAGCGAAAAAACTGGGTGCCGATTTATTAGCGACTGGTCATTACGCTCGATTAGAAAAAAGCGATAAAGGGCAGGTCATTTTACGAAAGGGATTGGATGAAAACAAGGACCAATCCTATGTGCTTTCCGGGCTTTCACAGGAGCAACTACAGTACACTATCTTGCCGATTGGGGCTATGGAAAAGCCGTTTGTTCGTCAACTGGCGCGTGAACATAACCTGCCTACAGCTGAAAAGCGAGACAGCCAGGATTTGTGTTTTCTGGCAGGCGATGATTATCGCAATTTTCTCCGACGTGCAGCACCTGAAATTTCCACTCCCGGACCGATAATGGACACTCGGGGGAGGATACTTGGTGAACATAACGGATTACCCAATTACACTATCGGGCAGCGAAAAGGGTTGGGTGCTATTCAGGAACCGTATTATGTACTCCGAAAGGATACGAGCACTAATTCGTTGGTTATCGGAAAAAAAGAAGAGCTTGGTTCAACAGTAATGGGTATTGCTGATATGAATTGGATCAATGGCAAACCTGAAAGTTCGCTACAGAATGTAATGGTAAAAATTCGCTACAAAGCTCCGGAACAACCGGCAAAAATATCGTTTCGCGAAAACGGCTCACTTTGTGTAAAATTTGATAAACCCTTGCGTGATATCACTCCAGGGCAGCAAGCGGCTTTATATATTGATGATATTTGCCTGGGAGGCGGAGTAATAACCCGAGATCAAGAAGAATGACACTGCCGGCTTTTCTCTTTGGAGTTTTGATTTCTACATTAATGGGTGCTTTATTCCACCTATGGAAGGGTGGCACGTTATTTGACCTGCTAATTGATGTAGTAGTAAGTCTGGTGGGTTTCTGGCTTGGTCATTTTGCCGGTGTTTCAGCCGGGTTGGCTATTGGAACTGTTGGCCCACTGCGATTAGGTTCGGCAATTGTTGGAGCCATCATTTTTTTGTCACTTGGTTACTGGCTATTCCAGGAAGAACCAAAACAAACCCCATAAAAAAAACCTCCCCGTAAAAGGGGAGGTTTTGATGTTGTTTTAGTTATATTAGTTTGACGTGTACCGCCTGGAGTCCTTTGGGGCTTTTTTCGATGGAGAATTCCACTTTCTGGCCTTCTTCAAGGTTCTTGAATCCCTCAGCGTCAATCGCTGAGTAGTGGACAAACACATCGGGGGCGCCATTACGCTGAATGAAGCCATAACCCTTGCTGGTGTTGAACCACTTTACTGTGCCGGTTTCAATATCACTCATGGGAATACACTCCTGAAACTAAAACGGATGATGGATTGGCATCTGTGTCTGCGTTAAGTAAAGGATACCAGCAGGCTTAAAACAAAAACCCCGGCCTGCGTAGCGGTTTAACAGACCGGTCCCCTTTTCTTTTAACTGAGTACACAATCGCCATACTGTAAATATTCTATGGAATCAAAATTGAAAAGTCAATAGCCATTTTTAATGGGTATGGTTAATCCACTCTATCAACGTGTCACCTATTCGCTGAAGACTAAAAATACTAACGTTTTCAAGATCGTCTTGAGTTGTGTGCCAATTAGGATCAACAATATCAATCAAATTGACAGATGGGACACCCGCTTCTAAAAATGGGACATGATCATCAAGGATAACTCCTTGAGACGCGTTCAAAAAATGATCATCATATTTAAATTGGGCGGCTACTTGTTGAATCTGTCTGTAGATTTCTTTATCTGAATTGGATGGCGGTTGAATGGTTTGATTATGTCCGCCGACCATATCGAGTAGAACCATCATACGCGGTTTTGCTGAATTGCGTTTGACATACTCACGGCTTCCCAATATCCAATCCCATCCATCAATCCTTCCTTGATCTTCAATATCGAAGAAAACAAGGGCAATCCCTGTCCTGTTATCTACCGCCAGAATCCGTGATAGTTCCAGAAGGACAGCGGTAGAAGATCCTCCATCGTTGGCTCCCGGAACCTGATAATTGTGCCAATCAGGGTTGTGATCATTGTCTGCAATTAGACGGGAATCATAGTGTGAACCTAACAAGAGTTTGGTTGCCTGCGTTCCCATCTTACCGATAATATTGCGGTAAGGGTGTCCGTTGACTTCGCCTGCCTGGATTTCAACTTGCCAGCCATTTTTATGAAGAGTTGAAGTAATGAAATCCACTGCCATGTCATGGGCGGCATATCCCGGAATTCGAGGCCCTTTGGATTGAAGGATGGTCAGGTAATAAAAAGCGTTTTGCGCGTCAAAAGATGTTTTTCTTATCGTGGAGATTTCAAATAATCCTATCAGCATGATAAATACGACACATAGAAGAAAAATCTTTTCATCCAGTTCTTTAATCTTTTTCATGTTCCTCCCGAAAAAAGCATGATGTTTGCCATAAAATCATCCATTACAGCTTTCGCTCGAGTTACATACCTGGATGCCCGTTCAAGCCGCATCACAAAACGGTCTTCCAATTCGGGTAATAACCCGAAATTTGCTTTCATAGGTTGAAAATTGCTGGAAGGACATTCCGTAATGTAACGGCACAGCGCGCCCAACATCGTCCCTTTGGGAAAGATCACCAAATCCTTATTGTTTAAATAATTTGCCGCGTTTATACCGGCCAGCAAACCCGACGCAATATTCCCAAGATATCCTTCAACACCGGTAATCTGACCCGCAAAGAATAAATCAGGCCGCAAACGGGTTTGTAAAGAAGGGAGCAAAACATCTGGCGACGAGATGAATGTGTTTCTGTGCATTTGACCGAAACGCTCAAATTCAGCCTTTTCCAGGCCGGGGATCATACGGAAGACTCTTTTCTGTTCAGCGAATGTCAGATTGGTTTGAAAACCGACCATGTTATACAGAGTTGCTGATAGATTGTCTTGCCGCAATTGTAGAACGGCATAAGGTTTTTGTTCCTTATGTGGATTGCGTAAACCGATAGGACGCATCGGGCCAAAGCACAACGTCCGAGTTCCACGGCGCGCAATCTCTTCTATAGGCAGGCAGCCTTCAAAGAAAACTCCCTTACTGGCCTTTACCCCATGATTGATGTTGACCTCATCACCTGTAAGAGGAATTCGCTCAGCTTTAGTGAGCTCGTTCACGAAACGTTCAAATTCTTCGCGGTTTAGAGGACAATTAATGTAATCAGCGGTTTCATTTTTTTCCCAGGCAAAACGAGACGCCGAAAATGCGATCGACATATCGATTGATTCTTTGCGGATGATAGGCGCAAGGGCATCAAAGAAGAAAAGATTATCTTTACCAGTAAAATTGGCTATGCTAGAGGCCAGCCCGGGTGAAGTCAACGGGCCAGACGCGATAATTACCGGTCCATCTGGAATTTGTTTGACCTCTTTTCGGATTGTCGTAATACGTGGGTGGTTTTTAAGCGCCTCTTCAATCCCTTTTGAAAAAGCTTCTCGGTCAACTGAAAGTGAACTGCCAGATGGAACGGCTGAAATCCGCGCAACCTTTAAAAGTAGTGAATTACATCGTGACAATTCATCCATCAGTAAGCCGGAGGCGCGGTCTGGTAGCAACGAACCAAGTGAATTAGAGCAAACCAATTCTGCGAGTTTATCGGTTTTATGGGCTGGAGTAGTGGATTCTGGGCGCATTTCGTATAGCAATACATCAATGCCCCGTTCCGCCGCCTGAAATGCAGCTTCACAACCGGCTAGCCCACCGCCAATTATTGTCAATTCAGTATTCATTGGGTCTCATCCGATCTGTCTTGATTTTACCTGAAACAGTCTGGCACATAACTTGCACTATTAGCTATATAAGGATATACTGATCGGAAGGTTAGGGAAGCTATGTTTCAAACTCACCAACAATCTCTTCGACCATTAACTACCGCCCATCTGGCACAAACCATGACGTTATTAAGCCTGACGGCGGATGAACTTAGAGAACAAATTGAATCTGAGCTGGCCTCAAACCCGGCTCTGGAATTGATTGAAGAACGCCGGTGCCCTACCTGTCACCGGCTGTTGGCGCCGCATGCAATGTGTCCGACATGCAGTTCACCCAGGTCTGACGCGGCTGATGAGCCAATTGTATTTGTCTCTCCACGTGAAGATTTTAACTTTAGTTCAGGTGTGAACAGCGAAGAAATGCCGGAAGATAATTATTCTTCCACAACGGAGGATTTGCCAACATTTGTCTTGCGCCAGATTGCTTCGGAATTAGATGGATCTGAGCGGGCCATTGCTGCATATTTTCTAACCCATTTGGATGACGATGGATTGCTTTCCATTCCGCTGGTGGAAATTGCTCGTTATTTTCATGTTCCCTTGTCAAAAGTGGAAGGTATACAGAGAAAAATTCAACATGCTGAACCGTATGGTGTGGGTTCATGTTCGCCTCAAGAGGCGTTGTTGGTTCAATTGGATTTACTGGGGGAATCGCATGATATACCGGTTCTGGCCCGGCCAATGATAGAAAAAGAAATGGGTTTGCTTTCACGTCACCAGTATGCTGAGTTAGCCCGCGCCTTTAAGGTAAGTTTGCGCACGGTGCATCAGGCGGTTGCCTTCATTAGCGAAAACCTGAATCCGTTTCCGGCGCGTTCTCACTGGGGCGATGTGCGTCAATCTACTGAGACACCTCCCCAGGTTTATCACCGGCCGGATATTCTGATTTCATATCTGAATGATGACCCAACCAAACCTTTGTTAATTGAAATCATCATGCCGTTGAATGGTACATTACGGGTCAACCCGATGTTCCGATCGGCTATCCATGAAGCTGAGCAGGAAAAGAAAGATGACTGGAAGAACGATCTGGAACGCGCCTCATTATTTGTCAAATGCTTACAACAGCGAAATCATACCATTACGCGGTTGATGCAGAGAGTTGCAGGATTGCAGCGAAATTTTATCTGCCACGGCGAGAAGTACCTTAAGCCAGTCACTCGCGCATCGCTTTCGGTTGAGCTTGGAGTGCATGAATCGACCATTTCACGGGCTGTGGCGAACAAAGCCGTTCAATTACCCAATGGACGAATCGTACCTCTGGCCATGTTCTTTGACCGATCTTTGAATGTACGCAAAGTATTAAAAGAAATCATTGAAAAAGAAGGGCGGTCGTTGAGCGATACTGAAATTGCCGATCTTCTTTCGCAACAGGGATATCAGGTAGCCCGCCGGACTGTAGCCAAGTATCGCGCCATGGAGGGTATCTTGCCCGCGCATCTGAGGAGACCCACGCCCGGAGTTTGATGAGCGAACCTATACAGAATAGTACGCTTAATTCATCCATCAACCGGCCGAGAATTCCTGGCGTTCAAGAATTTACGTATCTTTTGAACGCCTTTAATGAAGCGGCGGTTGTTTTGGATTTAAGAACATTGTTTATTTATCAATCAAATCCGGCCTTCATTCAATTAACAGCTTTTTCACAGATCGAACTGGCCGGAGTGACTATAGTTGATATTCTGCCTGATTTTTCGCAAGAATTCTTCCAATCTGGCGAACCTTTGACAGCTAATCTGGCGCGCAGGAAACGAAATCCGATCCCGGTAATCGTTCAAGGGACATTGCTTAATGCCGAACAGACCTGGGGGTTGTTGACCTTTATTCCAGAAGCAAAGCATGCGGAATCACAGGGCGCCTGGCAATCGGATATGTTTTCTGGTTTTATGGAGCTCGCGACAATCCGTGAAGAGCCTTCGCTTGAAAAATCCTTGCTAAAGGGTTTCGAAATAACAAGGTTGATGACACGCGCGCGGAAGATCTGTATTTATAAAGCTGATGGGCAGCAACCCAGGTTAATTCGAATCTCATTCGACAAACAATCTGAAATTTTTCCAGAGATATTACCTTCCTCTGATCTTGTCCAACTATCTGCGCCAACAATTTGGATTCCCGGACGAAAAGTTGTGGCTGAGGTTCAACGCTCGGCTCTGGTTAGTAATCTAAGCTTTGTGGCAACCACGCCTCTGGGTCAGAGGAATGCTTTGTTTGGATTACTCGTAGTTGGGGATCAAGAATTACAACCTTCCGACCGGATGGAAAATACTCTTAAAGTGCTTTCAGCTCATCTGACAGCCGCATTGCAACACTTTATTTTGATCGATAATTTGCGAAAGGAAGTTCAGGCACAAAAGTTAACGGCTGATGTGCGAGGAACTGTCTTTGAACATAGCCAGGAAGGCATTTTATTTATTTCACCGGACTTACATATTATTGAAATTAACCCGGCGGCAGAATGGATGTTGCAATATGCTGCCTGGGAAGTAAAGAATCAGCCGGCAGCCAATGTGGTCATAGGGCCTGATCGAATGATGACAGTGCTCGAATCTTGCCTGCAAGGTATTCCCACACACAATATGGGAAATGTAAATGTCCATAGGAGAAACGGGCAGTCATTTCCGGCTCATATCCAGGTAATTCCGGTCATGAAAGACCGGGAAGTATTGGGTATTGTTATGTTCATTCGAGATATCAGTGAACACGAACAAATCAGGCTCCGCAGTCAGCAGTTGGAGCAACGGGCTATTCTGGGTGAATTTACGGCTATTTTTGCTCATGAAGTTCGCAACCCGATCAATAATATATCAACCGGTCTTCAACTGGTCACCGCGAGGCTTCCAAAAGAAGATGTCAATGTGGAAGTGCTCAACCGAATGCTCGGTGATTGTAGCCGCCTGGATCATTTAATGGAATCTATTCTGGCATTTTCTAAACCGACAGAATTGAAACTTGAAAAAATCGATCTTGATCAATTCCTTCACAGATTGATCGACCGCTGGCGGCCACGCCTTGCTAGGGTGAACGTTCAGCCATTTATTTCAGCCGCGAAGAATCTGCCCGCTATCAATGGCGATCCGCGAGCGCTTGAACAGGTATTTACCAATCTGATCTCAAATGCAATAGACGCCATGAGCCAAAATGGTGGAACCCTGGCCATTCATGTCAACCCGGATCATACCCTTCTCAACCGCCCACAGGTTGAAGTCACCGTATCGGATAACGGTCCCGGAATTCCAGATGAAATTCGTGAGCGAATGTTTGAACCATTTGTGACGTCTAAGTCTCACGGTACCGGACTCGGTTTGGCTATTACAAAGCGAATTGTCACTGCCCATCAGGGAAATATCACGGTAAAATCTTTCCCGGGGGGAACTATATTCCACGTTTATTTGCCAGCATGCAGCGGAGAGTGATATGAGCACAAATGTATTGATTGTTGATGACGAAGAGAATGCGCGGAAAAATATTGGTGAATACCTGACAGCCAAAGGGTATGAGGTTACAGGAGCCGGCACATTAAGAGAAGCTCGTGATCTGATCAACACTGGAGTGGGGGATGTAATTTTGTTGGATGTTCAACTTCCAGATGGTTATGGGCCAAATTTATTATATGAAGTAAACTCACTTCCTGCCCGTCCGCCAATCATTGTGATCACCGGTTACGGTGATATTGAAATGGCTGTTGATGTAATGAAAAATGGTGCTCATGACTTCCTCACCAAACCGATCAATATGCAGCATCTGGAACAATCGATTGAACGGGCTCAAGAGATCGTCGCGATGCGGCGAGAACTGGCTTATTTGCGTGAAAAACAGTCAAACATCAACTTTGTAGTTGGCAAAAGCGATAAGATGAAGACCGTAATTGAGCACGCGGTTCGCGCCGCTCAAGCATCTGTCTCGGTATTGATCACCGGTGAAACCGGAACAGGTAAAGAAGTTCTGGCACAATTCATTCATAAATCAGGTCCGCGTTCATCAAAACAATTTGTGGCCATAAACTGTGCTGCCATTCAGCCGACAGTGCTGGAGTCTGAACTTTTTGGACATGAAAAAGGAGCGTTCACCGGGGCAGATGTACGAAAACATGGCCTTATGGAAATCGCCGATAGCGGTGTATTGTTTTTGGATGAGATATCAAAGATGCCATTAGAAATGCAATCTAAATTGCTAAGGGCTGTGGAAGAAAAATCTATCCGCCGGGTAGGTGGTACCAGCACCAATAAAATCGACATTCAAATTGTCTCCGCATCAAACCGCGACTTGAAAAAGATGATGAGTGATGGAGAATTTCGCGAGGATTTGTATTACCGGTTAAAAGTAGTTGATCTTGAACTACCTCCTTTACGAGAAAGAAAAGAAGATATTCCTGAATTGGTGGGATTTTTTATACGCGAACAAAATGCCCGGCAGGGATTGAATATATCTGATATTTCTCCCCGTGCACTTCAGGCGCTGACTGCCTATGATTGGCCCGGCAATATACGCGAATTGAGTCATGTCATTGAACGCGCTATGTTGTTTTGCGATGATCCGGTTTTGGACCTAAATCACCTTCCATCCGATGTGACAAGAACGAAATAAAACCTGTGGCATATAAATTGCAACAACCTCCTGAGAAAGGTTTCAGGAGGTTGTTTTATGTCGATCTTCTCTGTCACAGATATTTTTATGGGGATGTCCGTTTTCCTTTTCATAACGGGAATCTTTGCTATCGCGTCTGGAATATTTATCCTGGTAGCAAAGGTGGCAGGTGGAGATTTACGCACAATTGCCCGCCAGACTACCGCATTGGCTCAAAAAGGGTTGACAGAGGAAATCAGCGGGTTGGTGGGTAATGCTACCGCGTTAATTGCCGCGGTTAATGAACTTGTTAGAACAACGTCAGGGATTGGAGTATTCCTGATCTTAGTGGGGATTGTGGCTATCGGATGTGCTATGGCCATCCTGTCAATGGTGAAATAAGTGAAAGATATTCCGGAGATGAACATGCAACCTGCAGATATTGTAACGATAGTCAACAGGTTATTTGGAGAAGTTGAAGCTGTTC
This sequence comes from Leptolinea sp. HRD-7, assembly GCA_024363285.1. GTDB lineage: Bacteria > Chloroflexota > Anaerolineae > Anaerolineales > Anaerolineaceae > Leptolinea. Next base: position 2,962,248 of record AP024710.1, on the reverse strand, counting down.
TTTTAATCTCAGCACTCCGCCATGATGAGTTGGTATGGAATGCGGTCCAAGATTCTGCTTTGGTTGTTCAATTGACTGAAAGCCGAAAGGGTACGGTTTCTGAGTGGACTCCCGCGGCAATTTATTGTAAATCGTCATCATTACCCGCTCCAGAAGAACTCAAAAATCTAAGTCTGGGGATTGAAGCATCAGACAGACAAAAAGCTCTTCAATATTATGAAATGATATGCCGGGCTGGAAAAGAACCTCAAACTCTCGAAGAAGCGGGATATGCCGCCCTCGCGTTGCGTGAACGCCGCAAATTAATAAAAAGCTGGGAAAACTTGAGCGAAGAGATTGTTCAGAATTCTTCAGTCTCAGAGGATGAGATTTTGCGCCGGTGGAAAACTATTATCGCTGTCCTTTGTGGAATGGTAGCGGACGAAGAAGCTCTACTGGGAGAGATATTGGGTTTGCGGGGTAAGCTCGGCAGAGAGCTTGTCAGCCATGCTGTACTGGCAAATCCATTGAGTGATAAAGAGCGGGTCAATTTGCTTTCCAGTCTGATGATCAATGTTGATCTGTCTTCTCAAATTGATTGGCTGCAATCTTTAGCTCTAAGGGGTGAAATTGGCTTAAGTAAACAACTGGCCAAATTGATCATTGCCAATACCACTTCAGGCTTTATGAATGGATTCTTGGCGACTGAACTATCTGCGCTAGATCTACCACAGGTAGCCGCGAAGGTAGTGCGGTTGCAACAAACAGCCACGTTATACCAGTTAGCTGGAAAGGAAATCGAAGCTAACCGCTATCTAAATATGGCGGCTGATACTCTGTCATATTTAAATACGGGAATAAAGCTTCAATTGGCTGGTATTCAAAATGTCATCCCGTCAAATGATGAGATTGCTCCTAAAGTGGATTCGGACGGCGGTGATATAAATGATGCTACTGGATTACAGGGAGAATTGCTACTGGCAGCAGCCACAGGCACTGGTAAAACAACGCCTAAAGGATTAAGCGGAACCTTTGGACATTCCTTCCAGAAACTCCGGGAAGCTGTCCGGCTTGCATCAGCTGGAGACGTGGAACGCGCGCGTGAACTTGCAGGTCCAGCGATAGAAGCGTTTATCCGGTTCATCTCTAATTCACGGGCTGATTACAGCCCAAAATTTCTTGTAAACTGGGCGCCAGAAGAATTCATTGATCTGTTGATCAATCTGAATTATTTCAAAGAAGCTGCCCAGGCGGCAGAATGGTTCCTTCGGTATCAGCCTAGCAATGCTCGTTTGTTGGGTTTACTGGGAGATCTTTTCCGTCTGAATGCTCAGCCTGAAAAGGCTGCAAAAAACCTGTCACTGGCTGTTTCACTGGCGCCTGCCAGCACAGATAACCGTCGTTTGTTGGCAAATTTACATGAGACGAATGGGAAGTATCTCGATGCTGTAGAAGAATGGAAGAAGGTCGTTGAACTCTCGGATGAACCATCAGTTGAAGACCAGATAAACCTGGCAAAAGCCGCTTATCAGGCTGGAGATTTTAAAACGGCATACGATACATGTAAAACAGTCGTTGAAAAAGATCCATTTAATGGTATTGCATGCTGCTACTACGGAGAAGCAGCCAGCGCGTTGGGTGATATGGAAACGGCCAATGAACAGCTTCAGAAAGCTACTTTGTTGGCTCCTGACTTTACTGACGGCTGGTTGGCGCTTTCTCGCCACCAGAAGAAAAATGGTGATTTACAAAAAGCTTACGAAACCCTGCGGGCGGCCTCATTCTCGTTACCCGATTCTTCAGAGATCAACCTTGAATTGGCTTTGTTGAGTATGGAAACTGGACGGCCATCTGAAGCCTTACCGCATTTGCGGTTGGCTGCCAGTTTACAGCCGGAGAACCTGGAAGTCGCTTCTATGCTGACCAATGCATTGCTGACACTGGGACATAAGGACGAAGCCATAGAATTACTCAATACCATTCGCAAGCGGTGGCCAGAGGAAGTCAGCCTTGCGCGTACTCATGGGTTGCTTTTGCGTGAAGCCGGAAAATACGCGCATGCTGTTGACGCGTTAAAGATCCCGGTTCGTAAAGATTCGAGCGATGAGCAGGCTGTAATAAATTTGTGTCTGGCACAGTTAGAATCCAAACTGGAAACGCTGGTCGTAGAAGGTAAATCTCAACCAAACACCAATCTGGCAGAAACAGCGCAAATAATTTCATCCTTGCTTTCAAAGAAACCGGATTCAATTCCAGGGCACCTCATTCTTGGTGCTCTGCAATTTGCTATGGGAAATCTGGATGACGCGTTCAATGAATTCAAGACAGCCGTTGACCTGGCTGTACCGGATGATAACGAGAATATGTGGATTGCCCAGGGTGGACTGGGGCGTACAGCGCTGGCATTGAACCGGCCCGAAGTCGCTCTGGCGGTTCTCGATGAAGCGGCATCAAAGAACCCAAAGAACCTGACATTGCAACATATGCTGGTTCCGGCATATATGAAAGCGAATCTTACACAAGAAGCATTGATCACAGCGCAACACGCGGTAGATATGGCTCCGGATGATGTAGATAACCTGGTTTGGTACGCTCAAACCATGCTGGATATTGGAAATAAAGATGAGGCTATCAAAACAATTCGTCGGGCATCTGACGGTTTGAATGGAAACGCTCAGAGCTTGATTGGTCTGGCTGCGTTGGGGCTTGAATTAGGCGAAGCTCCCGTTGCACGGAAAGCTCTTCTGGAATTGAGTACGTTGCCTGGAGTAAGTTCTAACGATCTTGCTCGTGCGGCTGGAATTCAGATGATCCTGGGTGATTACTCTTCCGCCAGCGACAACCTTTCACAGGCTATCAAACAATCGAATCCACCGGATCCACGCTGGTATTTCGAGTTGGCCAGTCTGCAAAAGGGAATGGGGGATTCCGGAACTGCTAACGAGACTGTCAAACAGGCGATCTCTTCCGATCCAATTTCAGTGGAAAACTGGTTGTTACAGGCTGAATTATTTGAGGAACAGGGACGTTATCAGAGTGCTATTGAAAGCCTGGAAAAAGCGTTATCTTTGACGGGAGAACGACGGTCTGCTGAAACCCCGGCAGATGCAGAAGTAAATCCATTGTTTTCAAGATTCCGGGGTATTTCCTTCGCAGAAATTCAGTCTCGATTCTCCCAGATCATGTATAAAATGGGTAACCTGACCAGCGCGCTGGTTCATGCAGAACAGGCTCTGGAAAGTGAACCTTTTAATTTGAATTACAGACTGCTGGCTGCACGGCTTGCAGAAGCTTTATTGCTTACGGACCGTGCAGTTTCAATTGCTGAAGTACCTGAAGAACAGATTGCGTCTCTGACCAATGAACCTTCGTCAGCACATGAAGCCGAGGTGGCAGCAGAACTGCTCTCTATCAAAACAGGTAAACTGCTCTCAGAACAAAAGGTGGATGAGGTAGATGGTTTATTCCAACAAATTGCCCGGTTGTCTCCTACTGGATTTCCGAAAGAAAACATTGAAATCCAAATGGCCGGGGTGCGAGGAACGGGATTTGAAAAAGCTGAAACTATTGACGCTCATCTAGTGCATCAATTGTTGAATTCCAAAAAGAGTAAGGGCGTTGTGTCTTTGAGTGGCGTATTAATCGCGGCTCTTGACGCGGCTCTCGCTGTAGAACGTTGGGATCTTGCGCTCAAATTGGCCAATCAAATACTTTCTGACCATCCTTTAGAACCGGCAGCCCACCTTGCGTACGCGCGAACCATTGTTCGATGTGGAGAGGAATACCTTTTAAGAAAAGAACTGGGCATTCAGCGCCATTTGCCGGCCGAGGTTATCTTTGATAAATCTCAACAGGATAAATTTGAAGTTGAAATTGTTGCCGCGTCAAAACAAACCAATTCTCCTGAAATTGGTCGCTGGCAAAAGCGTGGATTGTTAATTTTTGGTGGAAAAACCGCACCTGAAAAGATCAATCCAAATGATCTTGTGGATAGCAGTGATCAGGCAGCTTATCTTCAGGCATTGCGGTATGCTGGAAAAACTGAAGAAGCCATAGTACTGGGAGAAAAATTCTCTGAATCAACAGCTGTGCTTCGTCAAATTGCTCTTGCCTATGGTGAACAAAATCCTCGCCTGGGTTTGGATCTGGCACAACACGCGGTCGAAACATCTTCGCGGTCTCCTATTGGTTTTGCCATTGGCGCAAAGCTGGCGGATTTAAGCGGAGAGAAAGGTTTGGCGGTCGATTTTCTGAATGAAGCTCTGGAGTATTATCCTGACGAACCTGCGTGGCGTTCATGGCTTTCTAATTTATTAGCCGGACAAAAAGATTATGATAACGCCGCGTTTCATATGGAAGAAGCGATAAGCCTTCAGCCGGATTCTCCCGCGAACTGGGAATCTCTGGGAAAACTTTATATTCTGACCCGGCAAAATAATCAGGCAATACACGCATTTACCAAAGCTGTTGAATTGAATCCACAGAACCCGGATACACTTCTCGCTCTGGCTACTTCGTATCGTGCCTCTGGCGATATTGATGAAGCATTGGATTGCATCGAAAAAGCAATCGATCTGAATGTTAAACCGGAAAAAGCGCTATTGTTACGCGGAGAAATTTCCCGCGACCTTGGAAACCTGGCTGATGCCATAGATTTTTCAAAACGTGCTATCAAGTCAAATCCGCAGTTTTTGGATGCCTTCCTGTTTCTATCGCAGACTTTGCGTATTGCGGGAAAAGCAAATGAAGCTATTGAATCGATCGAACATGCAATTTCTTTGTTGGGTTCAAGTGTTGAGTTGTTAGTTGAAAAAGCCAAAATATTGCATTCTTTCAGGGGCGCGAGAGAAGTATTACCTCTTTTGCAGGGTTTAGCGTCACAATTTCCCAAAAATGAAGAGATCCTATCTATGCTGGCAAAAGTGCAGGCTGAACTGGGTGACCTTCAAAGCGCGGAACATACAGCGATGGAAAGCCTCAAACTGCAACCTCATCAACCAGATATGAACCTCTTTGTTGGAAAGATATTGCGAAAATCCGGACAATTAGATAAAGCAGCGCACCACTTCAGTCAGGCTGTCGAGCAATCTCACCGCGAGCTCGAAGCGGTAGTTGAACTCGCGCAGACACATCAAGAGCAACGAGAATATGAAAAAGCACTGGATGCTTTCCAACTGGCTATCCAGATCGACCCACGTGATGTACGTGCTTATATCGGAGCGGCGGCTATCTACCGTGAAAGTAAAGACTATACCCGGGCTGAAGAAATGTTACGCCGTGCCGCTGAACTTGATCCATCCAATTTGTCAATACGCCGCCAGTTGGGCGCTGTAGTTGCCTTGAATCTGGTGCATACCTCGCAGGAGGCGAAAACCATCGCATGAACCCTAGATCCGAGCTTTCATCTGTTCCAAAGACGCTCACCAGAGAGCAATTTTCCGAATTGATGGATAAAGCCATTCAAGTTCCGCAGCCGCGTTTTGTGCGTCAGGCTGCGGCAGCCTGGCTAGGGCTATACCCGGGTGATTTACAGATTCAGGCATATATGGCTGCCGCACAGATTTATGAAGGGAAGAAGGAACAGGCGGCAGAGATCATTCAAAAAGTTTTGAAAATTGACCCTGAATTTAGAGAGGGTTACGAGATTCTTCTAAAATGTCTTCCAGATACTTCACCGTTAAGAGAATCTCTAATATCCAGTATATATATTTTAGGTGGAAAAATAGCCCTGGCCGCAGAGCAACCGGATTGGGTTCAAAACCTGCGCGCCGCCCGTCTGTCTTTTCTTAACCAACAAGTTGCGACGGCTCAAAAGTATCTTCAAAAGGTGATAGGCACAGCTGGAGACAACGTATTATGTGCCATCTTACATTTACAGATTACCCGGGCTACATCGGATTCCCAGACCGTTCAAAATCTAGCCAGTCTTTACGCGCAACGATGGCCTGATTGCGTATTATTCTCACTATATCTGGCTGAAGCTCAGATGGAATTAGGCAGCGAAGTACTGGCCGTAAATTTGTTACATGATTGCGCCGCTAAAGATGCTGGTGGAATGGTGCCAACACGTATCTGGGGGAAAGGTTCTCCATACAGGTCACTTTGGCCGGAAATTTCAGATTTTGAATTCAATCTTCCCATCCCGTCATCTGTTGCAGCCGCGATGGGGTGGAACCAACTAGGAACTGGCTCAATAACTGAAGCCCCGAAACCAGACCCAGTTGTCGGATTCAAACGCCCGGTGAGAACAACAGGTTTCCCCGTTCCAACGGCTGCGGGAACCCCTTATCAAGCCGCTTCTTCCGTAGAAGAACATAAGACACCGGTAGTGGAGCGTAAACAAGAACCACCATATTCAAAACCGATCACTGAAAAGCCTGTCAACCCTGTGAAGAAACCCGGGATACAAATAAATCCTGATGTTTTTCAAACTTTTAAGCTCCCTGAAATAAATCCGATTAAGGTGAACTTTGATTCAACAACAATTCTTGATGCTGCCCAGAGAGCTGTAACGTCATTTGCTTCATTTATTCAACCAGAAAAACCTGAGAAACCTGTTGTTGATGTTCCTATCGCCAAGGTACGTGAAGAGCTTGATAAAGTAGCTGTCAACTTAAACAAATCTGGAATAGCTACAGCTGATCATCGGTTTCCGGTAATGGTGATTTTGTCTGTCAGGGCCGGACTGGAAAAACAATTCGGCAAGCAGACAATGATGGTTATTGATAATGAGCTGAAAGCCCTTGCTATTTCTATTGGACGCCTGCCTGAATGGAGCGCTCGTGTAATTTATGTAGATGATGCTGATAGCGCTGGTAAAGCTGGTCTGGCTGCAATTGATGCAATTGATCCATGGAAAATTAAACTCTTCTTGACAGATCTGGACAAGAATTTTTCAAAAAAGGGTGAAATGATCGGTTCGTTACTGCTGGTTGGTGGACCAGAAGTTGTTCCATTCCACAGGCTGCCTAATCCAACAGATGATCTTGACACCGAGGTTCTTTCAGACAGCCCTTATTCAACCCGGGATTCCAATTATTTTGTTCCCGAATGGCCTGTCAGCAGGTTACCCGGAGGCAAAGGTCCCGATTCTGGATTGTTGTTAGAACAAATCCGCCGGATGGCGCAATCGGTGCAGAATCGCAAACATAAATTCACCTTACCCTGGAGAATTCCATCCATTCCTTTATTTGGTAATCTATCGCGACTTTTCAGCCAATATATTTCTATCGGCAGCTCTCCAATGTTTGGATATTCGGCTGAGATTTGGAAACGCGCTTCTGAAGAAGTATTCCAGCAAATTACCAATTCGAAAACACTTCTTTCATCACCTCCATTGAATTCCGACACTGTTCCTGCTGTTAATGCCGTTGTGGCACCATTCAGTTATTTCAATTTGCATGGGCTTGTTGATTCAGGCGAATGGTATGGACAGAAGGATATGGCAATAACGCCGGATGGTCCTGATTATCCTGTGGCATTAAAACCAGATGACTTATACCGGTCAACCCAGGAAAATGGAATTGTCTATAGCGAAGCCTGTTATGGAGGCCATATTTCTGGTAAAGGGGAAGAGGATTCAATCGCGCTAAAATTCCTGGCAACCGGTTCGGCCTGTGTTGTTGGATCAACGTGCACATCATATGGTTCGGTTTCTTCTCCGCTTATTGGAGCAGATTTGTTGGGGTATCACTTCCTTCAACATTTGAAAGAAGGAATAGCATCAGGAGAAGCCCTGTATCAAGCACGTCTCGACTTTATTCGTGAAATGCAGAAACGGCAGGGTTATCTCGACGGCGAAGATCAAAAAACATTGATATCTTTTGTTATGTACGGGAATCCATTTGCTGTTATACGGAACACATCTTTACAGACAAAATCAATGGAGCGTAAGCACCTTCCATCGGAAGTGTGTCCTGTTTGTACAAAAAATTATGAAGAAGATATGCCTAAACGGATGAGCGATGAGACGATGGCGAAGCTAAAACAGGTGGTCGAGCCATACCTTCCAGGATTGTCAACGGCACAGATTCATTACAGCCGAATTCATACTGAATGCAGTGGTAAAAATCATACCTGTCCCACATCTGAGATTCATTTATCTAAGAAACCGCAACCCAGATCTGGCCGTATGGTCGTATCCATGAGCAAGACGGTAGATTGTGCGAGCCTGACACATTCGCATTACGCAAGGGTCACTTTAGATAGTCGCGGAAAGATGGTCAAATTGGCCGTTTCACGTTAATGATTTTACAGAGGTTCAGTATAATTAGAATGATGCCCCCGTTATTGAAAGCGGGGGTGTCATCGCTTATAATCACAAAATCCCAATATTTCGGTAGAGGAAGACAAGCATGCCCAAAAAGATGACCGGCACAGAAATTCGCCAATCTTTTATCGATTTCTTCATTGAAAAAGGCCACACATTTGTTCCATCATCATCCCTGGTGCCTGGCGGTGATCAGACACTGCTCTTTACCAACGCAGGCATGGTGCAATTTAAAGATGTTTTTCTGGGTACAGACAAACGTCCATATTCCCGTGCGGCAAACTCACAAAAATGCATGCGGGTTGCGGGAAAACATAACGACCTTGATGACGTTGGACGCGATGACACCCATCATACGTTTTTTGAAATGTTGGGAAACTGGTCATTCGGTGATTATTACAAATCGGAAGCTATTAGTTGGGCATGGGAATTGTTAACAGAAAAATGGGGGTTGGATAAATCTCAATTATGGACAACCTATTTCCAGGACGAGAAAGGTGAGGTTGCTACGGATGAAGAAGCAGCCGAGAATTGGAAAAAACAACCTGGAATTAACCCGGACCATGTTTTGCCATTTGGCCGCAAAGAGAACTTCTGGGAAATGGCGGAAACAGGCCCTTGCGGGCCCTGTAGTGAGATCCATATCGACCGCGGACCTCAATATTGCAATAAAAAAGATGTTCCCGGACATGTGTGCCGTGTAAATGGAGATTGTCCGCGGTTCATGGAATTGTGGAACCTGGTTTTCATTCAATATAACAGGGTGAATGCCAGGCAACTCGATCCCCTTCCTGCGCGCCATGTTGATACAGGTATGGGATTTGAACGTATTGTTTCTGTGATGCAGGGGGTAGATTCAAATTATAAAACTGACCTTTTATCACCGATGATGGATGAAGTTCAGCGGTTGTGTGGTTATTCTGATGAACAACGAGCGGCAGATATTACCCCGTTCAGAGTTATTTCTGACCATGTCCGTGCTTCCACTTTCCTGATTTCAGATGGTGTGGTTCCCGGAAACACTGGACGTAACTATGTCTGTCGAATGATTATTCGTCGGGCATCACGCTTTGGCAGCAAACTGGGTCTAAATGAACCTTTTCTGGCTAAGGTTGCAGAGAAGGTTATTGAAAATTACCAGGATGCATATCCCGATCTGGCAAAAAACCGCAACACAATATTGACGAACCTGACACGTGAAGAAGAACGCTTTCAAAAAACTGTAGAAGCCGGTTTGAGTGTTTTGGAAGATCAGTTGAATGTTCTTCGTTCATCAGGACAAACCCGGCTTGATGGCGCTCTGGCTTTCGATCTTTATGCAACACATGGCGTTCCGCTTGAAATAACACGCGATATCGTTCGTGAACAGGGATTTGATGTAGATGATTCCGGTTTCCATAAAGCAATGGAAGAACATCGCCTGGCTTCTGGTGCCGGAAAAGCGTTTGGGAAAATGGGTGGTGAAGATGTTGATGTATATCGAGAAATTCTTGAAAATCTTCAATCTTCTAAACTATTAGGTCCACAGGGAGTAGCCTACGATCCTTATTCAACATTCGAGGTGGAAGGCAAAGTTCTTGCTATCATTCATAACGGCGAATCCGTCACGTCAGCCGTAGTTGGTGATGAAGTCGAAGTCATCCTCCCCAGGACTTGTTTTTACGTAGAATCTGGCGGACAGGTATCTGATACAGGCGTCATCCAAAGCGTTGACGATAATAACAAATGGCAAATAGAGATAACCGATACACGTAAACCGGCGGCAGGAGTTATTGTCCACATCGGTAAGGTAAAGAGTGGAAAACCCCAGATAGGCGATGCCATCGTTGCCGAGGTAGATATTGAGCGCCGTTGGGACATCATGCGCAACCATACGGCGACCCATCTTTTACATGCGAAGTTGCATAAAGTGCTCGGTGATCATGCCCGTCAGGCAGGGTCATTGGTAGCTCCTGACCGCTTACGATTTGATTTCACCCATCCTGAAGCACTCACTCAGGAACAACTTGAAACCATCGAGCGTATGGTAAACGACGAGATTCTCGAAAATTACCGCCTGAAGATGGTGACCAAATCTCTGAAAGACGCCATGGCAGAGGGGGCGACGGCCCTTTTCGGTGAAAAGTATGGTGAAGTTGTTCGTACTATTTCGATTGGCTATGAGACACCTTTTTCATATGAATTGTGCGGCGGTACCCATGTTCCTGAAACTGGAGACCTTGGTACATTCCTGATTGCCAGCGAAGGTAGTGCCGCGGCTGGCATTCGGCGTATTGAAGCGGTTACCGGGCGTAAGGCATATGACCTGATCCAAAAACGGTTCCGCGATATTAAAACTACCGCCGCTATTCTCAATACATCCGTTGACGAATTGCCACATAAAGCGAAATCTCTTATGGAAGAAATCGAAGAGGTTAAGAAGGAAGCTGCCCGGGTTCGCCAGGAGATGGTATCAGGAGCTTTCTCCAGCCAGATCGATTCCGCGGAAATTATTAACGGATCTGCCATTCTATCCACTGCATTACCATCTGCGGATGCTGATACACTACGGGCAATGACAGACCAATTCCGGCAGAAGCATTGCAGTGGTGTTGTGGTCTTAGGTAGTGTTCTCGATGGAAAGCCGATAATTATTGCTTCTGTTACTGATGATCTGATAAAAAAGGGTATCAATGCCGGTGAAATTGTTCGGACGATCAGTAAGGAGATTGATGGCAGCGGCGGCGGACGGCCAAACCTGGCACAGGCAGGGGGTAAAAACCCGGATGGACTGAAAAAAGCGTTAGACCAGGTTCCATCTTTCGTAAAAGCAAAAATCGGATAATAAGAAAAATCGAGGCTGTTCCAAAAGACAGCCTCGATTTCTTTATGACAATTGGCGAATGGCTTCCAACATAAGCCTGACGCCGAAACCGTTGGGACCTTTTCCGCACCAGGGTTTCTCAGAATCGGCTTCACCCGTTGCGGCGATGTCGAGATGCGCCCAGGGTACATCATCTGACACAAATTGTTTGAGGAAGATTGCGCCAACAATTGTTGATGCTTCACGGGCACCGGAGTTTTTCATATCCGCTTCATCACTTTTGATCAGGTCAAAATATTCCTCATCCATTGGAAGTCTCCAGAGGAGTTCACCTGTAATGTCACCTGCTTTTTGTAAAATGGTTGCCATTTTATCAGAGTTGGATAAGAGTCCAGCCCTTAATGTTCCAAGAGCGATCTTAACACCTCCAGTCAGAGTGGCGATATCAATAATCGCTCGTGGTTTGTATACATTTTGTGTATAGGTTAGTGCATCTGCCAGAATAAGGCGTCCTTCAGCGTCGGTTGAGACGATTTCGACTGTCAATCCTGATAGCATTTTCAAAATATCATCCGGACGGTACGCCTCGCTGGATATCATATTTTCCGCGGTGGGAATGACTGCCACAATGTTGGTTTGCAGTTTCAGCCGAGAAGCCGCGATTATCGTGGCCAGAACAGAAACTCCACCAGCTTTGTCATATTTCATTCCCTGAATGAAGTCTGACGGTTTCAGGCTGTACCCCCCGGTATCAAATGTTATTGCTTTCCCTACCAGGGCAATTGGTGTTTCGGAGTTGCTGCCTTTATATTCGACTAAAAGTAGCCGGGGTTTATCTTTACTGCCTTTTCCGACGGCCGTCAATCCACCGGCTCCCATGGAAACCAGTTCATCAAAATGGATTACTTTAACTGACAGTCCAAATTCTTTTGCGGCAGCTTTGACTCTATCTTCCAGAGACTGAGGATTGATGACATTGGCGGGCTCATGGATCCAATCGCGGGCGAGGTTAACAGAACTTCCAATTATCATCGCAGTATTTATGGCATCATCGAGATCTTTCAGTTTCTTCGATTGAATATGGACCGTAATCGCCTTCTTCGGTTCAATATCTTTCGTTTTGTAACGGTCAAAATCAAAGCCGCCCAGGCATAGCCCTTCAAGAACAGAAAACGCGGCAGAGTTAACTGAAAGGATAGATGGCTGATCAATATCTAATCTGTATTCATTGGTAGAATGCGAAATGCTCCAACGAGCAAATGAGGCAGATGCTTTACGGAAAGTGTCTGTCCCGGCTTTTTTTCTATCACCCAGAGACACAATAAACTGGTTATGTCCTGATGTGTCAGACAGAATGGATATCGACCCGAGTTTCTTGCTGCTTGAAACCGACATATCCAGTTCATCAGAGTATCGAAATTCCAGGGTAGATGAAATATTTGACTGATCATTAGATGATACAAGATGAATACTTGGTTCCGGAATTATTGATGAGTTTTTCATGGTTATCCTTTTCCAATAATGTCCCACAGAACGACTTCCGGTGGGCATAAGAATCGCACCCGGGGGGCAGATAATCCTTCCAATCCCAAACCCCGGGTTATAAACAATGTCAGGTTTTTTAATTCGTATCGGCCGGATTTAAATATTAACCCGTACAAAGTGCCGGTGAAGATTGGTCCAAATAATGGAAGGCAAACCTGCCCGCCATGTGTGTGACCCGCAAGGTGTAAATCAATATCCATATCCTGAATATGCGGCGCGAGATCAGGGGAATGGTGTAACAAAACGCGAAAACCAGGCGGGCATTCCTCCAGCATTTTCGCCAGACGTGGTTGATCTGTGTGAGGCATATGAGTACATTCCAACCCTAAAAGATGTACCGTAACGCCATCAACAGTTATTGAAACTGTTCTGTCTGATAGAAGTTGTACCGGTGTATCTTCCAACAATTGCGGAAAATTCTCAGGCAGGTCGACTGCCGGACTTCCGGTTACTCCAAATACGCCTGCCGGGGCATTCCATTCTTGAAGCACTTGCTTTAACTCGATCCATGATTGTTTATTCCGAATGGATGACAGGCTTAAATAATCACCGGAGAACAAGATGGCATCAGGTGCCAGTTCTTTAATCAACACATTCAACCGGTCTTCTCGTATGGAACGGTGCTCCAGGTGGAGGTCGCCCAGATGAAGTATTCTGATTTTCTTTCCAGAGGGCAGTTTGTCGGTTTCCAGTGACTGACGGGTTATCTTGATAAGGTACGGCTCAACCCAGAATGCGTAAAACTGTAGAACGCACCCTAAGAATTGAAGAGGTACCCAGATAACTGGGCCCCCAAAAACCACCGGAATCATCCTGAAAAATGCCAGCAGTAATACCTGAGGCTTTTTAGGGCCAAATGAGCGGCGTGCTCGGGGCAATAATGAAATGGAAATCCAGTCACAGATAAAAAAGGGGATGATATATAGACAATTTAAGCCATTTACGTGATACCCAAGTAGGGATGTTGCTAATAAAAGCAGTAGAAAAATGAAACCGGGTATCTTTTCCAGTTCTACTGCCCGATGTATGAGGATATCAAAAGGATTTCCCGTCTGACCGGGAAACCTTTGTTTTTTTGAAAAATCTTTTGCTTCAATTTCTACCATAAAAAATTTTCTTTTAAGCTATTTTTTCGTTTCGCAGAACACCGTAACCAGTTCCCGGCAGAAATCTGGAATATCGGCAACAACACGTCCCCAGATGATGTTCTTACTTCTTACAACAGGAAGGTTTTTCCACTTTGCTCCAGCATTTTCAAGATCATCACGTATGCCTTCGCTGCCGGTACATTCCAATCCGTTTACTATGCCGGCACTAATGGCTACTAAACCTCCATGACAGATGATTCCGATAGGTTTGCCTTCATGGAAAAAATCTGCCACAAAGCGTTTGACAGAGTCATACCGTCTGATCCTGTCTGGAGCCCATCCGCCGGGTATGACCAGTCCGTCAAATTCAGATGAATCAACATCATCAAATCCTATATCTGCTGTTGCTGAAAGACCTGTCTTTCCATGATAAGTCTCGCCGCTGGCAATTCCAGCCACAACCACATCGGCTCCGGCTTCCTGCAATCGCATCAACGGTACCCAGAATTCAAGATCTTCAAATCCGGGTCCAACAAGAAAGAGGATATGTTTTCCTTCCAGTTCCATGATGCACTCCTGTGAGAAAATTCAGGGAGGCTTGTACCAGCCTCCCTGTGATTCTACTCCGCTTTTTCAGGCAGCCAACAGCATAGAACAAGGTCTTTTGCCGCTTTTACCTCATCCAACCTCCGTATGGGGGTGTTATGTGGTGCTGTTTGCAATAGTTCTGGTGATTCGTGAGCCTCGCGTGCAATGTTCAACATGGCATCGGCGAACGCGTCAATGTTTTGTTTGCTTTCTGTTTCAGTCGGCTCTATCATCAGCGCTTCGTGTACAATCAACGGGAAATAGTTGGTTGGCGGATGGAAATTATAGTCCATCAACCGCTTGGCAATATCTAACGCGTGCACATCGGGAACATCTTTGAAATTGCCTTCAAGAACGAATTCATGCATGCAGATCCGGTCATACGGTAACTTGTACGTGCCTTTGAGTTTGGCTAACAGGTAATTGGCGTTCAAAACGGCCATTTCTGCCACTGTACGCAGCCCTTCGGCGCCATTCATGGATATATATGTAAATGCCCGAACATGCATTCCAAAGTGCCCATGGAAAGCTTTTACCCGGCCAATAGATTTCTTCGGTTGAACAAATCCATATAATGGCGGCATCTCGTCATCGCCTTCTTCGATGACATCGACGATCGGTCCGGGTAAGAAATCGACCAATTTTTGATTCACTCCCACAGGACCTGAACCCGGGCCTCCACCTCCGTGTGGCGTGGAGAAAGTTTTGTGAAGGTTGAAATGCATGACGTCAATACCCAGATCAGCAGGACGAACAATTCCGAGTAATGCGTTCATGTTAGCGCCATCGCCATAAACTAAACCGCCTGCCTGATGCACAATATTGATCACATCAACAATATTCTCATCGAAAAGTCCAAGCGTGTTGGGGTTGGTAATCATGATACCGGCGACAGTATCATCACAGGCGGCACGCAACGCGCCAAGGTCAACATTTCCACGCCTATCCGTAGGAATGCTCGCTACTTCGTAACCAATCATAGCGGAACTCGCAGGGTTGGTACCATGCGCAGAATCAGGGATCAACATTTTCTTGCGTTTCACGTCACCACGCGAAAGATGGTAGGCCCGGATGATCATCACACCGACGAATTCACCCTGCGCGCCTGCCGCAGGTTGAAGTGTGATGCCATCAAAACCTGAAATCTCTTTCAGCATCTCCTGCAGGTTGTACATAACAACCAGACTGCCCTGAATGGATTCCACCGGTTGAAGGGGATGAGCCCCGGCAAACCCGGGCAGCCGCGCCATCGCTTCATTGACACGCGGGTTGTATTTCATGGTGCAAGAACCCAGCGGGTAAAAGCCTTCATCGAGGCAGTAATTCAGATGAGATAGATGCGTATAGTGACGGATTACATCAATTTCGGATAGTTCCGGAAGTGGAAGGTCGTCCCTTAAGAAGTTATCTGGAAGTTTTGAGAGAGGAACATCCACATCAGGAAATTGAACCCCTACACGGCCGGGAGACGATAATTCATACAGCGTTTTCTCAATCATGGGCCGGCTCCTTCAGCACATCAACGAACATATCAATATCATCTTTGGAATTCATCTCTGTCACAGCAACCAGCATGCAATTCTTCAATGCCGGATACGCTTCGCTAAGGTCGTACCCGCCCAGAATGCCGTGGCCAAGCAGGTGTGTGGTCAATTCAGAAACCGGCATCGGGCATTCAACGATAAATTCGTGGAAAAACGGGGAACTGGTTCTAATTTTGTAACCCTTGATAGAAGATATCTGTTTGGCCGCGTAATGCGCTTTCTGATAGCAGAGTTCAGCCACCTGGCGAAGACCCTGTTTGCCAAGCAGAGACAGATACACCGCGGATGCCAGAGCCATCAGTCCTTGATTGGAGCAAATGTTGGATGTGGCTTTTTCACGACGAATGTGCTGTTCACGAGCGGTGAGAGTCAACACATAACCACGCTTGCCGTCCTGGTCAACTGTTTCGCCGACAAGGCGACCGGAAATCTTACGTACCAGATCTTTCTTTGTGGCAAATAGACCGAGGTAAGGACCTCCCAGTGAAAGGGGAATACCCAGTGGTTGACCTTCGCCGACAACAATATCAGCGCCGAATTCTGATGGTGGTTTTAGCAATCCGAGCGCGGTCGGGTTGACAGCCACCGCGAACAGCGCGCCCATTTGGTGAGCGGCTTCTCCTAGTTTCGCATAGTCATATATCCGACCAAAGAAATCCGGATATTGCACAATAACCAGCGCAGTATCGGTATCGATCAGTTTGATCAGTTCATCGGGTGAAATAAGCGGTTCTTTCGCGTCATCGCCAACAACCTTGATTTCTTCATAACCCTGGATATAGGTTCGAACAGTTTCCCGATACATTGGATTCAAGGCAGGGGACAGAACCATTTTTGGACGTTTGCCACGGAAATGCGCATGCGCCAGGATGACCGCTTCCGCGGTTGCTGTGGCACCGTCATAATGCGACGCGTTGCAGGCGTCCATACCTGTTAGATTGGCGATCAACGACTGATATTCAAAAATGGCCTGCAGAGTTCCCTGAGAAATTTCCGGTTGGTAAGGTGTATACGCTGTAAAGAATTCTCCCCGGCTGATGATAGCGTCAACGGCTGCAGGAATGTAGTGGTTGTAAGCCCCGGCGCCGAGAAAGCACATCATATCCTTTACACTGCCATTCCCATTGGCCAGGTCGGAAAGTTCGTTGGTTATCTCCAATTCGCTGCGGCGAGGGGGTAGGTCAAGTTTGGGGAAACGGAATTTCTTCGGTACGGCTTCAAATAGGTCGGCCACCGATTGAACGCCAACCGCACGGAGCATTTCCTCTCGTTCGGCTGAAGTATGGGGGGTGAACATTAATGGCTCCGATCTTTCAGGAATTTCTCATAATCAGAAGCGCTCATCAAGCCGCTCAATTCAGACGGATCGGATAGTTCAAGCTTCAACATCCAGGCTTTTCCGTAAGGATCACTATTGACCAATTCAGGGGATTTTGAGAGGTCTTCGTTTACAGCAGTAATTTTTCCTGAAACCGGGAGATTAACATCGGCAGCAGCCTTAACAGATTCGATTGTGGCGCAGGTGGTGCCCTTTTTAGCTGAATCACCTTCGGCGACCACTATTTCAACAAAAACTACATCTGAAAGTTGTTCCTGGGCGTAATCGGATACTCCAACAGTCGCAATATTACCGTCGACCTTTACCCATTCATCAGACGCGGTGTATTTCAAATCTGCAGGGACATTCATGGCTATACTCCTTTAAGAATTGGGTTTAAACAACAAAAATTCAGTCCAGATAACTCTGTCGAAAACCTGAGAGATTCGTTGAATTTATATCAACTTGCCCCTTCGGTGGGAAATACCCTTTCCAGAGGAGATTACAGCAGGGTCCTTTTACCTGAGAGATTCGCCAGAGTTTCTGAAGCACTGGTTTGCCCCTTCGGTTCCACTTGTAAATGTGGCCTCTTCCCCGCTGCATCCATTATTCTCTTTTCATCCCCCGTAGCTGCTGATTGAATTCATTATAACAAAGAAGATTTTTATCACAGAATATTATTATCAGCTTTGAGAAACATGCCACTTATAGAATATTCGAGATATAATACTGCTTCGCGCCCATGGCGCGATTTGTTTTGTATGCAACCGGTAAGGAAAGAGAGAAGTATGTTGATCGAAAGAAAAGACTTACGCAATGTGGCTATTATTGCCCACGTTGATCATGGTAAAACCACTCTGGTGGATGGATTATTAAAACAGGCAAAGACGTTCCGCGATAACCAACAGGTTGTTGAACGAGTTATGGATTCGAATGACCTTGAGCGGGAAAGAGGCATCACCATTCTGGCGAAAAACACATCCGTTGTTATACCTGACCCCGAAACTGGCAAACCGGTAAAGATCAATATCGTTGATACTCCCGGTCACGCAGATTTTGGCGGAGAGGTGGAGCGTGTTATGAACATGGTGGATGGCGTTCTTTTGTTGGTTGACGCGGCAGAAGGTCCGATGCCTCAAACCCGATTTGTTTTAAAAAAAGCCCTTGAGATGGGGCACAAAGCTATCGTGGTCATTAATAAAATGGATCGCAAAGACGCGGAACCTGATCGAACACTTAATGCCACATTTGACCTGTTTGTGGAATTGGGCGCCAACGAAGAGCAGGCGGATTTCCCGGTGATCTACGCCAATGCAATAACACAGCAATCCGGTGAAACAAAGGAATTGACATCTGATCTGCAACCGCTATTCAATGCTATTCTTACACATATTCCGGCACCTAAAGTAGATATTGACGCGCCATTCCAGATGTTGGTTACCAATCTGGGTTATGACGATTACCGTGGTGTTACTGCCGTTGGCCGCATTTTTGCCGGTTCTGTGAAAGCCGGGCAGGATGTGGCACGTATTAAAGTAAACGGTGAAGTTGTGCCAGAAAAAATAAAATACCTTTACACCCATCAAGGATTGGAAAAAGTAGAAGTAACCGAAGCATCGGCCGGCGAAATCATTTCTATTGCCGGGCTTGAAGGAATAGGTATTGGCGAAACGCTGGCCGACGCACAAAATCCTGTAGCGCTCCCGCCCATTATGGTGGAAGAACCCACTGTTAAAATGACGTTTGCCGTTAATAATTCGCCCTTTAAAGGCCGAGAAGGTAAGTGGAGCACCAGCCGTAATCTGCGTGAACGATTAATGAATGAGCTTCGGAACAATGTGGCTCTTCGAGTGGAAGAAACCGAAAGCCCGGATACATTTATTGTTTCCGGTCGCGGCGAGCTTCACCTGGCAATTCTTATTGAAACCATGCGGCGGGAAGGTTATGAATTCCAGGTTTCTAAACCGGAAGTCATTATGAAAGATGGTCCGGATGGCAAGCTTTTAGAACCATACGAAGAATTACATATCGAAACCAATCAGGAAACCACCGGTGTGGTTGTGGAAATGCTGGGTATTCGGCGTGGAAAGATGCTGGATATGGTAAACACCAAGGAAAACACCGTTCGGTTGACATACCTCATCCCCACACGCGGTTTGCTCGGTTTTCGGTATCAATTCCTTACCGCCACCCGCGGCAATGGCATCATGAACACTTTGTTCCATGGATATGGCCCTTATACCGGTCCTTTCTCCACTCGCGCTACGGGTTCTATTGTCGCTTGGGACTCTGGCCCGACAACAACGTATGGGTTGAAAAACGCGGAAGAGCGTGGTGTATTATTTGTTTCAGCCGGTGTCGAAGTTTATGAAGGTATGGTTGTGGGAGAACGTGCTCAACCGGGTGACCTTTCAGTCAATGTTTGTAAGAAAAAACATCTGACCAATATGCGATCCTCCAACAAAGATATTGAAATACGTCTTACTCCACCGCGTAACATGAGCCTTGACGAAGCTATCGAATATCTCGAAGAAGACGAATTGTTGGAAGTCACCCCGGTCGCGTATCGAATACGGAAACGTATATTGAATACTGAAGACCGAGGAAAGATGAACAAAAAGGCAAAGGAAGAGATTGATTAGATAACAAAAACCGGGTTTTTTCCCGGTTTTTCTTTTTTCTTCTATTCGCTCGACTGATTCTGACTGCCGATTTCTACCTTCTGAATTCGTACCGCTAGCGTTTTCTATTGATTTCCATTTTGCTGTTGGCGTAATACCCTTTGGATCCGATTTCAACTTCTTTGGGTGGCAACTCCATTACGCTTAGAAAAGTGCCATAAACACTATATATCTGATGTTATTTTCACTTATGCCCCTATAACGATGTCTATTTATCATGGGTTTATTTTTACGATTTTCAGGTATAATGCGAAAAAGGAGATGCCTATAAGACAATACTTTATATGTCAATTGGGAATAAATATAGCGCAAGGCCTGCATAGATAAACGGGGGACCAGTAATCAGCAGGTGACGAGGATGAGGGTTCTTCATCGCAAGATGAAGTTAACCGGCACAACCGGGAAAATCGACAGATCAGCGGATGCCCTCCAGAAATAATTCTGATACTTCCCATTTTAAACAAAACTTACGTTTTACAACCATATTATTTAAAATACGGGCTTTGCCTGTATTAAATCGCTATTTGATCACACTGGAGGATAACCATGTGCGGTATTGTTGGATATATCGGCGGAAAAGATGCCACACCGATCATTTTAAATGGATTACGTAAATTGGAATATCGCGGCTATGATTCAGCCGGTATTGCTGTTCTGGATGGAGAAAAGAAAATCGAAGTCCGGCGGGAAGCTGGAAAGTTGGATAACCTTTGTGGACTTGTTGCTCAAGATCCGATCAGCGGTAAAGTTGGTATTGGACACACCCGTTGGGCTACCCATGGCGAACCCAGCGCCCGAAACGCCCATCCTCATCTTGGAGCGACCGGACGTATTGTAATTGTGCATAATGGTATTGTTGAGAATTACCAGGAATTGCAGGATGACCTGCGTTCCGAAGGGGTTGAATTCAACTCGGATACCGATACAGAGACGATCGTTCATTTAATTGAACGCTTTTATTCCACGTCAAAAGACCTGGAAAAAGCCGTTCGCCAGACTCTTCAACTCATCCGCGGCGCGCATGGCATTGTTGTATTGTCGTCTGACGAGCCCGATAAGATAATTGCCGCCCGTATTGGAAATGCCGGTGGTGTAGTCATCGGGTATGGCGAGAATGAAATGTTCGTTGCCTCTGATATTCCGGCGATTCTCGAACAAACCCGCAAGATGGCCTTCCTGGAATCCCGTCAGATGGCTGTAATTACCCGCCAGAATGTGACCATTACCACCATCGAGGGCAGCCCGGTAACACCGACCATCCAGACAGTCAACTGGGATCCAGTGGCAGCAGAAAAAGGTTCCAACCGCCACTTTATGCAGAAAGAGATCCACGAACAGGTACGCAGCTTGACGGACACACTGGCCGGCCGCGTGGACTTTGAAAAAGGGCTCATCCAGCTTCCCCAGTTGAAATTGACCATTGAAAACGCCCGCAAGATCAAAAAGATAATCATCACCGCATGTGGAACAGCCCAACACGCCGGCATGGTTGGAAAGATACTCATCGAACGTATTGCTCGCATTCCGGTTGAAATGGCCATCGCATCCGAATTCCGCTATTCTGACCCGATCATTCAACCTGGAACCGTTGTGATGTCCATCAGCCAATCGGGTGAAACAGCCGATACCCTGGCCGCCATGGAAGAAGGACGCCAGAAAGGCGCCACGATCTGGTCTATTGTCAACGCTATTGGTTCTCAGGCAATGCGTGTTTCAGATGGTTACATTTCCATGCAGGTAGGCCCTGAAATCGGTGTAGCTTCCACAAAGGCATTCACCGCGCCTTTAATCGACCTGTATATGCTGGCCATTTTGCTGGCTGACATGCGCGGAACTCTTCCGGCTGACCAGCGCAAAAAATTGGTAAATGATCTACGGTTGGTGCCCGACCTGGCCGGAAAGTGTATTGAACATGAAGCCGAAGTTATCAAAATTGCTCAGGGAATGAAAGACGCCAAAAGCTCTCTTTATCTGGGGCGTGGTATTAATATGCCGATCGCGTACGAAGGCGCGCTCAAGTTAAAGGAAATCTCTTACATCCACGCGGAAGGATATCCGGCTGGAGAGATGAAACACGGACCGATCGCGTTGATCGATAAGGATATGCCGGTCATCGCGTTGGCTCCGCAAGATCCCTGGTATGAGAAGATGGTAAGCCAGATCGAGCAGGCTAAAGCCCGCGGAGGGAAGGTCATCGCGGTTGCCACCGAAGGTGATGATAAGGTAGCTAACCTGGCGGATGAATGCCTGTGGATCCCGGAAGTTCCGTGGATGTTGAGCCCTGTAATGACAGTCATCCCGTTGCAGATGTTGGCCTACCATATTGCGTCAATTCGCGGGTTAGATGTCGATCAACCGCGCAACCTGGCAAAATCGGTGACTGTTGAATAACTAACATCAATAAGAATCAAGGGAGGGAATCCGGCCAACCGGTATCCCTCCCTTATTGTTTAACAATATATAATGACATTCTTATAAGGGTAAAAAAATGCCATTGTTTTCCCGGAAGTTAGTGTTTTTCCTTTTTCTCTTAATGTTGGTGATTGGATGTAATCTTCCAGTCAACCGGCAGGAAAAATCTATATTCACGGGTATTTCGCCAATTTTAACTGAAACTGCAGCTGCAAGAGCAAAGATTGCCACCAATGCTATCCCCACATCTGAAACTCGGGGATATCTCATCCAATCTGGTGATACTCTCCCCGCGCTGGCAAGACGGTTTGGACGGTCTGAAGAAGAGATGGCGCTGGCGTTGGCGCCGGTAATCAGAGGTGGTTCATTTTCAACATTACCTGTCAATCAACGTGTTGATATACCTCTTCCCGATGGATATGAAAAACAGTCATTATTGCATATCATCCCGAATAATTATTTTATATATAGCCCGACGCAAGCCGCATTTAATGTCGATGAGTTTATTTCCTCGTCGTCCGGTTGGCTCAAAAATTTTATAGACCATTCAGGGGCAGTCGCCGTGACGGGGACGCAAATACTGAAACGAACGGCAGAAAATTATTCCATTTCTCCCCGTGTTTTGCTGACCATTCTTGAAATGCGGCTCGGCGCACTTTCCAATCCGAATGTACCTTCATCTTTTTCATTGGGAAATTCAGAACCACAGCGCAAGACTCTCGGCAAGCATCTTTCCTGGGCGGCCAATACACTGAATAATGGATATTATGGCTGGCGGGATGGATCTTTGACTGTTCTGGATTTGTCAACAGGAAGTCAAATGAGGATAAATCCCGCGGATAATGCAGGATCTGTGGCAATTGCTTTTTATTTTTCGAAGTTCTTATCTGGAGAGGAATTTGCCAGCTCAATCGCCCCCGATGGTTTCGCGAAAGCGTACTATTCACTTTTTGGCCCTATTGATTGGGAGTCAGACATAAAAAATGAATTAATCCCCGCCAACCTTCAACAACCTTTCCTGCAAAATCCTTTACAATCAGGTCTGAAGTGGGCGTTTACAGGTGGTCCACACTCCGGATGGGGAAATGGAATTCCATATGCTGCTATTGATTTCGCTCCACCGGCAACCACTGCCGGGTGTGACTCTTCACCTTACAAAGTGTTCTCTGCGTCAGATGGGGTGATTTCACGTTCAGATCCGGGATTTATTACGGTTGATCTGGATGGTGATGCGAATTCAGCGACCGGATGGACAGTCAATTATGTCCATCTGGCGCCGGCAAAAAATTTCTCAATCGGCGAAGAGATTCATACAGGTGATCCTCTGGGGTATCCTTCGTGCCTGGGCGGCGAATCGACCGGACGCAATGTGCATATTGCCCGGCGATACAACTGCGAATGGATTCCTGTTGACGGCGTTGTTCCGCTTAATCTCGACGGTTGGAGAGCGTTTTCCGGTGAAAAGGAGTACCAGGGGACACTAACCAGGGGAAACGTCACATTACGCTCTAGCAGCGTAGGCGAATGGTTCAGTCAACTGCCGATTGAACAACAATATTAACTCACATTAATTTCGCGTAGATATATCCAATTGAGTCGTGAACAAAATTTGGATGGGACTCGACAGCGAAACCGGCTTTTCTCAGTTTTTCAATTATTTCTACGTGAAGATGCTCTGTCAACCCATTGTGATATTCCATAACGATGCGTTTTATCCGGCGTAGTTCCTGGTTTGATAAAGGAAGCAGAATATCATATTCACCTCCTTCACAATCCAATTTGAGCAGATCAATAAAGGGAATACTGTGCTCATCAAGAAATTGGAATAATCGCACTGTGTCTACGGAATTCTCAGCAGCTGACGAAGATTTGGATTTGAATTGTAAGGGATTTCCTGAAGACACATCCAATGCAAGATTATCCGATGTTGACGTTACAGCCGCACTGATAGCCATTACATTGGTCAGGGAATTTGTTTCAATGTTCTTCCGAAAATAAGCGCAGGATTGCTCAAACGGCTCAAACCCGAATACCTGGCAGCCAGGGCAGGCGGCTGCTGCTTGAATGGCGAACTCACCAATTCCGGCACCAATATCTACTATGAAACCGGTTTTAGGCCTGGGATAGTTTTCAAAGTGATAAAAATCGTCCAGAAACGTCTCTTTTATTGACCAGACATCCATTGGATTTCGAATAAAAAAATTCAAGCCATTTTTTCGTAATTTAATAGGAACACTAAACAAGGGTGTAGATTTTCGCGATAGGAAAATTCGTAAAATGAGAATTGGATCAGTAAAACCAACAAGCAGAGAAAAAATCGATTTAATGTAATACAGTATTCTTTGTGTGTGTTTCATTGTGACGTAATTTTACCGCAAGGTAATTATGTGATAACAAAATGGCAAATACCACCCTCTGATGCCGATTCAAACGGATATAGTCTTTTCCAGGATAGACCGGTAAGTTGATTCAGAAGAGCGGTATCCATCCGGCATAAAAGTTCCATTCCGGGCTGCAGGTCACAATACGGGCAATTAGTTACCAGTATTTCAGGTCCGGATTTTCCGGCGATCCAGGACGCGGCATAATGATAAAGATTTAACCATTTTACGGTTTCATAAACCGACAATTTTTTTCCGGAAATGATATCTTCCTGTGACGATAATAACCAGAGTGCCAACGTATCAGCGGAATTCGTGTCACCCAATGATGAGTTAATATGGTTAAGTATTGATCGAGTCAAACACAATACCGCATTGTTTTCATCAATTGGTGTCAGGCGATAAATATCTGGTTTTCGACCAGATTTTGATGAAATACCGGGAGCAGGGAATTTCCGGATTAAGCCTAGTCTTGTTAGTTTTCTTAAGTGATATCGAACGGCGGGTTCATTCATACAGCAGGCAATAGAAAGGTCCCGCGAAGAACGAGCCTTATCATCCTGCATACAATCCAAAATTCTTTGTTCAGATGTATTAATCTTTGTCATTGGTATTATATAAAAAATATTTTACACAATTATAAACTTGACACGATTTCTGTGGATGATAAAATCGATTTATTGCATTCATGCGAATCACAGGGAAGGAGCCGTATGGCAGAGAATACGATCAATTCGCCCGGAATCGAGATACCCCCTGATATACAGAGTGCTGTGACTGTCACGTCTTTGGACAGAATATACAACTGGAGTCGACGAAATTCCCTGTGGCCCATGATGTTTGGTTTGGCTTGCTGCGCCATTGAAATGATTTGCGCGGCAGCCAGCCGGTATGATCTATCACGGTTTGGAATGGAAGTCATGCGCCCCAGTCCACGGCAATCCGATGTGATGATCATTTCCGGAACCGTAACAAAAAAAATGGTTCCGCAGATCGTGCGGTTGTATAACCAGATGCCTGAACCCAAGTATGTTCTGTCCATGGGTGCTTGTGCGAATAGCGGTGGACCTTTTAAAGAGGGATACAACGTCGTTCCCGGTATTGACCGTTTCCTCCCGGTTGATGTGTATATTCCGGGATGCCCTCCAACACCGCAGGCATTATTGAATGGACTGATCGAATTACAAAAGAAAGTAGATAGGGAATCCATAAAAACAGCCCGCTGGTATCAAAAAGGGGCATTGGAAGCCATCCCTGTTCCGGTCCTTGGTCCTGATCTGATGGATCCCCGCCAGTACGATGACATTTCCAGATTATGCCGGATTAAGGCCAACCAGGAGCAACTTAAGTCGGAAGAATCCGCCGACGAAACGGAAACTGATTCGAATGGAGAGACAGCATGAGCGAACAGATCTCGTCCACGCTCGAATCAGAGCTTGTTTCTCGCTTCCCGGGTTGGGTATCTCAAGAAACCCGGACTGGATTTTCTGGTGTCATCGTCAATGCGGAAAATTTATTGCAGTTTGCCCGATCTATCCGAGATGAACTTGGGTTTGATTACCTGTCGATGGTTACGGCAGTCGATTTATTCCCTGAAAATTATTTCGATGTTGTATATCTGGCATACCGGTCAACTGGCGGACCGGGGATTGAATTTAAAGTACAGACAGACAGAGAAAATCCATCTGTACCCAGTCTTTATTCCGTTTTCCCTGGCGCTGAATTTCAGGAACGCGAAATATACGATATGTTCGGGATTGAATTCACCGGGCATCCTGATCTCAGGCGTATTCTCTTATGGGAAGGGTTCAATGGATACCCTTTAAGAAAAGATTGGAAAGAAGTTTTTTATGAGGAGGATGTAAAACCTTTTAAGTCACGCTGGCCTGATGGGGTATGCGAACGCGTGGAAGAAAGAAATCCATTCAAAAATAATGTTGATTATCCGGCCGGATTCGAGCCTGATCAGTATAAATATGGGGGAGATGAAAAACTATATGAAGCCCTGCGAAACGCGGTAGGTACTACCGGTAATGATCTAAAAACTGACCAGATCATAGTTAACGTCGGACCTCAACACCCGTCTACGCATGGGGTTTTTCGTATGGCTGCCTTAATGGAAGGAGAGACGATCCGTGAATTAAAGCCGGTTTTCGGATACCTTCACCGCTGCCACGAAAAGTTGGGCGAACGAAACACGTACCTGCAAAATATGCCATATACCGATCGCCTGGATTACATCTCGTCGATGAGTAATAATTTCGGGTACGCTTTGGCCGTCGAGAAATTGATGGGTATTACCCCTCCGGAACGCGCGGAATACATCCGTGTGATCATGGCAGAGCTGACGAGGATCAGCAGTCACATTTTTACTACGGGTTTTCTTCTCAATGAGCTGGGGGCGATGTTTACTCCTTCATTGTACGCGCTTGAAGAGCGTGAATTGATACTGGATATTTTCGAAGAAGTATCCGGATCTAGAATGATGTGCAATTATTTCCGGTTTGGGGGAGTTGTACGTGACATTTCAGATAACGTTATAGAAAAAATTCGCAAACTGACCTTCAGCCGACTACCCAGAAAAATTGATGATCTGGACCGTTACCTTACTCACAACGAGATCGTCCGTATGAGAACGGAAGGTGTCGGAGTTCTCACCGCTGATAAAGCGACTGCGTTTTCCACCGCGGGTCCTCTACTTAGGGCTTCGGGAGTGCCCTACGATATCCGAAAAGCAGAACCTTATTCAGTGTATGACCGGTTTGATTTTGATGTGGCCGTTCGATACCATGGTGATATTTATGATCGCTACCTGGTACGACTGGATGAAATGCGGCAGAGTATCCGGATAATACAACAGGCACTGCGTGACTTACCTGATGGTCCGGTGATGGCCGGAAAATCCCAATATGCCATGCGCGTGCCTTCTGGTGAAGCGTATGGCCGTATAGAGGGTCCAAAAGGGGAACTGGGATTTTATGTGGTATCAGATGGAAAATCCAATCCACAACGGTATCATGTTCGGGCACCGTCTTTTATTAACCTGACGGTGCTGGCAGAACTCAGCCGGGGCGGGAAACTGGCTGATGCCATCGCGATTTGCGGGTCCATTGATATTATTCTTGGTGAAGTAGACCGGTAGGCGGGAGGCAGAGATGAATGGATTTGGTATCATTCGCGGTTTACTGGTTCCTGTCAAACATTTTTTTGAAACCTATATTGATGACCTCAAATGGCTGGGAAAGAAGTACTACAAACCTGAAGGCATCGCGCTGCGTTCTTCCGCAGAGACAAAAGGTATTTTCTCGATTCAGTACCCGGAGGAAAAACTTCCTGTTCCGGAAGAATTCCGGTATATCCCATTCCTGATCTATGATGAAGCTGAAGATGGGTCTAAGAAAATCAGGTGTACGGCTTGTGGTATTTGTGCAAAGGTTTGCCCGCCTCAATGTATCTGGATCGAGCGGAAAAAAGATGAGGAGACAGGAAAACCGGTCGCTTCTCCAAACGCCTATACCATTGATATTGATATTTGCATGAATTGCGGTTTTTGCGCGGAATTCTGTCCGTTTGATGCCATCCGTATGGATCACAATTATGAATTGGCCAATACGGATAAATATGAAAACAATATTTTCACTCTCGATAAGTTACTCAAACCAGCGAGCTATTACGCCTCGATCCGTCCAACCAGCTATTCACGGGAAGAAGCAGCTCGAACTGAAAAAGCCGCGTCAAAAGCGGCCAAACCATCTTAAAGGGAAGAATTTACAGTGAATAGAGGCTAGTTCGATGTATAATCCAGAAACGGAAGTGCTTTTTCCCGGCAAAGCCATAGGGAGCTTATCAAACTTACGCGGCGAATCCTGGCAAAACCTGGTGGCCGAAGTAATGAGAAAACCCGTTGACTCTGCCGAACAAACAGCTTTTTTATTGATGATGATCAAAATCGGTGGGTGTATATCCTGCAATGTCGATTCTTTTCGCGCCATGCGGGGGTGCCCCGCTTGCGCCCAGCTCAATATTAAGCGTTATAAAGGGTCGGATGATGATCTTGTGAAGTTGTTTCAACAAATGTTGCAGGATGCTCAAAGCTATCTTGCCAGAAAACACTAGAGGTAAAAAATGTCTTCAGTTACAAAAGAACAAGTAATGGCTGCGCTTTCAACAGTTCAGGAACCGGAATTACACCGTGATCTTGTCACGTTGAATATGATCAAAGATATTGCCATTGACGATGGTAATGTGAGTTTTACTGTTGTCTTAACTACCCCGGCATGTCCGCTCCGAGGTCGAATACAGGAAGAAGCCAAGGCGGCTGTCGAAAAAATTTCTGGAGTAAAGTCTGTCAATGTTAAATTGGATGCCCGGGTACGGGATGATGGCCGTGATCGCACTATTGACGGATTAAAAGTCAAAAACGCAGTCGCTGTCGCTTCCGGAAAGGGTGGTGTAGGAAAGTCGACTGTCTCTGTTAACCTGGCAATAGCTCTCGCTAAAACCGGGGCAAAAGTTGGCTTACTTGACGCAGATATTTATGGACCGAATGTACCCACCATGATGGGTGTAGAACAACTTCCGCCTGCGATGGGAGACAAAATGCTTCCGGCAGAAATCTTCGGCGTAAAACTGATGTCAATTGGATTTCTGGTTAAACCCGGGCAACCTTTGATCTGGCGCGGTCCCATGCTTCATTCCGCCATCCGGCAATTCCTGACTGATGTGGAATGGGGCGAATTGGACTATCTCATCATAGACCTTCCGCCAGGAACCGGCGATGCCCAATTAAGCCTGGCACAGTCAATCGCGCTTAGCGGTGCTGTGATTGTCACATTGCCTCAGGCGGTTTCATTGGAAGATGCGAATCGGGGTTTGCAAATGTTCAATGTGCTCAAAGTTCCGGTTATTGGCGTTGTTGAGAACATGAGTTACCTTGAACTACCTGACGGTTCAAGAGTGGATGTATTTGGAAATGGCGGAGGAGAATCACTGGCAAAAGAGGCCGGAGTTCCTTTCCTTGGAACAATACCAATGGATCCCGATGTTCGTAAAGGTGGCGATGGCGGTTCTCCTGTAGTAGTTTCCTTACCCAATTCTTCATCGGCAAAAGCCCTATCTGCCATTGCGGAGAAAGTGGCTGCAAGTTTGAGCGTAGCTGCTGCACAAAACGACAACAGCGTGACCATTAAAATGGTCGGTTAGGAGTAAATCTATGCTGCCTACGATCGTGGGTGTCCGATTTAACCCGATCGGAAAAGTGTATCACTTCGACAGTGGGATAATCACTGACTTGAAGATAGGTGATTATGTCGTTGTTGAAACCACTCGTGGAAAACAATTGGGGCAGATCGCACTAATCATTAAAGAACCTGGAACTCCACCAGAAGGTGGTTGGAAGCTTATTGAACGCCGGGCTACTCCTCGCGATCTCGTCACCCGGCAGAGCTGGCAGAATAAAGAACCTGATGTTGTAGAATTTGCCCGCCAACGGTCAAACGAACTTAAATTATTAGGTGTAAAAATTGTTTCGGCTGAGTATAGTTTTGATGGATCACGTTTGACTGTTTTTTTCAGCACGGAAACAGAAGAGAAAGCCGATCTTAAATCACTTCGCCAGGATTTACAACGGCGATTTGCGCCATCTCAAGTAGACTTGAGACAGATAGGTCCGAGAGATGTGGCAAAATCTATCTGCGGTATTGGGGCATGCGGACTGGAAAAACGTTGCTGCTGCCAATTCCTGTCTGAATTCAGTTCAATATCCATTCGAATGGCTAAAGAACAGGGAATATCACTGACTCCTGGTGAAATAACCGGAATGTGCGGCCGATTACGCTGTTGTTTATCCTATGAATTTGAACAATACACTGAGGCGCGATCAAAATTACCCAAACGAAACAAAGAGGTTAAGACACCTGCAGGCGTTGGTAAAGTAATAGATGTGCGTCCATTACAGGAAATGATAACAGTGGAAATTCCGGATGTCGGATATCGCGAATTTCATATATCTGAACTTTCCATGTTATCTGGAAATGAGGAAAAGAGTGTCGGTAAGTAACACGGAAGAATGGTCATCGAAGAAAAAGATACTTGTTGTTCTGGCACATCCGGATGATCCTGAATTTTTTTGCGGTGGTACATTGGCTCATTGGGTAAAATGTGGGCACGAGGTACATTACTGCCTGATTACCAATGGAAACAAGGGTTCAGACGATCCTGAAATGACGCCTGATAAACTTTCCAAATTGCGGGAAGTAGAACAGCGAAAAGCAGCAGATGTTATCGGTGTTGGCGACATAATAAACCTCGGGTATGACGATGGAATGCTGATCGCTGATTTGAAAATTCGCAAGGATGTTGTGAGGGTAATCCGAAAAGTCAAACCGGATATTCTTGTTTCTTGCGATCCATTGAATTTTTTTCCCAATGAAAATTACATCAATCATCCTGACCATCGGACGGCTGGTCAAATAGCACTGGATGCTGTGTTTCCCGCAAGTGGAAACCGGATGTTTTTTCCTGAATTGATCACTGACGAAGGCTTGGGACCGCATTCTGTTGAGGAAGTTTGGCTTTCGCTTACGGCACAGCCCAACTTCATAATGGATATCACCGGCACATTTGAAATAAAACTTAAAGCGTTGCATGAACACAAGAGTCAGATAGGTGAGCCAGAAGCGTTTGATAAACGCATGCGCACCACAAGGCGTACTAAAGGATCTACTGAAGAAGATCCTGTGTATGAAGAGACATTTAAACGGATAGTCTTTCGGAAATAATAGATATCCCCGGTTGACGAAATGGTTGGCCGGGGATATACTTTAATTATCTTAATCATCAGATTAATAAGAGTAAATACGTAATGCCTGATACCTATCTCAACAGCTTTCTGAAATTTCTGGCGGAAAAAAAGAACAAAGACGACAGCCGTTTGCCCTCATTAAACGAACTGAGTAAATCAACCGGTACCAGTATTCCTACATTACGCGAGCAGCTTGAAGTTGCCCGGGCGTTTGGTTTTGTTGAAGTAAGACCTAAAACGGGTATTCGAAAAAACAAATACCGATTCACACCGGCTGTGACAGCAAGTCTATCTTACGCAATCATGGAAGACCAGTCTCGATTTGATTTGTTTGCCGACCTGCGAAAACATCTGGAAGATGCATATTTTGTAGAAGCCGCTACACTTTTGACAGCAGAAGACATTCAAAGCCTTCGATTCCTTATTGAGCGGGCAAGAAAAAAACTAAATACCAGTCCAATTGTGATCCCTTTTTATGAGCATCGTGATTTTCATCTTTTGATGTACAGTCGTCTTAATAATCCTTTTGTCATTGGGCTTTTAGAAGCATACTGGCAAATGTACGAAGAAGCTGGCCTGAATCGCTATACAGACATTTCTTACCAGCAAAAAGTATGGCAGTACCACGAAAGAATTGTTGATTCGATTCAACAGAGAGATTTTTCAATAAGTCGAAAGGCTTTACTTGAACACATGATCCTCATTCAACAACGGGAAGAAAAATCCGATGTTAAAAACCATTTTGAGTAACCTGGGAAAAAGCCATGGACTCTATTATCAATAATTTCAATTTAACAGTCAGCACGGTAAACGGATCGGGAAGCGCGACAGCAAATAACACATTATTGCGAGCACTTTTCAGGATGGGTATTCCCGTATCAGGAAAGAATATTTTTCCGTCTAATATCCAGGGACAACCTACATGGTTCACAATCCGTATCAATCAAGAAGGATATCTGGCGCGGCAAGAAAAAGATGATATTGTAATTGCCATGAATCCTATGACAATTCGAAAAGAGATCGAATGTGTATGTAAGGGGGGAGTTCTTTTCTACGCGGATTACATTCATCTTCCTATCGAACGTTCTGATATTCATGTATATCCGATGGCGATAAAAGAAATTGTCAATCAAGTTAATTTAAATCCATCCGTTCGGGACTATGTTGCTAATATGGTGTATGTGGGGGTAACAGGTCAAATGCTGGGTTTGGATCTGGAAAAAGTATATGAAGCAATCGATTACCATTTCAAAGGTAAAGAAAAAGCGGTACAGGTCAATTGGCAGGTAGTGGAAGCTGCGGCTAAATGGGCAGACCAGAACCTGACTAAATCAGACAATTACTTTTTAAAATCACTTCCACCTTTAAATGGTTATATTATGGTTGACGGAAATACCGCGGCCGCTTTAGGCGCCATTTATGGTGGTGTACAGTTTAATGCGTGGTATCCGATCACTCCTGCCACCAGTATTTCAGAATCATTAAATGAATATTTGCCGCAATTAAGACGTGATCCGGCAACCGGAAAAGATACATTTGTGGTTGTTCAGGCGGAAGATGAATTATCGGCTATTGGAATGGCAATTGGTGCCGGATATGCCGGCTTGCGGTCGATGACGTCTACTTCAGGGCCGGGACTTTCACTGATGTCAGAATACCTTGGACTGGCATATTACACTGAAGTCCCGGTAGTCATCTGGGATGTCCAACGCGTTGGCCCATCAACCGGGTTGCCGACTCGTACCGCCCAGGGTGATCTGACCCAATCGTATTTTATCAGTCATGGCGATAAGAATATGATCATCCTGATTCCGGGAACAGTGACGGAATGTTTTGAATTTGGTTGGAAAGCATTTGATATCGCGGAGCGAATACAAACACCGGTGATTGTTCTCTCTGATCTTGATCTGGGCATGAACGAATGGTTGACAAAAGAATTTGTATATCCGGAAAAACCGATGGATAGAGGAAAGATTCTATGGGAAGATGATCTGGAAAAAATTCTTAAAGAAAACAACAATATGTGGGGGCGATATCTCGATGTGGATGGTGACGGAATTGCATATCGGACTGTTCCCGGTAACACACATCCTTTGGGTGCCTATTTTGCCCGGGGTACCGGGCACGATGAATTCGCGAAATATTCGGAAGATAGTGAAAATTGGGAAAAAAACCTGAATAGACTGGCAAAGAAATTTGAAACGGCAAAAACAATACTTCCATTACCAGAAATTATGCAATCCGTAGATGCATGTTTGGGGATAGTCGGGTATGGTTCAACAGATCAGGCGATACTTGAAGCCAGGGATTTATTAAGTAAAGATGGTTTGAAATCTGATTATTGCCGTATCAGAGCAATTCCTTTTACGGATGAAATCAAGAAATTTATTGAAGATCATGAAATTGTCTATGTTATAGAAATCAATCGAGATGGACAGATGTGTCAACTATTGCAGATCACATACCCCGAATTCGCTGACCGGTTCGTTAAGATATGTCATTCGGATGGTTTGCCGCTAACCGCGCGATGGATTAATGAATCTATTCGTTCGATAATGGAGAAAAAATCATGACAGATAATCCATCAATAAATCCCCAACACACTAATTCAATCGGACTGACCCGTGCTGATTATAAGGGAGCTGCCAGTACGTTGTGCCAGGGATGCGGTCATAATTCTGTGGCGAACCAGATCATCGCGGCCTGTTATGAGTTAAATATTCGGCCGGAAAAAACCATGAAATTTTCGGGTATAGGTTGTTCAAGTAAAAGTCCTACTTATTTTCTTGGACATTCTTTTGGGTTCAACGGATTGCATGGAAGAATGCCGTCATTGGCACAGGGCGCTGGTTTTGGTGATATCTCAATGCGAATCATTGGTGTAAGTGGAGATGGAGATACAGCCAGTATTGGAATGGGCCAATTCAAACACATGGTGCGCAGAAATATGCCTATGACCTACATTGTCGAAAACAATGGAGTATATGGGTTGACTAAAGGGCAATTTTCGGCTACAGCAGAAAGGGGAAAAACACTGAAGAAACAGGGAACCAGCCGTTATCTGCCGGTAGATATCTGTATGGAAGCTTTGATATCCAATGCATCATTTGTTGCCCGTTCATTCGCGGGAGATCCCAAACAAGTGAAAGATCTGATTAAGGCGGCTTTAAGTCATCGTGGTGTCAGCGTCCTTGATATTATCAGCCCCTGTGTTACTTTTTATAATCTGGATACTGCTTTGCACTCTTACTCCTGGGGTAAAGAACACGAATCCCACTTACATGAGCTTTCCTTCGTCCCACCGAGAGACGAGATTATGGTTGAGGACTTCGAAGAAAATACTGTGCGAGAGATTGAATTACATGACGGTTCGATGGTGGTTCTAAAAAAATTGGATCGAGAATATGATCCAACCAATCGATGGGACGCCATGCACATGCTGGAAGAGGCTTACCTAAACGATTGGCTGGTGACAGGCTTGATCTATGTTGATCCCGACCAGAGGTCTATGTATGACCTGTATAACCTGGTCGATAAACCGTTAAACAGATTGCAGCAGGCGGATCTGAGACCATCAAAGGAAACCTTGCAAAATCTTAATGTGCAATTTAGATAAAAAAGCTGAAGTCCCCCCGAATTTTCGAGGGGACTTCTTAATTAAGTACCTATTTATGTTTACCTTCACCAAGTGTGTGCAATAGAACGAAGTTGGGTGGTCTTTTTTCTCCAACCGGGAAGCCGGAAACCAGAACAACCTGTTGACCCGCCTTCATGAGATTGGATTCAAATATCTCCGATTCAACTGTCTTAATCATTTGCTCTACAGTAGAGGCAAAAGGAACAAGAAAAGGTGTAATTCCCCAGTACAATCCGAGCCGTTGATATGTGCGTTTGTCAGGAGTAAAAGCCAGCACCGGGACATGAGGTCGAGTTTTTGACATAACCCGGGCAGTATGACCACCGCGTGTGAAAACCGCAATGCATGATACATCTGTATCCTGTGCCAATTCTTTTGCCGCTCTGGCAAGAGAATAAGAATCATCATGCATGCTGATTGGATCGGGGGTGGGGTGGCAATGCCCCCATTCAAGATCATGGGCTTCCGCTTCCTGAATGATCGCGTCCATCATGCGTACAGCTTCGACCGGATATTGTCCACTGGCCGTTTCTCCGGAAAGCATCACGGCGTCAGTACCATCGAAAACAGCATTTGCCACATCTGATGCCTCGGCGCGCGTAGGCCGGGGATTCGAAATCATCGATTCAAGCATCTGCGTGGCGGTTATCACCTGCCTTGATTTTTTATTGGCGGCTTCGATTATCAGTTTCTGCATGATTGGAACGGTCTGGGGTGACGTCTCTACACCCAGATCACCGCGGGCAACCATAACGCCATCCGCAACATCCAGAATGGCATCCAGATCGGCTATGGCTTCAGGGCGTTCCAATTTCGCGATCAGGCGTGTATCAGACCTTTCTGGTTTCAATTCGGAAATAGCTTTACGCACCACATTGATGTCATCTGCCGATCGGACGAACGATATGGCAACATAGTCGACTTCCTGTTCTAAGCCAAAAGCCAGATCTTCCTTATCTTTCTCTGTAAAACCTGGTATAAGGATCTTCGCGCCCGGCAAGTTGACACCCTTATGCGATGTTAATTTACCGCCCAGTTTGACTGTTGCTTTGACCGCATCTTCCGAGGAAGAAATCACTTGCAATTCCAACCGGCCGTCATCGAGTAAAACCCGATTGCCTTCGCGAACAGATCTGGCAAGTTCTGGTACTTCCATTGGAATCACATGATCCACACCGGAAGGTGGATTCATGTCAACGGCTGTGAGGAGAACTACATCGCCTTCAATCAGGTTGATCCCCTCCTTTGGAAGATTGCCAACCCGCATTTTTGGGCCTTGCAAGTCTTGGAGAATAGAGACTGCTTTTTTAAATTCATTAGAAAGCTTTCGAATTAGTTCAATACGCCGACGATGTTCTTCATGAGAACCATGGGAGAAGTTCAATCGGACTACATCTACCCCGGCCATTAAGACTTCACGAAGCTTTTCCTCAGATTCACAGGCCGGTCCAACAGTGGCTACAATTTTTGCTTTTCGTTTATTCATCATATTGTTATTCTATATAGTTTAGTTTTTTTGCTTCAAATGTGAGTTCATCCCTGAAATCAGGGTGGGCAATTGATATCAATGCTTTTGCCCTTTGACGGATTGATTTTCCGTACAGATCAACCATACCATATTCTGTTACCACATAATGAACGTGGTTACGGGTTGTAACTACTCCCGCGCCGGGTTTTAACATGGGAACAATCTTATTATGCACGATTCCATTCGATCCTGTTGATGTGCTGGGCAAAGCAATGACAGGCATTCCTTCTTCCGCAAGGGATGATCCATAAATAAAGTCACATTGCCCGCCGGTTCCAGAGTAGATCTTATGACCAATTGAATCAGAACATACCTGTCCTGTGAGGTCTACTTCAATGGCGGAGTTTATCGCCACCATCCGATAATTCTTTGCGATGGTCATGGGATGATTAACATATTCAGTGCGCTGTAATTCAACAAGCATGTTGCGATCACACCAGCGGTGAAGAGCCCGGCTTCCAAGTAAAAATCCGGCGGTTATTTTTCCCTTGTGCAGTGTTTTTCGGGAGTTATTGATTACTCCATTCTCAACAAGATCAATAATTCCGTCCGAGATCAATTCAGAGTGGATTCCGAGGTCTTTTCGATGACGTAAAAATTTGAGAACGGCATTCGGAATATCGCCAATCCCTAGCTGAAGAGTTGAGCCATCCAATATTCGTTCGGCTATATTCTGACCGATTCTCTCCATCACAGGGTCTGCTTCGAGATCAGGTATGGGTATTTCGGCCAGGGGGTAATTGACCGGAACTATGGCTGTCAAATCATTGATATGAACCAGGGTATCACCACACATGTGTGGCATTTGTTCATTGATTTCGGCGATAATGATATTGGCTGATTCTGCAGGTCCCTTGGTCAACCCGCTTTCCACTCCGTATGTGCAATAGCCGTTTTCATCCGGAGTAGAAAGGTGTACGAAAGCCACATCGGGTTTCAAGTAACCTTTCATAAAAAGAAGTGGAAATTCTGAAAGATGTACTGGAGTAAAATCTGCCCGTCCTTCATGAATGGCTTTTCGAACGTTGGCACTCGCGAACAAGGAATTTATCCTCAAGTGACCGGCCATTTCAGGTTCAACGTATTCAGATCCAATGATTGTCAATGCCTGGCAAATCTCGACATCTTTCAACTCCGGTGCTCGCCGGATCAAGGCAGATAATAGCTCACGGGGAACTGAACAATTCCCCGTGAGAAATATGCGCTGACCAGATTTCACCAGGCGCACCGCTTCATCCGCCGAGACTATTTTTCCCGCGTACTCGGTTTTCCAATCCATAGGTTTTTCCTGATTAGTTTTCCATCAATACTTTTCTGATCTTATCCAATGCCCAATCGATTGTAGCCCGATCAATAGTCAGGGGAGGCGCGAATCGGATAATCTGTTCATGTGTTTCCTTGGCTAGAATACCTTCTTTCATCAGAGCCTCGCAGTACTTACGGGCTTTACCAGCTTCTTTAGTAACTTCAATTCCTATGAGTAAGCCACGACCACGAACTTCTTTTATCTTTGGACTATTGATCTCAGAAAGCTGTTCAAGGAAATATTCGCCTTGAATCGCCGCGTTTTCAGTTAACTTTTCTTCGATCAGAACCTTAAGCGATTCACGCGCGACAGCAGCCGCCAATGGATTTCCGCCAAATGTGGAACCATGGTCACCGGGTTTAATTAATCCCAGAACAAAATTATCTGCAAGAACGGCTGATACAGGATAAAAACCTCCACCCAATGCTTTTCCTAAAATAAGAATATCCGCACGAACATCATCGTACATGGTGGCAAAGAGCTTTCCGGTTCTTCCCAATCCTGTTTGTATTTCATCTGCCATAAAAAGGGTGTTGGTTTTAGTGCAGATTTCCCGGACTTTTTTCAGATAGCCATCTGGTGGAATATTGACTCCAGATTCACCCTGAATCGGCTCCAGCATCACGCCAACAGTGTTAGGCGTGATGGCTTTTTCTAACGCGGATGCGTCTCCGAATGGAACCGAAATGAAGCCCGGTGTGTGTGGGCCAAAATCGTCTTTGTAGGCTGGTTCAGATGAGAAGGAAATGATCGAAATCGTGCGGCCGTGGAAGTTGCCTTCAGCTACAATGATCTCAGCCTTGTTGCGGGGAACTTTCTTTGAGACATATCCCCATTTTCGAGCCACTTTTAAAGCTGTTTCCACAGCTTCTGCTCCGCTATTCATGGGGAGAACCATGTCATAACCAGTCAGCTCAGTGATTTCTTTGTAAAAAAGAGCAAGCTGATCACTTCGGAATGCACGTGATGTAAGTGTCAACTTGCTTGCCTGTTCGATCAAAGCTTTCAGGATTCGGGGATGAACGTGTCCCTGATTCAATGCTGAATAAGAGCTCAGGCAATCCAGATACTTATTACCATCTACATCGTATACCCATACACCCTCCCCGCGGGTGAGTACAACATCAAGAGGGTGGTAATTGTGTGCGCCAATTCTTTCTTCGAGTTCGATGTATTCCTGGCTTTTCATAGTCATCTCTATCGAAAGAGGCTCACTAGAATAGCTTTTTGGGCATGCATACGATTATGCGCCTGAGGGAACAACACTGAGTGAGGACCATCGGCCACTTCATCTGTGATTTCTTGACCCCGATGAGCCGGCAGGCAGTGCATTACGATCACATCTTTAGAGGCTTCAGAAACAAGTTTTTCATTGACCTGGTAGGGTGGGAAGACTTTCTTGCGTTTTTCGGTCTCTTCTTCCTGACCCATGCTGGTCCAGGTATCGGTGTAAATAACATCCGCATTTTTAACAGCTTCATGAGGATCACGCAGGGTGCGGATGGCAGAACCGGATTTTGCAGCAAAACCCTGGCTCTCTTTTAACGCTTTCTCTGGAAGGTCATAGCCTTCTGGGGCGGCCAGAGTAAAGTTGGCACCTAATTTTGTGCAAATGTGCATCATAGAGACAGCTACATTGTTTCCATCACCGACAAAAGTGACATTCAAACCTTTCAATTTGCCATATTTTTCTACTATGGTCAGAGCGTCGGCCATACCCTGGCAGGGGTGATCATAATCACTCAACCCGTTGATCACCGGAACTTCAGACCATTTGGCGAGGTCCAGAACATGTTGATGGGCGAACACACGTGCCATAATAACATCCACATAACCGGCTAGTACACGGGCAACATCTGCGACCGATTCACGCTGACCAAGTCCAATTTCGTTGGGAGATAAATATAAAGCGTCACCACCCAGGTGGCGCATAGCCATGTCAAAACTTACACGGGTACGAAGACTTGGTTTCTGAAAGACCATCCCTAGAACTTTATTCTTCAGGATCGGTTTGTTTTCCCCTTTCTCCTTGCGTTCCTTCTTAAGCTCCAATGCTAAATCCAGAATGTCCTGTAACGCTTCCGGGGAATAATCTGCGATTGAGAGGAAATCTTTCTTCATACCGTTCTCCTTATAGTTGATATTGTTTTAATGATGACATGAACCACAGGAACCGCCGCTGCATCCTCCACAACCGCTATGTCCGGTTGAAACGGAAGAAGACCCTCCTGACGATTTTGAGTAAAACTTAGACAATAACCTGTGAGTGTTCGAGCTTTCACAGCGGTTGCAGGTAACAGGATTATCTGCATCAGAAAAGCATCGGCGGACTTCAAAAGTCTGCCGGCAATCCGTACATTCATATTCGTAGATAGGCATAATAATCTCCTGACTTGATTCTACCGCCCGGAAGTATACGTGTCAATTTGATTTGGGTAAGAACAGGCTTTACCCAAAGAGGTGAATTTTTCTTTTAAAAAAATGTGTATTATCGGCTTGCCCAACATAAAAAATAAGACTATGATTAATTCAACTTTAAATTCTGTTGAGGAGGGCACATGATAAAGAAGAGCAGGACGCTGTATGTTTTCGTAGCTATATTGACAGTTGCTTCAGTTTTACTCGCTGCCACACCTGTTGGGGCTAAACCTGAGGTGGCTGCAACGCCCGCACCGGTTACTATTGGAACAAAAGACCATCCTATTAAGGTTCTTTTTGTTCCTTCTACTGATGCTAACGTGATTGTATCTGGCGGTAAGATCATGGCAGATGCGTTGGAAAAGGCAACCGGTTATAAATTCGAAGTTTCCGTTCCAACATCATATGCGGCCACTATCGAAGAGATGTGCGCGTCTCCAACGGATACCATCGGCTTTATTCCCGGTCTGGGTTATGTTCTGGCCAATAAACTTTGCGGAGTAGATGCCGCTTTCAAAGCCGTCCGCTATGGTTCTTCTGTGTATTGGGCAGAAATCATTGTAAAACGAGACAGTAACTTTAAAACCATCAAAGACCTGGATGGCAAGAAATGGGGTTATGGAGATGTCGGTTCAACTTCGGGCTATCTGGTTCCTCTGGCCATGTTCAAAGAAGCTGGTATTGAACCCGGTGAAAAAGTTGCTACCGGTGGACATCCGCAATCTGTGAAGGCGGTTTACAACGGTGAGGTTGATTTCGCGACCGTGTTCTTTACTCCTGCTTCTGTTCCAGAAGGCGTGGAGAAGTGGAAAGAGGGCAAAGATCCTGATATTCCGGCTGATCTGATCAAACAGTGTAAAGTTTCGGATGATAAAAAGAAACTGATGTGCGGTGGATACAAAGTCAATGATGCCCGCGCCAATATACGTGAAGAGGCGCCGGATGTGATCGAGAAAGTTAAAATCCTGGCTGTTTCTCCCGCTATTCCGAATGACACAATGTCCTTTGGACCGAAGTTCCCGGCGGATGTGCGTGAAAAGATTTCAAAAGCCCTGGTTGAATTCGCCAAAACTGATGACTGGAAAGAATCAATCGGAAAGCAAGATTTTTACGCCTGGGATGGCATCGCGGAGACCAGTGACGAAGAATTTGACTTTGTTCGCCAGATGGTTGAGGCAGCCGGGATCACCCTGGAAAGCCTCGGCAAGTAGCAAATAATTCTAGGAACCGGGGTTCACGAAATTTGTGAACTCCGGTTTTTTGTTATGAAAAACGGATTATTTAGAAAGTAAAACAGACGAAAATCAGGCGGATGAACCAATGGCACACTCTGATCAGCAAATTCAGCTGGAAATCAAAAATCTGACAAAGGTATATGAAGGGGGCGTGCAAGCTTTAACAAACGTCTCGTTCAATGTTCACAAAGGTGAATTCCTGGCTATTATTGGACTTAGCGGCTCCGGTAAGTCGACGCTATTAAGGTGCATAAATCGTCTGGTTGATCCTACGGCAGGATCAGTGGTATTCAATGGTATGTCTGTAACTGGCGCAACTGATGAGGAATTGCGTCTGATCCGTCGCAAGATTGGCATGGTCTTTCAGCATTTCAATCTGGTTAGCCGTTCAAGCGTTTTGACCAATGTTCTGGCAGGCAGACTCGGGTATGCTAATCCAGCCTGGAGTTTGATTAATCGATTTTCTGATGATGATATTCGATTGGCAATGACACAGCTAGAAAGAGTAGGGATTGCGGATAAAGCTGGATATCGCGCGGATGAACTATCTGGCGGGCAACAACAACGGGTGGGTGTAGCACGCGCCTTAATGCAGGACCCTGAAATTATTCTGGCTGATGAACCGGTAGCCTCATTAGACCCGGTTCTTGCGCATAGTATTATGCAATATCTTGAAGAGATAAACAAGAAAGATGGCGTTACTGTTTTATGCAGTTTACATTTTCTTGATCTGGTACACCGTTATTCTGACCGGGTTATCGCGTTGAATAACGGGCAGATGGTTTTTGATGGTTTGCCTTCTGAAATTGACGATATCAAATTTAAAGAGATTTATGGTAAAGACGCAGAACGGGTGGGCTAAATGAATACAAAGAATGAACCGAAAGCATCGATAAAACGTTCT
This sequence comes from Leptolinea sp. HRD-7, assembly GCA_024363285.1. Taxonomy (GTDB): domain Bacteria; phylum Chloroflexota; class Anaerolineae; order Anaerolineales; family Anaerolineaceae; genus Leptolinea. The sequence goes on along the minus strand of AP024710.1, from coordinate 2,919,810 downwards.
TTAGGATTGGCCGCATCGATCATTATCGGTGTGATCATTTACGCCTATGGCTTTCAAGTCACTAAAGTCAATCTGGAAGAGACAAAATCTCCTCGCCGCCAGGAACAGCTATTACGCATCATTCGAGCCCTGGCAAAACCAGATTTCCTTGAATACAACAAAGAAGAACTTAAAATCAACTTACCTGTGACTATTCCGTGCGAAGGCTCTCCCTCTGGCATAAATACTATTGATAAAACTAAGCCTTATCTGGTTATGAATCCAGCCTGCGCCAAACCGGGGCAGGAGGTCACACTTGAAGGATTTAACTTCCCTCCGGATACTTCCGGTCCGATTAACTTTATTCCTCCAAGCAATGTGACACTTGAACTATCCAATGTTGAAACAGATTCATCTGGTTATTTTCAAACAATTATTAAGCTTCCCAACAGGCCAAACATCAAAGAACAAAAGATTGAAGCGGTATTAAGACGTCCTGTTGGAATGCCCCACCTAACAAAAACCGCATATGATACCTGGGACAAAATCATAGAGACTATCTTTCTCGCATTGCTGGCAACTACCATTGGCACATTGCTTTCTATCCCAATAAGCTTCTTTGCAGCCCGGAATTTAATGAAGGAAATAGTCTCAAACCTCATTGGACTTTCCGCGCAGATCATAGCCATACCGATCGGTTTTTTCATCGGGCAATATGTAGCTGATTGGATGAGTTCCCTGGGTGATGTGATAACTGATGATTTATGGTTAGCTATTCCAATAGTAATCATTGTTCCCTGGCTGGGGATAAAGATCATTAAATGGGCTTTACCTGAAGAAGAAATCATAAGGCCAGAAATAAAAACCCGAATATTGCGAATGGTTGCGATAACCGGTTTATTGCTTGTTTCCCTGATTTCAATTTCAATACTTGCTGGTTTAATGGATAAATTGGGAATATTCCTTGAAGGAGCTTTGGGTGGATTTGGATTTTTAGGTTCGTTCCTGAAAAATATCGGTCAAATCCTAAGAATGTTGATAACCATCACGTCCGCGCTTATCGCAGCCGGGGTATTGAGCAGCTATGCCGGTCGAATGGGGATTAAACTTCAAAAAAGGCTTTCTCAAGGACAGGCCTGGCTAGTGGGTATTATCCTGGCAATGGTTGCCGGGGCAGTGATATTTATACTTTTGGGAGCCGGAATAAATTGGCTTTATCAAATTGAGAATCCTTTCTACTGGGCTGTAATTCCCGGTATTGCCGGTGCATTGGGCGGCTTGCTGATTGGAATTCGTTCCAGTAAAAAAGACTTGTTGCCTGTTGGTCTCGTTATTTATTATGTAACACGTACAATACTAAATGCTTTGCGTTCAATTGAATCTCTGATCATGGTTATTGTCTTTGTGGTCTGGGTGGGTATTGGACCGTTTGCCGGAGTTCTCGCGCTTTCATTACATACTATCGCGGCTTTAGCCAAGTTGTACTCCGAACAGGTTGAAAGCATTCTTTCTGGTCCGGTAGAAGCTATAAAAGCCACAGGCGCCAATTGGATGCAGACAGTGGTATACGCGGTAATTCCCCAGATCATTCCACCTTATATTTCCTTTACTATGTATCGATGGGATATAAATGTGCGTATGTCAACCATTATTGGTTTTGCTGGAGGAGGTGGCATTGGTTTCCTTCTCATTCAGAACATTAATCTGTTAAACTATCGTGCGGCGTCAGCACAAATGATAGCCATTGCGATTGTTGTAGCGTCTATGGATTATTTGAGTTCACGCCTGCGTGAAAAAGTGGTGTAATTTTGTAAGGAATCGAGGAACGTAGTTTGATATCAACTATTATTGTTTGTGCCATATATGTATCGGCCCAGTTACTATCCAATATTGCCAGTTTACAGATCGTCTTATTTGCCGGCCTCTCGTTTGATGCCGGCACTTTCATTTATCCAATTACTTTTACCTTACGCGACCTGGCTCATAAAGTCCTCGGGTTGAAAGGTGTAAGGGTTTTGATCATCACAGCTGTGGCGATCAACCTTTTCATGTCACTATTTTTTTGGTTTGTGTCTTCTCTGCAGCCAGATGCCGCTGCTGGCTCGAGTGAGATTTGGGGTAGAGTACTTTCACCAGTATGGCGAATTACGATAGCCAGTGTTGTATCTCAACTTGTTTCTGAATTGGTTGATACGGAAGTGTATCGAATTTGGGTGGATAAAATCACCCGGCGCTACCAATGGATGCGTGTTCTGGTCAGCAATTCCATCTCAGTTCCTTTGGACTCACTGACCTTTTCTTTTATGGCGTTTTATGGCACTATGCCTGTTGACTCTGTATGGGGTATCTTCTGGGCTAATGTTATTATCAAGATGCTGATTACGTTGATCAGCCTTCCGTTCATCTACCTTGTCAAAGAAAAGGGCAACGCGTAAATCTACATGCCAAAAAAAACAGCTTCCTTATCCTCTTCTTTTCGTGATCCAAGTGGATTTCTATTCAGTAGAGATGATGTTTTATACCGCCAGATTAATAGAGAATATCAACCTATCTATGAAAAACTGAATTCCAGTGGTTTATATGCGGCATTAATAAAAAAGGGTTGGTTGATTCCGCATGATGAAGTTGACAATATTGAACCGGAAAAAAAAGATACTGCTTACAAGATCATTCGGCCGGAAAAAATCGGCTTTATTTCATACCCCTATGAGTGGAGTTTCAGTCAATTAAAGGACGCGGCACTTTTGACGCTAAAAATCCAGGAGCTCGCAATTGATAAGGGTTTGACACTGAAAGATGCCAGCGCATATAACATCCAATTTTATAAAGGGAAACCGGTTCTCATCGATACATTGTCTTTTGATGATTATGAAGACGGAAAACCATGGGATGCCTACCGCCAGTTCTGTCAGCATTTTCTTGCGCCATTAGCACTAATGGCAAAAGTGGATATTCGATTAAACCAACTTATGCGGGTTTACATTGACGGAATTCCTTTGGATATGGCGTCTAAATTGCTTCCCTGGTCAACTCGCCTTAATCTTGGATTGTTCACTCACATTCATGTTCATGCCAACGCGCAAAAAAAATATTCAGAATCCCATGATAAAGCTTCCGGAGACGCCCGGGTTTCAAAGACCGGGTTGCTTGGTCTGGTGGATAACTTAAGATCAACGGTGAAGGGGCTTGAATGGAAACCGCAGGGTACAGAATGGGCTGATTATTACGATATTACCAATTATTCCTCGGATGCATTCGAACAAAAGAAAAACCTGGTCAAATCTTTCGTTCAAAAGACCGGGGGCGGTATTATTTGGGATATGGGCGCTAATACAGGAGAGTTTAGTCGTCCGGTTTCAGATTTTGGATCGGTTGTGTCATTTGATATTGATCCGGCTGCGGTTGAAAAGAATTATCGGCAGGTAAAGTCAGCGAAAGAGACGAATATTCTTCCTCTGGTGCTGGATCTGACAAATCCAAGTGGCGGGATCGGTTGGGCGAATAAAGAACGGGACTCTCTCGCCAGCCGCGGCCCCGCTGATGTGGTTTTAGCACTGGCTCTTATTCATCATATATGTATTTCAAATAATGTCCCTCTTGAGAATTTTGCAGAATATTTAAGAACACTTGGAAAGAATCTGGTAATTGAGTTTGTGCCCAAAGAAGATTCGCAGGTTCAAATTTTACTAGCAACAAGAAAAGATATTTTTCCTAATTACACCCTGGAAGGATTCGAAGAAGCGTTTACCAAATCTTTCGAAATTGTAAATAAAATGCCGGTTGAAGGCAGCCTGCGAGTGTTATATTTAATGAAAAGCAAGGATAATATCTAACCCTTACTGGAGATAATCATGACATATCAGGCTGAGATCAGTCGAGCCAATCCGACCTGTTTTCTGTTTCTGGTGGATCATTCTACATCTATGAATGAACCCATCATGGGCACACCTGGAAATCCGAAGAAGTCGGAATTTGTGGCAGAAGCATTAAACAGGGTACTTCAAAGCCTGGTTGTATCGGCATCTAAAGATCTGGATATTCGCCAGTATTACCAGATTGGTGTAATTGGTTATGGCTCCGAGATCAAATCAATTCTGTCTTGCGCAGATGAAGAGACCCATCTCGCCTGGATTGATGAAGTCTATAGAAACCCAATACGGATCGAAGATCGTATTAGGAAGGAGCCTGACGGTGCGGGCGGGTTTATTGAAGCAAACGTTAAATTCCCTGTCTGGGTAGAACCATTTGCTCGCGGGCATACCCCTATGCGCCAGGTTTTTGAAGAAGCTTATTCTATTCTTTCGCGTTGGGTGGAAGAACACCCTGAATCCTATCCGCCAACAGTGATCAACCTGACGGATGGCCAATCGAATGACGGGAAGGTGACGGATGCCGCTGAAGCATTGCGTTCGCTTTCGACCAATGATGGAAATGTTTTGTTGATTACATTGCATACGTCATCACATCCTTTTGACCGGCCGGTACTTTATCCATCAAGCATTGAACAAATGCCGGATTTCTCCTCTCGTTCCATGTTTACTATGTCCAGTCCACTGCCGGAAAACCTGAGACATGCTGCGGAAGATTTGCTGGGGTTAGAAATCGCGGCCGATGCACGTGGTATTGTATATAACGCCGATATTGCGGGAATTGTTCAGGGATTGGAAATCGGCACCAGACCGGCAAATCTGGTATAGCGTGTGTTTTGGAACCTTTAACCTGGTTCTCCCACTCCATACCCAAAGCCGGCAATAAGGCTTCAGAGAATGAAGATGCTGTTTTTCCTGCCGATTCACATGGTTCTGTAAACGGTAATAATGAAAGAGTATCATTTGCCGTGGCTGATGGTGCGACACAAACCAGTTTCTCCGGTTTGTGGGCTTCTTGTCTTGTAAGGCAATGCTCACAAACCCGTCTATCTGAATACGCTTTTCTCGAAGCAGTAAAAAAAGCCCAGATTGAATGGCAGGTTTTAATAAATGGATTGGATTTACCCTGGCATGCAATGGAAAAAGTGAGGCATGGAGCCTTTTCGGCATTAGCCTGGATGGAAATCCAATACGATCCGCTTCATCCATCAACCGCATATACCTGGCGGGCATTGGCAGTGGGGGATTGCTGTCTTTTTATTGCGCATAATCATTCAATTTATCTGTCTTTACCACTGCAGAATCCTTCAGAATTTAATAATTCTCCTGTTTTAATTCCCTCAAAAATCGAAAAAATGGATTCAATTAAAGGAAAAATCTACACAGCGAGAGGCTCATTAAAACGCGGAGACCAATTGATACTAGCTACTGATGCAATGGCTTCATGGATCATGCGAAAAACTGTTACGGATCTATCAGAATACCAGTCTATGGTTCGAAAAATAAAGGATGTCAATAGAGATTCTGATTTTTCCGAATGGATAAACTCTCTTCGGAAAAATGGTGAAATCAGGAATGATGATACCTCTGTGATTTATATAGAACTGGGGAAGGGGATATCATGAATCCGCCTGTGTTTCCATCTTTTGCTGATTATCAGACTGCTCTTCAACACCCTGAAATTTCTTTTTCATCAAACTTTCTACGTCAGGGACTTGTTGAAAGAGACCTATGGGGTTTCCCGCGTGTGCGTTCAGGCGGTTTCGCACTCACGTACAAAGTTGAAGTAAAGGATAATACATGGGCTGCCCGTTGTTTTCACCGGGCTGTGCGAGACCGGGCCATCCGATATTCTCAGATTTGCCAGGCATTAGAAGTTCTATCACTGCCTTTCTTTGTTCCCACACGATATTTTCAATGCGGAATAGCAATTCACGGAAAGCATTTTCCGATTTCCATTGTTGAGTGGATCGAGGGTGAATCTCTTGAAAACTATGTTTTCCACCATCTTGGCAAGCCGGAAGATTTACTTGCGTTAGGTGAGAAATTCCGTTTCGTTTGCCGCGAACTTGAGGCAAATAGATTGGCTCACGGTGACCTTTCTCACCGGAATATAATCATCAAGGCTGGGGAGGTTTTTTTAATTGACTATGATGGCATGTATGTGCCGGCATTAGCGGGGCGAAAAAGTAACGAATTGGGAAATATCCACTTCCAGCATCCAACCCGATCCAATACGGATTATGACGAGAAGTTGGACAGGTTCTCGACTCTGGTTATTTATCTCGCTCTTAATGCGCTTGCTGCTGAGCCTGCATTATGGGAAGAATTCCAATATGGAGGGGAAGGGCTCCTGTTCCAGAGATCAGATTTTCTCGATCCAGAAAATTCACGTTTATTGCACAGACTGGCTAATATTCCATCGGTGTCTCATTTTATTCCCAGTTTTATGCAGATTTGTCAAAGTTCTATTGACAATGTGCCATCGTTGGAAGAGTACATTTCAGGAAAGACGAATAACCTGTTGGTTACATTAAAACCCAGTCGGAATAAATCGGTAATAAAAAAAGCGAATGTGCCAGTATATCAGGCTGACAGGTTGCCATCCATTTTGCAATCCATTGGGCAAATAGTAACGGTCATCGGTGAAGTTAAAGAAGTATTTCATGGTCACACGGAAGAAGGCGCTGACCACATATTTATAAATTTTGGAAACTGGAAGGAGGATTGTTTCACCGCCGTCATCTGGGGTGGGGTATTGGAAGATTTTAAAAGAATCAGTATAAATATAGATGGTTTAACAGGAAAAATTATCTCAGTGACCGGTCTGATGTCGATCCGTAATAAACGACCTCAAATGGTACTTGAAGCAATCACAGATCTTCTGATAAAACCACAGAAGCAAGAAATAGAAAAGCCGTCTTTTCGAACATTCAATGTACCTGAAGGTTCTATGAATGCGAAAAAAGCACCAGAGACAATCAAAAGTGGTGATATTGATATTTTTTCCCCGAAAATTGCTCTAAACACCAGAATTTCATTGGATGATATATTCAAAAATGAGACCAAAACAGGGTTAGAGGAAGTTCTAAATCAGTTATATTCTGCTGAACGGTTCAGGAATAATAAAAAGTCGTAAGAATTTGCAAAAAAGCGGCATATTTCGCATAGATGTTTATTCATCTGTTTTTCGCTTCGATAAGTCAAAAATATCATAATAACCACGATCAAGTTCATCATCGTTTAAGTGTGCATAACGCTGGGTGACAGCAATGCTTTTATGACGGGCTAATTCCTGTGCCAGTTTAAGGTTCCCAGAGCTGTGCAGAACTCGCGTGACAAAATAATGACGGAAACTATGAGGCGTAATGGTTCCAACAGCCTCTGGTCCCAGAATAGATTTGACCCATTCCGCCACTATCTCTCGTCCGGTAGTCGTTGTGATCGGTTTGACCTTTGTTCCGGCTCCTTTGTCGTGCCGGGCATAAATAGGCAGAGAAGCCAGTGGCTTTCCACTGGATCCATCAAGAGTAGAGCGGGCACTCAGATAATCTCGAATAACCTGCATGGAGCGGTTGCTAAAACGAACCACAGCCTGACGGTTTCCTTTACCAATGACAAGGGCTTTTCCTTCATTCCAGTCAATATCACCTCTCCGCAGTCCGCAGGCTTCATGAACTCGCAGTCCGGTATCCGCCAGGGTTATGAGAAATGCCCGGTCACGCAAATACCGGAGCTTTTCTTCGGGAGATTCAAAATTCGAATAGTCTAAATTGACCATATGTTCTACTATGGTGTCTATATTATCTCTGGGAAACATTGGCAGACGTTGACCCGGTCGGCGGGCTCTTTGATGAATCAACATCTGTACCCGGGGGAGATTGATGGAACTCAAATTTTCTGCCGCAAGATATTCATAGAATCGTGTAACGGCCGTCAGGTACAGGCGTTCGGTGGATGGCGCGTGATCTTTGAGGCTGGATATCATCCAGGCTACAGCGTCTTCTGTGAGGTTCGTAGAGGGCGTTTCAGAAGGGATAAGGTGATTTTCTTCGAGCACGCTAAGGAAATGAGACATGGCATTCCCGTATGTGAGCGTGGTGTTCTCACTGCGCGCCTGTGAAACGGTCAACAGGAAGCGTTCTACGGCGTTATTTATGGATAAAGAAGAGTTCAATGGGGTATCTCCTATTCCGCATTATGATTGCGATAATGTAACTTATCGAAACCATAATTCAATTTTACTCTCATTTTGAAAAAATATGTCTTCCCTGCTCCAGACCGCTGAGTTTTGGAGCACCTCAATAAAATTGTCTCCAGCGTTGATATTGAATTTCATGTTGACCTGAGTTCCCTTCAGTAATAAATGTGCTCGAAAAAATGAATATAACTCCCTCTGTTTTAATGCAAAAAATGCACCATTAGTTATAGGAAACCCTTAAAAAAAATAAATCCCGCAAAAGACCTCTCAAGGGCTATAAATAATATAATCTGATACTGTGCCACAATAATTCGGGATAAAATATTGTGGAATAGTCAGGAGAAATTATGCAAATCACCCCATTTGTTCATCGCATAGGAAATTTCGTTAACCAGTATCTACTAATTGACAATAAAGAATTAACCTTGATAGACACCGGGATGCACGTAAATAAGAACAGCATACTAAATTATGTAAAAAAACTCGGATTTCAACCTACTGATATAAAACGGATACTAATAACCCACTCGGATTCTGATCATTATGGTGCGGCCAAAGATATCAAAGCAGCCTCGCATTGTGAAATTTGGAGTTCAAGAATTGAGGCGGAAGCGATAGAAAAAGGTGTTTTTAGCAGGAAAATAACAACAAAAGGTGTTGCAAAATTATTGATGGCTATCATCGAGCCAGTAATAATGGTGTCACCCGCTGTGCCTGTTTCCCGGAATATCGTAGATGGAGAAATATTGCCTATCCTGGGCGGTCTTCAGGTGATTGCGACTCCCGGACACACACCAGGGCATGTATCATTTTATATGCCAACAGAGCGTATTTTGTTTGCGGGAGACGCAATAAAAAGCGTTGGGGGAAAACCGGTAGCCACTACCGACTCAACAACTGGCGATCCCATTCAGGCGGCTGCTTCTGCCGATAAATTGCTGGCATTTAATCCACTTGTCATTGGCTGCGGACATGCCTTTTTTGATTTCAGGAAAAAAATAAATGACTGAGATAATTCTCCCTTATGGAAAAGGACAGATTGGTTGCGACGTTTCTTCCAAATACAATCTGACAATTTTGACGCCTCCAATATCCCACCCTGCCCGAAACGCCGAAGATTTGATTTATGAAAGCCTGGAGAATCCTATCGGTGATTTTCAATGGGAAAAAATAGATCCCATGGGTACAGTTGCCATAGCAATTAATGATAAAACCCGTCCGGTTCCCAATTCACTGATGATCCCTCCCCTGCTTTCCAGGTTGGAAAAGTTGGGTGTCAGGAAAGACTATATAGAATTCTTTATTGCTACAGGAACACATACACCTATGCGCAATGAAGAATTCGGATTGTTACTGCCAGAAGAAATAATACGTGAGTATAAGATCGTCTCCCACGATTGTGACGATTCAAAGAATCTGAAATACCTGGGTGAAACATCAAGGCGAACCCCGGTATATATAAATTCATCTTTTTACCAGTCTGACCTAAAATTGCTCGTGGGAAATATTGAACCCCACCATTTTATGGGATATTCCGGAGGGGCAAAAACCGCTGGTATCGGGCTTACAGGACGCCAAACGATAAATAAGAATCATTCCATGTTGGTCGAACCTGAATCAACCTTTGGAGTCTATGATACCAACCCTACCCGTCAGGACCTGGAAGAGATTGGCGACCTTATCAAATGTGACGCCGCGTTAAATGTTATTATGAACCCGGCAAAACAGATCATGCACGCGATTTTCGGTTCACCCCGCGATGTTATGAGGACTGGGATTCCACTTTCACGGAAAATTTGCCAGACATCAATTCCCCGGGGTGATTTCGACCTCGTCATCGCCTCCCCCGGTGGTTATCCAAAAGATATTAATTTATACCAATCGCAAAAGGGTTTATCTCATGCTGCCAGCATTACACGCGATGGTGGATGTGTCATCCTTGCCGCCGAATGCGTGGAAGGTGTTGGCAGCAACAGCTACGAAGCTTTCATGGAAGGAGTTTCATCAGTCGATGCTGTTTTTTCTAAACTCCGGATGGAAGGGTTTAAGGTAGGGCCGCACAAAGCTCTACAATTTGCCCGAGAGCAGCGTCGGATTAAGATTTTCGTTGTTTCCGGGATAGAAGATGATCGTATTCGCAGGCTGCTCCTGGAGCCGGCTGATTCTCTGGCAAGTGCGTTTGAAAAAGCAAGTCTCTTCTTACCGGATAACGCCCGAATAGCGGTAATGCCTAAAGCAACCAATACAATTCCATTTGTAGAGATGGATGCGTGAACGAAAATCTTTTTAATCCACAATATGAGTCCGCCACCTTCCTGCTCGAAGGTACATCCACTGGAATATTACTGTTCCACGGTTTCACCGCTACCACGTTAGAGGTACGTGGATTAGCGGAGGAGATACATTCCAGATTAGGATGGACAGTATTGGCGCCGCTTCTACCGGGGCATGGAACATCGCCTCGGGATCTGGCGAAAACTCGCCATACTGAATGGATTGATAGTGCGGAAAACGCATTTGATACTCTGAAAAGCCGAACTACCCGATGGTTCATTGGTGGGGAATCAATGGGTGGTTTGCTTGCTCTGTACCTGGCTGCCCGGCATCCTGAAATTGAAAAATTATTGATATACGCTCCGGCGCTAAAAATTCCAGGATTATTTTGGGCCAAACTGTTCTCCCATTTCATTTTTGGTGTCCCGAAGCGTCGGTTGGAGCCAACCAGAGAAGGGTATCTCCCCTGGCAGGGATACGGGATTAATCCATTGAATGCCGTGGTTGAATTAGGATTGCTTCAAAATGTGGTAATGGATATACTTCCGAAAATTTCCCAGCCCATCATTATTTTTCAGGGTAACCAGGATGAGACAATTGACCCCCAAAGCGCAATCCTGGTTTATAATGCCGTCTCTTCCAGAGAAAAACATCTTGTGGAATTGGAGGATTGCGGCCACTGTGTACTTTTAGACAAACGATATCGAGAAGTGTACACGCAGTCTGTCGAATTCCTGGTTTGAAACAATAAGACAAAAAATGAAAACCCTCTGATCTTTCGGGGTTATAATTTATATAACATTCGTGTAAGGAGATTACATGACTAAGGGAAATCGCCCCCCCGGAAAAACAACAATAGCACCGGAAGTACTGGTATCCATCGCTCGTTTGACCGCTCTCAGCGTGCCGGGTGTACGCCGGTTGGCGTTGGCTTCAAATGATATAAATCGTATCTTTCACCGCGGTGAAAATGAAGGTGTTGAAATTAAAGTGGAAAATGATACGGTTTACGCGGATATCCATGTGGTTTTGAATCGAGATGTGAATGTTCGGGATGTAAGCCGTTCAATCCAAACACAGGTTGCTCGTGCCATTTCCAACATGGTTGGTATGGAAATCGGAAAAATAAATATCCATATCGAAGATATTGATTTTAGCCCGGTGAGCGAGTCCTGATATATGAAATCACGCACCAAGGCCCGTTGTATCGCCTTGCAAGTTCTTTATGAACAGGATATGACAACTCACCAGCCCGGTCTAGTTTTTGAGGAACGGCTGGCTGACGATCCATTGGATTCTACATTGATAGATTTCTCTCGTCAGATTGTTTTTGGTGTCCTTCCCATTCGTAAGGAGTTGGACGATTATATTGCCCAGCACGCTCCGGAGTGGCCATTAGATCAGGTTGCGGTTATTGATCGTAATATCATCCGGATTGCAATGTGGGAATTTGCCGTGCAACAATGTACCCCGGTTAAAGTAGCCATTAATGAAGCGATCGAATTGGCAAAATTCTACGGGTCTGAATCCACGCCTCGTTTTGTGAATGGTGTTCTGGGTGCCCTGGCGAACAGATCAAATGAAATCCATCAGGCATTTTCATCTATTGTAAAATCTAAAACCGCTTGATTACTGCACTCTTATGCGGATTAACGCTTTGCAGTCTTCGATAAGTAGAAAACTCATCCCCGCCCTTCTGATTTGTGTGACCGTTCTGGCGGCGTGTGGAACAAATCAAAATGGAACCAACGACTCTCGCTCAGCCAGCACTCATCCTGATGTGCTGGCATCTTTTTTTGTTGAACTCCCTGAGCCATTGCCTGATGGATCACAGTTATCGATAGAATGGATCGACCAGTTGAATTCGCTTCAACTCAGCCCAAATTATCAACTGATGGAAAAAGTGGATGAACGGCATTATCAACTGGATGTTCCGTCTAAAAAGGGTGCATTGCTTCAATATCGTTATGTGCTAAAAAATGGAAGCAATATGGTTGAGATAGCCCCGGATGGAAACATACTTCCATCTCGATTTTTCTATATTACTGAGCATACACAGATACAAGATTCAATTCTCGGGTTTACATTGGGAGAAAAGAACTTCGCTAAAGGTCGACTTGCGGGCATATTACAAATTAAAGATAGTGGACAGGCAGCTGTCGATGCCATTGTAACAACAGCCGGCCTTTCAACCACTACTGCTATTGATGGAAAATTCAAACTGGAAGGCGTTCCTGTTGGTGTTAGAAATGTAACGATTTTTAGCCCTTCGGGAGCTTTTGAACCATTTGAACAACAGGCTATCATTGAAGAAAACAATGTAACACCGATGGAAGTCGTGTTATCGCCCCGGGATCTGGTAAATGTAACTTTTATTGTAAAAGTTCCTGCCAATACACCACCTGACGCGAATATCCAGTTATTTGGTAATATCTCCACACTGGGAGATAGTTTCGCCGGTTTGTTTGGAGGTACCAGTCTCGTTCAAAAATGGGGTATTACCCTTTCAAAACAATCTGGCCGGCAATATCTGGCAGTTGTACAACTTCCGGAAGACACAGATTTGCATTATATGTATTCCTCGGGTGACACTTTTTGGAATGGTGAAATTAATCCCGCGGGGCAGCCTATCAGACACTCCATTTTTATCGACAGGCAGGACATGATAGTGGAGGATTCTATCGCTTCGTGGATGACACCCAACTACGGTCCGGTAACCTTTAAATTTTTCCCACCTTTGGGAACACCAGAATCTGATGATATTCAAATTCAATTTAATACCTTTGGATGGATGGACCCAATAAAAATGCGGCTGGTTGAAGACGGAAGTTATGTTTTCCAGCTATTTAATCCTTTAAATTTTTCCGCGCCTGTTGATTACCGGTTCTGCCGCTCGCAAATGTGCGGAACCATAGATCCTGGTACTGGTATGGAACAAGTTTTTTCATTTGAGGCTAACAGTGACGAGCAGGTTTTGCAGACGGTTGCCTCGCAATGGTCAAGTTGGTCACCGCTTACAAACCCTACAGTTGTGACCACAGAAATATCTAATCCAAGAGAATCGGATTTCCGGGCAGCAGTCGAATTGACAGATGAATATCGACCGTCGTGGATGCCTAACCTGGAACGAAGTCTCGAGAACATTACCGGGGTAAACGCTAACGCCGTAATAATTCCAGTTACCTGGTCATTTCGAATGACAGAACCGGTTTGGCTATCTCCAAAAAGCAGTACAGATATCCCCATCTCTGAGATACAAAAGGTCGCTTCATTAGCCCATCAAAAAGGATTGCGGGTTTATTTGATGGCTCAAACACGATACACTTTGTCAGCGGATGATTTTTGGCGTTCATTTCCCAGAGGGCAAACCGGTTGGGACCAATGGTTTGAATCCATATCTGATTTTTACAGGTCAGCGGCTTTACTCGCGTCTAATATAAAAGCGAACGGATTGATTCTGGGCGATGAAAGTGTGTCAGAGGTTATGGGGGGAAGTGTAACATCTGCCGATGTGCTGACATCATTCCCCGAAAACGGATTTCAGCGTTGGGAAAATATTTTTGCAGAGGTGAACACGGCATATTCCGGAGAGACCTGGGTGGCATTAAATTATAGCGATCTATTTTCTGAAAACTCTATTCCACTTGACCAATTAACCGGGATTTATCTTCTAAATTTTGGAAGGATAGCCGATACACAGGGCGACGTAAAAACATATTCAGAGAGAATCGCTGAAAAACTGGACAATGACCTTTATCCACTTGTTGAATATATAAAAAAGAAGATTTGGATCGGACTTGATGTGCCATCAATAGATGGAGCATATTTTGGATGTGTGAACCTCTCAGGAAATTGTGTCTCATCGCGAATTCTTAATTTTCCATTCCCTCCTCAACCAGGTTTGACTATATCTTTGCAAGAGCAGGCCAATTTATACAACGCAGCAATTCCCGAAATTAACCGGCGAGATTGGATTGATGGGATTTCAACACGAAGGTTTCTTTCTGTTGGTAGTATGCATGACCAATCTTCTTCCATCAGAGGGAAGCCGGCTAGTGACATTATCTGGTACTGGTATGGTTCAATGACGGGTAAAACTATACAATAGATCTATAAACGACTGGAGGCCGGAATGACATTAAATAGTTTTTCAGGCACTCCCCGGATATTTGGACTTGATTATCTGGGTTTTCAGAATCTTCAGACGGTTTACTGGAATCTCTCTGCCGCAGAGCTTGTTGAGCAGGTCATTCTCAGAAAAGAAGGATTGATCTCTAGAACAGGCGCTATCGTTGTTGATACATCTCCTCATACCGGACGTTCGCCAAATGATAAATATATCGTCAAGAGTGACCATACGAAAGATGAAATTGACTGGGGAGACGTAAATAAGGCAATCGAACCCGGGCAATTTGATAGGTTAATGCTAAAACTGCAGGCATATTTTCAGGGGCGAGACGTCTTCTTGCAGGATATGGCGGTCGGATCAGATCCGCAATATGAGACATATGTCAGAATAATGACAGAACGCGCCTGGCACAGTCTTGTTGCCCAGAATCTATTTCTTCGCCTTACTGGCGACCGATTGGCAAACTTTTCACCTGCTTTTACCGTCATTTGCGCTCCCGGATTTCAGGCTGATCCAGAGAGTGATGGCATCCATTCTTCCACATTTATTGTGTTAGACCTTGAACGAAAGTTGGTTCTTATAGGTGGAACAGCCTACGCGGGAGAAATTAAGAAATCAGTGTTCACTTATATGAATTACATTTTGCCAGCTAAAGGAATATTACCCATGCACTGCGCGGCGAATGTAGGAAAAGAAGGAGATACAGCCCTTTTCTTTGGTCTCTCTGGAACCGGAAAGACAACATTATCGTCTGATATAGACAGAAAACTGGTAGGTGATGATGAGCATGGTTGGAGCGATCACGGAATTTTTAATTATGAGGGCGGGTGTTATGCAAAAACAATTCGTCTGAGGAAGGAACTGGAGCCGGTCATCTGGAAAGCCGCGCATAATTTTGGCAGTGTGCTTGAAAACGTGGTTATGGACCCTGTCACGCGTTTGATCGATTTTGATAACAGTCGAATCACAGAGAATACCCGGGTCGCCTACCCGATTCACTTTGTTGATAATTATGTTGAATCGGGCTGTGCTGGCCGGCCACGTAATATCTTTTTTCTTTCAGCAGACGCATTTGGAGTTCTCCCCCCCATTTCAAAGCTTACCTATGACCAGGCAGTGTATTATTTTCTTTCCGGGTACACAGCGAAAATCGCTGGAACAGAAACAGGAATCAGTAAAGAACCAACTGCCACATTTTCTACCTGTTTTGCCGCGCCTTTCCTTCCAATGGCACCCAAAGTTTACGCAGATTTACTGTTAAAATTTCTCAATGAGTCTAGAGCTGATGTCTGGTTGATCAACACAGGTTGGACAGGTGGAAAATATGGCTACGGAACCAGAATTCCATTGGCTAATACTCGTTCCATGATTCATGCGGCCTTAAATGGAATGATCCAGAGCACATCTATGCGCAACGAAAGGTGGTTTAACCTGGCTGTTCCGACAACTTGTCCGGGGGTGCCAGACAGGTTATTATCACCGAATGACATGTGGAAAGATAAGCAGTTATATCAAGAGACTGTCAAACTGCTTATCAATAAATTTTCTGTCAATTTTGAAAAATATCGGAATAACGTACCCGATTCGGTGTTGGAATCTGGACCGCATTACCCGTAATTATTTAATCGGATTGATCAAATAATAATAAAGAATAAAAATCCCGCCTGAAATAATAAACGGGCCGTATGGAATAGCGCGAAAAGCTTCATAAGAATTTCTGATCAACGAAGTGATCAGAACTACGGCAGATACTATACCGCCAAAAACAATCGCCGCCAGCAAGGCCGGAAAAATAAATGGGAACCCTGTCAAAAAACCGACAGCTCCGGCCATGTAAACATCCCCAAAACCCAGAGCCTCCTCGTCCACCGGTTCACCTCGCTTTCGCGACATGAACCTTGTAAACAATCTTCCCAGATAATAAAGGCCAAGGAATAAGAGAAATCCACTAATTCCTCCGAGAATTGTTTTCAACCATCCATGTAACCACCAGCCTGCTGCAAAGCTGACAAGAAAAGCGGTAACACTCATTTGGTTGAGGATCACGTGGTATTCAATATCCGTTATGATGATCGACATGAAAACAGTTAATACTATTAAGCTGCCCCAGTATGGGATCAAACCAGCAGGAAAAAACCAGACCAGCAGTGAGAGGATGAGAGAAGCTACATTAACTAACCAGTAACGGAAATAGATGTTTTTTCCGCACGCCTGACATCTTTTACCTGACAGGAAATTTGAAAATGAACGGATCTCCCCGCAATCAAGACATACCGGATTTGTTAAGTGCCGGTTGCGCGGAAGAACGTCCGCCAGATAATTGGCAAAAATGCCGGAAAAAAAGCCAAAAAGAATTGGAATAATCAATTGGGCGGACATGGATCGTTTCCTGTAGAATGATAGTAGAATATATTTCCGATTATCAATATGAACAGTGAAAGTATATCAAATCTTGATTCAGTGTTGAAAAGCTGGTTTTCCACAAAGGAATACGCGGAAAACATTCAATACTATTCACAATCTTTATCATCGTATGGAGAGTTTTTTCCTCTTCCAGAAGAAATCTCTCTCGAATTATCAAGTCAACTGCGAAAACAGGGTATAGAACAGCTTTACTCCCATCAATTAGCAAGTTATCAAGCCATTAAGCAGGGAAAAAATGTAGTAATCACTACCGGAACAGCCAGTGGAAAGACACTGTGTTATAACCTCCCAATACTTGACCACCTTATCAAGTCACCATCTTCCAGGGCTTTATATTTATTTCCCACAAAAGCTCTCACACATGACCAGCAAGAAAAAATAATGGAGTTGGTTACATTTAATCAACCCTCAGAAAGTGTCGGTATTCAGGTTTGTGTTTACGATGGTGATACACCCACCCAAAAACGCCAATTTATCAGGCAGTCAGCCCGATGCTTATTGACCAATCCCGATATGTTACATACTGCCATACTACCACACCATACATTGTGGGAATCTTTCTTTCGTGGATTAGACTATGTTGTTATCGATGAAATCCATGCTTATCGGGGAGTATTTGGATCGCATGTAGCCAATGTGATCCGCCGGTTAAAACGTATAGCGGCATTTTATGGAAACAACCCGAGATTTATACTAACATCTGCCACTATCGCGAATCCGGCAGAACATGGTAAAGCCATGACCGGGGAAGATCTGGTCGTAATTGACAGGGATGGCGCTCCGCATGGAAAGAAAACGATTATTTTATATAATCCCCCTGTTGTTCATGCTGAAACTGGTATCCGAAAGAGCGCGACATCGGAAGTTATACATTTAGCCGGAAATTTACTCGACAAGAGAATTCAAGTTCTTATCTTTGGGCGTTCGCGCCGGGGTGTTGAAATGTTACTCCGGCAACTACGGGAGCAACAGAACGACGATCCGGCAAAGTATCATGCTTACCGTTCTGGATACCTGGCCCAAGACCGACGGCGAATCGAAAGTGATCTTCGAACAGGCAAACTGAGGGCTGTAGCGGCCACCAATGCGCTCGAATTGGGCATCGATATTGGAGGGGTTGACGCGGTTCTGATGACCGGGTATCCGGGAAGTGTTTCCGGATTGCGTCAACAGGCAGGACGTGCCGGACGCAAAATGGCCGATTCTGTCGCGGTTTTAGTGGCATCCGGTAGTCCAATTGACCAGTATTTAATGAATCATCCGGAATATCTAACAGATCGTTCTCCCGAATCGGCACTAATTGACCCGGATCATCCGGTCATATTACTCGGTCACCTGGAATGTGCGGCTTTTGAGCTGCCATTCAAAGAAAATGAATCATTTGGAACGGTGAACACCGAACTTTTACAGGAATATCTGCAGTTTATGGCCCAATCCGGAAAAGTAAATCTGGCTTCAGGCCGTTATTTCTGGACGGATTCGGCATATCCGGCCAGTTCACTATCTCTTCGCAGTTCAGATTCACGATCGATAGCTCTAATAACAAATGTAAATGGAAATAATCAAACCATAGGTGAAGTTGATTATTTGAGCTCTCTTTGGATGGTTCATCCCAACGCGATCTACTTCCATGAAGGAAATTCTTATTTTGTGCAATCACTCGATCTGGAAAAATCAGAAGCCATTTTGCGAGCTGTGGACGAAGATTACTACACAGAGCCGGTAAAAAAAGTAACGCTGGTAAAAATCAATGAACAGGAAGCAGAGTATTATCCAGGTTCAAAAACCACATTTGGCGAGATACAGGTAACAACCGAAATAGTGGGTTATAAAAAAATTCTATGGAATTCACGAGAGATCATCTCAATTGAACCTCTGGCGCTTCCACCAAGTACCATTCGTACTACGGCCTACTGGATTTCATTGAGCGATGAAATGGTGAATGTCTTACGCGATCAGTTGATTTGGAAAAGTGACCCGAACGATTACGGACCACATTGGGAGCAAATCAGGAATGCCGTTCGCCAGCGAGACCAGTTTCGTTGTCAGGTTTGTGGATCGCCTGAAAGTGGTAAAGCACATCACGTTCACCACAAAAATCCGTTACGCAATTTTCAAAGTAAGGATGAAGCCAACAGGATGGAAAACCTGATCACGCTCTGTCCGAACTGCCATAAAATGGCTGAAAGCAATGTCAAAATACGCAGTGGATTAGCCGGACTGGGCTATACAATGGGACAGCTTGCACCGCTATTTTTGATGTGCGACACATCTGATTTGGGCACAATCACAGATTCGGCTTCAAATATCGCAGATGGTCGCCCTGCTGTGATCATCTACGACCAAATCAACGCAGGTATTGGACTAAGCCGCAAGTGCTTTGATATGCATGAACAAATCATTACGAGTGCATATGAACTTGTAACAAAATGCGCTTGCCAGGATGGGTGCCCTTCCTGTGTTGGGCCCGGTGGTGTAAACGGGACAGGCGGAAAGAAGGAAACCATCGCAATTTTGGAAAAAATGTGCGGAAAATAATCAATGGCAGATATCCCCGAATCACTGGCTGAGCGGCTTCGATCACTGGGAGTGAAAACAGGTACAAACGTACCTCCACATCCTGCAAAAGCACGTACCCGGATTGAAGATGTAGTAGATGGGTCATTCATTCAGACATCTTTTGGTGAGGTCTTTAAAAAAGATACTTTTAATGAGCAAAGCTATACGCATGGCAACGTGACATTTGAGTTTTCAGAGATCTCATCAAGATTAATGAAATGGGCTGGCAGTAAAGTTCAATCGGATTCTGTTGATTTGTTTTCTACAATATTCCTGGATACTGAGACTACAGGATTGGCCGGTGGTACAGGAACCTTCCCTTTTATGATTGGTGTTGGTAGGTTTACACCTTCTGGATTCATAACTTCACAGATATTTACTCGAAATCCATCGGAAGAACGCGCGCAACTCGATTTGTTAGACCGTATGATGTCTGGTGTAACATCCATTGTGACATACAATGGTAAATCCTTTGATATACCTATCTTGAAAACCCGGTATGTTCTCAATGATCTTCCTTCACCATTTGCTGATATCCTTCATTTTGACTTGCTTCCATTATCCAGACGTCTATGGCGCCGAAGACTTGATAGCAGAAGTTTAAAAGATATTGAATCAGAAGTACTTGGTTTTAGTCGAGGGCAATTGGAAGTGCCCGGTTGGGAAGTGCCGGTGATCTATTTTAATTACCTTCGCACCGGGGATCCGTCACAATTAGCCGGAGTTTTTTATCATAATGCCGTTGATATTCAATCACTGGCTGCTCTATTTCTATTTATAAATAGACTGGCAGAAAACCCAATGGGAACGGAAGAAAATCACGCGCTTGATCATTTGAGTCTGGCTATTCAACTAGAATTAAACGGCGAAGTGGATCAGGCAATGTCAATTTATGAACATCTAATAAAGGTCGATCTTCCTGAAATTTATTCAGTCGAATTAAAAATACGGTATGCGAAAATCCTGAAAAAGATTGGAAGTTTTGATCACGCGGCCGATGTCTTAAATAGCGGAAAAGAACTTAATGATTTGCGATTATTAATTCAACTGGCTAAAGTGTTAGAGCATCAACGGCGTGATTATGCAAATGCGTTGGAAACCACGGAAAGAGCACTCGATGTGATCCGTAGGGCAAACACTGGAACTTACATGTCTATTTCTTCTGGTTATATTGATGACCTTGAAAAAAGAAAAAGACGACTTATCGATAAACTAAAATCAAATAATGGCGGCTATCATGATCAATGATGATTTGAATAGTGCCGCAAAAAAGTGGAATAACAAATACTTGACTGATGAACGTTTTCAGAATGTCCCTGTGCGTCGACTTGTGCGGGAAAACGTCAATTTGCTCCCAAAGTCAGGTTGGGCGTTGGAAATAGCCGGGGGAATGGGGGCAACGACGGATTTCCTCGAACAAAATGGATTAAATGTAATCGATATTGACATATCTTTTACCGCATTGTGTAGAGCGATGCGGCTAAATTCAAATCCATATTACATACTGGCAGATGCCTGCCATTTGCCTTTGAAACCCATGCAGTTTGATGTGATATGCAATTTTTACTTTCTAGAGCGGTCAGTCTTTGATAGCATAAAAAAAATTTTACGGCCAGGCGGGCTGTTATTTTTTGAAAGCATGTTTATTGATATGTTGTCTGTTCGTCCAGATATTCATCCGGAAAAACTTCTCCGCCATAATGAATTGGCTGACGTTTTTTGTGATTGGGAAGTATTATTCTTTTTTGAAGGATGGACCGACTCTGATCATGGTAAACGAAAAGCTATATCTCAGTTAATCGCCAGAAAGCCATATACTTCAGTATAATGAAATAATGGAAAAACAATGGGTTGAGATATATACCGTGCCAGGGCAATTAAATGCCGCCATCATAGTAGACCTGCTCAAGTCTTATGGGATTGAAGCAACTGCGATACAGGAAAGCGCCGGCATAACGTATGGACTGATACTGGGTTCATTGGGTGAAGCAAAAATATACGTGCCCATAGAATTCGAAGACGCAGCCAAAGATCTGTTGCAGCGAATGGAATCCGGAGAATTTACACTACCGGATGATCTCTCACAATTTCCGGATATTCCGGAGAATTAGATAGTTTCCAACTCGGAAAGAAGCATTTTTTCAAATTCTGATCGGATTTGTTGGGTTATTGGTCCCGGAAAACCATTTCCAACCGGAAGGTTATCGATCACTGAGACTGGCATAACACCTCTGCTGGCACTGGTGATAAACAACTCATCTATATTATGAAGTTCTTTCACCGGGTAACCATTAAAAATAATTTTGAGATCTAATCCTGCGATAACTTTAAGAACCATTTGACGTGTAATTCCTGGCAGTATTCCTCTTTCAGCTGTCCATATAGTTCGGTCAACTGTTACAAAAATATTGCTTGACATCCCTTCAAGCAAGGTTTGATCGCTTCCAATCATCAAGTATTCATTTACATCGGACGGCTTTTTCCTGCGAATTTCATGTGTAAGGTCAATAAAATCAGTGGCCTTTGAAACGGGGTTTTTCCGCTGCATCTCAAGTGTTAAGGCTTTTACCCCATTTTCATAGAACGCCGGTGGATATGGACTAAATGGTTCAGCCATCAGATAGATTTGATGTGTAGATGGTAATAACGAACAATGTATTCGTAATCTGACATCGATGCCAGGAAATTGGCTTATTAGTTCTCTTAATGCGTCACGTAACACTGACCGTGGAAGAACCAGTTCACGTCCTTGAAGTTTTACTGAATTTTCAAGCCTGTCAAAGTGTTCTTGCAGGCAAAGCGCTTTGTCATGTTGATATGTTCGAAAAGTAGTGTAAACCCCTCCTTTGAGTCTCCGACTGGCCTCATCCAGGTTTAATGCGTTTTCCTGAATATCGAGTTTATATGAAAAGTTGTTAAAATTTAAATACCAGACACGCGTAAGATTATTCAAATCATCACCCTGAGTGTGGAAGAAGTTGTTGATAGTCCTCCGGCGTATCAATATCGGGCGGAGGATCAGAGTCAATATTCACATAGAATATTTTATTTTTATGGGTATGAAAGATTGTTCGAACGTTATCCATTTTATTCAATCTAATGATTTCCTGCCACAGATTCCGCTTGACCATCCATGGATGCCCCCTTCGCATTCGGTAACTGGGAATAATAAGCTCGGAAGATTGCTGTTTTGCTGCTTCTAAAAGTGCCTTAATGGTAGTAGGCGAAATTGTTGGAAGATCTCCCGGGCAGATCATGGCATAGTTACAAGAATCTGGCATTGCCATGAGACCAATTTGAATTGAAACCAGCATATCATTTATTTCGGCTTCTTTATTTTCTATCCAACGAATTTTAATATCGGGTTGGTACACGGGAATGGCCGGTTTTCGCAATGGATTGATCACAATGTTTACGGATCGAACCCCACCAATTCCCATCGCCGATACTACGGCTCCCAGAATACTGGTGTTGCCCCAGGGAAGATCCAGTTTAGGTTTTCCCATTCGTGCGGATCTTCCCGCTGCTAATACCAGTCCAATTACATTTTCGACGGCCGAATTATTGGGATTCATGATTGCGAAGCAAGTAGCCGGGAATAATCGTCCGGTGTATCTACGTCAATTAGTATAGAATCGTCAAACCATTGTATGGTTTTAATTGGATATTGTGAAAATATTACTCGTCCACCTACATCTCCCTGAATTGTTGAAAGTGACTTGAACGTTATCCGGTCAAATAAAACAGGGTTTGCCCGCCGGCCGATTGATTCGGGCAAAACTATGGGTGATAAACTGCGGGAGTGTTCGTATTTTAACCGGCGTAACAAGGCAACTGGAATGTGTGGTTGGTCTACGAGTTGAAAAATGGCACCACCAGCATGTTTGGGAATGGAGTTTATCGCGGTCCGAATTGAGCTTGATTGGCCTTCATTCCAATCAGGATTATGAATAACATGGACCGGGATGTCTTGCAGAATATTTCTAATTCGCTCATATTCCTGGCCGGCAATAATAATCACCGGGTCTAATCCGGCAGATATTGCCTGCAACGCGCAAACCCTGATAAAGGGTTCGCCTTTCCAATTTAGAAATGCTTTTGGCTGCCCCATTCTTGAGGAATTTCCAGCCGCGAGAATAATTCCCGCAATACTCTCTTCAACACAGATTACTTCATTATTGATTTTTGAGTAATCATCTTGCTCTGAAGGATTATTTAACTTCGCGATTATCACCGAATCATAATGGGATAACACTTGATGGCAAAATGTCGGAAGTCCTGTATTATCAGAAAGAGAATCGATCTGGTTCAATAGCACTGATTTACGGGCATAACGGGGAATATTCTTCAACCCACCTTGAGGATGGGTCAACATTTTGAATATGGCATGCCAGGTAACAGGCTTACCCATTTCCAGTCCTGTAAGTGATGAAAATATTTCAGGCCTATGAACAAACTCTTGTGCCAGGGGCTTTCCTAAAACCGAGATACCCACAGAAACAACTACGTGATTTACCCAATCGGGAATAGGAGGTTCGTGGGCTGCCGGGGCTTTTAACGGTTTCATTTTTGAACCATCTGCCTCAATAAAGATAGGAACGTCATTTTCTTCGGAAATTCTGTATAGTTCGTTCCAGAATTGAGGTTCAATACCGTTTAGCCGATTATCATTGCCCTCAGGGCCAGTAAAAAGTGTAGATTCTGATAACCGATAACCTTCAAATATGAAATTGCTATGTAGTATTTTATGGTTTTTAAAACACTTGATCTGGTTCTTTCCGATATGCGCTGTGGCAGCAGCAATACATATACCAGGCCATTCACATCCAAGGCGAATTAATGAGCTGGTTTTTCCTCCTGCCCCAACAATTGACAACCGGGTCTTTGCATCAACGCGAAAGGCATCGATCAACTTCATATTAAGGTGTGCCCAGTTTTTGGCGATTTTGATGATTGGTTAGTATGGCTTCTAAAACGCCTCCGCCAACTGCGAGTGACTTATCCGAAACCAATGAACAGAGAAGTGGATCGGAACGCGGATCAAGATCGCCCACTTTCAACCCGGGAAAAACAACAACACCCTCGTGCAATAAACCACGTATCACTCCGGCAAATGGTGCGCGGATGATTTCTCCGTCAACTGAAGCTATTTCCTCATCTTTTTTGACTAAATCACCGATCCGACATTTTGCTTTGAATATTCCGGCTTTGGGGGCTCTAAAAACTCGTTCATCGGCAAAACCATTGACGTTTTCAGGAATTCCAGTATCAGATTCCACCGGGGAGTTCCAATAGACACGACCAAGAAATGGTCCCCTTTTTGTTTCTACCACACAGTCACAATTTTCACCTGGTATAAAACCGGGGCCAATTCCAATTACCTGCGGAATGGAATATGGGACTCTTTCAATAGTATGCTTAAGCATTCTGGCATCAATGAGAACTTCCGCAGAAATTGAATTACAAACAGATAGGTCTTTGTCGATAATTACTGGAATTGTGTTTGTTTCAAGGCACTTTAAAACCTCAGAGGTGTTACTTACCAGGTTTGCCTTGATTTCTTCAATTGTGATCGTTCTTGTATAAACAGCTTCCGCGAATGACACATACCTTCGGACAGTTAAAGGTTGTTCAATTTCTGTAATAATTACTTTTATCCCGGAGCGATAAAGCCTGATGGCTATACCGCTGGCTAAATCACCACCACCTCGAATAATTGCCTTTATCATAGGGACATCATTTCTACAATTTCTTTAAACCTCTAAGAACTCTTTCAGGTGTTAGAGGAAAATCATTAAACCATATACCCGTCGCGTCATGCACGGCCGCAATGAGGGCCGGAATAAAAGGCAAATATGGCATTTCGCCCATACCGCGAACTCCAAATGGACCTATGGGATCAGGGTATTCCATCACAATTGATGAGACATTATCTGGAATATCCAGTATTGTAGGAATCAAGTATGTTGATAGTGTACGGGTTTGGACAATTCCATTCTGCTGAATAAAATCTTCCATTATGCCGTATCCAGCCGCTTGAAGAATGGCACCTTCAATTTGTCCAACCACCTGTTGTGGATTGACAGCTTTTCCCACATCGTTTCCGCAGACAACATTTAGTATCTTGATCTGACCGGTTTCCGTGTCCACTTCAACATCAATAGTTTCGGCAACGTATCCGTAGGCAAAATTTGGTTGAGACTTTCCGGTTTCCGGATCAAAAGGTGTTGTTCTTGGAGGGCGATACTCGAAAGAAGCAATAGCGGGGCGTTCTTCATTTTCCCATTTTTCAAGGGCTTCTTTCGCGGCTCCTCTTATTGAGTTTCCTGCCATAAATGTCATGCGAGATGCTGAAACGCTACCTGCGTATTCAGTGAACGCGGTATCTGAAGCAATTAATTCAACCTTATCAAAGGGGAGATTTAAAGCTTCAGCCGCCATCTGAATAAATGCCGTATGTGATCCCTGCCCCACTTCTGCTCCCGCATGATGGAGAATCGCTTTTTCAATGACTTCTTTGCCGTGTAATTCGATTGTGGCATTGCAATGCTCAGGCGCTCCAAATGAATAACCCACATTTTTAAAACCACACGCGAAACCCCTTCCGCGTTTGAAACGGAGATCTTGCGTTGTTTTTACAGCCTTTTGGGGATCAGCTTTCCATTCGTTGTTTTCAAAATTCCATCCTGAAGCCAGGGCAGTCTGCTCTACCACTTCTTCAATGCTTACACCGGAATTAATCGGAGTATCCACCGCCATAATAGAACCTTCTCTAAAAAGATTCCGATGACGAATCTCTACAGGATCCAGTCCCAATGCTTCCGCAAGTTTATTCATCTGACTTTCAGCCTCAAATGCTGCTTGAGGACCGCCAAAACCTCGAAATGCTCCGTTGGGAACATTGTTTGTAAAAATCGCATAAGAATCAACACTTACATTGGGTATCTCATAGGGACCGGTACTTAATAAGGTCGCATTTCCCATCACTTTGCTTGATTTCCCCTGATAGGCGCCCCCATCTGTTTTAAGTTCAACACTGGCTGCAATGACCTTTCCATCTCGAGTAGCGCCCCATTTGGCATGAATAAAATACGGGTGCCGTTTATAATGCCCGATCAGTGATTCTTCTCGTGACCAGATGATCTTTACCGGCCGGTGAATTCCACGTTTTTCCAGGTTGTAAACAGCCAAACCCAGTATCACTTGTACCGAAATGTCTTCTCGACCTCCAAACGCGCCACCAATGGCCGGATAGATAACACGAACTTTATCATCTGGTAATCCTAACGCATGGGCGATCTGTTCCTGATCTTCATGTGTCGACTGGCCGGCAGAAACTACCGTAATCCTGCTTTCCTCATCAACATATCCAATACCGGATTCGGGCTGAAGAAATGCGTGTTCCTGGACAGGAGTGCAGTAATCGGCTTCGATGATGACATCAGCTTTTTTAAATGCGTCTTCCACGTTGCCTTTTCGAATTTTAAAATGATGGAAGATGTTATTCTCAATTTCTGAGTGAATGCGAATTGCGCCAGGTTTAACAGCTTCATCAATGGAAGAAATTACTGGCAAATCTTCGAAATCCACCTCGATCAAATGCAAAGCTTTTTCCGCAATTTCTTCCGTCTCGGCAATGACCAATGCTAATTGTTCTGCTGCATACCGAACGTGGTCAGCGTCTTTCTTTGTTGAGCCCAAACCACATAAGACTGGTTGGTCATACACAATAAGTCCATATTCATTAACAGGAACATCTTTTGCTGTAAGAACAGCAATAACACCGGGAAGTTTTTCAGCTTTTTCGGTATTTAATCGGCGGATTATGGCATGCGGGCGTCCCGCATATAAAACCTTCATGTAAGTCTGGTCTTTCAGGGAAAAATCGCCGGGATAAAGCGCTTCTCCCTTCACTTTTGCTGTGGCATCGATTCGTTGAACTGAGGTGCCAACACTTGTAAACATATAGTTGCTCCTCTAAAGAGACCTGTGATTATCTGGATTTTCGTTTGCCGCGAAATGCCTGAGGGGGAACATCATAAACGCCATATCTAGGCGGAGCGATGACCCGAGTAATCAGTGCTGTGATAAATAGAAATATGGCATAAAAAATAAACATAAAGACGATGGTTAATATGATCTTTATGTAAAACATAGGCTCAACATATGGAGAAATCAGATCACGTGGAATCGGGAACCAACCATTTTTTGAATTTTCTTCAAGAAAAAGAAGAGACCCAACATAGGAAAGAGCGGGAATGAGAATGATCAAAATAAAACCAACTCCCCTCCAAATAGGATGAATTTCCCTTTTCTTTGGTTTTGGTTTATGCGCGTTGTATGATTCGTATTTTCCCATTCTATGCCATCTTTTCTGCTGCTTTTTCAACAGCTTTTATTATTTTGTAATAACCGGTACATCGGCAAAGATTTCCGGTAAGGGCATGTTTTATTTGAATTTCGTCAGGGTGTTTTTTTTCTTCCAAAAGTTTGACAGAAGACATCACAAATCCAGGCGTGCAATATCCGCATTGTACTGCACCCTCTTCTACAAATGCTTGTTGAACAGGGTGCAATTGGCCATCTCTATCGCCAATGCCTTCTATTGTGGTGATTTGTGCTCCATGTGCTCTCGGTGCCGGAACCATGCATGCCATCACGGCTTTCCCATCCAGGTGAATGGTACAGGCACCACACTCGCCTTCACCACATCCTTCTTTTGTTCCGGTCAAACCGGCATCTTCACGTAAAAATCGAAGGAGGGTTTTATGTTGCCCGGAATAGATTGTGCGTTTCTCCCCATTGATTGTAGTTATTATGGGACTTGACTTATCAATACCACCGTAAAATTCATTGTTTTTCCACATATCCGTTCCGGTATCTAGCAGTGGAGGTTCAAGTAACAAACCTTCCGCTTCTGTATGATTTGCAATTCTTTCTAATCCATGTTTTACCAATATGCCGACAGTATAAGAACGGTATGAAGCAGATCCTCGCACATCATCTATTGGACGAGCGGCCGCATTAGCCAGCTTTGCGGTTTCAGCTATTACTGCGGATGACAGGGTCTTACCCGCTAGAAACCCTTCAGCATTTTCTGCGTGAATAATTTTTGGTGCCACGGCCCCAAGTGTAATACTCGCTTTTTTGACTGTCTCTCCGGAGAATTCCAGGATAATACTGGCGTTGACTACAGAAATCGCCTGTGCTTTGCGTAAAGCACTTTTTAAATAGACACCCTTCATGCTTGACTTCATCGCTGGAAATTGAATATCAACAAGCACTTCATCCGGTTGCATTACTGTTTTTCTAACACCTGTATAGAAATCTTGCAGATTGACCGACCTCTTACCTCTTATGCTTTGAAGAATTACACAGGCATTCATTGCCATCAAAGGAGAGATACAATCGTTTGCCGGAGACCCGGTAATCAGGTTCCCCGCAATTGTCCCGCGATTGCGAATTTGAGGAGACCCCACCTGCCAGCAGGCAAGTACGAGAGGTAAAGCCTTTTCCTCAAGCAGAGATGAATTAACACAATCGTTGTGGGTTACCATAGGTCCCAGATGAATTATCCTGGACTCATCTTCCGTTATTAAGTTTTGATTGGGGACACGGCTAATATCTATCAGTGTCGAGGTTCCTTTACGTTGACCTCTTTCCAGCTCAAGTATAAGATCCGTAGCTCCGGCAACGATTCTTGCAGCCGAACCAATTTCGGCTAGAAGACTGGTTGCTTTTTCCATCGTATCAACGTTGTAATAAGATTCCCACATAACGGCACCTCTAGTTTTCATTCATTAATTTGCCGCTGCCACCATTTCGCAGCATGATGATCTCAGCCATAATTGAAACCGCAATTTCCTCCGGGGTTTCAGCATTTAATTCTATTCCAATTGGAGAATGCACTTTTGATATTACTTCTTCTGGTACACCTTTTTCCAATAATCCTTTTTTGGTAAAAGCCCAACGCCTCTTTGACCCGATCACACCGATAAATGCCGCAGGGGTTTCCAGCAATGGAGCAAGTCCTTCTACGTCAATATTTGAACCGCGAGTTGTAAGAATAATATACGTGGAATCTGTTATTTTTGTGTGATTAATTAGATCACTCATTTGACAGGGAAAGAATTCATCAGCATCCGGGTTAGCATCCGGTGTACAAAATTCCGGTCGGTCATCTGAAATGGCCACCTGGTAGCCAAGGAACTTTGCCTGACGAGACAGAGCTTTACCTACATGCCCCCCACCAATGATGATAATTTTCGCTTTGGGCAAAATTGGTTCAACAAAGATTTCCACGGTCCCTCCGCAAACTCCTGGGTCTCCTCGATTAGGATCTACCATGGAATAATTCAATACTCTTGGTTTTCTGGTCAGTATCGTATTAAATGCTTCCTGAAAGACCTGATCTTCAATTGTGCCACCACCGACGGTTCCAATAAAGCTGCCATCTGACACAACCAGCATCTTCGTACCTTCATGCCGGGGAGCTGAACCAGAGCTTGATATTATTGTGCAAAGTGCCGCCGAAACCCCGGTTTCCAGAATATCGTTGATTTTTTTATATATCTGATCGTTCATCGTTCCAACATTCCAAGAATTACCGGTAATAATTGCTTTTTCCGGGAAACAATTCCTTCAGCCAGCCATGTTCCATCTGAGACCGGTTTATAGGGTAACCCGGCTAATGCTGGAGGAGAATTCACCATAAGTAATCGGCTTGAACCACCAACAACATCAGTGATCATTAAAACAGCAAAATCCAGTCCTTTTGCCGCTTGTAAATCTTCAAGCGATTTTTGTAATTCCGAAATGTGGTCAGAAACCTCGACCATATCGCTGACTTCCGCTTGAGAAATGGCAAAATGGTATGGCTCAGATGTATATACTTTCATATCAGTTTGTACTACTTCACTGGCAGGTCTGGTCCGAAGACCGGATCCGGCGCTTAATACTTTTTGTCCGAATGATTCCATTGTCTCGTTAGCAAATGGGGTGCCTGATGAAAAGGCCCATCGAGATAGTTTCGCGCCAGCCTGATGATCTCTCTCGGATGTTGTTGGGGATGTAAAAATTAATGTGTCTGATAGCAAGCCGGCCAACAACAAAGCCGCAATAGGAGGCGGAGCGCTAAGGCCGGCATCTTCTATTCGCTCGCAAACCAATGTGCTTGTGCTACCCACTACATCAACTGTGAAACGGATAGGGATATGAGTCTGTGAATTACCCAATCTATGATGATCTAGAATTTCCAGGAGGTCTGCTTCTTGTAAAGATCCTAAAGCCTGCTGTGGTTCATTATGGTCGACCAGAATAATTTTCATTCGAGGAGGATTAAGCAAATCACGCTGTCGGCAAACACCAATGTAGTGATTATTTTCATCCACTACTAAATAGTCATCTCCTTCTTCGCGTAAAACCCGGTTTAGCAGGTCTCTAATCCTCCAGGACGAATGAAAACAGGGAACACTGGGATCAGCCGCATCTTTGGCCGGTAGATCCAATATTTCACTCAGAAGCATGTCTCTCTTGAATTTCTGAGGTCCCACCAGGCTGGTTAAATGCTTTAAGAGGCTGCGTCCCGTGATCAAACCATAGGGAGTTCCGTCTGGGTTAATTACAGGAGCAATACCACCTGTGCGGGATGATATTGACCAGGCATCACGCAGAGGATGATCAGGGCTTGTGGAATCCAACCGGCGGGTAACAGATTCAAATTTAGGAGAGGCGTCAGGTATCAGTATTGGTGTCTCAATTCCCGTGAATTGCAGCACCCAGGTTGTTTGCGGATTGATTGCACCGGCACGCGCTGGAACGACATCTTTACCATCCCGCTCCTTCAGAAGCCAGGCATATCCAACGGCAGACGCGATTGAATCGGTATCCGGATTTACATGGCCAATTACATAAATCCTTTCAGCAGACATCTAATCCTTATTCAGTTCTTGTAATTTGAAATAAACCTTGTCAGGAGTGATCGGCAGACTGTCGATATCCACCCCGCATGCATCGAGAATGGCATTCCCTATTGCCGGCGCAACGCCATCCAAAGGAATTTCGGCAACCGCTTTTACCCCGAAGGGATGTGACGGCTCATACGATTCCACAAACAAAGCATCCATTTTGGGCATTTCATTCGCGCGGAAAATATGGTATTGGATGAAATCGGTGTCCAGAGACTTACCTTGTCTGTCATACCGCATTTCTTCACAAACCGCATATCCCAATGCCTGTGTCATACCACCTTCTATCTGTCCTGTTGCGGCTAAAGGATTAACTATGACGCCGGAATCAACCGCCATGACAAGATTATCTACATCGATCTTTCCGGTTTTGATGTCAACAGTGACTTCGGCAAATTGCGCGGCAAATGGTGGTGGTGATGAGGGCGACACATACGAGGCTACTCCCATGATCTGTTCCTGATTTTCATGGTGCAGCGAATTGAAAGCAATTTCTCTGATTGTTACACTTCTTCCATCCGCGGTGGTAGCTTTTCTATCCGCCAGAACTATATCTGCCGTTGATAATGGTTGTTCGATATTGTTTGCTGAAAGCATGGTTATTGCTCTCTGTTTTATTTTTTCAGCGACCTGTTCAGCCGCTTTTACTACTGCCGCACCGGAAATGTAAGTTGTGCTGGACGCGTAGGCGCCAACATCAAAGGGTGTCATGTCTGTATCGGATGAGTAGCAAATAATATCTTCTGTAGGTACGCCTAAGACTTCAGCAGCCATTTGGGCTAGAACTGTATCAGACCCGGTACCCAGGTCAGTAGCGCCAACCAGAAGATTAAATGAACCGTCGTCATTTAATTTAATACTTGCACCACCCATATCCAGATAAGGTATAGCTGTTCCCTGCATTACAGTTGCTATGCCAATCCCGCGGCGCAAATGGGGTTTACCTTCAACAGAATGCCAGGAAGGATTATTATATTTTTCTTTCCATCCAATAACATTCATACCTTGTTTGACACATTCTTCTAATCCAACTGTATAAATAATTTCAGGTCGAGGTTCACGTCCTTCGCTCCAGGAGGTGCTGAAAGGATGCAATTCTCCCGCGCGGACTGCGTTTTTCATTCGAAACTCGATCGGATCAAGCTTTAATGCTCTGGCTATTTTTTCCATATGACGTTCAACCGGGAAAAAGCCCTGAGGAACACCATATCCACGAAACGCGCCCGCCGGGGGATGATTTGTGTAAACGACGTCAGCATAGAACCGGATATTCGGATTTTTTCGATATTCACCATCACCAACATACAGGGCCATCGATTTTTGCCCCGTATTACCGGTAACAGTAAGCGCATGACACCCGTAAGCGCCGGTATCCGAAAGCGCATACATCTCATTGGCTGTGATGGTGCCGTCATTTTTGACACCCGTTTTCATACGAATACGCATCGGATGGCGTGACCGAGAGGCAATAAATTCTTCCTCGCGCGTTAATTCAACCAGAACAGGGCGTTTTGTCGCTATAGTCAGGTGCGCGGCTACATCCTCGATCAAAATTTCTTGTTTTCCGCCAAATCCCCCGCCTACCCGAGGTTTGATCACTCTTATGCGTTTCATTGGAAGACCGAGCACCGGCGACAGAATGCGGCGTGCATGGAATGGCACCTGGGTGGATGTTCGGATTACCAGGCGGTCATCTTCATCCCAATATGTCACCACCACATGAGGTTCAATATGGGCCTGTTGTACTTTCTGTACGTCGTATTCGCACTCAAAAACTCGATCGGCTTCGGCAAACCCTTTTTCCACATCTCCGATATCAATTCGGATCTTAGCGGCAAGATTGATAGACGGATCAGAATCGGCAAAATTTACATATTCAGGCTCTTCATGGATTCTGACGGTACCTTTTTCCATAGCCAATCGTGAATCAAGAACAGGTGTAAGCTCTTCATATTCCACTTCAATCAATTTCAGAGCCTTGTCAGCGATTTCACTGGTTTCAGCTGCCACAAAAGCAACACGGTCTCCGACAAAACGTACCCGGTTGTCGAGAGAAAACATGTCGAGTGGTCCAGGGATGGGATCTGATTGCCCGGCAGTTGAATAAACCACTCGAGGAATATCCTGCCAGGTTAACACTGCCGCGACTCCTTTAAGAGCGCGAGCTTTTGTGGCATCAATTCTTTTGATTTTCGCATGCGCTACGGGACTGTGTAAAATTTTACCGATTAACATCCCCCGCAATTCAATGTCGGCTGCGAATGCTGGCTTACCCTGAACAAGTTTTACGGCATCCAACTTGGGTTCAGATTTTCCGACCGCATGGTATTCCCGGGTTTGGGATGAAATTTGGACTTTTGGAGTAACTTGAGTTGTTATCGATGACTGTGTTTCAGCGTTAGATTCATCTGGTGCATCACCGTTATTTCTCTTTGAGAATAACCATGTTTCTTCTGTCTCAATCTCTCTGCCAATTTCCGGGACTTTTTCACCGCGAAGAATAGCTGCCGCTCTCATTACAGCTTGAACTGGCTTAACATACCCTGTGCAACGGCATAATACTCCAGATAAGGCTTCACGAATTTCTTCTTCTGTAGGATGAAGATTTCGTTCAAGAAGCGATTTTGCTGCTAATACCTGAGCAGGTGTACAGTAACCACATTGAATAGCTCCGGATTCAACAAAAGCTTTTTGAATAGGGTGTAAACCATCTGTTTTTTTCCATCCCTGTTCCGGATGTTCACCGATGCCTTCAATTGTCTCTATGGTATGACCAACTGCCTGAGCTGCAAGCAAAATGCAAGAATTAACCAGTTCACCATCGAGTAAAATGGCGCACGCGCCACATTCTCCGTCGGAACAACCGCCATATTTTGCTCCGAAATATCCTTCTCTTCGCAACAACGCCAATAGGGTTGTACCAGGTTCATATTCAAATTCTTTTTCAATACCATTTATCAAAAAACGGTTTATCATTCATCCCCCTTTCTTCCAAACATACTCTTATGAGGGGTGATTCGATCGATAAGGGTTTGAATAGCCGCTTGTTGATAGGCATCGTATCCATATCTGTCTAATATCGAAGATATCGCATGCCTGTCAAAAATTTTTGTGAATAGATTGTTTGAACTATCAGAAGCGACAACCGGATATTTTCCGGCACCACCCACTACAACTCTTGTCTCTTGTGTTTTCCAGATCGATGCAACTACATAGACGATAGGACGGTCTTCGGCAGACCGGGCAATATCTTCATATAGAATTCTCTCTGGAAGAGTAAATTCAATACTTGTGATTAATTTACCGGGTTTTTGTTCTCGGTTCTTGCCTATCCATTCTGAGAGATAAATAAATTTATCACCGGGTTCCCAGTATAGCCTGGCATCCAAAGAAAGAAAACACCCCAGTAATGGCGAATTGCCTCCAGCAGTCATCATAAGGCCGCCAATAGTCGCTGCCCGGCGAATATTAATATTGGTCTCTCTTCGAGCAGAATGTGAAAGGCCTTCAGGAAGAATCGAAGATTCAACCAATGATTGCAACCGGACCATCGCTCCGATCTTAATAATTGATTCATCATTATTAATTTTATCCAACCCTAATGCCTGTAAGTCGACAACGGCTACCGGATCTTGAGACGGATGGCTTACCAGAGTACCGCCACCAAGCGGAATCGTCAGTGGTTTTGAACGACTGAGTAACTTCTTGGCCTGCTCCATTGTTTCAGGCCGATGATATTCAATGATCATAAAACCTCATTTCATTAAGCCATAAAAGACTCAATACTTATATCTGTTGGGCAAATGTATCGATAAGGAGCTTCACATCGCCACCTACCGGGTACAATATTGGGCAGGTACACCCATATTTGCGGTATTCTGCCACCTTGGCTCGCGCTTCATCCGGAGTTCCTGAAGCTGTAATGTCATGAATAAGTTTTTCCGGTACCAAGTGTTTGGCTTTATTTATCTGTTCTTTGGTCGCAGGCCAGCCAAGTATGGATTGGATTTCTTTTACAACATCTTCTGAAACACCGGAAGCTTTAGCAATATGAGGTTGTTGCGCCAGGTATTGGGTAAGAAGACCACGAGTAGTGTCGATCGCTTTGTCGTGATCGTTGTCGACAGAGCAAACGATCAATTGAGGTCGATCGAAGTCATCAAGTGTGCGGTTTGACTTCTTCAAGCCGGCTTGGAGTAGATCCATGGCTTTTTCGTTATATTTCGGTTCAACACAATAATTCAAAACCACCCCATCGGCAATCTCGCCGGTTAATTCCATCATCTGGTCACCCGTGGCGCCAATCATAATAGGAACATTCCGCGGTTCTTTGCGACCATGAACAACATCAAGTTCAATGCCATCTACATGGATAAACTCACCATGAAAGGTGACTTTTTCCATGTTAAGTAAACGTTTCAAAACGTTTACAGTTTCTTTCATGGCCAGTAACGGTTTCTTGCGTTCTATGCCTACATTACGAGCAAGCGGATCCCACCATGCGCCAATGCCACAGATGATGCGGTTAGGAGCGAGATCGTCAAGCGTAAGATATGTTGCTGCCAGTAACCCAATATTGCGTGTCCAATTGTTAATGACCCCCGAACCCACCTTTATTCTATTTGTGACAGCCGCATATGCGGCCATTGGCACGATTGCGTCTCGTACTAAACGGCTTTCTGCCTGCCATACTGCTTCGAAACCACGTTCTTCCGCGTACCGGACATAATCCAGTCCATCCCTTAGATCATGAGCATCCTGTAAATATAACGCAACACGTTCTGCCATAATTCCTCCAGGGTAGATATTGAGTTGTATGACAACTACAATTATAGATGAACTTTCTTCTCTTCGTACTGCTGAAAAAACTCTAAATCTTCCGGAAAATCTAAATCAAGACCTAATGACTCAGTTTGAACTATTTTTAGATTCAAATTGAACTTTTTTGCCTGGGCACAATGAAGATTAAACGAATCTTCCCCGAATTGATATGCGATCAAACCGGTGGGGTTGATCAATAACGCGTTCGTGCCTTCCAGTCTTCTATCAGGAGCTATAACTACTACAGGCGGTTCATTTGCCTGCCGGATCATTTCTTCCAGGTCATCAGGAGTCAATAAAGGTAGATCTGAAGGGAGGATGAGCACTCCCTGCGCCGAGTACATCTGAGCTACCATCGTAGCTCTATGCAATGCTGTATTTAAACCGGGTTTGCCGTCTTCCATAACCGTTCGAGCGCCCTGGTCTCTCGCCAGAGCAAGAACAGCCGTGTCACTGCTAACAACAAGTATATGTTCAATTTCTTTGACCTTCTTGACAACCTGTAATGTATGTCCGATCAAAGAAAGGTTTAACATCTCCCTATCGTCTTCGCTCAATACTCCGGCCAGACGTGATTTTCCCCTGCGTAATGGTTTTACAGGGATTATTGCCCAAAGGCTCATTTTTTCAAATGCCTTTTCTAAATAAATTCATGCCAAATTCCAAAACCTCATTTGCGAGACGGATACGATCGTCCATTGACCGCATAACGGTCTGTGTTACAAACGGAATTATACCCAGGTCAGATACCCGCGATGCTTCTTCCTGATCTTGAGAATCCAGGACAAACCCTTTTAAAAAATCCTTGTAATGGTTAGCAACTTCGAAGCATCCAGGTTCTATTCCTAATTCGAGGAACATTTTTGCGGCTGGCCCTTTTATGGTTTTTCCTCCGATTATTGGAGAGACAGCAACAACAATTTTTTTCTTAATTATCTCCACAATTCCTGATAATTTCAAAATAGGATCAATACTGACCCACGGATTCGAAGGACATATAATGATCAGATCTGCTTCTGTAAGGGTTTTTATTACGTAAAAACCGGGTTTCGCTTCTTCAATCCCGGAAAATTCAAAACCGGTGACTTCTGGTATACATTGCTCTTTAACAAAATATTCTTGAAACTGAAGTTTTCTCTTATCAACTGTATTTACTATGGTTCGAACAGGTTGGTCCGTCATTGGGTACACATGGTCTTTTATACCCATCCTGATACACAATTCTTGTGTGACTTCGGTCAAACTTAGTCCCGAATGTAGTAGACGGGTACGTTCCATATGCAATGCGAGGTCATGGTCACCCAGTCTAAACCAGTTAGGTCCTCCAATCCGAGACAATGCTTGAAACACTTCCCAGGTTTCATCCACTTGTCCCCAACCTGTAAGCGGATTTGCCAGACCAGCTAACGTATAGCAGACTGTATCCACGTCAGGAGAGATATAAAGGCCAAACAATTCAAAGTCATCCCCGGTATTGACAATGATTGATAATTGCCCGTTCGAAAGAGTTTTTGACAAACCGTATGCTAATTTGGCTCCACCAACACCGCCTGCTAGAGCGGCTATTTTCATTCTTTTTTCCATGAATCCTCAATTGAATAATAATCTTTCCAAAATAAGAAATTGGGTTTCGTAGTCCGTAAACCTTCGATAGCTTTCTAATTCAAAAAGCAAATCATTTTAAGTTGCAGGTAAACAACATACCGGCAGACGATTCATCTTTGAAGATCACAGATAGATTACTTACTTTGATCTCGAAAGACACATCATTTTCGATGCATTTTTCAACAAATTCATAGTACCTTCGCGGTTCCATTCTCTGGTGAAGCAAAGTGATGTGAGGAAGCCAACGGGTAGGTGCATATTTCATATTGATCTTGCCAAGATGTTTTTCGCAGTTTCCCCTTATTAATGAGTGAATTTCCGTCATCACAGGGTTTCTGACCAAGACATATGTGATAGCAGGTGTTTTTCCGGGGAAGATACCTATTCCACCACTTTGAACAGTAAAGACAAGTTTTTGGCCGCATAGGTTCTTCAGACAATTAATGGTTTTCTCTGTGTTCATCTCTTCACAAACCAGCCAGGAAAAATGGAAGAAATCCTGAGGGTTGCGATAATCCTGAATCATCTCATGAATAGATGGATTAATATCCATAATTCTTTGACAATCATCATTGTTCAATATCGTTGCAATAGAGAAGAACATGCGTTTATCTGAAAAGGTCGTTTTCTTCAGGTCTTAATATTTCATCAAGTTTGCCATCACGCAATGCATACGGAAATCCTCTGGCCAACACAACAGGTTTTCCTTCGTCTGCCTGCCCCATGACAAGAGAAGCAGCTGCAGCCAGTTCATCAGCCGCTCCGATCTGAGTTATTTGCAACCGGTAACCAAACATATCCGGCCTGCCTCTTAAATCAACAACTCCGGGCAATCCTGACAACCCGATAGTTATTCCAACAGTGCCATTCCGCCAGGCGCGACCATGTGAATCAATTATGAGGACACCAAAGCGGCACTTATATGCCTCTTCAAGGTCGCAACGAATTCGATAGGCAGAGGCATCTGGATTTTCTGGAAGCAAGAGAAACCAATCGTCTGGATTGCCTTCATCGGACATGACGTTAGAATGGTCAATTCCGGCATTGGCACAAATGAAACCGCAATGATGTTCAACAATTAGAGTTCCAGGACTGGCTCGTAAAACTTTCGAACTCTCTGAAAGAACAAGTTCAACGAACCGCGGATCTTTCTTAGTCTTATTGGCAATTTCAAAAGCTCTTGCTGATGGAATAATTCGATTGATATTCACCAATCGATTCTCGGCTTTGCTAACTATCTTTTGAGCCAGAATCCAAATATCACCATCTTTTGGATGTAGATCTGAACTATTTACTGAATGAACTATTATTCCCGCCAGATCATCGCCGGCATTAACAAGCGGAAAATTTGGAACAGGTGTCAAGAGTAAAGTCATAAGTTGTTCAGACTATTCTCTGGGGATTCCAGTAATTCTGATACCGGATGCTTCGACACCAAACTGTTTGTTAATACCAATTAATATAGAAGTGAGCCCTTCAACAACAACGGTATTTTCAATTGGACCCGCATCAATTCCCATTAATCCAGCGTCTCGAACCAGACTGATAACCTGACCGCGAGAATCTTTATCACCACCGGCAACCAGAACGTCGCAATCAATTTTCTTTCCTGAGAGAAGGTTCTCATACGAAATATTCTGGAATGCGGCTACAACGCGTACGTTTTCACCAAGAATTAACTGTGCCTGTAAACACGCCGAACCTTCGGGAGGCATTTGAACTCGTGTTACTTTGGGAGGGATAAGTGGAACGGTGACATCAATGAACAGTTTTCCCTGCACGTCATTTTTTATCGATTCCAGCATTTCCTTATGAAACGAATATGGTACGGTAAGAACTACAATTTCCGCCTCTTTTGCGGCTGAATTGTTATCTTTTCCTGAAATAGTAACCGGTTTTCCAATTAAAGTCTTTACGTCTTCAACCGCGGCTAATGCTTTTTCTGAAGTTCGTGAACCAATAATAATTTTGTGACCTGCCAGCGCCCAACGAAAAGCCAATCCCTTTCCTTCTTTACCGGTTCCTCCTAAAATCGCTATGGTCCGGGGAT
The DNA here is from genome assembly GCA_024363285.1 of Leptolinea sp. HRD-7. Taxonomy (GTDB): domain Bacteria; phylum Chloroflexota; class Anaerolineae; order Anaerolineales; family Anaerolineaceae; genus Leptolinea. The sequence goes on along the minus strand of AP024710.1, from coordinate 2,879,933 downwards.
TATCTGTGGACATAAATCATTTCTCCTTAAGCATAGATTGATACCGTTCCCACACATCGGGAGCCAATTTTTTTGCTTCAGAATAAACTCTCTTCTCGTCCATCGTGATAATTTCATGATCTTTCATTAAAATCTTCCCGTCAACCATTGTAAGTGTGACCATACTCTCGTTGAATCCAAAGAGAATATGCCATGGAAGGTTACCTGCGGTAATGGGGGTGAAGGGGTGATAATCAACGAAAATGATGTCAGCATGTGCTTCAGGTTTGATAATCCCTACCTCTAGCCCGAATTGGTTATGTACGAGTTCCCTGTTATTTTTTCCAGCGATTTTTGCTACAAGCGTCCCGTTCATTCTTCGCGGATCGTGATGCCAGGATTTGTGCGCCAGATACGCCGCTTTCCATTCATCCCACATTGTATTTGAAAAGCCATCATTTCCTAAACACACCTTAATACCTAAACTATCCATTGATTCAACCGCTGCCATTCCAACGGCATTATTCATATTGCTGCGGGGTTGATGAGTTACCCAGGAGTTGGATTTTGCGATCAATTCCATTTCCTTGGCATCCACATGAACACAATGAGCCAGAATAGATTTTGAACCGAGAATGCCAAATTTATCTAACCTTTCAGCTATGCGCATTCCATATTTGGATAAGCTGTCATATTCATCCGCTTCAGATTCTGCCACATGGATATGAAAGCCAATACCATCCGGGATTGATTTGCGGCATTTTTCAAGCGTCTCATTCGACAATGTTAGGCTGGCATGCAAACCGAAGGTCGATGATACCCTGCCATCAAGGGGCTTATGCTTTTGTATGTAATTTGCAAAACGAATATTTTCTTGAATCCCCGCATCAGCCTGGTCAATTCCATTCCGGTCTGTGACCTCATAGCTTAAACTGGCACGGATTCCCGATAGTTCTACAACCTTATAGATTTCGTCGAGTGAACCTTCAATATATGATGGTGAAGCATGGTGATCAAACAATGTAGTCGTTCCATGACGAATGGCATCTAATATACAGACATTGGCAGAAGCTTCGATACTCTGTCTGGATAGTGCTTTATCTAATGGCCACCAAAGTTTTTCCAGAATTTGAATAAAATGTGCCGGTGGATCACCCGGAATTGCCATTCCACGGGAGTAAGCGCCATAAAAATGTGTGTGGGAACAAATATTTCCTGGCATAACCAGTTGTCCGTTGGCGTCCAATATCTCATCATGTGGAAATTTTTCCAGTAACAAAGACTGTTTGTCTACATGAGTGATCTTGCTGCCTTCCACTCTGACGGCATATCCTTCCAACACTCGATTTTCATCTTCCCAGGTTATGACAATTCCGTTGGTAATCAGCATTTTCTCTCCTCACGAAGAACATCTATAAAAAATTGTAGCATATCGGTAAATGATGTTGTAAGACATCTGTGTCATGATTGTATATTTTTTCCCTCATCTTAGGAAATGGCATATAATCCTGTAATACTTCTTTACTCAAGGGAAAAAGTATGACAAACATCCGCGAGAACGCTATTGAATACGCAAGGAAAAATTCTTCCCAGTTTGAACAGAACCTGTGTGAACTGGTCAAGATACCCTCGGTTTCTACAAATTCTGAAAACAAACAAGATATGCACTATGCCGCAGAGCGGCTTGTTCAAATGCTTACCAGTATTGGTTTTACAGAAGGCAGAGTGTGTGAAACCGGAGGGCACCCTGTTGTATTTGGTCAGACTAAACCTGGGGATAATTCTGTTCCGACATTATTGATGTACGGGCATTATGATGTACAGCCTGTTGATCCATTGGATTTGTGGAAGACAAATCCTTTTACCCCTACTGTAAAAGGTGATCGTCTTTTTGGACGCGGAGCCTCGGATATGAAAGGCCAGATCGTTGCCGGATTGGCAGCGATTGAATCTGTCTTAAAACAGGCTGATATTCCGTTGAATATCAAAGTAATTTTTGAAGGTGAAGAAGAAATTGGTTCACCCAATCTAGCTGACTTTATTAAAGAAAACAAAGAAATGCTGGCGTGTGATTACATACTGAATCCTGATGCTGGAATGGTGTCTGCCGAACTTCCTGCAATCACGTATGGATTACGTGGACTTGCATACTTCGAAATTCGGGTTTATGGACCGAGCCATGATCTGCATTCCGGTAGTTTTGGGGGAGCTATCCACAATCCGGCTCAAGTGCTCTGTGATATTCTTTCAAAAATGCACGATGAAAAGGGTCGTGTTACTCTACCCGGTTTTTATGATAAAGTGTTGCCTTTATCGGATGGGGAGCGCAAAGAGATTGCGCGTTTACCAATATCTGATGAGTACTACAAGCAAAACGCGGGTGTTGATGAGCTATGGGGAGAAGATGGCTATTCTGTAGTCGAACGCGTTGGTGGACGCCCTACTTTAGAAATTAATGGTTTATTAAGTGGTTTTACTGGAGCAGGCTCAAAAACTGTTTTACCGGCGCAGGCGATGGCGAAAATTTCATCCAGGTTGGTTCCAAATCAAGACCCGGAAGAAGTATATGCGCAATTGATGGAATTTTTGCGGCAGAATATGCCGTCAACCGTAAAGTGGGAAGTAATTAAAATGGCCGGCGGCTTCCCTTCACTTACAAACCCTGACCTACCCGAAACAAAAGCCATGAGTAAGGCCATGGAAAGAGCATGGGGTGTTCCTCCTGTACTGAAACGAGAAGGCGGATCCATCCCCGTTGCTTCTGATATGCAAAAAATTCTGGGTGTTGAGTCGGTTTTAGTGGGTTTTGGACTTCCCGAGGATGCCATTCATTCCCCAAATGAATCACAGCATCTTCCGACATTCCACAAGGGAATTGAAGCGCTCATCCATTTCCTTTGCAATTTAATAGAAAAGTAGGATTCATGACAGAAAAATTACCATCTTACGGCGGGCAGGCACTCATCGAAGGTGTTCTGATGCGTGGAAGCAAAGGACTATCTGCCGCCATGCGAAAACCCGATGGAGAAATTGTTATTGAAAGTGAAGCTCTTAAAGGGGTTTACACTAACCCGTTGTTCAAGTCACCATTTATTCGCGGGTTGATTACATTATGGGATTCTCTTGGTATTGGAATGAGGTTCTTAACCAAATCTGCCAATATTCAGACAGGTGAAGATGAAAAATTAGAAGGCCCGGCTTTATATCTAACATTATTTCTATCTCTTTCATTAAGTGTCGGCTTATTCTTCCTTTTGCCTGCAGCTATTGGACATTTAACAATAACTTTTCTTAATTTTTCCACATGGTGGAGTAATGTTGTCGAGGGTATTACGCGTCTTTTTCTTGCGATTGGATACATCTGGGGTATTGGGAAAATGCCAGAAATAGCCAGGGTATTCGCTTATCATGGCGCAGAACATAAAACGATCAATGCGTTTGAAGCTGGAGCAGAACTCACTCCAGAGGTCGTCAGCCAATATTCGCTCGAACATCCCAGATGTGGGACAGCATTTACATTAACTCTTATTGTGCTCTCGATCTTTATTTTTTCCCTTCTGGGTCCAATGAGCGGAATTTGGAGATATCTTTCTCGAATTTTGTTGATTATTCCACTTGCCTCTTTGTCATATGAGATATTTCGATGGAGTAGCAATCACCGCAATAATCCGGTTGTAAATTTTCTAATAAAGCCGAATATGGCTCTGCAACACCTTACCACAAACGAACCCACTCTGGAAATGTTGGAAGTATCGATTGCGGCATTCAAATCTATGCTGGCACAGGAATCCAGAGAAGCAGAAATCACTACAGAATTCGTAAATGAAGTATCGTGAATTAAATCAATGGCAATCAATAGCGTTGGGTTTTGTGACAGGCGCTGCGATCATGGCTGCCGCCTTTGTAGTAACCCTGCCTGACCGGAGTGTCCCTCTTACTCTTCTTCCAACTGCAACACCCTCACTTTTAAAAATTTATATTACTGGCGCAATAAAGTCACCCGGGGTATTTGAAGTTCCACCTGGAAGTCGGATACAAAATGTTATTGAGGCTTCTGGTGGCTTGCTTCAAGAAGCTGACCTGCAAACACTCAATCTTGCTGCGGCAGTTTCCGATGGACAGCGTATCGACATTCCTTTTCAAAGCGGAACTGAGGATAAAAAATCCAGTGTTTCAGGAACTCCCATAGATCTGAATGTAGGCGGCATTCAAAACATTCCTTTAAATAGAGCATCACAAAAAGAGTTAGAAAGTCTTCCCGGCATTGGAGAAGAAAAAGCCTCAAAAATCCTGGAAGAACGAAATAAACGCGGACGATTTCAATCAATTGATGACCTGTTGGAAATCGATGGTTTTTCACAGAAGCTTGTCAATCAAATTCGTCCATATCTTTACATCGATTAATCCCCAGAAACTCCAAGGAGTATAATCAAACCATGACAATAAAAGAAGATTTGAATATTGCATTAAAAAACGCAATGAAATCTGGAGATAACGCGGCAAAAACAACCATCCGCATGGCTTTAGCGGCTATTAAACAAATAGAAGTTGACAAACGAGTTGATTTAGATGATGCCGGTGTGATTACAGTTTTACAAAAAGAGGTAAAGAACCGGCGTGAATCTATTGCCGATGCTGAAAAAGCCAACCGCCCTGAAACCGTTACTGCTTTGATGAATGAGATCACCATTATTGAGCGTTTTCTTCCAAAAGAGATTGACGCGGCTGAATTGAAAGCAATTGTTGAAAAAGCGATTGCGGAATCAGGTGCTTCTGCTCCATCAGATATGGGAAAGGTGATGAAATTGGTTGTTCCCCAGGTTCAGGGACGAGCCAGCGGAGAGACTATTTCTAAAGCTGTCCGGGAATTGCTTGCAAAATAGACCTTATGGCGCCTGAAACGCATAAAACTGATTCCAATCCTTTTGGGCACAGGTTCATTTCCAGAACCCTCTTGTTGATTCTGGTCATGACTTTATCGTATACGGTTTTGATTTTACCGATTGCTCTTCGCCCCTCTTATCTACCTATTACCGTTGGCGGAGTCGCCCCACAGGATATTCAGGCACCATCTTCCCTTTCATTCATCAGTACAGTACAAACGGACGCGGCGCGAAAAGATGCTGAACGAACTGTATCTCCCAAGTATCTTCCGGCTGATCCGGCCATTGCCAGAAAAAAGTTAGATGAACTCCGAACAATTTTGGGGTTTATCACATCTGTCCGTTCTGATAAGTTTGCCAACCGAGACCAAAAAAGTCGTGATCTTTTAGCGATTAAGAATGTTAAATTCAACATAGAAGAAACTTCATTGGTATTGGATCTCCCGGAAGATCGGTGGAATTCAATTCAACAGGAAGCGTTACGTGTATTGGAAGAGGTCATGCGGACTACCATCAGGGGGGACCAGATTTTTGAAGCCAGGCAATCCGTTCCCAGCCGAATATCGCTGTCTTTTTCTCCTACCTCCAATACAATTCTTTCAAGATTGATACAGCCACAAATTGAAGCGAATTCGGTTTTCAGTGAAGAACAAACCCGAGCCGCGATAGAAAAAGCCAGACAGGATGTTCAACCTGTAACCCGTTCATTACTGGCAGGTGAGATCATTGTCAGGCGTGGACAGGTTGTTACTCCGCTGATTTTTGAGACTCTCGAAAAATTTGATCTGGTCAATCCACAGTCAGGTTATATTAACTACTTTTCTCCGGCCGCCTTAATTGTCATTATGGGTGGTTTTGTGGCATTCTATTTCATACGCCGCCCCATCGCGCCAGCGAACAGTATGCGCGGATTACTATTAATTTCAGGACTTTATCTGGTTTTTCTTTTATCAGCTCGCTTCATTATTCCAAACAGGACTGTTTTTCCCTACTTATTTCCCATGGCTGCTTACGGTCTTACTATTTCGAGTCTGTATAATACAGAACTCGGGATGGTTTTGTCTTTTGTTCTGGCAATCATTTCTTCGTATGATCTTTCTTCCAGTCTGGACATCACAATATACTATTCACTGACATCTTTAATTGGAATCCTAATTCTAGGTAAAGGATTACGGGTGTCAAGCTTTTTTAGCTCAGCAGCAGCCATAGGAATAGCCGGATGTGCTGTTATTATTGCTTACAGGTTATCTCCGGGTAGCATTGATTTTATTGGCCTGGCCACTCTATTGGGAAGTGCGTTTATCAATGGATTGGCATCGGCATCGCTAGCTTTATTATTCCAATTCGTATTTTCACAGTTGTTAGGGACAACGACCGCTCTTCAATTGCTTGACCTGTCACGGCCTGATCATCCTGTAATGCAATTCATGCTACGCAACGCCCCGGGTAGTTACCAACATAGTCTGCAGGTTGCAAATCTGGCTGAACAGGCTGCCGAAGCAATTGGGGCTGATGTGTTATTGACCCGTGTCGGAGCACTCTATCATGATATTGGTAAGGCGGCTAATCCACAATTCTTTATTGAGAACCAGGTTTCTGGAAAATCCAATCCACATGATGATTTGAGCCCTGAAGATTCCGCTTCAACAATTATCCGACATGTGTCAGACGGTATTCAAATAGCACGAAAACACCATTTACCTCCTCGAATAATGGATTTCATCAAAGAACATCACGGTACATTATTAACACGTTATCAGTATGCTCGTGCCATTCAAGAATCTGCCGGCCAAATCGAACGAGTGAATATTGAAGATTTCCGTTACCCGGGGCCAAGTCCTCATTCAAAAGAGACTGCCTTATTAATGTTAGCTGATGGTTGTGAAGCGAGGGCAAGAGCAGAATTACCCCGTTCCGATATGGAATTACGAACTCTCGTAAAAAAAGTATTCGAATACTTGCAACAAGAAGGCCAATTAGACCAAACATCGTTAACTTTGAATGATTTAAATGTGGCCTTAGAATCATTTGTTTCAACATTAAAAAACAGTTACCATCCCAGGATTATTTATCCCGAAATTCGTACACCATCCAACCCGATAGAACCATTACCGGATTCTGCAGAAACCGCAGAACAAACCATAGAGAGTAAATAAGAATGATACATGTAACGCGAAAAGTAGATTTACCAGAAGACTTCTCATTAAAAAAAATTAGACGAATAGCTGGCGAAGTTTTTAAGGTTATGAAAATATCGGGAGATGCGTCGATAGTTTTTACTGATAATAATGAAATTCAGTATTTAAATAATGTATATCGTGAGATCGATTCTTCCACAGATGTGCTTTCATTCTTATCGGATGAAATTGATCCCGAAACAAATTATCGCTACCTTGGGGATGTAATAATTTCTGTCGAAAAAGCTGTGACTCAGTCCAATCAAGCACACCATTCACTTGAAGACGAGCTAACTATGCTGATCGTCCATGGTTGTTTGCATTTATCAGGATTGGATCACAGCAATCCGGATGAAAAAAAAGTAATGAAAGAAAAACAAGAAACCATACTTATGAAACTTCAGGTTGGTGATTACGCATGGCCTGAGGACTATTGATATGAAAGATTTTTTTATTTCTCGGATACATTCATTTGGTCATGCTTTCTCTGGAATGGCCTATGTTTTGAAAACACAGAAGAATGCCTATATCCATACTTTTGCGACAGCTATTGTTGTTTTAGTAGCTATTTGGCTCCAAATCTCAAATATCCAATTTGCCATCCTAATTTTGACAATAGGTACAGTTTGGACAGCTGAATTTATTAATACATCCCTTGAAGCTGTCGTAGATCTGGCAAGCCCTGAAAAACATCCACTGGCAAAAGTGGGTAAAGATGTTGGCGCGGCTGCAGTTTTAATTGCCGCTATGTCCTCAGTTATTATAGGTATCTTAATTCTCGGTCCCGCCTTATTAACAAAGCTTGGATTTTAACTCGACACGTGGAGAAATTTATGTCACTTCCTTTTCGAATTGGAACGGTTGGTTCACCAATTTCCACTCCCAAAAAACCAGGCGGAAGTGTTGGGGCAATACAACAAATTCACGCACTTGGCCTGGATGCATTGGAACTGGGATGGGTTCAAAGCGTTAGAGTGACTGAAGAAACTTGCGCGGCAATAAAGCGTGAAGCGGAAATTCAAGGTGTAATGATCAGTGTTCATGCACCCTACTTCATTAATTTAAACGCCAATGAGGAAGAATGGCCTAAATCTCGGAAACGATTAATGGACGCGGCTCACTATGGTTACCTGGCCGGAGCGACAGATATAGTTTTTCACCCAGGATCATATTTTGACAAATCGGCTGATGAAGTTCTGGCTATTGCTATTCCCCGCCTATTGGATTGTGTAAATGAACTTCGCTCATCTGGAAATCCTGTCACGCTCAGACCTGAGACAATGGGAAAATCTGCTATGCTTGGCACTCTTGAAGACACTTTAAAAATGAGCCAATCGATTGAAAATGTACTGCCATGTGTTGATTTTGCTCATCTTCATGCCCGCGCTGCTGGAGGTAATAATTCACGAGAGGAGTGGATGAAACAAATTGACACAATCTCAAATATGCTTGGTTCTGAAGCTCTCCAAAAAATGCACATTCACCTATCCGGTATTGAGTACTCTTCCAAAGGTGAAAAGAATCATCTTCCATTGAAAGAATCGGATTTCAACCTTGTGGATTTAATAGATGTCCTGATTAAACGCAAATGCTCCGGGCGGATAATGTGTGAAAGCCCTATAATGGAAGAAGACGCGCTTTATATAAAAGAGACGATAGAAAAAGCCTGAAGTTAATCTTCAGGCTTTGATTCAATTTTTTCAAGTAAATCTTTGGGGATGTATTCTTTCAAGTTATGTTCGACTGCGAAAGCGGCTGCTTCTGCGCGATTGCTAACACCAAGTTTAGAAAGAATACTGGACACATAATTTCGGATAGTTCCTTCTCCGAGAAATAACTCTTTGGAAATTTCCCGGTTTGTTTTTCCTTCAGAAACTTTTAGCAATACTTTCTTTTCGTTGTCAGATAAGTGAGCAAAAGCAGAAGCTTCCTCTTGTTTTACGACGCGTTTGACTTCCTGGAAAATTCGCTTTGTCATAGCCGGATCAAGAGGCGCTTCACCTCGCCCTACCGCTTCTAGAGCTTTAACCAGATCATCACCACCAATTTGTTTCAAAACATATCCTGAAGCCCCGGCACGAATTGCTGAAAATAGCATTTCATCCTCAGCATACGAAGTCAGCATAATCACTTTAGTATTTGGGTAGGTATGAGTGATTTCTTCACAGGCCTCAATTCCTGACGCACCTGGCAAACGAATATCCATCAAAACGGCATCGGGAAGGAGTTGTGCTACTTTATCAATGGCTTCTTTTGCGGTTCCGGCTTCTCCCACAACTTCAAATTGGGGATGATGTTGGAGCAAGGAACGTAAACCTATACGAACAACTTCATGGTCATCTACAATAAGTATTCTCTGTTTCTCCATGGCTTTTCGGTTTCTCCTGAGTAAACCTTTAAAAGTATACACGATTGTAAAAAAGTTGTTTATGTCTATTGCATAACTTGCCAGCCTGATATTTAATACTATAAAGCCTGTGATACACTTATCCTGAATAGGAGAAAAGATGGCCTCTTCTCAAATTAAACGGATCATATATATCGAAGATGACTCCGATATGATCGATCTGGTTAGCCTGATACTTACCAGACGTGGTTTTTCTGTAAAGGGCGCCGATGGCGGTGTGAAGGGGCTGGAGATGGTACTTGCGGATGTGCCTGATCTTGTTCTTCTTGATCTTATGATGCCCGATTTGGATGGCTGGGATGTGTATCAACAGATGAAAGCTCAGTCAAAAACCCGTAATATTCCGGTCATTGTTATTACAGCTAAAGCTCAGGCGATCGATCGCGTTCTAGGATTGCGTATTGCTAAAGTTGATGATTATATTTGTAAACCATTTAGCCCGAATGAGTTAATAGCCAGTATTGACAGGATTATTGAAAAACAAAAAAATTAGATATAGAGATTACAAATGCAGTATTTCATCGTTAATAATAAAACAAACAAAAACGCTATCCCGCTTACGCTGGGTGTTTGTGATACATTCCTTTCGCGTCTATGTGGATTAATGTTTAAAAAATCTATCCCTGAGAATGGCGGGTTACTTTTCATAAATCCGGCTGAAGACAGGATCAACTCAGCCATTCATATGTTCTTTATGCGAATCGATTTGGCCATTGTATGGGCTGATTCCAATGGTGTTGTTGTAGATAAAATACTAGCAAAACAGTGGAAAACATTAGCTTCGCCGCAAAAAGGGGCAAAATATATAATCGAAACCCACATAGATCGTTTTGACGACTATAATTGCGGAGATTTATTGGAAATTGCACATGAAACTATTAAGTAAAGTAGCCTACTTTTTTTTAATATTTTTACTTGTATTCCCTACTTATTCCGTTTCAGCTCAGGATGTGGCATCAAGCGGGCCAACATACACGATTCAACCCGGAGATACACTGAATGTCATTGCTATTAAATTCGGTGTATCTGTTGACGATATTATTCTGGCGAATAACATCTCCAACCCGAATATCTTATCAGCCGGGCAACAAATTGTAATTCCGGGTCTTGAAGGCGTTACGGGAAATCTTACTGCGGAAGAAATTCCACTGGGTGCCAACCTTTCAAATCTTAGTGTGCAATATCAATTCCCTATTGATATGTTGATTAAATTGAACAAAGTTACCAGTCCCAGGGAAATCTATGCAGGTTCCAGTCTGATTTTGCCGGTTTCTGATCAAATCACATTGAATGGCATTCAATCCATAAAATCTGGAGGCACACTGTTTGAAACAGCCATTTCTATTGGATCAAATCCATGGATTTTGGCCACACAGAATAATCTGCAAACCACATGGTCAGCCACCCCATCAACCCCAGTTTTTTATTCTCAAGAAAAACAGGCAGGTGATGCAAAATCTGCCAGAAGCAAAATACCTTTTCTTTCAAGTCTTCAATTTAATGAACTGCCGGTGATACAGGGACATACAATTGAAATTTCAGCTACTGGCGAACAGGGTCTGCTAATATCAGGAAGTCTTTTAGATAAACCTTTGCATTTTTTTCAACAATCTGATGGCCGATATACGGCACTTCAGGGAATTCACGCGATGGCAGAAACTGGTTTATCTCCTTTTGAAATGTCAATCACTCGGCCGGATGGATCAAAATATCAATTTTCACAGATGATATATGTTCAATCCGGTTACTATCCAGAAGATCCACCTCTGTCTGTTGATCCTGAGACTATCGATCCTTCCTATACAAAAGCAGAAGACGATACAATAAAGCAAATAATTACCCCCGTCTCTCCTATCAAACTTTGGACCGGAATTTTCCGGGAACCGGTTGACGAACCCGTATGCACTAAATCAATATTTGGTGTCAGAAGAATCTATAATGGTGGTCAATTTACCAGTTATCATGGCGGTTTGGATTTTGGCGTATGTGCCAATTTAAATATCTATGCTCCTGCAGCAGGTACTGTTGTTTTTACGGGACCTCTCACTGCAACAGGAAATGCGACATTCATTGACCATGGCCAGGGAATATATACTGGTTATGGTCATCAGGCGGAAATTAAAGTCAAAGCAGGTGACCATGTTGAGCCTGGACAATTGATAGGAATTATCGGGGCTACAGGCCGTGTGACAGGTCCTCATCTCCATTTTGAAGTTTGGGTAAATGGTGTTAAAGTTAATCCTGTCCAATGGCTTGAAAATATATATCCGTGATGGATATCAAGGTACGGTATAATAATCTGCCTGACATTTGTCTCTGTGGGAGTAAAAGAATAAAGTGATGGGATCAAATAGCCTGACTTTGCAAAAAGATTACTGGCATAATTTCAAGTTTACAGATCAAGATCTGGAATTTTTATATAATCATCTTTTGGAAATCGAACTCCCTCAGACAGCGGAAGAACTGACAAAGGCTCTGATTTCAAAGCGAATAGAAGTTGAAATTCAAAATCTTGTAAATCAGAAACCTTCTGAGGGCATTCGGTACCAACCCGGCGAAACGTATAAAGAAAATGATGTCCTACAATTTCCAGCATTAAATTGGAAAAAAGGTACTGTAACGTCAATTCGAAAATCCAACAACCCCGGCATGCCCGAATTTGACGTGCTATCGTTGGATTTTGGAAATTCAGAGACAAAGATGTTCGCTGCCGGTCTTAAAGATCATGTTCTTAATCAACCTCTCAAAGTTGATGAGAATGATCCAATGTTACAGGCTGACGCAGTATATGAACGCTACGGTGAAGAAATTGAAGCGATATTGACAAGTAACTTCGAAAAAGTAGAAGACCTTGTTCGTATTGCCGGGCGTTGGTTCCCGAGGGCTTTGCTCGTTGATATAAATGTCGGTCATCTCAATCTTGTAGAAGCCGTTCTTGATATGAACGGTGGCGGACCTCTCCCTACCCGTTTCTTGATGGAACAAATTGAGCTTCCAACGGATGTGAATTCAAAACTAACTGAATTTTCGTTAAATCTTGCTCTTGAAGAAGATGAGCGGTTTGATGAAGTGGGACCATCTGGTGAGACACTCTGGTTCCTGCACAGACTGGAACCAGCCGAGGTGCGGGAAGCTCCTGTCACATTACGCTATGCAGGAATTGATAATACTTTAGATAATACAGATCCTGATCTTTTAGATCAGTTGATGAAGAACGTGATTGATGAACTGGAACCGGATTCCGGAAAAGTGGACCGACCTGATCAAGTCACGATCAGTCTTATTTATCCTCATTGGCGTGCGGGGACACTTCCAATGACCCGGGCAATACGTAAATTATTCCCTTCTGCCTATGAAGCCCCCCGCGTGCAATTTAAATTTATTGACGCCGAAACCAACCAGGATATTTCTGGTTGGGTTGTTCGTACAAATAAATACGTTTACGGATTACGGAATTGGTATGAATCTCTTGAGCTGATTCCGGGTAATTACATCACCATTTCTAAGGGAAATAAACCTGGTGAAGTATTAATATCGGCGGGAAAAAGAAAACCCAGTAGAGAATGGATTCGAACGGCTCTTATTGGAGCTGACGGCGGTATTGTTTTTGCCATGCTTAAACAATTAGTCAGTGGCACATATGATGAGCGAATGGTTGTAGCAATTCCCGATGTCGAGGCTCTAGACACTATTTGGAATTCAGGCAACTATTCACGACAATCACTGGAAACCACTTTAAAGAAGGTCATGAAAGAACAAGCGAAATTAAATCCTCAAGGGCATGTCCACGTGCAGGAATTATATTCGGCTGTAAATATTATCCGCCGTTGTCCGCCAGGCTTGATCTTATCAATTTTGCAAAATCGTCCTTGGTCAAATCATATGGGAGATCTATACTTCCGTATGGCCGATACTGAAGAAGAGAGTTGAAATGGTGGAGACAAAAAAGTTTAGCCTCGTAAAACCAACAGCTGATACCCCCTTCCATATCGATTTTGAATGGTGGATGGCCCACGATGGCAATTGGCGCATTTATTTACATAGTTGTCTTTGTCCTGAACATCAGGCCGCTTTTGAGAACATAGAAGAGAGCACAAAAATTGACTGGGTTGACCCGATTACTGCGGAAGTAAAGATAGTTGACGGGTTGCAAGACACGCTAATGTCTCATTGCGCCCGGCAAGAAGATTTTTTGACTAATCACACTACCCTGGTGGATGCCGTCTTTCGAACATTTATTGCTCACGGAAATTCACCAATGTCTCCCTCTCAGTTAGCCGAGATAATCGGAAAACCAGCGGAGACTATTTTAAGAACAATCGGGGGAAATCAAGTTTACAAAGGTCTTAGACCTGTTGGCTTATAAAAAAAGAAAACCGCCCATATTCGGGCGGCTTTTTTTGCTTAATTATCCTTATGAGAATAATGTGGCAAAAATCGATTTTGGCTTTTGTTGTCCTGACGGAAAATTATCAGGTTTGCCAAAGTAATGAAATCTTGGTTTTTGTGCGAAATAGTCAATTAATCCAAAAGGAACAGGATTTTTGGGGTCTTTCTCCGCGTAAAGAATTAATATGATGTGATCTACTATGGAACTTAAGTTGAATGATCCGTGGGGTATAGAAACAGAGCCCTGATCACCTTCAAATGTTTCAAGGTCAATTTGCCCAGAAGAAGAGGATGAAGATGACATCACCCGTCCAAACAATCCTTGAAATTTCAAGCTGCATTTTGAGCACCGGACAGGTTCAAATTTAAAAAACCATCCGTCTATATCAAAATCCGCACCACACTGTGGGCATTTGTATTGGACAGCATAAGAATGTTCAAAAAATTGACGCCAGATGTGATCATCTGATTTTTCTTGATCACTTTCCTGCACAACCTGATAATCTTCCATAAAATAAGTCCCCGATAAAATGAGATTTGTATACATCATATTATCGTTTGAAAGTTGTTTTTTCTCACAAACAGAATTGTTAGGTTCAAATTTTTATGAATAGTGATTTTCAAGAAACCAACAAGACTATGCAATTTTGCTTTGAGACAAATACAGCACTTTTCCGTATATTGATTTAGATCAAACAGAAACGGGCAAGAAGCGATTATGTCAATGGTACGCACCCAAAATGTGGAAGATTCAGTTGAATTCAAAGAAAGTTATTTTGATTTTTCCAAAGGTATTCCAGCATTGGTAAACCACTATAAGCAATTATGGTGGGAAACCGGAATCAGTTTTCCCGGGTTTTCGGTTTCTTATTCTCTTGAGAATCAAAGAGAAAATGAAAATAGAATCGAAAATGAAACCACCCAATTAATTAAAGTGTCAAAACATTTTTCATCTAACTATGATGAATTTAATTCTCTTCAACAAAATATTCGATCAACCATAATAAATCTGGCTGAAGATTTATTTTTCATTCAACCAGCCGATTTTGAGTTTGTTGAGAAATCTGGATTGTTGGAATCAGCCCGGAAATTTTTCCATATGGCAAGAGATTTTGATCCAGATATACCATTTTCTGATATTTATCAAGCCGGACGGAATATTATCACAGCAAATCTCATCCAACTTTTACTTGGATTGCCTGTTGAAACAACACCGTCTTTATTCGCTTATTCCATGCTTTATCCGTATACAGATAACTATCTTGACGACTCAGATATTTCATTAACTTCTAAGAAAGAGTTTAATCAACGATTTCGAGAAAGGTTACTTGGAAAATTGATTCGGCCTGTAAATAAACACGAAAAAATTGTGGACTCATTAATTCGGATGATCGAATTTGAATGGGATAGAAATAAATTTCCGATGGTATATCAGAGCCTTCTAACTATTCACTCGGCTCAGGTAAAAAGTCTTGAACTGGTGTCTTCTCAAATATCACCGTTTGAAAAAGATATTCTTGGGATTACTTTTGAAAAAGGAGGAACTTCAGTATTGACAGATGGATACCTGGTGGCAGGTGAGTTGTCAATTGATCAGGCATCCGCGCTTTTTGGTTTTGGCGCGTTTACACAATTAATGGATGACGTTGAAGATATCTCTACAGATATTCAAGAAAACCGTGCCAGCCTTTTCTCAATATCGGCACCCTTCTGGAAACTAGACACCCTATGTAACCGGTTTTTGAATTTCGGTCGCGCGACTATTGGAAATTTGGGGATTTTTCCAGGACAATTTGTCCCTGAAGTTACCTGCCTTATCAATAAATGTATTGATCCTATGTTGTTGGGATCAATTTCATTATCAGTGGATTATTTATCAAAGTCGTATTCAGAAGCACTTGAAGGTCATATGCCGATCAGATTTTCCAGATTAAAGAAGCAAAAGGAAAAACTGGCAAAAAATAGTGCTAATTTAATCCAGCTTGTCGAGCATCAATTAGGGTTGATGGTGTAAAAGGATTGAGTAAGAAATTGGTGGTTTACTGGTACGTGATCAATCTGACATTATCTATGTACAAAGTCAGGCTATCAGCCTCATTCCTGCCTTTAACGCAGAAATTGTATGTAGTCATGAGGCCGATTTTTAAATCATGCTTTCCTGAAAAGCGTTTATTAAGTACTAGTTTTTGGTTTGGCAGAAACCCTTCAGTGTTGTCTACCGATTTATATAGTTGTTCTCCATCAATAAATGCTACTGCTTTGGTTATTACAGGATTTCCCTGAGAATCTTTCATTACAACGGCAGGTTTAAGGTATAGGTCAAAAAGCACTTCGTCTACATCAGTAAGATCAACAGCCTGATTGATCGTTGTGCGAATCCCTGAGAGGAAACAGTATTCATAATTTGCGTCCCCTAACATATATATCTTGTAACTGCCAGTTCCTTCGCTGGCCCATTCAGTTGTGTATTTCCCAAGGATATGAGAATCACCAATTCGTAGAGTCCAGGCAGAGGTATCTTCAAATCCAGGATTTAACGCAGAATAGATCTCTGACGAGGCTTTTGAATTCTGAATTGCTGATGTCCCGTTTTCACCTCCTGGCGGGACTATGGATGGAGAAGGAAATGCCTGTGTTGGGGTAATGGCTGTTTCAACCGGCAATTGTACTTCTGAACCTGTGGGCTTGGGCGAGGTGGTAACATCAAGAGCGGGAACGGGAGAAATGATAGTTTTTAAAGGCAACGAAGTTGGATGCTTTTTTTCAGGTATTGAAATGAGATAATTCCAATAGAAAATACCGACTGTGACAATAGCTGTTAGTAGAATACTAAGCAGTACTATCTTTTTAGAAATGAATCTTTGTTTTTGTTCTTTAGAAGATCCTTCAATTACTTCAGAAACTTTGGTTATTTTTGATTTTTTATCAATTTTGTTGGAAGCAATATCGTTCGTGGTATCAGGTAGTTCAATTTCCTCTTCGGGAGGAGCAATTTTCTCTTGTTCAGTAGCTGGTTTATTATTTTCCTTGGTATCTGATACAGGTTTTGTTTGCTGGTCGGCCAATCCAGTTTTCTGACGTGTCAACTCCGCGTTTTTCAGGCGTTCCCATTCGGCAAGTTCATCATACTTTCTCGATAGAATTTCGCGTTGAGCTTTTTCTTCAATCTCCAGTTCATGCTGTAACTTGCGAGCCACTGTTGATGCGTCAAGGTCTCTTAATCCAGCCGATTCGTGCATCATGCTGTAAAGAAGGTCATCAAGTGAAGGATTAATTCCGGGTATAAAATCGCGCAATCGAGAATGAGGAGGTAATTTATTAAAATCTTTACCAGTGATCATCTCAAAAAGAATATGACCCAAAGAATAAATATCCGAAGTAGGGTTAGCGAAATCGGAAGCAAGGCGGCGATCCAAATTGAAAGAACCATCAATATCCGATGGCGGAATGGAATAACTCAGAATAGATGAAGAACTTGTCCGACCTATTCCCTGTGCCATTCCAAGATCGGAAAAAACTATCCGGTCTTTCAAATTAAAAAGTATGTTCGAAGCTTTTAAGTTATGATGTACAATTCCTGCCCGATGAAGAGTTCCAAGACCGATGGCAACATCGCAGGCTACACGCAAAGCTTTTTCACGGGGATACGCAATCCCTTTCTGGGTGTACGCAAGAATCTTCCCTCGTAAGCTCCCACCAGGCGCATATTCCATCTCAAGGATCATACACTCCGAGGTGTCAATAAAATCATAGATTTGAAGCAAGTAAGGATTAGGCTCAGGTGAGTTCAACCTGGCGGCCAATTGGAATTCAAATCCAAAGCGTTGACGACAATTGAAAAAACCCAGATTGCCCGTACCAATAGTCCCCTGGGAAAACACCTTAATTGCTCGCTGGGTTTTATCAGATGTTCTAATAACCCGATAAACTTCACCGCAAGGTCCATCTCCAAGGAGTGTATCTACCCGGTACTTATCAAGAATTATGTCACCAGATTGGTAGGTCATTTTGTTATTCTCAATTTAGAGATGTCGTGGGAATTTAATTTAGATTATGTAAAAGTATAGTACAACATTGGTTTTTATGTCGTTTTTATGCAAAAATTTAATTGATGATTGGGGTTAATGTGTTTTTTGCAAATTCCATCACCAGATGGTATGGCCATGCCAAACATCGCCGAATTTGCATTTTTTTGGAACCATATGCACGAGCTACTACAGTGTCTCTGTTGATGTGGCCGTCACCATCCTGATAATCGTGCGCGCGAAGGCGTTGACCACTCACCTTTCAAATGCGTGAGAGTCAACGCATTGATACCGCAAAAAGTCATGATATACAATGAACGAATCTGGTTATTCTATAAGATTTGGTGGAATACCGGATTTTGCCCATATTGATAGAAATCTTAGGGATTATTGTATTAGTTATTTTTGGGATTTGTAAACAGAATTCTCATGGTATCGATTTTTTTTAATTTAAAGGGTAAAAGTGCGTAAAATGAAGAACGTCTATGATATAAAAAAATATTTTTGGAGCTCATCGGATGGTCGACTGCGCACGGGGTGGAGACTTTTGCTGCAGTTGACGGTGAACATAGGCGGTGTTTTACTCTTTTCCCTATGCGTGGTTCCTCATTCATTTCTTAATTCTTGGCCGCGTCTGGCGGTTGAGGCAGTTGGTTATCCCGTATATTTGGGAATTACGTTATTGAGTGTCTGGCTGGCAGGGCGCTTTTTGGACAGGCGTGCATGGTGTGATTTTGGTTTAAATTTAACTCACCGTATCTGGTGGGAGGATTTTGGAGCTGGATTTGGTATAGGATTTGTGTTTATCGTTTTATGCGTGTTGACTGCCTTGATGCTTGGGATTATTCAATTAAAACTCGGTTTTACTTCAGGTATTTCCGGTGTCGGTTTTCCAATAGCTGTTTTGTTGAGCGTGTTGAGTTATGGGGCTGTCGGTTTTTTTGAAGAATTGGCACGCGCCTATCAAATTCGCAACCTGTTTGAAGGATTGAATGGATCGCGTTTGGGGGTGTGGCCAGCCGCTCTGATGGCTGTCGGCGGAGCGGCGCTGGTTTCTGCAGTGATGCATAGCTCCTCAGGAATGCCTGCGTTTATTCTATTTGTTTTCATTAGCATGGCTTTTCAAGGATTATTTTATTTATTTACCGGTAGAACCGCACTCATAACCGGATACCATTTTGCGTGGGATTTTACTCTAGCGACGGTATTTTGTATTGAAGCTTTGACAGAGAAGGATTTCACTGGATTGTTCACCGCCTCATTTTCCAACCTGGTGCAAATGAACGTGAATGGAATACAAATCGGTAACTATTATCCGCTGGTTGTAATGGGGCTGGCTGGCATGTTATTCCAAGAGTTTGCCTGGCTGGCGTTATTAGGCTGGGTACACTGGCGCAGAGGCGGAATACGTGTGCGTACGGAAATGGCTACCCGGACAGCGATATTCAAATAAAGGATTGGGTGGTTTAGATTTGAACCTGATGGGCGCAACCAAAGGTACCTCCAGCATCGTCAACGCCTACTCCGGCACGAACGTGGCGCTCACTCTGGTTCGCGCGCGTGACCCGTATGGCAATGTTGTCAATATCAAATTCTGGTACACGCGGCGGTAAAGGTTAAAAACAATAAATGCCCGTCAGGGCATTGAGACGAAATACTGTTTCTCTACTACTTCAATGACGATGTCATTAAATACGTTCAACCTAATCATTTTTCCCCACCTTTTAAGGAATTATCCACTATCGTTAGCGTTATCACTGATGAGAAATCTAGGTAAGGTTTTTAACGTGTATTTTAAAATTCAACGCAAACTTCACGCTATATCAAAAGCAATTTATTCAAAAAGCAAAAATCCCCGAAAAAATCGGGGATTTTCTTTGTTTTTCAGGGTGGCTGATGGGTTTCGAACCCACAACATTCGCATCCACAGTGCGACGCTCTGCCGTTGAGCTACAGCCACCGTAAGCGAGCCATATTTTATCACAGCCCCTTACAGGCAGCAAGTCATCTATTGCATCATTTCTTTAATTGTCTTTGCCGCTTCAGAGAGCGGAACCGTCTTCTGTTCCCGTTTCAACAGATCTTTGATCGTGACAGAATTTGATGTGGCTTCATCCGGCCCCTGAATAACGGCAAAATGAATACCCTTACGGTCGGCGAATTTCAATTGTTTGGGCAATTTGGCGGCTTCCGGGTAGGTCACCACCCGAAGCCCCGCATTCCGCAGGTCATTTCCAATCGCAAAAGAAGCCGGAAGCAGGGTTTCATCAAAAACCGTAACCAGTACTGTGTTTTGCTCTCTTTTTGATTCAATATCGATTTTTCCGTATTTTTGCAGAAGAACGGTGATCATTACATCACCCATAGCGAAACCTACCCCGGGTAATGGATCGCCGCCAACGTCACCCACCAGGTTGTCGTACCGCCCGCCGCCGAAAACCGCCCGTCCCTCACCTGAAGCGTCGCGGCCTTCAAAAACTGTACCGGTATAGTACTCAAGCCCGCGGATTACTTGAGGATCAAAGACCACAAAATCATCCAGCTTCATCGCTTTTAGGATATTGAAAAATCGGATAAGTTCATCAGAACGCTTCCAAAGATTTTTATCTTCCAGGAGTGAACAAAGCGCTTCAAATTGTTTTTCTGACAGACCGCTTTCCAGCGCATAATCTTTCCAGGCGGCAGCCGATAATTTATCGCGTCGGTCAATAATATGAAAAATGTTCTTTCGATTTTCCGGTTCAACCCCCAATTCCCCGATCAACGCATCCATCAGACGGCGGTTATTTACGTATATTTTGACCTCGGATGGCGTCAACCCTACACTTCGCAGGAAACTCGCGGCAACGGCAACCAGTTCAGCGTCAGCTTCGGGCGAATTAACTCCTAGAATATCGCAGTTCCACTGAAAAAATTCACGCGTCCGCCCTTTCTGAGGTTTTTCATACCGCCAGAACGGGCCGAATGACCACCATCGGACAGGGAAAACCAGTTCACTTTGTCTTTGCGCGATCATTCGGGCTAAAGTCGGTGTTAGTTCAGGGCGAAGAGTGATCTGGTCACCACCGCGGTCAGAAAACACAAAAGACTGTTCTTTAACCAATTCTTCACCGGATTTTGCCGCATATAATTCAAGCCGCTCAAGGATGGGACCCTCATATTCTTCATAACCAAAAGAGGAACTAACCTCATTGATTTTCTGATACAACCAGGTACGGATAGACATTTCTTCCGGATAAAAATCTCTGGTACCTTTTACGGATTGAATTAATTGTTTCATGATACTCTCCGAGCATTAATATGAACCAATTCTAAACCATGATTCACGAAATTTTCTTTATCCGAAATTAATGGGTTTCAAATTGACAATATGGGTTGGTAACTGGCTTACTGGAGTAAACTTGTGTACAATTGCGTTAAATATTGTGTTAAATAAAGAGAAATCGATGAATGCGGAAGAACTGATTGCAATAATTGATGGAAAATTAATGAATCCGGATGCGGACCTTACACGAGAGATAAAGGGCGGGTGTGGCGCGGATCTAATGAGTGATGTTCTGGCGTCAATTCAGCCAGAAGCCGTTCTTCTAACCGGATTATGCAACCCGCAGGTGGTTAGAACCGCGCAAATGGCTGATGTTTCAGCTATCGTTCTGGTAAGAGGAAAACTTCCGCCGAAAGAAACAATAGATCTGGCCAATCGAGAACGAATACCTCTTATAACCAGTCCATTTGGAATGTTTGAGCTTTGCGGCCGGTTATATCAAAATGGATTAAAAAGCTACGAATCTTCTGTGGCTGACGGGGATTGCTCCTGCGAAGTATTTTCATAAAAGAGGATAATGAACGCTGCTTCCAATCGTTCAACAGTTGTGTTGACCGACCAACAGGCCGAAAGTATCACTCGGTCGGAAGAGTTAGCGTATGAATTGCGTATCAATGAAGTGATGACCCGCAATGTGCGGTCAGCTTCGCCAGATACACGCATGAAAGATGTGGTCGAGATATTCCGAAAAACCGGAATATCCGGAATGCCCGTTACAGAAAATGACAGACTTGTGGGTGTTATCAGCATGGAAGATATCTTCCATTGTTTGATAGAAGGTGGATTAGAAGCACCAACCACACAATACATGACCCCAGATCCATATACCGTTTGTGATGTCGATCTGGTGATTGAAGCGCTTAAAATATTTGTGGCAACCGGTGTTGGCCGCCTTCCGGTGGTCAATACGGAAGGCAAGTTAACCGGCATTATCACAAAAGGTGATATTACACGCGGTTTGCTGAAAGTACTACAATCAAAAACACAGGAAGAAGAGATGCGCCGTTACAGGGCATCTCACCTTTTTGAAGATATCGAATCCGATCGTACCAGTTTGATCCTTCGATACACGATCAAACAACGCGATTTTGTTCACGGTGGAGCCGCGTCAAGCAACATCAAACGAGCTCTTATAAGGCTGGGGGCCAGTCCGCAGATCGCGCGGCGATGTTCAATTGCCATCTATGAAGCTGAAATCAACTTGATCATCCATACCAATAACGGTGGAATTATCCGGGTGGAAATTGAACCACACCAGATCACGATCGATGTCACGGATGACGGTCCGGGCATTGCCGATGTAGAACAGGCGATGAAACCAGGTTATTCAACCGCCAGCGAAGAGATACGCGAACTTGGATTTGGCGCCGGAATGGGACTGGTAAATATCGCGCGGTGTGTGGATAATATGAAGTTAGAATCCGTTCTTGGAAAAGGTACCCGCCTCCGAATGAAAATTAACCTCGAAAACAAGGAATTCTTGGGAGATTCCAACACTAATCTGGGAGAAAAAACGAAATCATGAATATTCAACAGATCATCGATAAATTGGAATTAAAGGTCCTTACTGAACCCAGGGATTTCACATCGGTTACACCAACATTTGGATATAGTTCTGATCTACTAAGTTGCGTCATGGCCGGCGCTCCCAAGCAGGGTATATGGGTTACATTACAGGCACATGGAAACATAGTCGCTGTTGCAGCTTTGTTGGAATTAACTGCCGTGATCATCACGGAAGGAGCAATGCCGGACGAGAATACGATACAGAAGGCAAATGACGAAGGTGTAACGTTGCTTTCAACATCGAATTCCACGTTTTCAACGATTGGTCAACTTTGGGAGATGGGTTTGCGGAATCCGTGAGCCCGCTAAAAAAATTTCGCGCTGAATTGCACGTCCATACCGTGCTCTCACCCTGCGCGGAAGTTGAAATGATTCCCCCGCTGATTGTCCAGGAAGCATTAGATCTCGGGATAAATTTACTGGCTATCACAGACCATAATTCATCCGGTAATATCAGCGCAGTCATAAAAGCCGCCGAAGGCACAGGGATACATATCTTACCGGGTATGGAATTGCAGACACAGGAGGAAGTCCATGTGTTATGCATATTCGATACATTAGAACAGATACAGACACTTCAGAAAATTGTCGACGTTTCTTTGCCCCCCTTTCAGAATAACCCGGATTTATTTGGAGAGCAGTTTGTTGTAGACGAAACAGGCGATTTCTTATACCGAGAGGAACGTCTTTTACTGACATCCTCTTCAGTATCCATAAAAAGCGCCTGCGAACATGTAAAGGCATTAGGCGGGATACTGATACCGGCTCATATCAACCGAAAAGCGTTTGGATTACTGCCTACCCTGGGTCTGATCCCGGAAGAATTGGAAAACAACCCGGTGATGGAAATTTCCAGGCATATCACTATTCAAAAAGCAGTAGAAACATATTCTCAGTTATCGAAATATCAGATCATCCAAAGTGGTGATGTTCATCGGCTGGATGAATTCCTCGGGGTAAACTACTTCGACCTCGAAGAACCAACTATAGCTGAGTTGAAAAAAGCATTTTTAAAAATTGATGAAAGAAATTTCCAAATTCGTCACCCAAATTTGTGACAGAAATCACAGGTTGAGGTAAAATCAAATCAATAAAATCAGTGAAAAATATTTCTCTGATTGTAAACAATTTTGATGACCAACTTTCCAACATTTCAATGACATTTGTTCTTATTGTCTGAAAAGAGGTTGTGTACACTAAAAGTACATAAATTGGAGAGTATTGGTAATAATAGATCCCTTTCAGGGAACTCTAATATTTTTGGAGCCGGTATGGCAGAAATAAAACCCACAATTCCACCGAATGATCCATTAGCAATCCCCGAGAATAAAAAAGTAATTGATGAAATCATAAACAAAAATAAACATTTGAATGGCGCCACAATGGTTGTCTTGAACGAGCTTCAAGGTAAGATCGGGTTCATCTCCCGCCCGATGCAGGCATATGTTGCGCAGCAATTAGGTGTGCCGGTTAGTCAGGTACATGGGGTTGTCTCTTTCTATTCATTCTTCACCACAAGCCCCAGGGGAAAACATACTGTCAAGTTCTGCCTTGGAACCGCCTGTTATGTGGGAGGAATTCCACAGATCATCGAAAAAGCCAAACAAGTTCTGGGTGTTGAACCCGGGCAAACCACTGAAGATGGCGAGATCACACTGGAGGTCTGCCGTTGTGTAGGCGCATGCAGTCAGGCTCCAGTAGTTGTTGTTGACGAAGATCTTCATGGTCGTGTTCGGCCAAATAAATTCCCTCAATTGATAAAGAATATTCATCCGGTGCAGGAGTAATAAAAATCTAATGCGTGAGTTAGCCTTGCATCTGTTGGATATCGCGGAAAATAGTGTAGCCGCGGGTGCAAAAACTATACGCATAGAGATCGTGGAAGATTCTAGAGCAGATCGTCTCCAGATGAAAATCTCAGATGATGGCAAAGGAATGTCTGAAGAAATGGTCCAAAAAGTGATCGATCCATTTATTACATCGAGAACCACCCGAAAAGTCGGTTTAGGGTTACCGCTTCTAAAAGAAGCGGCTGAACAGTGTAATGGATCCTTGCGGATTTCTTCGAAAGCGGGCGAAGGTACCGAAGTAACAGTTGATTTTCAACGAAGTCATATTGATCGAATGCCTTTAGGCGACCTTGCGACTACATTCCTGAATTTACTTATTGCCAATCCTTCTGTTCATTTCATCTTCACGTATCGTGTTGATCAAGAGACTTTTTATCTGGATGATAGTAGTATTAAGAATGAATTGCAGGGGGTGTCTTTGACCGAACCTGTTGTTCTTACTTTTTTGAGGAATCTTTTCGAATCAGGCATTAACAATGTTCGGGTTGCTGCCTGAACCATCCCTGTTATCAGGAGAGAGATGATGACAACCATTAAATCACTGGAAGATCTGAAAAAAATTCGAGAAGAGGCACTGGAAAAGCGTAAAGTGAAGGCTGCCGAAGGAAAAGCCCAGGTAACCGTGGCCATGGGCACGTGTGGAATTGCAGCCGGAGCCCGTGAAACGATGAAGGCCGTACTGGATATGATCGAGAAAGAAAATATCAGCGGCATCATTGTCTCTCAGACAGGCTGTCTGGGTCTCTGCGAAAAGGAACCAATCATGCAGGTAACCATTGGTAACGAGCCGAAAGTTTCTTATGGAAAAGTAACCCCGGAAGTTGCCCGCCGTATCATGAAAGAACATGTTGGTGAGGGAAAAATCCTCCAGGATCATGTAATTCAAGCCTAGCTTTTCACTCTCTTATCGAAGGTTTTCATAATGAAGTATTTTCGTTCGCATGTCTTAGTATGTGTTGACCCGGAATGCCTGGAAAAAGGCGCTCATGAGGTTATGGACGCCATTCAAGATGAATTGGTCGCCCAGGGATTAATTGATGAAGTACAAGTTCTTGAAACATCCCGGATAGGTGGTTGTAGTTTTGGGCCAGAAATCATGGTTTATCCGGAAGGTGTTCACTATGGCAATCTTTCCGTCGATGATGTGCCATTTTTGGTTCAGGAGCACTTTCTAAAAGGTCGTGTAGCCCAGAAATTTATCATTAACCTGGAGAAAGCTTCTGATGAAGAGCTTTCCGCTCCAACACCCAAAGAACTCCGGGTGGTTTTAAAGAACTGCGGTGTGATTGATCCGGAAAATATTGAGGATTACATTGCCGAAGATGGCTATCAGGCGGTAGCCAAAGTCCTCACATCAATGACGCCAGATCAGGTGATTGATGAGATGTTACGATCCGGAGAACGCGGCCGTGGAGGTGCTGGCTTTCCTACAGGAAAGAAATGGAGTTTTGCCCGTGCCAGTGCAGAGACTCCGAAATATGTCGTTTGCAATGCCGACGAAGGAGATCCCGGAGCTTTTATGAATCGCCGTGTTCTGGAAGGTGATCCACACGCGGTTTTAGAAGGCATGATTATCGCCGGCTACACAATAGGTTCAAATCAGGGATATATCTATTGCCGTGCGGAATACCCTGTTGCTGTACGAACCCTTAATATTGCCATTGAACAGGCTCGCGGATTGGGATTGCTTGGAAAAAACATTCTCGGCACCGGTTTTGACTTTGATCTGGAAGTCCGCATGGGTGCCGGAGCGTTTGTCTGCGGTGAAGAGACAGCCTTGATGGCGTCAATTGAAGGAAAACGTGGTGAACCCCGCCCGCGTCCTCCCTTCCCGGCAGTGAAAGGTTTATTTGCCAAACCGACCAACATCAATAACGTAGAATCGTATGCTAACGTCCCCCAAATTATTCTGAAAGGTGCCGAATGGTATTCAAGCCTTGGAACTGAAAAGAGCAAAGGAACCAAAACCTTTGCCCTGGCTGGCGACCTGAAGAAACCGGGATTGGTTGAAGTTCCCCTTGGCATTACCCTGCGTGAATTGGTTTACGAAGTTGGCGGTGGTATCAAAGATGACAAAGGTTTCAAAGCCGCGCAGATCGGCGGCCCTATGGGCGGCTGTCTTCCGGCAAAATTCCTTGATTTACCCGTTGACTACGAATCTTTGATTTCCGCAGGCGCTATGATGGGTTCTGGCGGTCTGATCGTGCTTGATGAAGAAAGCTGCATGGTCGATATCGCCCGGTACTTCATGGATTTCACTCAAGATGAATCTTGCGGTAAATGCACACCCTGCCGTGTGGGTACCCGGCGTATTCTCGAAATTCTTGAGAATATCTGTAATGGCAAAGGAAAAGACGGAGATATCGAAACCTTAGAGTACCTTTGCAAAGAAATAACATCAACCTCATTATGCGGGCTTGGTCAGGGTGCTCCAAATCCAGTTATCAGCACACTGAAACACTTCCGTCATGAATATGAAGCTCATATTTATGAAAAACGTTGTCCGTCGAGAGTCTGTAAAGCGCTGATTCAATATTCCATCACACCTGATGTCTGTACAGGTTGTACAGTTTGCGCCCGCAATTGCCCGGTCAATGCGATCACCGGTGAACGCCGCCAGGCGCATGTGATCGATCCCAACATATGCATCCGTTGTGGTATTTGCGCTCAGGTTTGTAATTTCAATGCTGTGGAGGTGAAGTAGCAGAATTTCTTACAACTCAATACTTGCTGGGACTTTCGTATCAATCAAAGCTTTCTATGCTGTCCGCATCGTTCCTACACTATGGAGGAATAATGGTCGAAAACACCAAACAAAAAGATGTGACAAATCCAGTCATAGCAGCAGCAGAGGCCGCAGTAAATGCCTTTGGCGCCAAACGCGATGAGATGATCCCGATACTTAATGAGATCAACCGCCGTCTCGGGTATATTCCTCCCGAAGCGTTGGACGAAGTGAGTAATTTATTGAAAGCCCCGAAAAGCCAGTTGTATTCTGTTGCCAGTTTTTACCGGATGCTTTCAACTAAACCCCGTGGCAGGCATGTGATCCAGTTTTGCGAAAGTGCTCCATGCCATGTTGCCGGAGGGAGAGAGGTCTGGGAAGAACTTCAGGAATTGGTCAATTTAAAAAACGGTGAGACAAGCCCCGATGGAAAATGGACCCTCCTGACAACTTCCTGCCTGGGAGTGTGCGGTGTTGGCCCCGTGTTGACCATTGATGATGATATTTTTGGCAACGTTCAACCCGGTGAATTGAAATCCATTCTGGCCCGATACGAATAGGAGCGAATGATGAAAGCCTACCGTTCAATGGTATTGGTTTCCAGCGACCCGCTCTCAATGGAACGGGGAGCCCGGCAAGTATTTGAAAGAATTCAGCAGGAATTGAATCTTCGAGGGATAGCTGATGAAGTCTCCCTCACAATGGTCGGTGATTTAGGACGTCACGACGCCCTACCCCTGGTCATTGTCTACCCTGAAGCTGCGATCTATGGACCGGTCAATGAACAGGATGTTCCAATTCTTGTTGAAGAGCACCTTTACAAAGGTCGGATTGCCAGTGACTTACTGGCTTCCAGCCGTGAATTATCCGGAAAAATCGCGTGGTTAAATGCCCGAAAGGGTACTTTGCCAGCCGAAAACCGGATCGTTTTACAACGTGCTGGATTAATCGATCCGAACAATATTGAAGAATACATTATCCATGATGGTTTTGAAGCCCTTGGAAAAGTCATATCTGAGATGAAACCCCAAGATGTGATTGACAGTGTGACCCATTCCGGGCTTCGAGGACGAGGCGGCGCCGGATTTCCGACTGGATTGAAATGGAAATTTGTGGCCGGAGCCAAAAGCGACCAGAAATATGTGGTTTGCAATGCTGATGAAAGTGAACCGGGTACTTTCAAAGATCGTTTGATTCTGGAAGGCGATCCTTTCTTAATTCTGGAAGCGATGACCATCGCCGGTTATGCGGTTGGAGCTTCAGAAGGATATATCTATATTCGTGGAGAATATGCTCTTGCTCGACAGCGCTTAGAAGCGGCTATTTTAGCGGCAAAAGAGATGGGTTTCCTGGGAAAAAACATATTTAACTCGGATTTTTCCTTCGAACTTCATCTACATTCTGGCGCTGGAGCATATATCTGCGGAGAGGAAACAGCTCTGCTTGAATCAATCGAAGGAAACCGGGGAGAACCTCGTCCAAGGCCGCCTTACCCCACGACCAACGGTCTGTGGAACAGGCCAACATTAATTAATAATGTTGAAACCCTGGCAAATATTCCGGCTATCCTTCGTGAAGGTCCGGCATGGTTCAAATCCATTGGCACACCAGGCAGCCCGGGCACAAAAGTCTATACCATTCTGGGTAATGTTAATATCACCGGCTTAATTGAAGTTCCAATGGGAATAACCTTGAGAGAAGTCATTTCCATTTACGCCAAGGGAATGAAAAACGGAGCTAATTTCAAACTGGCCCAAACGGGCGGTTCCAGTGGTTCCATAATTCCTGCAAGCCTGCAAGATACCCCGATGGATTTCGATTCATACAATAAAGCCGGTGTGGCCCTGGGATCAGGTGCTTTACTCATCTGTGATGAGAACACCTGCGTTGTCGATCTGGCAAAAGTACTCATGAATTTCTTCCGTGTAGAAAGCTGCGGTAAATGTACACCGTGCCGGATTGGAAACCAAAGGGCTTACGAAATCCTTGATCAAATCTCGGAAGGTATCGGTACTCTGAGTGACCTGGATGATCTGGAGTCAATCAGTGATAATTTATATCAGTTGTCAAACTGTGGTCTAGGGCAAACATCAGGTACCCCAATTAAGGATGTGTTGAAATATTTCAGAGCAGAAGTCGAAGCTCATATTCGTCTTAAAGTATGCCCCTCAGGAATCTGCGCTATGAGTGGGCATAAGATCCACGCATAAACAGTAATCTCGAAAAAGAGAGGTTTTCTTATGGTCAACATTACCATTGACGGCAAGAACATTGAAGTAAAAGAAGGGACAACGGTTCTTCAGGCAGCGAAGCAGGCAGGAATCGATATCCCGACTCTCTGTGATCACCAGGAATTAACCCCATATGGAGGTTGCCGTTTATGCCTGGTGGAGGTAGAAGGAGCCAGAACATTACAGCCGTCTTGCACGCTGCCTGCCAGCGATAAGATGGTTGTAAAAACAGCTACGGATCGCGTAAAAGAAGCTCGAAAGTTCGTTTTGACATTGCTTTTCAGCGAGCGCAATCATTTCTGCCCGTTCTGTCAAGAAACCGGCGGTGATTGCGAACTGCAAAACGCTGCATACGCGGAAGGTATGGCAAATTGGCCTCTTTCTCCGAATTTTTCCACTTTCGGTGTTGATGCATCAGGCCCTTATTTTATTCTCGATAACAATCGTTGTATCCTCTGCCGCCGTTGTGTCCGCGCTTGTGGCGAATTGGTGGGGAATTTTACCTGGGGTTTTGAAGAACGCGGCGCCAAGAGTTACCTTGTCGCAGATTATGGCGTTCCTCTGGGTGAATCTTCCTGCGTTTCCTGTGGAACCTGTTTACAGATCTGTCCCACCGGGGCTTTAATCGACCGTCAATCCGCCTATCGTGGAAAAGATGCAAACATAACAAAAATCCCCTCTGTTTGCATCGGTTGTTCAGTGGGTTGTTCTATTGACGTAGCCGTCAAAGACAATCAGCTGGTACGCGTTGAAGGTCGTTGGGGCGAAGGTGTAAGCGGTGGTGTGTTATGTGAAACTGGCCGCTTTCTCCCTCTTGAAGATAAACGCGAACGTATACTAACACCCATGGTTCGAAAAAATGGTGGATTAAAAGCTGCGACACTCGAAGAAGCTGTTGATACCATCATTAAATCCTTTAAGCCATTAGCCGGAAAAAATGACGGCGGCGTTGCTGCTCTAGCCTCTACTCGGCTCCCGATTGAGGCGCTATCCCTTTTTGACCAGGTATTCTCAGATGGGTTAAAGAGTTCCATGGTGACTTCCATTGAGGAAGGTTGGCCAACTTCTGCTACTGCTGCGTTCGCGGATGAGACGAAAAAACCCTTTGAGGGAACTATCGAAAGTTTGAAATCCGCTGATCTTGTTGTAGTAGCTGGAGCTGATCTGGCACACAACCACCAGGTTTTAGGATTCTTTGTCAAACGTAACCTTCCAAAAGGTACAAAGTTAATTGTTATTGACCCATCTGATAACGGTTTTGATCCTTTTGCTGATGTCAGGATCAAGGCTACAAAAGGTGGATATGCCGATGTACTTAAGACGCTAAAAGCAACGGTCAACAAAGAACATGTTGTGGATACCTTTGGGGCGAAAGCGGAAGATTTTAACACTGCTGCCGAGCTTTTGTTATCTGCCGAAAACCCAGTTTTTGTCTATGCAAAAGATATGACGGCTAAAGACGGTAAAACCGCGGTCGCTGCTTTGGTTGACCTTGCTAAAGTTATTAAGAACGCGGTAATTATTAACACCAAAGGTAAAGCCAACAGTCTGACTGCCTCACTCCTAAAACTTGATAAACCCTTCGAAACCGAAAAACATGGGGCATTCTTTGTTGCCATCGGCGACGACGAGCCCTCTGAGCGTCTTTTGAAGAATCTTGAAGGTGCTCCATTCCTGGCTGTAGCGGCTTCCTATCATAGCAAGTTGACTGCGCGTGCCGATGTTGTCATTCCAGTGGAAATGTGGGCTGAGATTTCAGGTCACTATATCAACCTTGATGGCCGCGTTCAAAAAACGGAAAAAGCTTTGAACCGCCCGGCCGGAGTTTTAAGCACTGTGGAGTTGCTTTCCGCTATCGCAAAAGGTCTGGACTTGAAAACAAAAGACGGTTGGAAAGAATCCATCAAATCCCGTGTATCTTCCGCGGCCATTGTTGAAGCATAATGGACGGGAATAATTAAAGGAGTAACCATGGCGAAACCAAAAATAGCTTCAGATTGGCTGGCAGGTTGTGCCGGCTGCCATATGTCTTTACTGGATATTGACGAAAAGATCGTAAAAGTTGCTGAACTTGCCGATCTTCGCGCTACACCGATAACAGATTTAAAAGAACCGGATGAATCTGGCGTAGATGTGGGTATTCTGGAAGGTGGAATAAATAATTCCTACAATGAAGAAGTAGCCCACCGGATGCGTAATCGTTGCGGTCTTTTGGTCGCATTGGGAGATTGCGCGGTTTTTGGCGGTGTACCCGCCATGCGAAATTTCTTCACGCTAGAAGAAACACTCAAACGGGCCTATGTAGAAACCGAATCTACCGATGATAGTGGCATCATACCGTCTGATCCAGAATTGGCTGTTCCTACAAAAGTGAAAGCTTTACAGGACGTTGTACCTGTAGATATTTTTGTCCCAGGATGTCCACCAAGTCCGGAAGCTATCTATTATGTTTTGAGCGAATTGGCCCAAGGTCGTCGCCCTGAAATAAAGGGTGACATGTTGGACTGGCATTAATGGTAAGAGGAGATTGATACTATGACTGCGCAAAAAATAACCATTGAACCTGTCACCCGGATTGAGGGCCATGCTAAAGTGACCATCCATCTTGACGACAAAGGTGATGTTTCACGCGCTTACCTGCATGTCAACGAATTCAGGGGTTTTGAAAAATTTTGTGAAGGCCGTATGGTATTCGAAATGCCATACATCACCCCGCGTATCTGCGGAATTTGCCCTGTAAGTCATCATCTGGCTGCTGCCAAAGCCGGAGATGCTGTAATGGGCACACCTCCTCCGCGCCCGGCCAGTTTATTGCGCGAACTGATGCACATGGGGCAGATTGTTCAGAGCCACGGAATGCATTTCTTTGAACTGGCAGGCCCCGACCTGCTCCTAGGATTTGATGCCGACCCGGCAGTCCGTAATGTTGTTGGTGTAATAGGTGCTAATCCTGATCTGGCACTAAAGGCTGTCAAC
This sequence comes from Leptolinea sp. HRD-7, assembly GCA_024363285.1. Classification (GTDB taxonomy): domain Bacteria; phylum Chloroflexota; class Anaerolineae; order Anaerolineales; family Anaerolineaceae; genus Leptolinea. The sequence goes on along the minus strand of AP024710.1, from coordinate 2,847,400 downwards.
CTGCGCAAATGGGGACAGGAGATCATTTCCATTCTTGGAGGACGCCGGATCCATCCGTTGTTTGCTGTACCCGGTGGTGTCAACAAGTCATTGAAGCCCGCAGAACGTGATACCATTTTGAAAGATTTGGATGCACAAATTGAAACAACCAGGATCGGAATTCAAATCATAAAGGAATGGGCCGCGGCAAACAAGGAAGATATTGATAAATTTGCCGTATTCCCAACCGGTTACTTCGGACTTGTCACACCTAATAATGGTCTCGAATTATATGATGGGAAGATCCGTCTAATAGATAGCGCCGGAAAACAATTGGAACTTTTCGAGGGAAAGAATTACCTTGATTATATTTCCGAACATGTTGAAAACTGGTCATATCTGAAATTCCCGTACTACAAACGCCTGGGCTTCCCGGGTGGTGTTTATCGTGTGGGACCATTAGGCCGTTTGAATGCATCCGATATGCTTGAAACTCCGCTGGCTAATGAAGAGCATAAGATTTGGAAGCAAATCAATAGTGGAAAACCGGTTGAGAACACGCTGTACTACCATTACGCCCGGTTAATTGAAACCCTGTTCGCCATTGAACGTGTGCGCATGATCCTTGACGACCCGGATATCTTCAGCACCGATATCATAAACACCAAGAAAGATTTCAAAGGTGTTGGTGTTGGCGTCATTGAAGCTCCTCGTGGAACCTTGATCCACCACTATTGGGCCAAAGAGAATGGCCAGTTGGAAAAAGTAAACCTGATCGTTTCTACCGGGCACAACAACTGGGCGATGAGCAATGCGGTTGATAGCGTTGCAAAAACTTATATCTCCGGTCAACAGGTGCGAGAAGGACTTCTAAATCGTGTGGAAGCCGCTGTACGTGCACATGACCCATGCCTTTCCTGCTCCACGCATGCGGTTGGACAGATGCCCATGATCGTTGATATTGTTGATCCAGCGGGCGAAACTGTTCAAACCCTGCGTCGCGATTGATATAATCTCTAATGAAAGAAGGGCGATGCCTTTCTCTGGCATCGCCCTTTTATTAATACAATGAAAATTCCTTCTACAGTATTTATTGGGTATGGAAATCCAGATCGTCAGGATGATGGGTTGGCCTGGCATATCCTTGCAGGAATTGCCAAAAAGTTGGGGCGTTCTGTTCCAGAAACCTGGGAAGATCCATTTGAATTAACTTCTGAGTTTCCCCACCTTATTTTTCAATTGCAATTGGCACCAGAAATATCAGAATCCCTGGCAAAGTATGAATATATTTGCTTTGTAGATGCCCACACTGGCGATATCCCCAACGACATTCAGTTTGGAGAAGTTGGCGGGGAATTTCAAAATTCGCCATTTACCCATCACATGACGGCTGAAGCTTGCCTGAATCTTACAAAAACTTTATACAATGTAGGACCGGCGGCTTATTTACTCTCTGTGAGGGGGTACTCATTCGGGTTTACCCAATCGCTTTCGCCTCAGACCGCTTTCCTTACAGCAATAGCGGTTGACAGGGCGATGGACTGGTTAAAATCGATCAGCAATTCCTGATATTGCTATATTTATGACCTGCAATGTCTACTATTATATTTGAATGAAGTTATAATTGTCCTGTGCACGAATTAGCCGTAACTGAAAGCATTTTATCCATATCCGAAAAATATGCGAAAGAAAATGGCGCATCGAAAGTAACCAGTATCAATCTGGTTATTGGAAGATTGTCCAGTATTGTGGATGAATCTGTGCAGTTTTACTGGGATATCATCAGTAAGGATAGCCTTTGTTATCAGGCAATCTTGAATTTTGAACGCCGTTCTGCTGTATTAAAGTGTAATGTGTGTGATCATGAGTATGAAATTGACACATCATTGCAGCCATGCCCTGCCTGTGGAAGCCCAAATATAAAAGTAATTTCAGGTGAAGAATTTTTTGTGGACAGCATTGAAATTGAAAAGGCCGATGAATGATGAACTCCATCCGTGTACCTGTTGTTGAAAAGATCCTGAGTGCTAATGACCAATTGGCTCATCAGAATCGTTCGCTTTTGAAAAGCAAAGGTGTTTTTTCAATAAATATCATGGCTTCTCCCGGCGCCGGTAAGACCAGTTTCATTCTACAGACTATCCAGGGTCTGAAAAACCGGTTGAATGTAGGTGTCATAGAAGGAGATACTGCCGCTGTGACGATTGACGCGGATAAGATCTCTGAAGTCGGCATACCAGCCGTTCAGATCAATACTGGCGGTGATTGTCACCTGGATGCTGTCATGGTGGCGGGTGGAATGCAACAATTACCGTTGGAGAATTTAGATCTGATGATCATCGAAAATGTCGGCAACCTTGTCTGCCCGGCCGCATTTGATCTGGGAACTGATATAAATGTTCTGATAGCTTCTGTCCCAGAAGGCGATGATAAACCGTATAAATATCCTGCCATTTATCGCGGTTTGGATGTACTTATCTTAAACAAAATGGACCTGCTACCCTACATTAAATTTCGCCCTGATTATTTTAAACAGGGTGTTGAAATGCTCAATCCAGGACTCACCACCTTCCCTGTTTCTTGTACCACCGGCGAAGGTATACAAGAATGGCTGGATTGGATCGAAAACCGGGTAAAGAATTCAGGTAAGTAAGGCTGCGATGGCTGAAATCTCAGGCTTGTCGATCCATGTACGTGGAATTGTACAGGGGGTTGGATTCAGGCCACATGTTTACCAACTTGCGGTAAAAAACAACCTCACTGGATGGGTACGCAATACGTCTAATGGCGTAGAGATTGAAATCGCAGGAAATCCTGAAGCAATAAAGGCTTTCTCCTCGGAACTTAGAAAATTTCCACCGCCGCTTGCTCGTATTGATGAATATAAAGAAAATGAAATAAAAGATGTATTAAATGCCTATGCGAAATTTGAGATTATTGAAAGTGAGCCGAACCCTTCTCAATTCATTCCTGTCTCTCCTGATATGTCAATATGCCCGGATTGCTTGAATGAACTTTTTGACCCAAACAATCACCGTTTCCGTTACCCGTTCATCAATTGCACGAATTGCGGTCCTCGATTTTCAATAATTAAAGACATCCCTTATGACCGTCCCTTTACAACTATGGCTGACTTTCCCATGTGCCCGAGTTGCCGTGAGGAATACGAGAACCCCGGTGACCGGCGTTTTCATGCCCAGCCAATTGCCTGCCCTGAATGCGGACCTCATATCATCTTCAAATCGCACGGGAAAACCCTCCACCATAACGAAGACGCCCTACAGGCAGCTAAAGATGCGCTGATTAATGGGCAAATTGTAGCCATTAAAGGTTTGGGGGGCTATCACCTTGCCTGTGACGCGACCAACCATAAAGCAGTTGATATATTACGACAGCGGAAACGCCGGGTTGACAAACCTTTCGCCCTGATGTCATTTTCTGTTGAGACTATTCAAAAATACTGTCTAATCTCCCCGGAAGAACGTTCTTTACTGGAAAGCCGGCAAAAACCTATCGTCTTATTGAACAAATCATCCAACTGTTCTTTACCAGATCAACTTGCTCCCGGACAGAACTCACTGGGCTTCATGCTGCCTTACACTCCCTTGCATTATTTACTTATTGAACCATTATCCGGTTTCCCGGATACTCTTGTTATGACCAGCGGGAATCTGAGTGAAGAACCAATTGCTTTTGATGATTTGGATGCAGAAAACCGTCTTGCCGGCCTTGCGGATGCTTTTTTAACACACAATCGTGGCATATATATGCGTGTCGACGATTCGGTCAAACGTGTGGTGAATAAAAAGGCTGTGTTTACTCGCCGATCCCGCGGGTACGCTCCGGATCCTTTTCCATTTCCATTCCAAACCATGCCAATATTCGCGGCTGGAGCCGAACTCAAGAATCATTTCACACTAACCCGTGATAAGTATGCCTTCCACAGCCATTATATTGGAGACCTGGAAAATTTTGAGACGCTGCAATCCTATGAACAAGCAATAGAACATTTTGAACGTCTCTTCCGAATCAAACCAGAGGTCTTCGCCTGTGACTTACACCCGGATTATCTTTCAACCCGATACTCTGAAGATAGAAGCCATAAAGAAAATAAACAGCTGATCCAGATTCAGCATCACCATGCTCATATGGCAGCCTGTATGCTCGAAAATGGTCTTCCTTCGGATGAAGTGGTTATAGGCCTTACCTTTGACGGCACCGGTTACGGATTGGACTCGTCAATATGGGGCGGAGAGATATTGATCGGTGATTATTCCGGTTTTAACCGCCGGTTCCATCTTCGGTATTTTCCTCTTCCAGGCGGTGACACAGCCGTCCGGAATCCGGCACGTATTGCCCTTTCAATATTGCAGACATGTAATATGGATTGGGATCCAAATCTTCCATCTGTCTCGCAATTTTCAAGTAAGGAATTGCATATCATTAAAAATCAGATCAACCAGAAGATCAATTCCCCGCTAACATCGTCAATGGGTCGCATATTTGACGCGGTTTCGTCAATGCTGGGTATTCGACAGACCGTCACATACGAAGGTCAGGCAGCCATAGAACTTGAAAACCATGCGTCTGTGGACGAAACCGGTTCATATGAATTTATTTTGTCTGGCGACATAATCGACTATCAGCCAGTGATTGAATCAATCCTACAAGAAATTTTGAAAGGTGTTCCTGCAGGCGTCATATCTGCACGATTTCATAACACAGTTTCAAATTTATGCCTTTCTGTCGCAAACAATATCTCGAGAGATACATCATTACGAACAGTGGTGTTAAGCGGCGGGGTATGGCAGAACACTTTGTTATTAACAAAGACGATAAAATTATTGGAATCCAATGGGTTCAAGGTATTGACCCATCAGAAAGTCCCAACAAATGATGCTTGCATCTCATTGGGACAAGCAGCCATTGCTGCCAATATTATCAAGAAGGAGACATAAAATGTGTCTGGCAGTTCCGGGAAAAATCATAGAAATTTATGATTCCGCTGGAATGCGGATGTGCAAAATCGACTTTGGTGGTGTGACCCGAGAAGCCTGCCTTCAGGTTTTGCCTGATGCCAAAGTAGGCGATTTTACAATTGTTCACGCAGGCTTTGCATTGAATATCCTCAGTGAATCGGAAGCATTAGAAACTCTCGAAGCCTTACGGGAGTTAGGTGAAATTGAAAGTGAAATAAATATTGGAGACGAAGGTTGACCGATACTTTTGCCCTTTTGAATCAGTTTCGAAACGCTGAACTGGTCAAAGCAGGAATCGCTGAAATACACCGTATCACCACACGGCATTGGGCGATCATGGAGATATGCGGCGGGCAAACACATGCCATTCTCCGATACGGATTGGATGAATTACTTCCAGAAAATGTGGAATTGGTTCACGGGCCTGGATGTCCTGTTTGTGTTACTCCGCTTGAATTAATTGACAAAGCTCTGGCCATTGCATCTCAACCAGACGTGATCTTCACTACCTTTGGCGATATGATGCGTGTTCCCGGCTCTAACCGCGATCTTTTTAGTATCAAAGCCGAAGGCGGTAAGGTACGTGTTGTTTATTCTCCACTAGATGCAGTAAAGATTGCTGCCGAAAATCCAGACAAACAGGTTGTTTTTTTTGCCATTGGTTTCGAAACTACTGCTCCAGTCAACGCAATGAGTGTGCTTCAGGCAAAGGCCCTGGGATTAAAAAATTTTTCCATTCTGGTTTCTCAAGTCTGTGTTCCACCTGCCATGCATGCTATTCTTAGTGCTCCGGAGAATCGTGTAAAGGGTTTTCTGGCAGCAGGACATGTTTGTTCCGTTATGGGATACTGGGAATACCCTGACATATCCCAAAAGTATCATATACCAATAGCCGTTACCGGTTTCGAACCCCTTGATCTTGTTGAAGGTATTCTCACGACTGTTCGTCAACTGGAAGAAGGGAGAGCTGTTGTTGAAAATGCGTACAGCAGAGTTGTTTCCGAAAAAGGTAATATACCTGCTCAGGAATTGATTAAAAAAGTATTTGAACCCTGTGACCGTGGATGGCGGGGAATTGGCGAAATCCCCATGAGCGGACTTGGTTTGCGGAAAGAATTTGCTGACTTCAATGCCGAAACACGATTTGATGTAGGGGCTATTAAAACCCGCGAATCAGAAATTTGTATCGCCGGTCAAATATTACGAGGAACCAGGAAGCCACCTGAATGTCCTGCTTTTGGCACATTGTGTAATCAGGATCATCCTCTTGGCGCCACAATGGTTTCATCTGAAGGTGCGTGTGCGGCATACTTGAGATATGGGCGTTCCAGAACTGGAATATCGGAGAACAAAACGTCATGATCACTACACTACCTGCTTTTGAAGGACCCGTTTGCCCGGTACCCTTGAATCATCTAGATCAAATTGTTATGGGGCATGGTAGCGGCGGGCGTATGACAACGGACCTTATTCGAACAATATTTCAACCTCATTTTTCAAATCCAGCATTGAATGAAGGTAACGATTTCGCCTCTTTACCTGTTCCTGCCTTTGAAAATAATAGCGGACAATTAATTCTGTCAATTGATTCGCATGTTGTAAAACCGATTTTTTTCCCTGGCGGCGACATAGGCCGTCTTTCGATTTGTGGCACCGTCAATGATATTGCTGTTTCAGGTGCCAAACCGCTTTATATTACAGCCGGGTTCATTCTTGAAGAAGGTTTTCAAATTGAAAACCTCGAAAAAATCATCCAGTCCATGGAAGAGGCAGCTAATGAAGCCGGGGTACAAATCGTTGCCGGAGATACCAAAGTAGTCGAAAAGGGTGGTTGTGACCAGGTTTTTATCACCACTACAGGTGTCGGTTGGTTGAATTCCGGTGTCCGAATTGGAGGACAATACGCTCGCCCAGGTGATGTAGTAATTGTTTCTGGTCCAGTTGGCGACCATGGAATTGCTATCTTGGCAGCTAGAGGCGAATTAGGACTGGATACTGAAGTAAAGTCAGATACAGCACCGTTAAACAATTTAATCGATGCAATTCTGGAAGCAGCTCCACACACACATGTATTACGCGACCCCACTCGTGGCGGTCTTGCGACAACTTTGAATGAAATTGCAGGGCAGAGCAAAGTAAGTATCCTTCTGGAAGAAGATTCTATTCCGATTAATCCCAATACAAGATCTGCCTGTGAAATCCTGGGGTTTGACCCGCTGTATATTGCTAACGAAGGCAAAGTGATTGTGATTACTCCCGAAAAAGAAGCGGAGGCCGCTCTGACTGCCATGCGGCAAAATATGTACGGGAAAGATGCAGCAATTATCGGACGAGTGATAATTAGCAATCCAGGCAAAGTGATGGTAAAGACATCAATTGGTGGTACCCGTTTACTGGATATGCTGGCCGGAGAAATGCTTCCTCGAATATGTTGATAAATTGGCTTGAAGTTTGAAGTCGGCTCATTTATACTTGTAACGTTTGAAAACCTTATTCCAACCTGAGAGGGTTCCATGAAAATTGATTATAAAGAAACTACCAGCGACCTCCTGAAACGAATTGACATTCACAACAAATTCGGTGGCCGCGATATTGACAAATGGATGCTTGACATTATCAAGCTAAAAAAAGGCGACAAAATACTCGATGTTGGTTGTGGAGCAGGAAAACAATGCTTTTCGTATTTTAATTATCTGGAAGGAGATGCAAGCATTACCGGTGGCGATATTTCTGACGAACTACTTTCACAAGCTCGCTCAGAAAACAAAAAGATCAATGATGCAATCACTTTTATGACATTAAACTTTAATCGCCCGTTTGATCTTCCTGACAATACCTTCGATTTTGAATCGTGCTGTTTTGCTATCTATTATGCCGAAGACATTCCTTTCACTATTCGTGAAATGCACCGTGTATTAAAACCCGGTGGACGTCTCTTCTCCACCGGCCCCATGCCTACAAACAAACAGCTCTTCTATGATGTCATCCGTGAAGCCACTGGCAAGCCTATACCTCCGATGCCCGGTTCTTCCCGTTATGAAAGCCAGATATTAGCAAGTATGCGAGATATTTTCTCCTCAGTTGAAGTCAATGTGTTTGAAAATCCCCTTACGTTTGAATCCGCTGAACCTTTCATTGAATATACCCGCGCATCTCTTTCAGAAGACCGGAGACTCTGGACGTCCTTTTTTAATGACAAAAATGAATTTGAAGAAATTATGAAAAAAATCCAGGCTGTTGCCGAAAAACGTATCAAAGCCGAAGGCAAACTGGTTATGACCAAAGTCGTAGGCGGCTTCCTGGCGACTAAATAATTATGGGCGCGTCACTGACCTTTTCAGGTAAAAAAGTGTGCTTTATCGGTGCCCATCCCGATGACATTGAACTTGGCGCCGGTGCTTTGATTGCCCAGATCGTTGACCAGACCGATATCCGCTGTGTCACACTCTCGGATAATCAGAAAAATCCTGAACTTCATCACCTTGTGGAAGAGCATTATGCCAGCATGTCAGCTCTGGGTGTGCCCAAAGAAAAGGTAATTCTGGGTCAATTTGAAACCCGCCGTTTCCCTCATTTCCGACAGGAAATTTTGGAATACATGATCCAATTAAACAAGGATTTCAAACCGGATATTGTTTTTGTGCATACCCGGGCTGACATCCATCAGGATCATGGAACAGTGACCGAAGAAGCATTAAGAGCTTTCCGCGGTACTACGGTGTTGGGTTTTGACGTGATCCGGTCAAGTTATGGCTTTTTCCCTAACTTTCTTATTGAGGTAACTGAAGCTGAAGTGGAGAAAAAGATCAATGCATTGAATCAATACACAACATACGCGTCACGGTATTATTTCAATGCTGACCTCACGCGTGCTACTTTGGTGCGTTATGGAGCCATCGCAGAACGGCCTTTTGCTGAAGGGTTTGATATTCTCAGAGTGATAGGAAAATTCGGCTGCATTTGATAGAAAAAAACTCCCGCACTGCAATTTGCGGGAGTTTCATTTTTTTCCAATAAATATTTTGCCGCCATCTTGTTTTATTGAGTATGTTGGTATATCGCGAAACGCCGGCCCTCGTTTAGCCTTTCCATCTCTTATATCAAATCTGGCGCCGTGTCGAGGGCAAACCAATTCAAAGTTTTCTAATTCGCCATCTCCCAGAGGTCCATTGTCGTGCGTACAAATATCACCAATGGCATACAATTGTCCTGCCAGGTTAAGAATTACGACGGGTTCATCATTAAAGTCGATAAAGAGCCGGCTATTTTCGGGTATATCTTCAATATTTCCAACAAGGGAATACTCTATTTCATTGGACTCCGACATTTTCACTCCAGATCCAACTCTTCTATTTCTTTTCCCATTCCATAAACACCGGCTTTTAGAACTTTTAATGGCAATAATGCGCATTTGAGCCGCACAACGCCCAGGTCTATTCCAAGTAGATCTAACACATCTTGTTTGGATAACGATTTTACTTCCTCAATGTTCTTTCCAATGACTGATTCTATTAGCAAATCAGCAGAAGCCTGAGAAATGGCGCATCCTTCTCCACTAAATCGCGCGTCAACAATTTGACCGTCGCTATTTACCCGTAAATCGACGCGTATATGATCCCCACATACCGGGTTTTCATCTTCAAAAGAATAATCGTTAGGATTCAATTCTCCCCGAAAACCGGGGTTTTTGTAATGTTCAATAATAATTTCACGATAAAGATCATCCATGGCACTTTAGTCTAACGGTCAAACATTTGTTTGACTTTATCTAACCCTTTCACAAGGCTGTTTACATCATCCTTTGAATTGTACAGATAAAAACTGGCTCGTGTAGTAGCTGGCAGACCGAATTTCAAATGTAATGGTTGGGCGCAATGGTGCCCTGCTCGTACAGCTATACCTTCGCTATCCAAAATTTGGGCGATATCATGCGGATGAATTTCATCCATTACAAACGAAAGTACACCTCCGCGGCTTTCCCGCGGACCGATTACTTTAATACCACTGGCTTCTAATTGCTCAAGTCCATATTTTGCGATTTCCTGTTCATGGCGGGCAATTTCTTCCATGCCAATAGAATTAAGGTAATCAACAGCCGCGCCAAATCCGATGGCTTCTGCAATAGCGGGAGTACCGGCTTCGAATTTTGCCGGTACATCACTGGTTGTAAACCCTTCGAAAGTGACTTTACGGATCATGTCACCCCCGCCTAGAAAAGGCGGCATGGCATTCAGGATGTCTAGCTTGCCATATAATGCGCCAATTCCCGTAGGCCCGCACATCTTATGAGCCGAAAATGCCAGAAAATCCGCGTCTATATCGGTGATATCCACAGGCAGGTGTGGAACAGATTGAGCGCCGTCTATTACAACTAGCGCTCCGGCTTGATGCGCGAGTTCGGTGATTCTTTTCGCAGGCGTTATTGTCCCTAACACATTAGACATATGCGTGAAGGAAACAACCTTTGGTTTTTTGTTTAACATCAATTCGTAGGCTTGAAGATCTAGTTTTCCATCAGCCAATACGGGAATAAACTCAATTTTTAACTCTTTTTCTGCCGCAATGATCTGCCAGGGAACAATATTCGAATGGTGCTCCATCTCGGTGAGAAGTATTGTGTCACCCTTTTTTAAATACGCACGTCCCCAGGTAAACGCAACAAGATTTAAGGATTCCGTCGCGTTTCGAGTAAAGATCACATTTCGTCTGGATGGCGCGTGTATGAATTTCGCCACTTTTTCACGTGCTTCTTCATACATCTGAGTGGCTTCTTCGGAGATGGTGTATACGCCGCGGTGAATATTCGCGTTATGTTTTTGGTAATACTCATCCATGGCGTCCAGAACCAACTGTGGCTTTTGGGTTGACGCAGTTGAATCCAAATACACCAATTGCTTACCCGGATGGACTTCCCTTTCAAGAATGGGAAAGTCCTTCTTTAGAGTTGAAAAATCAATGTTCATGTTATAACAGGTCAGCTTTGTTTACCACAGGCTTTGGGGGTGTTGGTCTGTTCTTGGGAGATGGAGCACGCAGATTGGATGAATTCTGTGGAAACCATAAAATATGGTCTGGCACCATCCATCCATCTGTTAGATAAACATTTACACGGAATTGAACAGCAACCATTTTGGCGTCCACCTGGACAACAATTCCTCTAACCCATCCGCGGACGCGCTCACCGCCTTTATCATGGTCGGCCAATACTTCAACAGTATCTCCAACATCAAAATTATTTTCCGGAGTCGGATCTTTCATAAAAGGTACAGATGCCAACGTGCTCTCCTGTATATCAAAAAATTAGCCAATTCATCATACCATACAGGCGTTTAAACCGCCATTTTGTCATGGATGTATTGCTGAAAGCGATTTCTTACTCCTTCAAAAGGAATACGCTGCATGATCGGGTCAAAGAACCCTTCCACAATCAATCGTTCAGCTTCTTTCTTTGGAATGCCGCGGCTTAACAGGTAGAAAATCTCTTCAGGGTCGATCTTTCCAACTGTTGCGCCGTGAGTGCACCGAACATCATCCGCTAGAATTTCCAGACCCGGCAGCGAGTCGGCATGGGCACTTTTGTTTAGAATCAGGTTCCGGTTAGCCTGGTACCCATCCGCTTTCTGCGCACCTGGAGCCACATAAATCATACCCTGCCACACAGAACGACTATTTTCCAGTAATGCGCCTTTGAAAAGCAAGTCACTGGTAGTGTGCGGAGCCAGGTGATTCTGCTGGGTATCATGATCCAGGTGTTGTTTTCCATTTGTAAAATAAAAGCCTGACATTTTACCGGTAGCACCGTCGCCTGCCAGATCCAGATCTGTGAAGTTCTTCGTCAGGTGACTTCCAATGGCTCCAAATGTCCATTCAATGGTGCCGCCTGATTCCACCCGGGCGCGTTCATTTGTAAAATTCCAGACATTTTTTCCGAAAGATTGCAACTCAACAAACTGAAGTTTCGCGTTTTCACCAACATGAATCTCAACTACACCAGAATGAAACGCGGGAATTGAGTTTCTTTCAGGTGAAGCAGACTCATGAATATACGTAACTTCTGAATTCTCTTCCAATACAACGACAATGTGTGACAAATATGCCGCATTTTCAAGTGAATTCCATACAACGCTATGCAAAGGCAGATCAACTTTAGTATTTCTTGGAATATATAAAACAACACCATTCTGCCCAAAGGCATGCACCATTGAAGAAAAAATATTGACTTCAGGTTTTACTATCTTTCCCAGAACACTTGAGAGCAGATTTGGATTTGTCGTCCGCATTTGGCTGAAAGTTGAAAAGATAATTCCAGTATCTATAAGTTTTTTTGATACGTTAATACTCTCTCTGGAACCATAAAGAACGATCTGCCCTGCTTGTTCTTTATCTGCTAAAGGTTCAAGTATTTCTGCAGGAGGTTCAGATACTCTGGTTTCAGGATTATTCTTTATCAGGGAAAACTGGCCTGGATCCAATTTTGACAAATCGGTGCGACGCCATGCTTCCTCTTTACCCGTAGGAAGCTTCTGGCTTATAAAGGTTTCCCATGCTTTTTTTCGATACTCTTTTAGATGAGTATCATTTTCTGCCGGGATGTCATTATCTGAAAAGAAAAAATTTGTATTATTTTCAACAGCCTTTGACCGGCTGCGTTGAACAACTACAGGAGTATCTGTCATAGTTCTATGTAATCTCCCGGATTAACCGATAGAGCCTTCCATCTGTAACTGGATCAACCGGTTCATTTCTACGGCGTATTCCATCGGAAGTTCTTTAACAAGGGGTTCAATAAACCCTGATACCACCATTGTTGTGGCCTGTTCTTCGGTTAAACCACGACTCATCAAATAAAAGAGTTGCTCTTCACCGACTTTACTGACAGTCGCTTCATGTCCGATGGTAACATCATCGTCATCAATATCAATATAAGGATATGTATCCGTACGTGACTTTGAATCCAAAAGCAACGCGTCACATACCACATTCGATTTAACGTCTCCGGCATCTTTGTAAACTTTGAGCATTCCACGATAAGACGCCTGTCCGCCTGCTTTGCTGATCGATTTAGAGGTTATTTTGCTGCTGGTATGAGGGGCAAAATGGATAACCTTTCCTCCGGTATCCTGAATCTGTCCTTTTCCGGCAAAAGCCATGGATAAAATTTCTCCGCGGGCGCCGGGACCAACAAGATAACATGATGGATATTTCATGGTTACTTTAGAACCAAGATTAGCATCCACCCACTCCATTGTGCCGCCTTCGTGTACCACAGAACGCTGCGTGACCAGGTTATACACATTATTCGACCAGTTTTGGATGGTTGTATAGCGCACCCGCGCGTCTTTCTTGACTACGATCTCAATCACACCACTATGCAATGAATCGGTAGTATATTGCGGCGCGGTACAGCCTTCAACATAATGAACCTGCGCCCCCTCATCCGCAATGATGATTGACCGCTCAAATTGTCCGATGTTCGCGCGATTCAAACGGAAGTATGCCTGAAGCGGTAGATCGACTTTCACACCCCTGGGTACATAGACAAATGACCCACCTGACCATACGGCACTGTTTAATGCCGCAAATTTATTGTCTTCGATCGGAACAATCGTCCCAAAATGTTCTTTAAAGAGATCCGGATATTGACGAAGACCTTCTTCTATACTCAAGAAGATCACACCTAATTTTTCAAGGTTAGCCTGAATCGAATGGTAAACCATTTCTGATTCATACTGAGCTCCCACACCGGCAAGGAACTTTTGTTCCGCTTCAGGAATTCCCAGTTTATCAAATGTTGTTTTTATCGTATCAGGAATTTCATCCCATGATTTTCCTTCCGCTTCAGAAGGTTTAACGTAATAAAAAATATTGTCAAAATCCAAACTGCTGATATCAGGCCCCCAGTTCGGCATGGGACGTTGTTGAAAATGTTCTAACGCCCTGAGGCGATAGTCCAGCATCCATTGGGGTTCACCTTTCATGGAGGAGATCTGCTCCACCACTCGTCGGTTTAACCCGCGGCCGGTTTCAAAAACTGAAACATCCTTATCGCTAAAACCGTACCGGTAATCCCCAAGTTCATCTAAAAATTGAGCCTGTGGTTCGTTGCTCATTAAGATTCTCCGATCTTATAATGATGACTGGCAATTTATGCCAGTTCACCATTTTCCATTTTTTCACGTACCCAGGTGTAGCCGTGTTCTTCCAGATCCAATGCCAGATCAGGTCCGCCAGATTCTACGATACGGCCGTCCATCATCACGTGAACCACATCTGGTCGTATATAGTTCAATATGCGTTGATAGTGCGTAATAACCAGAACACCCAGGTCCTTGCTGCGCAACGTATTAACTCCCTCTGAAACGATACGAAGAGCATCAATATCCAGACCAGAATCAGTTTCATCCAGAATGGCGATCTCAGGTTTCAACATAGCCATTTGAAGAACTTCCGCGCGCTTTTTTTCTCCGCCAGAAAAACCTTCATTCAGGTAACGTCCGGCAAATGCCGAGTCAACTTTCAGCATTTCCATCTTTTCCTTCATTACTTTTCGGAACTCAAGAATTGGAATGCCCTTATCTTCAGGATTCGCAGCTTTACGATGCGCGTTGACAGCCGTGCGCAGGAAATTCGCCACAGTCACACCCGGGATGGAAACCGGGTATTGAAAAGCCAAAAACAACCCCAGATGTGATCGTTCTTCAGTGGATAATTCAAGAATATTCTTTCCCTTGAAAAGTATCTCACCTTCAGTGACTTCGTACGACGGGTGCCCCATGATGGTATTTGCCAGAGTGGATTTTCCTGTACCATTTGGGCCCATTATCGCGTGGACCTCACCCTGCGGAATTGTTAGATTCAGACCTTTAATAATTGGTTTTTCATTAATGCGTACATGTAGATTATTAATAACCAGATCACTCATGAGTAATCACTCCAGATAACGATGTTTGATGTGTAAAGTCTACCATTTTGGTGGGATTATGTCAATATTTATAATATTATTCATAATATTTAATTCAATTAAATCAATATATTGATCAGACCATCGTTAGAAATATTTATCGTTTCCTATGATTTGATTTCAATAGAAGGATCCAGACGGATAACAATGACGTTCTTTCGGTCTTCAATTGTTATGTTCGGAATATCCAAAAAATGGATCAATTTATCAGATAATTTTGTGTGTTCCATTCCGATTCTAAAGATGATCTCTGATTCAGAAAAATCTATCAAGCGAATTATCTCGATTTCAGGTACTTTTTTCAGTATTTTTTGTAAATTCTCAATATCTTTCAAATTGTGAATTCCGCAGAAATGAACATCGGTTTCTTCTACCCCGGCGGCGGTGTCTTTTTCTTCAGCCTCATTTTTTTTATTCTTTGATTCGTACACATCCAGGCTTTTAGTGAAGAATTGATTTATTGAACTACCTTCACTTTTAACAATATCCTGATACACTACCCGGGTAGTTCCCGTCTCTTCGGCAAATTTAAGCGCTGAATCGCACTTTCGAACCAGATCATCTTCCCCAATTGAATCAATTGGGAAACATACGATTCCCGTTCTGGGGGTCAGTTTTGTTTTTCGATTGATCTGTTCTTCCAATCTCTGGGCGATAACAATCGCTCCTTCGCGATTCGTTTCAGGAAGAATGATCCCGATCTTATCCATATTAATAAAAAGGGTGTCTACATTTCGGCTGCTGGTTTGCAATGTCTCGCAAATTTCTTTCATCAACCCTTCTCGAGATTCGAGCCCCATTGTCTCGGCCAAATGGTCCCATTCATTCATTTTCATCATGAGAATGGAAAAAGGCGTTCCGTAACGTATTCCGCGCGCAATTTCATTTGAAATCACACGTAGAGCATAGTGGAAACGCATTAAACCCGTTTTATCATCATTGATGCGCATTTCGTCAATCAGTAGTTTGTCGCGTTCCATCATACGGTTGACTGACAAAAATTGCTTGTTTGTATTCCACGCAAGGATGGCAGTTCCAATTTCAGCTGTCACAAATGTGACGATCAATAACATGCTCGAAGGATTCAAATCATAGACTACATAAATCATCGCAGAGTAGACAATAATTGTGATGATATTTATCCCGAATGCCAGAGCGAGAGAAAATGCTCCCAGTGTGGCCGCGGCAACTGCCGCGAGGATCAACACTCCAGCCATGGCTGTTTTTATATCGGTATAAAATAGTGCCGCGCATGATATCGATAACCATATACTTAATAACGCAGGATAAACCAGTAAACTTCGCGGTGACGGTTCTTTTCTCATTATCAATGCCCCGAATTCAAGTATTACATTAATCTTTATTATTGTATCTTTGATGAATACCAACCGCAACTACAGAAGTGTTAGGTCTTTGATATTATTTTGTATAAATATCATGTATATTGACTAAATTATTTTTATCATGCTATACTATTTTTATAATAAATGCGTTGAGGAAAAATGCAGAGTACCCGGGAAAAAATTTTAAAAGCACTTCTTGACAAACCGCATTCAACCATCAATGAACTGGCAAATTCTGTTTCGATAAATGCCATTTCCGTTCGGCATCATCTGACAAATTTGATGGTTGATGGACTGGTAGAAAGTGAAGAGGAAAGACACGGCGTCGGGCGCCCCCGGCTGGTCTATTCATTGAGCCAGAAAGGGATTGAACGTTTCCCCAGCCGCTATTTTGAATTGACATCCCGTCTGCTTGACCAGATGAAGGAATCTCTGCCCGCTTCGGTTATCAACAGGTTCTTTACCGATATAGCGGAAAACCTTGTAAAAGATTATGAAAAACAAACTGAAGGTTTTTCCGTAGAACAGAAACTTGACTTCATAAAAAATATGCTGCAAAAACAGGGTTTTTCTGTTGGATGGGAAAAGAAAGATGAGAATTATTACATTTACGAAAATGGTTGTCCATATTTCCATATAGGACAGTCTCATCCTGAAGTCTGTTCTGTTGATCAGACATTGATTTCAAAGATAATGAATATCCCTGTCGAAAAGATCAGTTGTGTCTTAAGTGGTGATTCTCACTGCATTTACAGTATTTCCAAAGACACTCTGGAGGAATCGAAATGAACGGTACACCGGGGACGAATAGACCGGTCTGGACAGCAGAATCTACTCATCCAGAGTTGATGCAACCATTGAAAGATGCGCTTGTTCAGGTCGTCGATCCAGAGATTGGATATAACATTCTTCAGCTAGGTCTGGTCCGAGACGTACGTATCAATGAGAAGAATGCTGTATTGAATATGATTCTAACCACCCCATTCTGCCCTTACGGACCAGCCATGCTTGACGCGACACGTCACAAAGCCGAAGAAGGCTTGAAAATGCCAGTTGAAATTGATCTCGGAATGGAAATGTGGGATTTTTCCATGATGGAAGAAGGTCTTGGTGGTGAATGGGGACTTTTCTAAAAACCACAGATAATATGCCAGAGAACAGGCTTCGTATACACGAAACCTGTTTTTGTTTTAATAATTCATGAACCGTTTGGGTTACAATTTCTCTCCATGCCAGAGAAATCTCTTTTGAGACGATCCCCTTTTACACCGACGTTTTTCTTTTCAGCGGTTGTCTGCGCCATTTTTGTTAATTTAACAGATGACCTCTTCTTTTCACTGCTCTCCGGCGGAAAATCGCTCGACGGTAGAAACCTGATTTTGCAATCCACCTTCATATTTTTTTATTTCGCATGTCTTTTCTTATTTATTGCATTTTTTCTTCATCGCCCGCTCAATTACATTTTGTCTCATCCTTTTCCTATGGTCTGCCTGTCATTGATAGTTCCTCTGGCCGCGCATGCCTATGTGGGGTCATTTAGCCGGTTTGTGGCGGATGATTTCAGTTCAGCCGCACTCGTTGTACGCAAAGGAATCATCGGAGCCACATGGGATTGGTATATAAACTGGTCTGGTCGATTCTCCGCAAGTTTTTTTGACAGTCTGGCCGGCTATCTTGGACCTTCAAGTATGAAGTATGCCGTGTTGATCTCACTCGTTCTCCTTTTGGCAGGAATGGTCTTTTTTGCCAGAAAGGTTGTACGTGGGCCAAACCGTTGGAAAACATATTGTGGGCTTTTCCTATCTTCTTTAGCCCTGGTCTCCTCTTTCTTCATCACTCCGGATCTTCCTCAATCTCTTTACTGGGGACAGGGTATGCGCTCTTTGATCCTTCCGCTCATCCCCCTCTTCTTTATTCTGACGATCCTTTTAAGCATTGATACCGTACAAAAAAGAAGTTTTCGAATAGTGGGATTATTCATCATTGGACTGCTTTCGTTCATTGCCGGTGGTTTTGGTGAGACGTACGTGGTTATTCAGACTACGATATTCGGTTTTTCTTTTCTACAGCGTCTTTTCACAAAGCCATTTGGATTCTTCAAACGAGACCTATGGGCTTCTTTAATAGCTCTGTTCTTCTCAATCGCGGCCATGGTTGTGATGATCCTCGCACCGGGTAATCGCGTCCGTCAGACCTATTTTCCAGCGTCCCCTTCTTTAAATGATCTCGCAAAGATCGCGTTTGTATCTTTAAATTCATTTTTCGATTCGATTTTCCGGTCGCCGGAATCCGTGACTTTACTCACTTTCATGATTCTATTGACATTTATTATAGGATGTCTATACGCAGTATCTCAAAAATTCTCAGATTCGCAACATAACGAGCCGCATTCATCCCCGCTTTGTCCTGGCATACCCTTTTTTATTTCTTCCCTGCGTTCGTTTGCTCTTCTTCTTTATGTCAGTTTTCTTCCTTCGGCTTATGCCATGTCTACCACCCCGCCGCCTCGAACTCTTATTTTGCCGTCATTAATTCTGTGCGTGTCTCTTATCACGCTCTCATTCGCGGCAGGTATCAAATTTGGACCTGTTTTGATCAGCCGAAATGTTTTCCTTTTTCTACAGAATGGTTGGTTCTCCCTTCTTGCGATAGGAATTATGGCTGTTTTTTCCTTCCATGTGACCTCCCGGATACTTGCCGTTGTCCCGGATTACAGGTTCTTTGCCGACCGGTTTGATCGCGCCGATCAGATGATCCGAGAGGCTGTATCTGCCGGCGAAACGACTGTCACCGTTCCGGAAGTACATAACCATTTTGGGTTAAGCGATTACGGTGAAGGCACTACATACTGGTTGGATGATGCCGTAGATACGTATTACGGGATTCATGTGATCATAAACAAGCATATGAAATAATCTCACATGCCCGCAGGCTTAAAAAAATCACGAAAACCGACTCTTTTTTGCTATACTTGCGTGTATGATAAAAGCCGTCCGCCTAGAAGCAGGTAAGCCGCCCGAATCAATATCGTTGCCGGATTTGACGTCCGTTTTGCACAAACACTCAGGGCAAATCTGGGTAAGCCTTGAAAATGCCTCTGTAGAAGAAATTGAATCGGTACTTGCCGGTATATTTCAATTTCACCCGCTGGCAATTGAAGATTGCCTGAGCGTAGGGTATCAAACCCCAAAAGTAGACGATTTTGACAAATACATCTTTATCATCGCTAACGCAGTTAAACCTTCAGCTTCTGAAGATAATTTAGAAACGAGCGAACTCGATATCTTTCTGGGGGACAATTACATAGTTACATGTTTCACTGATGAAACTATGCCCTGTGTTTCATCGGTATGGCAGAGACTATCACGCGATGACCGAATGGCAGCGCGGGGTGTAGACATGATCTGCCATGCCCTGCTGGATACTCTCGTAGATGATTACATGCCTTTATTAGACAGTATGGATGAAGAAGTGGAACTTCTGGAAGATCGGGTTCTGGCTAACCCGGAAACTTCCACGTTGGAACGTTTGTTGACCCTGAAACACATGGTGATGTCTCTCCGAAGAGTGATTAATCCGCAGCGCGAGTTGATCAACCGCCTGTGTCGCAACGAATTCCCGCAGATCGGCAAGATCAGCCAGATCTACTTCCGTGATGTGTATGATCATCTTGTAAGAATTCAGGACATGAGCGAATCCATTCGCGATATTGTTTCTGGCGCCATGGATATATACCTGAATTCCACGTCTTTGCGTTTGAATGTGGTGATGAAAGCATTGACGATTGTCTCCACCATTTTTCTTCCTTTGACTTTTCTCGCCGGTGTTTATGGCATGAATTTTAAGTATTTCCCCGAGTTGGAACTCCCGTGGGCTTACCCGGCTTTATGGGGGATTTTCGCGCTTATTGTTGTTATGATGCTGTTGTTCTTCAAAAAGCGCGATTGGTTTTAAGCGGCAATTATTATACTTATACTTATTCTTCTTTGAGGAATTGATATATGGTCAAAATTATTACAGACAGTACATGCGACATGGATGCGAACCTGCTCAAGGAATATGATGTTTCTGTCATTCCATTGACAGTGAATCTGGATAACCGGTTGTTCCGCGATGGAATTGATCTTGGTCTGGAAGAAATGTACGCGTTGATTGAAAAGACCGGCACACTTCCCAAAACCGCCGCGCCGACACCCGGAGAATTTGTAGATTTTTTCAAAAAATTTGATGATGACATAGTATTTATCGGGATATCTTCACGTTCTTCTGCCACGGTACAGAACGCGCGTCTCGCTGCCGGTGACCTGCCAGATAAGAATATTCAGGTTGTGGATTCCCTTCATCTTTCCTCTGCGATAGCCCTTCAGGTGATCGAAGCCGCGCTACTGGCGCGTGACGGCCTTTCCGCCGTGGATATTGCCCACCATCTGGAAGAATTCCGTACCCGGGTTCGAACCATTTTCATTGTGGATACACTGAAATTTCTTTATATGGGCGGACGCTGCTCCGCGCTGGAAAATGTGGTTGGCAGCGTGCTGCAGATCAAACCCATGATCTATATGCAGCCGAATGGCGCGTTAGGCGTAAAGAAGAAGATCCGCGGCTCACGCGAGAAAAGCATTCAGGCGCTGCTGGATGAACTACGCGCCGACGCGGATAATGTGGATACCCGGCGCATATTTATTTCTGGCAATAGTTGTGAAAAAGACGCTGAATTCATGGCGGCTGAGATCAAAAAGATCGTCCCGGTCAAAGAAGTGATCTACGCGGAAAATGGTATTGTGATTTCCTCACACTGCGGCCGCGGAGCTATCAGCATTCATTATGTTCTGAATAAACCGGTTGCCTGACAGGAATCTTAAATTTTACTCATCTTCAAGCCGTAAGGCGGATTCTGGGTACATAATAAATAGCGTTATAATGTACCTGATTAAAAATCGGAGGAAATGAGATGAATCTACGTAAAAAAACCATAGGGATATTTTCCCTGCTACTAACCTCGATGATTCTGGCTGCGTGCGGGCCCACAGTGACTCCCGCGCCCACCGTTGACGTGAACGCCCTCTACACTCAGGCGGCCGTCACCATGATCGCGCAGCTTACGCAGAACGCTCCCACCATCACCCCCACCGTTCCCCCCACAGCTACGCCGGCTGTAACAGCCACGCTGGCACCCCTGCCCACGCTGGCTGGCGTGCTGCCCACGCTGCCTCCTCTGGCAACTTCCACCTCAATTGCCGCCGCTACCGGCGACAAAGCCCTGTATGTTACCCAGTCTCCGGCGGATAACACGTCGGTTAAAACCAATCAGGTTTTCAACATCATCTGGCGGCTGCGCAATACCGGCACCACCACCTGGAACAACCAGTACACGTATCGCTTCTATTCGGCCGCCAACAAACTGCCCACCTCGGCCAATGGCTACAACCTTACCCAGAACGTTCCACCCAATTCCGAAGTGGAATTGAAGGTAGTGGCCACCGCCCCCGGCACACCCGGTACGTACGACACCCGCTGGGTCATCACCAACGCGGAAGGCGTCAACTTTTCCAGTTTTGACCTGACCATTAATGTGGTTCAGGGTGCTTCTTCTGGTGGCGTTGAAGCTACTGCAACTGGTGTTCCCAATGCCTGTGATGCCATCCAATACGCTGGAGGTGATCAGGGTATGGCTGACGGTGATTCAAAATCATTTGACTTAAGTGGTGGACAGGTAGCGGTTTCCTGGACAAGAGATACTGCCGTAACATCAGCCACTAGCTTGACGTTCAAATATGTCAATAATGACGATGCGAGTGATACTCAGACAAATACTATTGGAGCCACATCAACTACCGCAATAGTAATGGGTACACCTGATAAAGATCCCCATACATTGACAGTAACAATGTCTGGACCAGGAAAAGTTATTCTGACAGTGATCAAGTCTGTAGCCGCCAACAATACTTGTTGGTAAGGTGTTTGAGGAACACTAAATGAGAAAGAATCAATTTGCTGTCACAATAGGATTATTAGGAGTTTTCCTGATAAGTGGTTGTACATCCAATCCCAGCCCGTCTGCGCCGGTGGATGCCGGCCCCACGGTTGACCCCAATCTGGTGTTCACCTCCGGCGCGCAGACGGTGGTCGCCCAGATCACCCTTGACGCGGCCAACAACCCGGTACCCACCGCCGCGCTGCCCGTCACCCCTACGGTTGAACCGGCCACGCCGGATCCCGCCGCGGCCCTGCCCACCTTCCCGTCACTGGAAGGCACCACCCCCGGCGCTCCGCTGCCCACAGCCGCCCCGTTAGCCGGTGTGGCTGTCACCCAGCCCGCTGCTGCTGCCGCAGGGCTTCCGACCGCTGCAGGCGCTCTTCCAACGGTTGCTCCCGCTGCCCCCGCGGCTCCGGCCGTAACCATCATCCCTGATAAATTGCAGTGGGTTTCCAACATCCCGGCTGATAAAAGCAAGGTTCCCGCCGGTAAGGGCTTCAAGATCACCTGGAAACTGCAGAACGTGGGCACAACCACCTGGGACTCAACCTATTCCTTCAAATTCTACGCGGGCACACAACTCGCCAAAAATGCCGGATATCCGGTTGCCAAGGATGTGAAACCCAACTCCACCTTCGATTTCACCGTGGACGCGGTGGCTCCCACCACCCCCGGCGAATACTATTCTCTCTGGGTTCTTCAGAGAGCAGACGGGGTAAATGTCGGTAAGTTTGACATTACCCTGACAGTTCAGTGATCCAATAAGGAATAACGGATGAATTTCAAAAAGATCATCTACCTGATAATGCTATCCACGCTCGTCATGGGTCTCGCCGCCTGCACCGGTTCGACGCCCGCGCCCGCTCCCACTGCCGAGCCGGCTCCCACGCTTGATGTGGCAGCCATCAAGGAAGAAATTTACAAAACCGTGGTTGCGGAATTAACGGCAAACGCGCCTAAAGCCTCTCCAACGGCAGAAGCAACTGCCACAGCAGTGGCCAGCCCCACAGCAGAAATTCTGCCTACTATGACAGCTCCTGTAGCCATAACCCTGTCTCCCAAAGCCACCTTCACGGCCGCCAGTTCCTTCACCCGTTACCCAACATGGACGGTTACACCGTACACAGACCGCGCCGCTCTCTCGTTCCAGAACCCGGCTGATGGTGTGGTTATGGCTCCCGGACAGGCGTTTGATGTCACCTGGGTGATCAAGAACATCGGTGCCCGCGATTGGACCGGTGACTTTTACATTACATACATCAGCGGCGTCAAGAGTTCATCCTTCGGCACTATGATGCTCTCTCCACTTGCCCGCGGTAATGAAGTCACCATCACAGCGGATTTCGTCGCCCCCAGCGCGCCCGGCTACTATGTGTCCCAGTGGGCTTTGATCAACGATGACGGTGTCAAGTTCTTCCGTTTCAATTATGCCTTCTCGGTGAAGTAAATAAAATTCTCTTTTCCTCTACCGCCGGAGTTGACGGATTTCGTCAGCTCCGGCTTTTTTTTCTCCCTACATGGATTTGGCCACAGCTTTCACGCTAACCCCGTATATAATAATTCTGTTATGAGCGATCCTCTACTATACAGGCTGCAAGAAATCCTATATCCTCACGGTTTTTCCCATGCCGGTATTCAAAAACCGCAGCCAATTGCCCCCGCGTATGTTCAGAAATATGCCCAGTGGCTTTCTGAAGGCTGTCACGCGGACATGAGCTATCTGGAACGCGCGCAGTCAATGGAAATTCGTTTCGATCCATCCCGATATATGCCGGAAGCGCGTTCTATTATCGTGCTGGCTTTTCGGTATCCGATTGACCGTGATTGTGATACCCGCCCCGGTCTGTTCGGAAAGATTGCTTCCTACGCCCGGGGATTGGATTACCATGACGTACTGCGTACGAAACTGGAAGAGATATCCACCAGACTGTCGGAATATGCAAGAAAAGAACATCAATCCCGCATTGCGATCGATTCCGCGCCGATCATGGAAAAACCTCTCGCCTCACAGACCGGATTGGGCTGGATCGGCCGCAATTCTTGCCTGATACATCCGGTTCATGGTTCGTTCTTCTTTCTGGCAAACCTGTTTACCACGCTGGAACTTGAGCCAACGTCATCAGAGATTTTCCCGCTCTGTGGTGATTGTCACCGCTGCATAGATGCCTGTCCTACCGGATGCATCCGTCCGGATCATACGATTGATGCCCGCCGCTGCCTATCCTACTTAACAATCGAGAACAAAGGCGCTATTCCGGTTGAGCTGCGGGAAAAGGTAGGGCAACATTTGTTCGGCTGCGATATCTGTCAGAGCGTGTGCCCCTGGAACCGCAAGGCAAATGACACTCTTGTTCTGCCTGAATTTCAACCAGCAGATGAATCCCGCGCATGGCTCGATCTGAACAAAATTTTGTCCATTTCCACTACAGATTTTAAGCATCAATTTTCTGGCACACCGCTATTACGTGCCAAACGGATTGGATTAATTCGAAATGCCTGTGTTGTCCTTGGAAACATCCGATCAGATGAAGCTGCCCCGTATCTAACCCGACTGTTATCCGAAGAACCAGAACCAGTGATTCGAAGTCACGCGGCCTGGGCTTTGGGGAGAATATCGTCGAAAAAAGCGCGTGACGCGCTATCCTGTGCTTTGAAGTCAGAAACCGATCCAAATATTCGATTTGAGATAAAAAACGCTCTGCGATCAGTCTAGGGCAGCCACACAGGCAGAGCCGCGTCTTCCGCGATCGTTGTTACATCCTTTTTAATCGAATCCCATAAAGCAATCACCGGTTTCGTTTTGGATATCCCCAACCTTGCCTGTTGAAAAACGATATATTGCCCATCAGGGCTCCAGCGTGGTGAAGCGTTTATCACCGAAGAATCAGTCGTGATCTGTGTTGATTTTAATGAATCGAGGTTATATATCACCAATTGCCGTGTTAGAGGTCCCCCTTCGGCTCGCGTGCCAACAACAATCGACGCTCCATCCGGTGACCAATCGGGTTCTCCCAGTTCTTTTTGGCTTATTATGGATTTCAACGGTTCATTTATCGAGCTGGTCGAAATGTCAACAGTGTACAGACGGGAATAGATGGATTTTTCTCCCATTTCATCATCAATAAAGATAAATTTGTCACCATCAGGAGACCAACTTCCCCGTTGCATTCGGTTCGTTCCTAGTAAAAAATCATTTTCTCCGGATTTGTTTACAATTCGAATTCCTTCACTTTTCGTATCATAGAAAGAAATCTTTTTTCCATCTGGAGAAAAGGATGGGAGAATACCGGGAATAGTGTTTTCTGTGATTATAGGAGTAATTCCTTTCTCGCCGTTTTTAATGATTCCCGTATAAATATATGGCAACATGCTTTTTGTTCCTCCTTCCGGCTCGCGGTTTCGGGAGAAAGCAAATAATCGTCCATCAGAAGAAATAGCCGGATCATTACAACTGTCTTTTCCACAGGAAACCAGTAATGTCGGATTCCATACATCGTTAAAAATAGCAAAAATATCCGAGCCACCTGATGAATTCTTTTGAATGAATAAAACTACATCTCCTTCCGGGCTGGCTGTCAGATCAGTAACAAGCCCTCCAGTATTTGTCAAAGCAGTGTTCTGTTTTGTAGTGAAATCATACTTCCATACTTCAGGTGATGTCGTCACGTTTCCCAAATAAACAATTGCGGGGGTTCGGATAGAATACAACCATTTATGATCATGTGTATATTCGCGTCCATCCTCGCTTATAGCTCCATGTTTCAGGGTGATTTCGAAAAGACTACCGGATAAAAAAGCCTTTTGGGGGCGTATCTCAAGAACAGGCCCATCCCAGATCATGTCAACTCTTTGCGCGGGAGTTATTGACAGGTGGTTTTCAACTGACTCCCTGTTCATAGATACGGGAAAAATAATCTGGAAAGACCGTGTACGGACAGATATGATTTGGTCGGCGGGGATAATTCTGGGACTTTTTAAGGAAAAAAAGTAAGGGTAAAAAACAATTAATAGACCAATAGAAATACAGGCTCCAAACAAAACAAACAAAAATAATTTTTGGGTCTTTTTCATATTGAATAAAAAATGGGCGGGTATTAACCGCCCATATGTATGATCATTACGCGAAATAATATTACTTGGTAGGAGTAGCGGTGGGAGCCGCGGCGGGTTTAGTTCCACCAATCTGTGTTCCGCCTGGTGTTATCGTAGCCGGCCTGGTGGGAACAACAGTGACAATATTCACAGGAATTTTCAATACCTGCCCGACATAGATCAAGTTAGCGTCCTTTAGCTTATTGGTAGTCATAATCTTTTCTGGATCGCTTTTAAATTTATCTGCGATTTTGCCTATCGTGTCACCCGGTTCTATACTGTACTCAACCAGTGTTCCAGCCTTAATGTTCGGCGGAATGGGAGTATCGGTTGGTAGAACAGCTCCGGGCTGCGGAATCAAGATTTTGTCACCTACCCGGATATTGCAGTTTGAACCAAGCGCAGGATTTAAGAGAATCAAGGCTTTCACAACCGTCCCAAATTGGTCCGCGATCTTCTGGCAGTAATCACCTTCAACGATAGTGTATTCAAACGGTCCGCTGGGCGTGGCTGTTTCAGTGGGAAGCGAAGTCGGGGTATCTGTTGGCGTGGAAGTAGGTGTATCCGTAGGAGGGACTGGCGTGGCAGTATAGGTTAGAGTCGGTGTGGGAGTAGCGGTAGTGAGGAAAGGTAGAGAAGGTTTATTGGGTCCTGAAAGCCAGAAAACCAACAAAACCACTCCACCAACGATCAACAATCCCGCTAGACCACCGATTATCACCGGCATAGTCTGCTGACGTTTTCTGTATGAATCAATGACTTCTTGAGGATTATCTTTTTTTGACATAGGATTTCCTGTTATTTACTGAATGATCCGGTTGAAAAACCGGCCGTTCCTGTTTTTCAATGCGTGAAAGATCCTTAATACACGCATTCTACCTGATTAAACAGGTTTTAGCGAGTCAGTGTGAAATCAGACAGACAGAATTTTTTTCAAAAATTGTCCTGTATAAGAAGCATCGATCTTTGCGATCTCTTCCGGTGTTCCACAACCCAGCAATTGTCCACCGCGATCTCCGCCTTCCGGCCCCAGATCAATAATATGATCAGCCACTTTGATAATATCCAGGTTGTGTTCGATGATCAGCACCGAATTCCCGTTATCCACCAATTTTTGTAGAACTTCGATCAATTTGTGAACGTCAGCGGCATGTAAGCCCACAGAAGGTTCATCCAGAACATAGAATGTTTTTCCTGTCGCGCGCCGTGACAGCTCTTTTGCCAGTTTTACGCGCTGCGCTTCACCACCGGAAAGAGTTGTGCCAGGCTGTCCTATCCGCACATAGCCAAGCCCGACATCAAGCAATGTCTTCAATTTGTTTTGAATCGTTGGGAAATTGGCAAAAAATTCGATACCCTCTTCAACGGTCGTATCCAGAATATCCGCGATAGTTTTCCCTTTAAATTTCACCTGCAATGTCTCGCGATTAAATCGTGCTCCATGGCAGACATCACAGGGTACATAAACATCCGGTAAGAATTGCATCTCTATACGTAACTGACCCTGCCCCTGACAGGCTTCACAGCGTCCGCCGTGAACGTTAAATGAGAAGCGGCTGCTTTTATACCCTCGCATTTTACTTTCCGGCAATTCCGCGAAAAGTTGGCGTATTTCGTCGAACAGTCCGGTATACGTTCCCGGATTGGAGCGCGGCGTCCGGCCGATGGGCGACTGATCAATATTTATAACCTTGTCCAGATGCTCCAAACCTTCCAACCGGTCAAATTCGCCAGGCTGGGTATGAGAACCATAAAGCTGCTTTGACATCTCAGCATACAGAATATCCACCATTAATGTACTTTTACCTGAACCTGAAACACCGGTTATGCAGGTCAAAACCCCCAGAGGAATATGCACATTGAGATTCTTCAGATTATTGGCACGCGCGCCATAAATCACCAATTCTTTCCCATTTCCTTTGCGCCGTTTCATCGGGATGGGAATGCACTTCCGTCCGCTCAGGTAAGCGCCGGTAATCGATTTTTCATCGTTGAGAATATGGTCAACGGTGCCGGCTGATATGATCTGTCCGCCATGTTCCCCGGCACCAGGCCCAAGGTCGACGATCCAGTCAGCTGCGCGAATGGTCTCGTCATCATGCTCCACTACCAGTACCGTGTTTCCCAGAGTTACCAATCCCTTCAATGTGGCCAGAAGACGGTCATTATCCCGCGGATGAAGTCCAATAGAGGGTTCATCCAACACATAAAGCACACCCATCAGCCGTGATCCGATCTGTGTGGCCAGCCGGATGCGCTGCGCTTCACCACCGGAAAGTGACCCGGCTGATCGCCGCAATGTCAGGTAATCGAGCCCCACATCCACCAGGAAGCCTAACCGCTCCCGTATCTCTTTCAATACTCGTTCCGCTATTGCTTTCTGGCGATTTGTCAGGCAACTGTCTTCATCCATCAACTGCTTGATCCAGTTTAATGTGGTGATAATCGGCCACGTAGTTACCTCAACGATATTTTTTCCATCTACAGTTACAGCCAACGCTTCGCGTCGCAGCCTGGTACCATTACAGGTCGGACATGGACGGTCGCTCATAAATTCACTGATCTTACTTCGTATATATTCAGAGGATGTCTCTCTGAACCGCCGTTCAAGGTTGGGGATGATTCCTTCAAAGGAAGTCTCAAAAGTGGTCTTTCGATCGTTTCGTCCGACCATATTCATGGTGACTTCCTGCTTTCCTGTCCCATAAAGGATCAATTTCAATTTTTCTTCCGGTATTTGACTTACGGGGACATCCAGGTCGATCTTGTAATGATCCGCGACAGCTTCTAACATCTGCCAGTAGTACCCACCCTGGTCTTTCGAATTGCTCCACTCCATAGCGATAATTGCGCCATCATTGAGTGATCGATCACGATCCGGGATAAGAAGATCAGGGTCAATTTCCAAACGGTTTCCTAATCCTTCGCAATCTGGACAGGCGCCGTGTGGAGTATTAAACGAAAACGTGCGCGGCTCGATTTCTGGCAGACTAACACCGTGTTCTGGACAGGCTAAATGTTCACTGAAAAAAAGATCATGGGCAGGATCGGAGCTAAGGTTCTGAATAGTCAAATATCCTTCACCAATTTTCAAAGCTGTTTCAATCGAATCCGTTAACCTTGAAAGGATAGATTTCTCTTCCGTAGCTTCAGTGGCATGTGAAATCACCAGCCTGTCTACCACAGCTTCAATAGTGTGGATCTTGAAACGGTCTAGCGTGATTTCATCTTCCAGATTGACCACCTGTCCGTCAACCCGGGCTCGAACGAAACCCATTTTCTGAATATCGTCAAAAATATTCTGGTATGTCCCTTTACGTCCCCTAACCAGCGGCGCCAGTATCAAAATTCGTGTTCCATCCGGCAGAGATTGCACGGCATCCACAATTTCCTGCGCTGACTGCCGCTGCACTTCCCTTCCACATACCGGGCAATGTGGAATACCAACACGAGAGAATAATAACCTCATATAATCATATACTTCTGTCACCGTTCCTACTGTTGACCGCGGATTATGCGAGGTAGCTTTCTGATCAATGGATACTGCCGGAGATAATCCTTCTATTGAATCAACATCCGGTTTATCCATCTGCCCCAGAAATTGGCGTGCGTAAGATGACAGAGATTCAACATACCGTCGCTGTCCTTCCGCGAAGATAGTGTCAAATGCCAGAGAAGATTTCCCGGAACCGGATAATCCGGTGATAACTACCAATTTATCACGGGGTATCTCAACGGTGATATTTTTCAGATTGTGTTCCCGTGCTCCAATTACCCGAATCACATCTTGAGACATGTTCCACCTGATATCATGATCAAATTCTCGCAGCATTGTACTATACCCGTGTTAAAAGAAGTTAATTTATAATTCATTTGTTCTAAGTACATATTCCCTATTTTAGCACAAAACAGTATTCCGGTATAATCAACACTATCCCCCTTTGAGAGCAGACAAAATGGACAAACAGCATAAAAAGATCATCAATGCATGGGCCATGTATGATTGGGCTAATTCCGCGTTTGCCACAACAATTATGGCGGCCGTTTTACCGGTTTATTATGCCAGTGTGGCAGCAGCAAATTTGCCTGGAAATTCGGCTACCGTTTACTGGGCATACACTACGTCCGTTTCATTATTAATTGCGGCTATTCTCAGCCCTGTGCTGGGAGCAATGGCAGATCTCGGTGGCGCCAAGAAACGGCTTTTGGCTATTTTCGCATTTCTCGGGATACTGGGAACCGCTCTTTTGTATTTTGTCAAAACCGGTGACTGGTTAATGGCATCGATATTTTTTGTGATTGGTGAAATTGGCTTCGCCGGTTCTCTGGTCTTTTATGATTCGCTTCTTCCTCACATCGCTTCCGGTGATGAAATGGACCAGGTGTCTTCAAAAGGTTATGCCATGGGATACCTGGGTGGAGGATTATTGCTGGCCATCAATCTCGCGATGATCATGCTGGCTCCGAAAGAATTGACCGGATTGATGTCTCGCCTTAGCTTCCTTTCTGTTGCCCTCTGGTGGTTCGTATTTACCATACCTCTTATTAAATATGTACCGGAACCGGAACGTAAACTTCGACCTGGTGAAAAGGGTCTCAATCCGGTAAAAGCAGCGTTTGGTCGTTTGGGTCATACATTCCGGGAGATTCGGAATTACAAACATCTTTTCCTGTTTTTGGTCGCCTTTTGGTTTTATAACGATGGTATTGGGACTATTATCAAAATGGCTACCATTTATGGCGCCGAGATCGGTATCGGGCAGACCACATTAATTGGTACCCTGCTGATGGTGCAATTCGTTGCCATTCCATTTGCCTTCTTGTTTGGCTGGCTGGCAAAGAAAATCGGCACAAAACGCGCGATCTATCTCAGTCTGATCATTTATACCGGTATCACAATTTATGCCTATTTTTTGCAATACGAATGGCAGTTCTGGGCGCTTGGGTTTGCCGTAGCCACAGTTCAGGGAGGCAGCCAGGCGTTAAGCCGTTCATTGATCGGCCGTATGATGCCTAAAAGCAAGTCTGCTGAATTTTTTGGCTTTTTCAGTGTTAGTGAAAAATTTGCCGGTATTGCCGGACCTTTTGTTTTTGGAATCGTCGGTCAATTGATGGGACAAAGTCGTTTGAGTATAGTCTCACTGATCATCTTTTTCGTAGTAGGTGCCGCCATTCTCTCGCGAGTTGACGTCGATGCCGGCATCGCGGCCGCTGAAAAAGAAGAAGCTCTGTTTCAAGAATCAGTAGTCTGATACAACGGTCAAAAAACGCGAGACTTTATTCCCCAGGTCTCGCGTTTTACTATTAATTTATGTTAGATTACTTGATAGAGCTCAACCAGTACGCCGCCTGTACTTTTAGGATGAATAAAAGCCATTAACCGACCCGGCTCTTCGAGTGGCGTCTCATTGATCAAACGAATTCCTTTTTCTTTTAGCTGTGCCAGCATATCGTAGATATTATCTGTTTCCAGGCAGATATGATGTATGCCCGGTCCGCGCTCTGTTATAAATTTCGCGATCGTTGAATCTTCTGATAACGCTTTAACCAGTTCAATTTCACTTTCTCCTACCGGAATAAATGTCACCTGAGATTTTTGCGCGATAACTTCTTCAACATGATCAACGTGCAGGTTCAAAGCCTCACTCCAAAAATTTAACGAAACATCATTGTCAGCAACAGCTATCCCAATATGGTTTATTCGAATTATTTTGGCCATTATTACCTCTACGAAAAAGATGCCGGTTGATATTCACCCCAGATTCCTTTAAGCACTCCTGTTATCTCACCCAGGGTTATGCCATTTTCAACGCAGGCAATAAAAACCGGTAAAAGGTTATCATCTGACCGCGCGGTTTTTTCGAGAATTGTCAATAATTCTGATACTCTGGAACTATCTCTGCCTTTTTTATATTCTCTTAATTTTGTTATCTGTTTTTTCTCAATAGTCGGATCAATTTTTAAACGTTCAAGGTCTTGAATTTCGTCAACCTGAAAATCATTTACCCCAACAATTACCTGCTGTTTAGACTCTACTTCCTTTTGAAATTTGTAGGAAGAATTTTGGATTTCCTTTTGCACATAACCATTTTCTATAGCTTGAAGAACGCCTCCCATGTCATCTATCTTCTGAATATAATCCATCGCTTCCTTTTCAATTTCGTTCGTCCACTGCTCAACGAGATATGAACCGGCTATAGGGTCAACGCTATCTGCCACTCCCGATTCGTACGCGATGATCTGTTGTGTTCTCAATGCGATTCGAACAGATTTTTCGGTCGGCAGCCATAGAGCTTCATCCATGCTGTTGGTGTGCAGCGATTGTGTCCCACCCAGTACAGCTGCCAATGCCTGTAGCGTAACTCGTATTACATTATTCTCTGGCTGTTGTGCCGTCAATGTGGAGCCGGCTGTCTGTGTGTGAAAACGCAGCATCCAAGATTTTTCATCCGTTGCGCCAAAACGTTCTCTCATAATCCTTGCCCACATTCGACGTGCCGCTCTGAATTTGGCGATTTCTTCAAAAAAATTATTATGAGCATTGAAGAAAAACGATAATTGTGAGGCAAATTGGTCAACTTGTAGTCCGGCTTTAATAGCCGCGTCAACATAGGCTATCGCGTCGGCCAGAGTAAACGCGACCTCCTGTACAGCCGTGGATCCGGCTTCACGGATATGATATCCAGATATGCTGATCGTATTCCAATGCGGAATATTATCAGCACAATAGCGGAAAACGTCGGTTATCAATCGCATGGAAGGCTTTGGCGGAAAAATATATGTGCCGCGGGCTATGTATTCCTTCAATATGTCGTTCTGAATAGTACCTCGAAGGCACTTTTCATCAACCCCTTGTTTTTTCGCTACGGCAATATACATAGCCAGTAAAATTGAAGCCGGAGCATTGATCGTCATACTGGTAGAAACTTTATCCAATGGTATCCCCGAAAAAAGCTGTTCCATGTCAGCCAGTGACGATATTGAAACGCCAACTTTGCCAACTTCGCCTGCCGCAATCGGGTCATCGGCATCATAACCGATCTGCGTGGGCAGATCAAATGCAACAGATAAACCTGTTTGTCCTTGATCTAATAAATAGCGGTAGCGTTTGTTTGATTCTTCTGCCGTTGCGTAGCCAGCGTACTGCCGCATTGTCCAAAACCGGCTGCGGTACATAGATGGTTGAACACCCCGAGTAAAGGGGTATTCGCCCGGGAATCCGATATTCTTTAAATAATCGTCAGGTTCAGGAATCGCAACTGAAGGAATTTTTATCCCCGAACCGGTTCGAAATTCTGGCTTCCGTTCAGGAAATTTTCGTATTGAAGTAGAATACCGCTCTTCATACCACTTTTTATATTGAGAACTGATATCCATCGTTTCACCTTTATAGTTCACAACAAATACTTATTGATACAATATGCCTATGACAGATTTTATTCAACTTATCACCTTACTAGTAATTATATTGTTTGCCGCAAAACTTGCCGGACGTTTAAGTGTCAAATTTGGTCAACCCTCGGTTTTTGGCGAATTACTGGTTGGCATCTTCCTCGGTCCGTCAATGATTAATTTGGCCAACCTGCCATTCATTACCAATTCTAATTTGATGGAATTC
Source organism: Leptolinea sp. HRD-7 (assembly GCA_024363285.1). Lineage (GTDB taxonomy): Bacteria > Chloroflexota > Anaerolineae > Anaerolineales > Anaerolineaceae > Leptolinea. The sequence goes on along the minus strand of AP024710.1, from coordinate 2,813,451 downwards.
ATAGACAATATCGGGGAAATTGGTGTTTTGTTATTGATGTTCCTTGCTGGTATTGAACTTCACATACGAGATCTGGCACGCAGCTCCAGGTTAGCTATGTATTCCGGTTCACTTGGAGTACTTTTCCCTATCATTATGGGTGGGTTATGCGGATATTTTTTCCGTATGAATCTATCATCCTCGTTATTTCTCGGATTGGCACTGGCTGCTACCAGTGTCTCCATATCCGCTCAAACATTAATGGAAATGGGCAAATTAAAGACCCGTATTGGAACAGGTTTGCTGGGAGCGGCAGTTTACGACGATATTCTGGTAATTCTTTTATTTTCCATTTTTCTAGCGAGTATTGACGGAAGTCTCAATTTTCTTGGAATTCTTTGGTTGTTTCTCCGAATGATGCTCTTTTTTTCACTTGCCGGCTTTTTTGGCTACTACATCCTTCCCGTGCTTTCCCGTCTTATCCAACGCACCAGTACATCATATGGTTCAGTTACCTTTTCTCTGATTGTGTTATTTATTTTTGGAATTGCGGCTGAAATACTAGGTAATATGGCTGCGATTACAGGAACATTTCTCGCAGGGCTCTTTTTTTCACGAACCCGTGAAAAGGAAATTATCACGGAGGGTATTTCCAATCTGGCGTACGGCTTCTTTGTCCCCATTTTTTTTATTAGTATCGGATTAAAAACGAATCTCACGTTATTTTCAGCCGAATCATTCCTTTTCCTTCTTGTCGTTACAATTGTTGCCATACTAAGCAAAATTCTTGGAGCCGGTCTGGGTGCAAGAATTGGAGGATTTTCATGGCTTGAAGCCTATCAATTGGGAACGGGTATGATTTCTCGAGGTGAAGTAGGGCTGATCATAGCCAGTATTGGTGTTAGAGCCGGCATAATTGAAATTACCGTTTTAACGAATATCGTCATTCTGATTTTGATAACTACACTGGTAACACCGGTTTTACTGAATCTGGCATTTTCCAACCCACCCGGGTTTCTTATCCCTCGTTCTATCACTCCACCGGTATCAGATATATTTAATTCGGGAGATAGCAAATGATGTATCTATTGATGCTAATAATTCCGGATCGTGACGATCTGCAGGATTTACTATCGTCCCTGCATTCTGCGGGTGCAATGAAAATAACCACGCTCAATGCGGAAGAGTTTTTACCAACCAATGATGATCAACCTCTTCAAGAAAACTTTCCTATCATTCCATCATTTCAAACCTTAACTGACTTGTCACAGAGACCGGCTAAAATTGTCCTTGCATTCGGGTCATCAAAAAACGCAGTAGAAGAACTTAACCGAATAATTAGCACATATCTGGAAGAATCCGAAATAAAGAAAGAATCATCCTTTTCTGTATTCAAGGTTGGTGATATTACCTCATTATTAATGTAAAAAAAATTGACCAATTATTTACTAGCTGGTAAAATTATGTCTTGCGTGAATCGTAGTACCCTTCGATTCATGAATTTTTCGTGAAAGGGCTTATAAAATGAAAGTATTACTGATCAAAGATGTATATAAGTTGGGCCGCGCTGGTGATGTAAAAAAAGTCGCGGATGGTTATGGCCGCAACTTTCTTCTGCCCCAGGGCTTTGCAGTATTGGCCACAATGGGCGCGTTGAAACAGGCTGACAAAATTCGTTCCCAGGCAACAATTCGCCGCACTCAATTAAACAATGAATTGGGTGGGATAGCTGAGAAAGTCAATGGCACAGTTATCACATTCTCTTCTAAAGCTGGTGAAACTGGAAAACTGTATGGTTCCATTACAACTCAGATGATCGCAGATGCTGTCAACAGCAAACTTGGCACTGAAATTGATCGCCGTGCTGTCGAAATTCAGCCGATCCGTAATCTGGGCGAACACAAAGCGAAAATTCGTCTGACCATGGACCTGGTTCCGGAAATCAAGATCATTGTGCATCGAGAAGGCGAATCGGTAGTGCTTCCCGCTTCTCCTGTCGCAGAGAAACAGGCACCTGCAGAAGAAGTTGAAGAAGCCGCTGTAGCAGCTGAATAATCTTTTTTATTATTTTTAAGCCATTTTCCGGCCAGTTCCAGTTTTTACTGGCTGGCCGGATTTTGTAAGATACTAAAGAATTAATGGCATCTTCTACTGTTGGAGAACAACTCAAATCAGCCCGTATAACTAGAAAATCGTCCATTGACGAGGTTTCGACGGCTTTGCATATTAAGCCGTATTTTATCGAAGCTCTTGAAGAAAACCGGTTTTCTGATATTCCATCTCAAGCGCAGGTGAAGGGATTTATCAGATTATATGCCGGTTGGTTAAATTTGCCCCCCCAACCTTTGCTTGATATTTTGGATGGAAAAGAATCTGAATCAGCAAGCAATTCTTCAGAATTCACTACAACATCTCTTCCTCAAGAAGCTTCGATTAAAGAAATTCGCGATTCAGAAATTATTACTTCTTCCAGTGAAAATGTTAGTAAAGAAGTATTTGATGATACGAATGCTTCTTATATAAATAAAGAAGAAGTGATTTCTGAAGAAGTTACTTTAGAAAAAGTAACCTCCCAACAATTGTTTAATCAAATTGGTTCTCATTTAGTAGCCTGCCGGGAAAAATTAAATATTTCAGTTGAAGAGATTGAAAAACTCACACATATTCGTGCCAAATATTTAACAGATATGGAATCTGGTAATTTTACTGAAATTCCATCATTGGTTCAGGCTCGCGGTTTACTAAGTGGATATTCCTCATTCCTAAACCTGGATACAGATCATTTGATGTCTCTTTTTGCCGATGCGCTTCAATTACGTCGGTTAGAATTGCTTCCCGCTCAATCGTCAGAAGAATCGAACAAGTCAGCAAAAAAGAAGAAGAGTGTAATAGTCAAACCAGAGAAACCAGGATTTAAACGCTTTCTCACGCTGGATTTTCTTTTAGGCAGTATGACCATAATCACAGTAATCGTCGTTGCGATAATCGCCGCAATTCAGGTTACATCCAATCCGTCAAGCAATGTTTCAAAGCCACCTCCAATCGCAGAAGTATTGCGAGATAACCCCGCGGCAAACATGACTACCACTTCAACCCCTACTTTTGTTGCAACCGGGGTAATTAATCCAGAATCTATTGGTATGTTGCCAACAAGTCAACCTCAGAATAATTTTGCTCCAGTCGATGGCACACCTACATCCCCCGTACCCAATCTTGGCAATGATTCCATGCAAGTTTATATTGTTCCCAATCAGCGGGTTTTTCTCCAGGTAATTACAGGAAAAAAGACGGCATTTTTAGGTCGTACAGTTCCGGGTAACGCCTACCCATTCACATCAAATGAAAGGATCGAGGTTATCAGTGGTAACGCGGCCGGCATCCAAATCTATTACAATCAACGAGATCTTGGCACACTCGGGCTTCCCGGTCAAACACTTCGATTGATCTTCTCAAAAGATGGCGTAGTTACACCTACTATCTCTGCGAATGTTGCTCCTACTAGTACTCCGCGTGCTACTCTGACTTTAAGACCTTCAGCTACTCAGGCTCCACCTACTGTTACACCACTAATACCCTGAACATGAAAAAAAAGACTTTTTATATTGAATCGCTCGGATGTGCGAAAAACACAGTAGATTCTGAGTCCATGTCAGATTTACTTTTTCGAGATGGATACACTGTTGTTGAGAAAGCTTCACAGGCTGAAGTTCTTCTTGTGAATACCTGCGGTTTTATATCGGCTGCCCGTGAAGAATCGCTTAATTCTCTTCGTGCCTTATCTGAAAAGAAAAAAGAAGGACAGATTTTAATCGCGGCAGGTTGCCTCCCTCAACGTGACAGGGAACTGATCGTTAAGGAAGTGCCTGGAGTGGACGGAGTATTAAGCACCCGTCGTTGGATGGACATACTGGAGATTGTAGAAAAAATCAAAAATTCCGGTAACAGAACGATTCCCGTCTATAACATTCCCGATGCAGCCAGAATCGGTACGGATGAAAAAGGGGTTCTGCGTGCCGCTATCCAGGGAACCAGTGCCTATTTGAAAATTGCAGACGGTTGTCGTCGGCTTTGCGCTTTTTGTTCTATCCCGTTGATCAAGGGAACGGCTGTCAGCCGCCCGATGGAGACCATTCTGCAGGAGACCGTCTTTCTTGAGCAAAATGGCATTAAAGAGATCAATTTGATTGCTCAAGATGTCACTGATTATGGTACCGATCTGGGAATAAAGGATGCACTTCCAGAACTTCTTGAGAAGATTCATCAGACATCCCCAAATATTCCCTGGGTCAGACTGTTGTATGCGTATCCGGGCGCGGTATCAGACCGTTTAATTACTCAGCTATGCGAAAATCAGGTAGTTTTACCATATCTTGATATCCCTCTGCAGCATGCTCATCCTGATACTTTGAAACGAATGAAGCGCCCTTCAAATATGGAATGGGTATATTCCACAATTGAGAAACTCCGCAGAGGCAATCCAGATATCGCTCTGCGAACAACCTTCATAGTCGGGTATCCGGGTGAGACAGATAAAGAATTCGATACCCTCTTGAATTTTGTTCGTGAGATTAAGTTTGACCGCGTAGGAGTGTTCACGTTTTCCTTTGAACCGGGCACCAGTAGCGAGCCACTGGGGGACCCGATACCGGCTGAACTTAAAGAAGAACGTTTTAATTTGATAATGGCTGAGCAGGAAAAGATTTCACTGGCGAAAAATCAGGGATTGTATGGGAAAGAATTGGATATTCTTGTCGAGGGTGTGGACAAGGATATATCCGTCGGACGTAGCTATCGCGATGCTCCTGAAATTGATGGTCTGGTTATTGTGCAAGGCAATTTGCCCATTGGTGAAATATCAAAAGTCCAGGTTACCGGGGCTATGGCGTACGATCTGATCGCGCGTCCTGTACAATAAAATGGATGAGATTATCCAATCCGATTTTCCGATTACTAAAATTTAAACCAAATGTTTCTTTAGCTGACTGTATTGTCGCGTGTGTTTGCGTGGCAGTTTTTGGGGGCGTGATTCACATAAGCGCTTCAGTTTTTGATTCGATGCCCCACCTCGAAGACGAGTTTGCCTACGTGTGGCAGGCTGAAGTGGCAGCCCGGGGAGAGATTTTTCGCCCATCTCCGCCCTGTCCGCGGTGCTTTCTGGTTCCATTCGTAATTGACAATAATGGTTTGCGGTTTGGAAAGTACCCCCTGCCATGGCCTGTCATGTTGTCAATCGGTGTTCGATTTGGGATCCGTTCTTATATAAACCCGATTCTCGCAGCCGTGAATGTCTGGCTGCTGTACCGGTTACTCGCGAAGATACGAAATTCGCGTACCGGCATCATCGGGGCATTGTTGATTTCCATATCTCCCTTTTTCCTCATTCTCTCGTCAACGTTGCTCTCTCATACATTTTCATTGGTGCTCGCGTTGATATTTATGATTGGCTGGTTGGATGTCCAAAAAACAGACAGTGCCATACCACTTTCCATTCGAATTCTGACCTGTGGATTATCCATGGGGTTGCTTGTTCTTTCACGCCCCCTGACAGCTCTGGGTGTTATATTGCCATTTACTATTGAAGCGATTTTTATCTTGGTGGGAAAAGATACCTGCAAGAAGAGAAATGTTCTTCTCGTTTCCTTGATCATTGCCCTTTTTATTCCCCTTTTTTTTCTCTGGCAATTCATTTTGACAGGTGACCCGCTCCGAAATCCATACACATTTGTATGGCCGTACGACACTGTTGGATTCGGACCGGGCATTGGGAGACAACCAGGTGGGTATCAACCATCGATAGCCATTAAAAACGCGCGCGCGTCTTTATATGTTGGTATGTTCGATTTGTTTGGCTGGTTAAATTATTCCTGGCTTTTCTTACCACTCGGATCGCTTGTGTTAATAAAAAATCGTCGCGCCTGTCTGGTCTCAAGCACGCTTTTGACAGTCGTTGCCGCGTATGGGCTCTACTGGATCGGATCAGACCTTCTGGGCCCGCGCTATTATTTTGAGGCTTTGCCGGCCTGTGTGTTGCTCACAGCGGCTTCGTTTGATTTCCTTCTGGGCAAACTTCCATCAGTTACCGGGTTTGCTTTCTGGCAAAGATTTTCTACATGGAGAACTCTTATTGTCTCCATTATTCTTTGCTTCTTCATTATCTCCCCTGTGCTCTTCTATCTTCCCGTCCGCCTGCCTCGTTTTCTTAATCTTTATGGTGCCAGCGCCGAGCGCTTGTTGCCATTTAAAAACGCGAACAAACCGGGGATTGCCCCCGCTCTGATCATAGTGCATATCACCCAATCATGGACAGATTATTCTGCACTGACAGAATTAAGCAATCCGTATTTTGATTCCCCGCTTGTGTTTTCACTAAGTAAAGGGAAAGAGATGGACGCCGTTGCCGCTTCCATGTTTCCCGGTCGGTACATCTGGCATTATTATGCGGATGAACCGTTTACTCTTCGTTCAAAAGAACGATAATAATTACCTAATAATAAATGATTAACCTGTAGTTGGTTCGGTTACGACAGGTGGCTCAGTTACAACTGGTGGTTCAGTTACAACTGGCTCTACAGTAACTTCTGCGGCAGTCGGCTCAGGAGCTTCTTCGGTGGGGGGTGAACACTTATTGGTTGCGTCATTGAATTTTGATTGCGTGGTTTCATCCACCGAAAGGTTCAGCGCGTTCTGATACTGCACAGCAGCATCACATGGTTTTTCTTCTGCCAGCAGTTTGTCTCCGTAAAGAATGGATCCCTTACGATAGCGTTCCGCGGCAGACATACCCGAAGCATCACGGATACCCGGAGCGGTTGACATCAGTGTCGCAAGATTTTCCAACACTTTTGGCCAATCAACAGCCCAGGCAGCTACACTGGCCAGATAATATCCGGCTGTCTGTTGCTGCGAGATGGCATCACGATCCAAAGGTCCGTACTGTCCTGACATGGTGATGTCATAAATACCCTGCTCCAGCATGCCATTATTAATTCGAGCTATACCTCTGTTTCGCAAAGCGATATACATCAAGCCATCGACCTGAATTGCGCGATATGTCTTATCACTCTGTCGTAGAGTATCAAGAGTAATTAGAGCGGCATTCCATTCATTATTGGCTGCCTGTTGACGAGCCTGAGTAAATAGTTCTTCCGAATTTCGTGTATCTTTTGTGGGAACCGGAGTTGGTACCTCAACCACTGCCGTCGGTGTACGAACGGCTGCCTGAGCCATCATAACTTCTGTGAGTTTCTGGGTAACACCCGGAAATTCTGGATTCAATTGAACAATATATTCCAGGCGCTTTCTGGCCATTTCCAGCCGACCCTCGGCCTGGTCTGAAAGCGCACGCTGAAATTGGTCGGTCGCCACAAGTGCGATTTTGTTTTTTTGTTCTTTCAACCGTATAGCGACCGCATTATTGTAACCAAGCCAACCACCTACTCCCGCTCCGACCAATACCAATAAAATACCAAGCCAGATCCATTTTGCCCGTTTGGGTTTTCCCAATTTTAACGGTTGTGTTGGAGGATCTATTGGAGAATTCGAAATCGGATTATTGGCATTAGAGCCTGTATAAACAGATTGTGTTTCTTCCATAGAGTAATCCATTTCGCTCAACGGTTTTGTAGTCCCAGGAGCAATGCGGACCTGCATTGTCTTCCCTTCATGTAGAGCGTTCACAACAACCGGTGCGGTATCATCCGGTTTAATCTCTGGTTCAATAAGGGGTTTCTTTTTTGCCATAATGTGAATTATAACCTCTAATTACAAGCGTGTTAACAGCTTTAGCTCTTTCCATATAATGGGAGACATGGCTATACCACCAACTACCATAGCCAATAATGACACCAGTATAGGCCTGGCAAAACCTCCCATTAGCAAAATAATCGAATATGTGCAGATAAATCCAATTGCCCCACTGAGAATTCCTCTAGGAATGGAGGCAATAAAATTCACTTTTTGGTCAATATACCTGGTGAAGAGAATTAATAGCAAAATAGATTCGCTTGTGTAGGCTATGCAATCAGCCAGAGCCAAACCTGGAACGCCGATCAAGTTTACCAAGAGAATACCCGAAACAACATAGATGGCAAGTTTAAAACCAGCCGTTATTAATGGAGTGATAGAATCTTTCCTGGAATAGAAAGATCTTACGGCCACTTCAACCATGCATTGACCAGCCAGCCCTAAAAGGTAAGCTCTCGTCACCCAAAGGACAAGGTTTGTTTGTTCAGGAGTGAAATTAAATGCTTCAGAAATAACTCCGCCCAGACCCGCGCTCATAACGGCCGCGACCGGTAAGGTTAGCGCTATCAATGTTTGAATGGCCTTTTCAATGGTTTTCGCGAATTCCTTCCAATCTTTTTTTGCCGCCAATTCCGAAATTCCCGGCAACATAGCCGTCCCGATGGCTGTGCCGATCAATGTTTCAGGCATCTGAAAGAACATCCAACCATACGTCAAAGCAGACACAGAACCAATATCCATTCGGCTGGCCAGATTGTCACGAACAATAAAAATCAATTGAATAAACAACATGGTAACAAGCCGAGGTCCCAAAATACGCAACACCTGTTGAACGTTCTGATCTTTCAGATGTATACCAAATTCCCAGTGGAATCTATACTTCAACAAACCGGGTATCTGAATTAGTAAATGGAGCAGCGCCCCGATGATCACACCATAGACAAGTCCATGTACACCCATACCAAATGCCGGAAGTTGATATCCGCCAATGGAATATCCCTCTTGAGGTGCCAGTATAAGCGCACCGAAGATTTGCCCGATATTATATAAAACAGGAGCAGCGGCAGGTAAGAGAAAATGCTGGTTCGCCTGCAAACCCGCAATGACTAACCCGGAAAGGGAAAAAATAACTGTAGCGATTAGATTTAATCGCATCAGCTCAGCTACCAATAATTGTTGCGGGCGTTCAAATCCCGGCGCGATACCTACCTGCCATTCAACAAGCTGATTGCTAATTATTGCGATAATTATGGCGGCTGTCGCGGTCACCACAAATGCAAGATTGGCTATCCGTGAGAATAACCGCCAGGCTGATTCCCTGCCTTCCAAAGTCAAAATCTGGGTAAGAACCGGAATAAACGCCATTGCAAGTGCCCCGCCTGAAATTAGTGCGAACAGCATATCCGGAAGATTATTGGCAACATTGAAGGCATCCAATTCATGAGACAATCCAAATTGCCTTACAATTACAACCTGGCGAATCAATCCTATAACTTTATCAACAAGAAAAAAAGTTGCTACCAGCAAAGAATTTTTTGCTATTTGACTGAGTTTTATTTTCATGGAAGGCCTCTGGTTATGGTTGATTATTGTATCAAACTCTTGACAGGATATTCCTTTCAATGATAATGATAATGTTTTTCAATAACAGGCCTGAGTAAAGGCAGAAAGAAATGTCAGAAAACTAATGAGGTCAACAGATCAACCTGTAGTTCCTGCCAATATCGATCTTCAGGAAATAACGGTTTTATATGGCAGCAAGCCCGCTCTGGATCACATAACCATTTCCATTCCTCATGGCAATCAGGTTGCCGTCGTCGGCCCAAATGGAGCCGGAAAGTCAACACTTTTTAAACTTCTTGTTGGGCTTATAAAACCATCCTCGGGGAAAGCTCAAATCCATTCGCGTCCTCTCGGGGGTAACCTATCCTGTGTCGCGTATGTTCCCCAACGTGAAGAGGTTGACTTACGTTTTCCCATCACAGTTGAGGAAGTGATCATGATGGGTCGATATATGCATTATGGACCGATAAAAAATCCATCAAAAATTGATCATGCAGCCGTAAACTCTGCCATGGAACAACTCGGAATTCAAAAATTGGCGAAGAACTCATTAAATGAAATATCTGGAGGACAATTGCAGCGGGTATTTCTTGCAAGGGCAATTGCTCAGGACCCTCATATTTTATTAATGGACGAACCATTCAATGGAGTTGATGTCTCAACACAGGAAGCTACTTTTGAAATTTTGACACTTCTTCGCAAGAAAAATGTGACAGTGATGGTTTCCACCCATGACCTAAACATGGCTGCTTCGAAATTCGAGAACATAATGCTGCTAAATCACCGGATAATTGCTTTCGGAACACCTGAAACAGTAATGACACCCTCAAATCTTGCGGATGCCTTCGGGTCTCAGGTTTTTTTATTGGGTAATACAGCAATGGTTGATCATTGCTGTGGACATGAAGACCATGAGGTAAATGAATGATGAGCTTCCTGCTTCAACCATTATCATACGAGTTCATGCAGCGCGGTATGGCGGCTTCTATAATTGTCGGGTTAGTTTGCTCTGTAATCGGGTGCTATGTTGTCTTACGCTCTATGGCATTCCTGGGAGACGCGCTGGCACATGCGATATTACCGGGGGTTGCAATCGCGTATTTATTTGGTGGAAATCTTATGATTGGAGCGTTGATCGCGTCCATTCTTGTAGCATTGGGGATCGGTTTTTTTTCCCGTCACGGAACTATCCGTGAAGATACAGCCATTGGTGTATTATTCTCCGCGGCACTCGCCTTGGGAATTGCGCTCATAAGTACCATCCGTTCATACGCGGTAGACCTGACTCACATTATGTTCGGAGACGTTCTGGGTGTTGGTTCTTCCGATTTATATCAAATTGGAATATTAACAATTTTTATTTTTGGTGTTGTGTATATTTACTATCGCCCCTTTAAAATCATTTCTTTTGACCCTATCCTTGCGACTACGTTACGACTTCCAGCCGAACGCCTGCGGATTTTAATGCTAATTCTTATCTCATTAACGATTGTCGTTTCTCTTCAAACGGTGGGGATAGGTCTTGTTGCGGCTCTACTGGTGACACCGGCAGCTTCTGCGTATCTGCTAACGAATAGATTATCAAGAATGATGATCGTCTCTTCTATTATTGGTGTCGCGTCGAGTATCATAGGATTATATATCAGCTATTATGCGAGTATTGCTTCAGGCGCGGCCATTGTTCTCATCTCAACGTTTATATTTATAATTGCGTATCTTTTCTCTCCCCGCAAAGGGATATTGCGTCTCACATAAATTGACAGGTTAAAAATGGACTTACGGAATATTAAACTGGGTACCCTGTATATTGTTGCCACGCCTATTGGTAATCCTCGTGACATTACTTTACGTGCTGTGGATATACTAAAAGACGCTGACGCAGTTATCTGTGAAGACCGAAAAACAGGTTCAAAACTCGCGAAAAGTATTGGAATAGAAGTAAAAGAGTGGATTGAAGCAAACGAACACAATGAATCTCGTATTGGTGATGTTCTTCAAGAAAAATTACTTGCTGGAGCGTCAATCGCATTAATTACTGATTGTGGCACACCGGTTTTTTCTGATCCCGGATCAAAACTGATTGAGAGAGCTCTCGATCTGGGCGCGAGAGTCGTTCCAGTGCCAGGCGCTTCTTCGTTAATGGCGACACTTTCCATTCTTGAGATCCCCCTTCTTAAATTTTACTTCGCCGGTTTCTTGCCAAGGCAACCTGAAGAACGTCAATCCATGATGGACTATTTACGCAAAATGCATATCCCCATTGTTTTAATGGATACTCCCTATCGAATGGATTCTGTTTTAAAGGACGTCATAAAAGTTTTCGGATCAGGAAAGCGTGCCGTGCTGGCTTGTGATCTTACACAGGTTGGAGAAAAGATCTACAGGGGTAATCTTGGTCAGATATACAAAGAAGCCGGCGGGAAAAAAGCGGAGTTTATGCTTGTTCTTTATTAATTGAATTTAATATTCGATAATCGCCTTCGCGTTTTGTTACTTTCATTTCATCAAGGTATTCTAAAAATGCGAGCGCGTATTTCCTGCTATTGTGGAAAGCATCTCTGAATTCAGAGACAGTTATTTTTCCATTCTCCTTCAATGTCTTTTTTGTAAATTCGAACATTTCATCAAATTCACTCTTGCGCACAATAACATCATTTGACAATTGGATAATATCCCCATTAATTACCAGGAAGTCAAATAATTCGTGCCCTGTAATCGAAATTAAATCAGATTTTCCCGGGGGAGAAAAACGCGATTTGTCAATTGTTTTATTCAAGAAATTCAATTTATTTTGATCTTCAAAACTCAATTTCATCGAAAAATTTGGCAAAGAATAACGATTGCCTTTTGCTTTGCAAATATCTCTTTTTACTAACTCATTTAGTAAAAAATTGGTTGTGCTTTTATCAAATTTAAGCAAACGTTGAAATTCATCTAGTGTAGCTCCAAATCTCAATGGATATTTTGCGTGATATTGTTCTAAGTAAGCTCTTACCTGTTCTATCAGTTTTTTCAGTTGGGAATTTAATATAAATAAATCGTTTTGGAGATGATTATCCAGAATTGATAATTTGATAATAGAACCCGTATCAACCAATTCAGATAATGTTTGTTTAACCTGGTTTTGTGTAAAACTTGAAATCTCATCTATGTCATTTTTATTGAATATGATCTTCTTTTTCCCTACCTCAATAATTTTATCGTCAAGTGAACCTCTCCTAATTATTGATAACATCTCCAAGATATCAGGTGAAAAACGCTTATATCTCTTTCTCACATTTGTTTGAAGAATTTTTCCGCCTCCGATTGTTTCTGATGGCGATGGGAAGCGAATAATAAACCTGTCATCTTTTCTGGCGAAAAGTGGAGATTCAAATTCTATTTGAACATAACCTCCCATACCCTGGGCTATTTCATCAGCTCCCAATATTCGGATTCGCCCAATGTGTTCGGAAGCCAGATGAAATACTTTTACTTGATCATTGTGTTTTAAAGGCCTACTCAAATTATTTAGGAGTTGAATCCATGCATCTATACGTGTTGAACCTGCTTCTGGTTCTTTTTGTAAAAGATCTCCCCGTTTAATCTCACTGGCTTCCAATCCAGAAATATTAATGGCGATCCGTGACCCCGGAAAAACCTCGTCTACTTTTTTATTATGAGACTGAAGTCCGCGAATTCTTCCCCGTTTTCCCTCACCCAAAATAAATACTTCATCACCTGATTTAATTCTTCCGTCGAGAAGTGTGCCTGTTACTACTGTGCCGAATCCGTGCAATGCAAAAACACGGTCGATGCTTAATCTCGGTTTACCGGAATCTCCGGGTGGTTTGGACGTATTAAGTATTTCGGCGATATTCTTTACTAATCCATCAAGTCCTTCACCGGTTTTAGCTGAGACTTTTAGTATCGGGGCATCAGATAAAAATGTTCCATGAACCTCTTCCCTGATTTCATCTATTAAGAGATCAAACCAATCCGGATTTGAAACCAGGTCACATTTCGTTAGTACGATTAATCCGCTTTCCAGATTTAGTTGATCAAGAATGTGAAGATGCTCCCGAGTTTGGGGCATAAATCCTTCATTGGCATCAACAACAAAAATTACCGAAGAAATAGCACCTACTCCGGCCAGCATATTCTCAATGAAATCTTTGTGCCCGGGAACATCAACAATACCAACAGTTTGACCGTCTGGTAATGTTAAATAGGCAAATCCCAGGTCAATAGTCATTTCACGGGCTTTTTCTTCTCTTAACCGGTCAGGATCAATTCCCGTAAGCGCCTTGACCAACGTTGATTTTCCATGATCAACATGTCCGGCGGTACCGATAACTCTCATTGTTTTACCCGTTTGATTTTGTTAGTTGATTGAAATCTTCCGCCCAGGAATGCGTTATATTGACTAATGATTGTAGCCTCTTCTGAGTTTCTTCATTGACCTGTATCATCAAATCATTAAGATCTGCGGCAACATCTTCCAATTTTTCTATTTGTTCCTGGTATTTATTCAATTGTCTATGAATTTCAGAAATTTGTTCACCCTGGCTTAATGAATAATTAGTCCAACGCTTTTGGTCGTCATTTTTAAAGCCAACCCATTCCTGCCGGAATCTGTCCTCGTTAATCCTGGTCATTTCCGTAATTTCGTTTATTCGTCGTTCAAATTTTTGGGTAATTTCATCAAATGAATCCTGCGAACGTTTGACAGCCCTTTGCATAGACTCTAGTGTTTGTAATTGGGTATCAATAAGTGTTGTTTGCTTTTCAAAGGCTGCAAACCTATCCTGCCATTCTTTCCATGTTCGATCACGTTCTACCTGTTGAACAGACTGTTTTTCGATGAACGAATTGATAGACTGACGTCGTTCAGTCTCAGCCGTTAGCAATTCAGTTACCCGTTGTTCCAATTTTCGCGTCGAGTCAGATGTTAGATCTACTTTTCCTCGTTGCTCATCCTGGCGTTTCCGAATTGCCGTTACTTCTCCCAATAAATCCGACAATCTCTTTGAGTCTTGCCGCCTGCCTTCTTCTAATAACCGCAATGTACGTTTATATTCTTCATCTCCACGGGTTATTTCCGTTACTTTAGTATCAGTTTCACTAATTAAACGGCTTAATCGAAATTCTTCTTCTTGATGTACCTGCAGTGTTTTCTTAATTTCTGCAATAACATCCAGATTCTTTCTTAATTCTGCAACAGATTTTTTTACAGTATCGATTTCTGCCAATCGGCTTTTCTCAAGTTCCCTATTTTGATCCAAACGAGCCTTATCGACTTGTTCAATACTACGGGAGAGTTCAACTTTTAGTGAGCTAATCGCTGTTTGAATCTGGTCAAATCGGCCAGAAAAAGCTGAAATCCTGCTTGTTTCACTTTGAATAGCTTTTACTTCTTGTGAAACACCATTAATACTCATTTCTAATGCTGAAAGCCGTTCAGACAACATGGCAATCGTAGTTTTGTCTTTTCTACGCTCTTCATCTAGCCATTCAATTTTTTTATTTAATTGTTCTAAATCCATGTTGGTTCCTTGAACTTAAAGTCAAAAAAATTATACCATCCTGCATTTACATCATTTTAAATTGGGGAATGCTCCTAGTATAGCCAGCATGCTTTGCAAAAAGAATTGTGGGAATATACCAATAATAATTATTATTCCTAAGAATAGACCATGATATATCTCTTCAACTATTGGCAATTTTATAGAAGACCAGGTCTTGACTCTGAACGATATGTTCCGCAAAAATTTGATAATGGCAGCAATCAATAAAACATTAGAAATCATTAGCCAGACAATATTTAACGGATTGATTTGGATTAATTCAGTTAATAATAATAATCTTGAGGGAAATGCCGGCAATAAAGGCAAGCCAGCCAAAGTAAGCGATGCTATGGCAAAACCAAACAAAATTAACGGGTTAATAATTTTTTCTTCTTCATTTTTATTTATTTCATTTTGTTGAATAAATGACAAGAGCATTGACCATTGCGATACTGCAAGTATTCTCGGGAGAAACATCAAAACAAATGCATCCCACCCAGTGGCTTTATTTAAGCTTAAAGAAAGAATTGACAATCCTGTTTCAAATGAAATTATATACGCTGTAGTCCGATAAATATTTTCCTCCATCAAAAAGAATAATGATCCTGTGATTGTCATTAAAAAGCCAAGAATCCGCAAAACAGTGAAAATTTTTGCATCATCTCTTAGCCAGACAAAACCATCGAGATATCGCATGATTAATACCAAAACAACAATATTAAACATAAGAAGGATAAAGCCAACTTCAAAAGGTGGTTTTTCACTGGCTATCTGCGGCATCCATGAATTGAATGGGAAAACACCAACCCAAAACGAAAAACCTAAACCTAGAAGAATAAGTGCCTGAATTATTAGTTTGGTTTCGGTAGGGTTAGCTTCAATAGCAGATAAAACCCATCCGGATGTTAATATGAAAGGTAATGCTAACGTTTGATAAATGATAAATCGCAAAACACCTTTTGAAGGTTGGCTGCCGAAGTCAGTAAAAAGCACTACAGCCAGAATTACACATATTTCGAGAATAAGTGCAGCATACAAAAAAGGTTGAACACTTAATGCAGCAAGAAATAGACTTACAATTAAAAACGCAGTAGGAACAAACTTTATTGGAACGTCAATTACAAATGCCATACTTGTAAAAAGAAAAAGAATAATAAAAAGAAGAGAAACAATAATCAAATCACCGTTACCAAATGAAAACGTTCGTCCTAATATCGTCAAAGATGAATTTATTTGAAAGGAAGTACTTCCAATTTGAAAAAACGCCTTATCAACATGTGTAATTAGAGATGTAATTATTAGAAAAAGTGAGAAACCTAGTCCCCAAAATAGCGTTTTTCGTTCATTCCTACGAAAATACCACAACACCAGACTCATTATTCCGGGTAATCCTATCCAAATGACTGGCGCACTCATATTTCCTCTCGATCTCCAGGAGCGGTATTGAAATATATCGTGAGCCACGATAATCCGATTGTAATAAATACGAGTAATCCCGAGACAAGGACAGAGCTCTCAATCGACGCGTACATTACTTCAAATCCACTGATAAAAGTGATTAAACCAACAATAGTTCGGATATGATTTTTGGCCAGTCCTACCTGCAAAAGGCCACTGGCAAAAAGTAACATGCCACCCCAAATTACTTCTATCCTGGTTTGTATCAAAGTTTGAATGATGGGTGAAATAGAAAATGAGAAAAGCCATATCATTCCAGCAATAAGAAACCGAAAACCAAATCCGGCAGAAATATTATCTGTTTCAAGTGTGACATCAGGATGGGTAGAGCTAATGATTGCAATAGTTATCCATCCTCCAATTAGTTTCACAATGCTTTCGGGAATTGACCACGATAAAGTTGTAAGCCAGAAAACAGAAAAGACTTGAAACGCCAAGGCAATTGACATCCATCTCCATTGATTGATTAATAGCAGTACAGTTGTGGTCAAGATCAGAATCAATACGGCTATTACAGCAATATTTGAAAGCATTTTAGTTCAACCCTGTTCCATTAATTATCGTAATAATTAAAACAAGACACAAAATTGACCAGAGAATTCCTCCATCGCTTTCAAATAGATTGATCAAGAAAAAATACGATTTATTGATAACTGTGTAAACAGATTTAAATACTGTATATCGTGGCAAAGGTATTCTATTCAAGAAATGCTGGTAGATAATTGCGATTTTTCTTAACTCTGGTTCCGGGGTGAACAGCTTATATCTTACGGCTAAGAAAATAGCGGTTCCACCTATAGTCATGATAATTGTTTGAATTGATAAATAATACTTTATTGAATTTGGTTGCCAAATTAAGAATACAAGCCAGGAAGAGGCCATTAGAATTACCGATCCTATTGGAGCAATAGTCTCTGCCCAGCGTTCGATATTAATGATTTCTTCTCTCACTTCAAAGAACTTCGATAATAACAGATAGAAAAACGGAATAAGAATAGCGAGAAAAAGAAATCCAGGAATAGATCCAGAAAGGCCAAATCCATTCAATCCGAAATTATTCGGAGTAAATGGCAACCCGCTAAAACTTAAAATGGCTAACACAACAATAACAGTAGTTGCTTTTCCTGATCGAGTAGGTTGAGAGAGAATGAATACTAATTGAACAAAGGCGACCAGAAAAAATATCGCTGAAGCGGAAAATCCATATAAGTATTCAGCACAGATTATCGCACCGCCGGTTGACAACCAAAAAGCAGATGTAAAACCTGTGCTTTGTATTTTGATTTGAAACAAAGATAGAATTCCAGAAATCAGTAAATAAATCAGGATTATGGATAATGTGAATTGATTATCTTTAATAACAGGTAACTGAAGAACTATAGTGGCAGAAACAATGAATTCGATTAAATTACGAGAGAGATCTAAACCATTACCAACATTGCATAATTCTCCTGACAGTATTTTTATAGGAAAAATACCCAATCGCATAATACAGGCCAGTAAAGTTAATTGGGTCGGAACTGGCAGAAGCGTCTCCCAATTATTTAAATTCCTGGTATCCGTAGTACTCCAGGCAAAAACAGCGAAGAGTGTGAATAAACTTACGAAGCGCCAGAACAAGAAAAGAAAATTTCCTTTTTTTTGTTCTTTAGACGAAAGAGTAATATACAATTCTAAGAAATCAAAAATTGATAAAAAAATGAGGACGGTTAAAACGTTTTGACTGGCACACGCCCCAATCCCCAAAACGCCAACTAACAAAATACCTGCCCATTCCTCATTGGTTGCGCCATAACCAATTCGAGCCGCAGAAGCCAGAATTGTTCCCGCAACTACGGCTAACACCATTAGTATCGCCGGCCATACAATTATGTCGATTTGAAATGCGGGGAAATTAGTATTAATCGAAATATTAGAATATAGATTTCCGGAATATAAATATGGCAAATTACTTTTTGTGACAAGAAATAATAACCATCCTGCTAATGAGCAGAATACCGAATATATCCAGGCAAAACCGGTACCTCTTGGCACAAATTTTAGAACGATTACACCAACCGCTCCAGACAATAATACAGCGATAGGAATTAATCCAAACACAGAAAATATCTGACACTTTTATAGAATTTCGGCAAAAGGTTTTCGATGTATAAATCTTCCGTCACCCTTTTTACCCAACCAGGTTTCACCATCCACAATTAGCTTCCCTCTCGAGAAAACTTTTTCAGGGAAACCTTTCAAGTGCCAGCCTTCATAAAGATTATAATCGGTTCGGTGATGAGACAAACCTATTCCATAAGTGACATTTTTTTCCGGGTCCCAAATCGCGATATCCGCGTCACTTCCCGGCATAATTGTTCCTTTTTGTGGGTATAAACCAAATATTTTTGCCGGGTTAGTACAATTAATTTCAACAAAATGATTTGGAGTCATACGCCCGGAATTTACAGCATTTGTCCATAAAACTGGCATACGATCTCCAACTCCAGGAAGCCCATTGGGAATTTTTGTGAAATCAGTTTTGCCCAGTTCTTTTCCAGGAATTGCGATATTCTCTTCTTCATATTTAATGGGTTTTGTACCATCAAAAAAGAAAGGACAATGATCTGTAGCCATTACCTTTATGATTCCATTCTTAAGTCCCTCCCAAAGTCGGGCGTTGTCTTTTGCTGATCGCATTGGAGGAGAACAAATCCATTTGGCACCATCTATTTGAGCCAGGTTATCTTCTGTGAAAAAAAGGTATTGCGGGCACGTTTCACCCATTATTGGCAAACCCATCTTTCTTGCGTATTCCAACTGGTCAACCTCACCGGCAGCGTTCATATGAACTATATAAAGTGGGGCCCCAGCCTGAGCGGCCAATGATGATCCCCGGAGAACCGCTTCTGTTGCCCCCCAGGCAGGCCTCGTGCGGGCGTGCCATACCGGAGACAAATTTCCAGACCTGATAGCTTCATCAATTAAAATTTCAATAACATCTCCGTTTTCGGCATGCATCATAGTAAGCATACCCGCATTTTTAGCTATGCGCATCACTTTAAAAATCTCGCCATCCTGAAGGCGAAGCCGGTTATTGTACGCGGTAAAGACTTTTAATGTAGTAATACCTCTCTTAATTAATCCAGGAATTTGACTGGCGATCCGGTCATCAAATCGTGTAATATTCATGTGAGCAGAATAATCAATGGCAGCCAATGGATCCGCGATTTTATGCCATTCATCAACACACTCGTCTAATGTTTCTCGGTCTAATGAGATAAAATCTATCGCGGTCGTTGTCCCACCGAATGCTGCCGCTTTGTGACCAGTGTAATGATCATCGGATGAGATCGTCCCTGCCATGGGAAGGGAGAAATGCGTGTGAACATCTACCCCTCCCGGGAGAACGAGTTTATTCGTTGCGTCAATTACAAGAGCATCTGGTTCAATAATATCCTGCCCCAGTCTTTGGATTTTTTCTTCATTAATTAAGACATCAGCTTGAATAGTCTCTGAAGCCGTAATGATCGTTCCACCTTTAATCAGTGTTTTCATTAAGACCTCCGCCTAGTGATTAGTTTGATAAATTTTATTTACTTTTTTCGCAGGAAAATCTACATATTGTTTTAGAGCTTCAAACAATAGATCCAGGGAAATATCATCACCAACAATATTTATAGCATTACTTCGGTCAGATGCTAACCTCTCGCGTAAACTTTGCCATAAAAGTTGACGTCTTTCCGAATGTACCACCAGATCATGTATTGTTTGAGCTCGATTTAGCAATTCTCCCAGAGTATAAAGAAACGTAATTCGTTTCCAATTTCCCGCTGAGATCGGACTATCAAGCTGTATCATCGAGCCAAGTGAAATCTTGAAATATTCTTCATTGGCCCTTTTGTGATCAATCTCGTCATGAAATAATTCTGCCCGGGTGACCAGTTCATGGCCGCGCACCGGGCAGATAGTTTCAATACGCCATCGATGTTCCTCACCAAACGCGCCTGTTTGATAAAATGCCAGATAATCCACATCAATCACTTTAGGCGCAGATTTTAAAGGAATTCTATACCAACCTAACAATCGAGCAATTTCAAGGTCACGCGTTTCAGGCAATACACCTACTAAGATTAGTGCTTCATCAGGTATGCTCGACATGCCCTTTACTCTGTAAGGTTGGTATAGATTCTTTTTTAGAGGCTCTTCAACAAACCTACTCTGTCATTGAATTCATTGATCAATGCATCGATCTCAGGAATTTGTTTCTGGATATCTGTCCAGTAATTATCATCATCCCACTGGGCATTGATCTCTTCGTAGGTTTTACCCTGTTGTTCAACCCAGGTATAGTATTTTAGATTGTGAACACGTTTCCGATCCATTGTAGTCATATCAAGCAGATAATCGCTGGAAATACCTTTCAGGTAATGTTCAAAGGTCGCGGCGGCATCATTTTCTGTGAATTCACCAAAGGATGCCCGGTATTCAGCGATGCGGCTGCTGTAGAGTTCCATTGAATCGGTCAAAACGGTAATCATGATGTCTTCTTCGCCCAATCCTTCGTATTTGGCGAATTTGATCGCTGAAAGACAATTCGCTATGCCTGAGAACCCAAGGAGGTCCAATTGATTGATTATCGCTTCCGGAATTCCCTGCTTCTTCAAATAGGAACGTCCAACAGGCTCATTAAATAATCGCATAATATTGACAACGGCTTCGTCATCAATAGCGACCACAACATCGGAATTCTTGACGTTATGAATCCAGGGGACGTGCTTATCGCCTATGCCTTCAATTCGATGGGAACCAAAGCCGTTCATTAATAAAGTCGGGCATTGAAGAGCTTCACTGGCAATAATTTTGCTTGTCGGGAACGCCTGCTTCAGGTAATCGCCACAGGCTATTGTTCCAGCTGAACCGGTTGTTAACGCAACACCCCCGAACCGTCCGCCACTGCGTAATTCCTTTTTAATTACTTCTTCCATTGCGTGTCCGGTAATATCATAATGCCAGAGGTAATTACCAAATTCTTCAAATTGATTGAAGATCATCAGATCCTGGCCGGATTTTCGCAATTCCCAACACTTATCAAATATTTCTTTTACATTTGATTCACTGCCAGGTGTAGCAATGGTTTCTCCGGCAATTTTCTTGAGCCATTCGAAACGTTCCTTGCTCATACCCTCAGGCAAAATGGCTATTGACTCGCAGGCCAGTAATGCCGAATCATATGCGCCTCCGCGGCAATAGTTGCCAGTGGAAGGCCATACGGCCTTTTGAGTTGTCGGATCAAATTGACCTGTAACCAATCGGGGAACTAGACAACCAAAGGCTGCTCCGACTTTATGGGCGCCAGTTGGGAACCATTTGCCTTCCAGAGCAATTATTCGAGCTTTTGTTCCTGTTAGGCTTGACGGCAGTTCTATGTAATTTACTCCTCCGAAAGCGCCACCCTTAGCAACAGGTTCGTTGTGCCAATTTATGCGAAACAGATTTTCAGGTGAAACATCCCACAAACCAATATTTTTGAGCTTTGATTTTATTTTGTCCGGAATTAAAGCCGGATTCTTCATTTGTGCGTATGTAGGAATAATAATATTACGTTCTCTGGCGCGTTTAACAGCCCTTTCAAGGCGGTCTGGATACATGGATAAATCTATTTTTGTCATCTCTATTCTCCTGTTAAAGGTTTATCAGATGGTCTTTCGGGTGCTTCGCTAATAATATAGAGCGGACGTCCCTTGACTTCGTCATAAATTCGCCCTATGTACTCACCAAGAATTCCAAGAGAGATTAATTGCACACCACCGAGAAATAATACAGCCAGAAGTGTGGTTGCCTGTCCGAAAAATGCCTGTGAACCCGCCAACCGCATAATAATCACGATTGGGATTGCTACCGTGCTCAATCCAGCCGCAATAAACCCGACATACGTAGCCATTTGAAGAGGGAAATACGAAAAACTTGTAATCGCGTTTAATGCCAGGAGTAACATTTTTTTTAATGGATACTTTGTTGTTCCGGCAAATCGGGCTGCCCGTTTATAGGTCACACCGGTTGACTTAAAACCTACCCAGGCAGACATCCCCCGCAAAAAGCGATGCTTTTCGCGCATGGAATTCATAACATTCACAACTTTTCGGTCAAGCAGCCGAAAATCTCCCGTATCTAATGGAATGTTCACGTCGGTGATTCGCTGGATAAGTCGGTAAAAAAAAGACGCGGTGAAAGTCTTAAACCAGCTTTCACCCTCTCGCTCACCTCGAACAGCATAAACCACCTGGTACCCTTCCCTCCACTTATCAATTAATTGAAGAATAACTTCAGGAGGATCCTGTAAATCCGCGTCAATAATAACGATCGCGTTTCCGCTGGCGTAATCCATGCCGGCAGTGACAGCTATCTGATGGCCAAAATTCCGCGCAAATATTACGGGCTTGACTCTTGAATCCTTTTTTCCTAATTCCCTTATTTGATCGGTTGATCCATCTCTGGAGCCATCGTCAATAATAATCATCTCCCAATCTTTTCCAGTTGTATCCATGACTTCTGATACACGTCGATGCATTTCCTGGAGGCAGTCTTTTTCGTTAAAAACAGGAACAACAATGGAAAATTCAGGTTTTTCACCCATGATTTGACTAATTCTTCCCTGACTATAGTTTCAAATATTTTTTTAGAGAATTTAATGTTGGTTCAATAACGGGAGCCGGATTTACCGATTGCATTGCGGATTTGATATCTTTCAATCCATTTCCTGTATTTATAACAACAACCGGGTCGTTTTCTGATATTAATGACATCTCAATGGCTTTTTGTAAGCCGGCATAAGCTGTTGAACCAGCGGGTTCAGCAAAAATGCCTACCTTTCCCAATTGGGAGATGCCCTTAATGATGGCTTCATCTGTAACAGTAATATAAGCCCCCCCGGTTTCTCTGGCAGCACGAACGCCGCGTACCCCATCACGCGGAAGATCAACACTTATGGAATCCGCGATTGTTGTTGCCGATATCGGAACTATGGTCTCATTTCCTGCGAAAAACGCGTTGGCGATCGCGGCAGATTTTTCTGATTGAACACCAAAAATCCTCGGGATTTTCTTCAACCAGCCTATCTGATGCAAATCTTTAAATCCTTTATGTAAACCAGAGATAATGTTACCATCGCCAACAGAAACAAAAATACATAAAGGTTTATCATCATCATTCATATTAAGAATGATCTGTTCCCAGATTTCAAAAGCTCCGGTCTTCTTTCCTTCAACCGTAAATGGATTGAATCCGGTATTCCGACAATACCAGCCAAATTCTTGCGCGGCTTCGATGGTCAAATCAAAAGCCGAATCGTAGTTACCATCAACAAGAATGACCTGTGCTCCAAAAACTAATAATTGCGCGACTTTCGCCGGAGGGGCCGATTTAGGAGCAAAAATAACAGATTTTTGTCCTACCGCCGCGGACATACATGCCAGCGCAGCACCTGCATTTCCGGTTGAGGCTGTTACAATAATTTCGGCCTTTATCTCTCTCGCGCGTGCGACAAGGATTGAGGATGCCCTATCCTTGAATGAAGCGGAAGGATTCCTCCCTTCGTCTTTGATCCACAATTGATTAAGATTCAATTCTTTTTTCAAAACAGATGGAGAATAAACCGGGGTTCCCCCTGCCATTCTCAAGGGAGTCGATTCACCTCCTGGATCCTTTACCGGCAATAAGGGAAGATATCTCCATAAAGAAGGTTCATCTCTTGAGGTTATATCTTCAATTTGATATTTCTTTTTTATTTCTTCGTAATCAAGAATGACATCGAGATTACCACCATCTTTTGGGCAGGTATAAGTTACCTGATCCGGTAAATATTCAGTTCCACATAACGAACATCGATATCCAGTAAATTCTTTCATTTTTTACCTGTCTGATGTCTGATGTCTTAGGATTATGGATTTATTATACAGCTTTTTTACATTATCACTCATTTTCAAAAGGTACACCTAATGCCGCTGGTGGGTTGCTTCTCATTGACCGCAAAATTTTACTGATAACTGGCCTTACTCTTTCAGGTAGTCCCATTATCGCTCGTTCAACCCATTCCGTATTTCCGATATTGACTAACAATAATGTCAATATCATCATAGGGAAAGGCGCCACTTGCAATACCTGGCTAGGAATGGCTGATAACGTTGTTTGTAAAACAAGTCCAAGCCACTGAAGGAAAGCAAATAAATACGCGCCAAGACTACCACGTAACGGGCTCCATCCTCCAAAAATAACAATGGCCAGGACTATCCATCCTATTCCGTCCAAACCGGAAATTGTCCCTTTCCATCCCGCTTTTACAGAAAGAGAATACATAGGTCCAGCAAGACCTACCATTGCGCCACCCAAAATGGTATATATATATCGCAATTTGTTAACGTTTGCTCCTCGAATATACGCAGAAGCTGGTCTTTCCCCTATACCCTGTAATATTAATCCGGGTCGGGTTTTTGTTAAGAAAATTGTGGTTAGAATGATCAAAATGTAGCTTAAATAAACAAGTATATCCTGCTTGAATAGTAGAGCTCCGAGCACAGGTATTTGGCTTAACAACGGAATTTCAAAAGCAGGTGGAACTCTTGGTCCAGATAATCCAATAAATGAATTACCCAGAAAATATGCCAGATCTCGTGTCATTAAAGTTAACACAAAACCTACGGCAACCTGAGACTGTTTTAATGTGATACTTGAAAAAGCCACTATACCGGCTATTAATCCTCCAACAAGTGCCCCCGCTAAAAAACCCAGAAGAATATTCTGAGTCGTTGTCGCAACAGCAAAACCAGTCATTGCGGTGAGAATGATCGTACCATTGACAGATAGATTGGTAATTCCGGCTTTCTCTGTTATTGTCTCCCCTATTGTAGCAAAAACTATAGGGGTAGCTGCCGCGATTACACCTGCCAAACCGATCAATATTGTATTAAATTCCATAGTCTCTGTCCTTACGCTTTCTTTGTCAGGCGTTTACGAATTCCATCCATCATCAAGACAAATAGAACCAGGGCACCCTGTAAAACGCCCGATAAAGACGAATCCAGCTTCATAACAATTGGTAACTGAATACTTCCAAAGTTCAAAGCGGCAAAGAAGAATGCCACAGGGGCCGCCCAGATTACCTGGTAATTTATGAGCATACCCACCATAAGACCCAGATAACCATAACCTGAAGAAATGGATGGGATAAGTCTATGGTGAACAGCCAATACCTGCAAACCGCCAGCCAGCCCGGCTATTCCGCCACATATCATAAATGCAGCCATCATATATTTGGCCGTCGGAATACCCAAAATTGAGGCAGCTTTCCTGTTTTTACCCACTGCTTTTAATTTAAGTCCGAAATATGTATTGGACAACATAAAATAAACAATAACCAAAGCTAATATACCCACAATTACAGACCACCAGCTCAATCTAAGATCAGCGATAGTTGGCAGCCACAATTCCTCCTTAAATGGCTCAGTACCGCTCATTGAACCTATTCCTGGACGTTTCCATGGGCCAAAGATCAACCAGATGGTCATTGCCGTCGCAACAAAGTTCATTCCTAGTCCGCCAAAAATTTCATTTACTCCACCATAGGTTTTTAAAGCGCCAACTATAGCCGCCCATAGTGATCCTCCGGCAAAACCAGCGAGAACTCCAATAATAATAATTATTGCCGGGGGTATTTCGGAATTTTGTAAAATTCTTAGAGCAAATGTTGTGGCTATCGCCCCCATTGTGATTTGCCCTTCAATACCGATATTCCATAATCCAGCAGAAAAAGTTACCAGTGCTCCAATGGATGCCAACAAAAGCGGTATCCAGGCAACTATGACATTCGTTATTGAACCTATTGAATCAAATGAGCCTCTGAGAATGTTCTTATATGCTTCAATTGGTTGTGCCTTCGCCATCAGTAGAACTACTGTTGTAAACACTAGTGCTAGAATGACTGCGAGAACTTGCATTCCAAAGGTATACCAGCGTGATTCGCGTTTCAATGTTTGTTCTCCTTAGCCGGAAAATCCTTTACCACCAATCAATTGCCCGAGCTGATCAACATTAGTATCCGATGCTCTTATCGGTTGTGATACTTTTCCGCCAAAAAATACCAGAATTCGGTCACTATAATGTAAGATTTGCTCAAGATCGGAAGAAATAAAAATTACAGAAGTGCCGTTTTTGCATCGTTCTTTCAATTTTTCCCATAACCAGATAGTAGATTCCAAATCGAGCCCTCTGGATGGATGTTCCAGAAGGACAAGTTTTAATGGGTCATGCAATAACGCTAATAAGGCACGCTGTTGGTTTCCACCGGATAATTCTTCAACAAGACTTCCAGGTCTGCCTTTAATGTTGAACTCATTAATTTTATCGTTTGTTCGGTTTAGTACCGTTTCTTCATTAATAAATATTCCGCGGTAATCACCAGTCAACACGAAATGGTCTTTTAGTGATAAACCGGGTATCAACCCCTCTTCCATTCGATCAGCCGGTACATAAGAAATGCCGGCTTTAAGATAAGATGAATAAGGCTCATGAGTCAGGTCGCATCCATTGACAATTATTCGGGTACTTCCGGTAGTAGGGAATAACCCACCCAAAGCCCGTAGAAAAAGCCTTTGACCGCTACCTTCCATACCTGCCAGCCCGATAACCTCACCAGCTTTAACACAAACGTTTACATTTTTAATATGCAAACGTACATCTTCAATCTCAAGATTATGTATCTCTAATAATGCATCTTCATTTTGGCAACCAAGACTCTGTCCCAATTCCATAGGTTTTCCAAACATTAATCGAACAAGATCATCTGTATGGTATGGTTGAATAGCTTCACCTACCAATGCGCCGGCGCGAAAAACAGCCGCTCGGTGACAGAGTGTCTCAATTTCTTCCAATTTGTGAGAAACAAAAATCACGATCATGCCTTCTTTGGCAAGCCGTCTTAGTGTGTCAAATAGCATTTCTTTTTGCGAAGCAGAAATGCCCGTTGTTGGTTCATCAAGAATGAGGATCTTTGCTCCCATCCAGAGAAGCCGTAATATCTCTAATTGCTGACGTTCACCTACAGTAAGAGTTTCAACATAAGCATCGGTATTGATTGAAAATCCGAATTGATCTGCCAGTTTTCGGATTTCAAATTCTGCAGAACGTTTATTGAGAAAAAGTCCGCCTTCTTTTCCCAAAAGGAAATTATCGATTACTTTCATTGGGGGAAAATCCAGTGGGTCTTGGTGAAGCATCCCTATACCGTGTTTTAGTGCGTCAGAAGGGGATTTTATGGATACAGGTTTATCGTCTAAAAATATTTTTCCTTCATCTGCCTGGATAAACCCAGATAAAACTTTCATCAACGTACTTTTTCCAGCGCCATTTTCACCGACTATTCCCTGAATTGTCCCGGGGAGAATGGTCAAAGAAATATCATTATTGGCATGCACAGGTCCAAAATATTTATGGATATTCCGTAGTTCAACTTTCATAAAGGTCTTTTCTCAATCACTCGGTATAGATTTTCAACAATGGGAGGAAGGCATATCGCCTTCCTCCCCATTTTCATTTGCCAGAATTATTTGGCAACACTCAAACCTTCTACACCTTCAATAAGTTGCGGGGCATACCAGATCTGTTGATCGGTAGCTTTTTCGCCAGCCTTTAAGAAGTCTGAACCATCCTGCCATTTGATAGGACCAGTCCACAGATTCAAACCGCCAGCCAGTTCACCGATAAAGGCGTCAAGATTGGCAGCCTGGTCTTTAGATAAAGCATCTCCCTTAATGAAGCCCATTGCTGATGTGTCTTCATTATTAATATCTTTCCAATCGGGAGTTGCCCATTCCCAGGTGGATGTGAATTTTCCATCTTTCGCAGACTGGACAAATTTCACCAAACCAGGTCCCCAGTTGAAATAGCGGACACCAAGACATACTTCGGGAGCTTCTTTGCAGGCATCTTTGTAATCATATGCAACAGCCCAGGCTTTTTTACCACTATCAACTGCCTTCTTCGTCTGAACCAATGCCTCAGTGGTATCAAGTGCGGAGATCAACACGTCATGACCACTGTTAAGGAAATCATCGGAAACTGTGGAAGGATCAGCGGTTACACCAGGGATGTTGAACCAGAAACCGATCCAGGTGACTTTCATTTTTAAATCTTTTGGATCTTTCTTGGCATATTTTTCCCAGCAATGTTTGGCGCCAAGGTATGTGGCATTGGCAAACCGGCGGGTTTCGTCATTGATCAATGGACCAACGTAACCAATTTTTCCCGTCTGTGATGTCAGAGCGGCAGCACAGCCACCAATCATTTCACCATATTCCATTTGGGGCATCAGATTGCCGTAATTCTTTAAATTGCCGTAATTTTTTCCGTCTTTCCAGGCAAGGTCACCGGACAAATGCAATACCGGGATATCAGGATGATTCTTATTGAAAGTCACAGAAGCATCCTTAAAATCATCCGAATTGAATATGATCATTTTGGCGCCCTGTTTTACCAGTTCTTCAGCCAACTGGTCGCCTGTTGTTCCAGGACGATCGGCTGTGTTAGCTTTGTCAATGTAGATCATCTTGGTGCCCGGGACGTTCTTTTCTACATATTGACCGCCAACATATGTAGCTTCGCTCCAGCCGTGATCGTTATACGGACCCACCAGGATCATACCGAAGACAAAATCTTCTTTTTCGGACGGTGCTGCGGGAACAAAAGCCAGCAGCATGGATGCAATTACCACCACCACAACTGTCATCCACAACGCATTCTTTTTCATTAACACTCCTCCAAGTTTTTTATCATTATTTCCGAAGTCAGACAAAGCTAGTATTTTTGATTTATTAACCTCCTCCTTTCTGATTATGGCCTTATAAGAATTATGAAACCACTAAATCTACGAATTTCGGCGGTTGACCAGGTTTCAATTCAACAAGACCCTTGTTTGAGAGATGTAATTCTTCAAGAACTATCAACCCTAAAAGACTAAGGGTCATTTCCACTGAATCCGCCGGGCATCCTGCCATTTTTATTGCCTCTTCAATTTCTCGTACTTGCTGTGCGGCTGTTTCAACAGGTTCCAGTGACATCAATCCGGCTAACGGCAATGGCATCACTGCCTTAATTTTTCCATCTACAACAACTGAAAAACCACCACCGGCATCAATCAGGGCATTTCCGGCAACCGCCATCGCGTCATCATCTGTACCCAGTACCATTAAATTATGACAATCATGTGAAACTGTTGACGCAAATGCGGAGTTCGGTTTAAGGGTAGCTCCGGTCATAAAACCCAACCCCTTGGTACCTGTCAGGCCTGGCTTTTCTTGATGGCGGTAAAAAATGGCAATTTTTGCAATATCTCGCGATGCATCTGAAATCAATGAGCCATTTTCGGGTTCCATCTCAACAACTTCTTCCGTTGTATGTACCATCCCTGGATACACCCGCATAACTCTGACCTTTTGAGTTTTATTTGCCGGAATAGCAAAATTATTGGCTGATAATTTATTCAAATGAACTGAATTTAAAGCCCAGTCTGGATAGTCATATCGGGGAATGTTTACTACCATCTTGCCATTTTTTGCCACCAGAACGCCATCAGAGTACACTTCATCAATTGTGACATTTACAAGGTCGCTTATTATCAGAATGTCTGCAGCACGTCCGGGTGAAATAGTCCCAATATACCTTGCCTTTTCTAACAACTGGGCGGTATTGATCGTCACCATCTGAATGGCAGTGATCGGGTTGACACCCTGTCGGATGGCTTCCCGAACTACGCGTACCAGATGTCCTTCATATGCAACAGTAGCAGGCGTTACATCATCAGTAACCATTGAGAAAAATCGGGTATCAATTCCCTGGTTTTCTGTAATGGCTTTTATGGTATTGGGCATATCTAACCAGGCTGTACCATACCGTTGTTGAGGATACATCCCAAGTTGCGCGCGGCGTAAGGTTGCTTCTGCGGTAGTTGACTCATGACAGGCGTTCATTCCAGAAGCGATAAAAGCATTTAATCCCTTGTTTAGTTCCAATGATGCATAATGTCCCGTTAAAATTACACCCGCCTTCAAAGAGGCGGCAGTTATGGCATGTGTGCCGGGATCACCATAGATTACTCCGGGGAAATTCATTTGCTCACCTTGAAGTTGAGCCCAGTTTTCCTCATACGCTTTCGCCACTTCTTCAGCGGTAATAGTCGCACCGGCATCTTCAAATCCGGGAATTGACGGAACACAAACAGGCATTGCCAGAAAGACTTTCAAAGGAAGGCCTTCTGCCGCTTTATGAAATAATTCAACTGCCTTTAGCCCAAAAACGTTAGTAATTTCATGATTATCCGGGCATATAGTGGTTGTTCCGTGAGGCAATATACCAGCCGCGAAACTACGGATATCAACCATTGTAGATTCAACATGCATATGGCTGTCAATAAAACCCGGAGATAGATAACGGCCTTGAGCATCAATAATCTTTGTACTTGTGTCAGTTAAAACATGATCTGAATTTCCAACCAGAGCAATAAAACCATGCTTGACCGCAACATCGATACCTTCTTGAATCTGAGCGGTATTTACGTTAATCAATTTACCATTTTTAATAATAAGATCGGCAGGAAGGAAACCCATCGCTACTGCCGACAAATCACGGGTAACTTCGTATAAGGCTTTTCGTTTATGATGGTAAGCTTCTATTTTGGGAACTGTCATTTTTTCTCCTTATCTAAATATTGATTCAACCGTATTGGTTGTTATTCGCATTGCCAGGTAGAAAGACGACGTATCCTATTGCAGTAAACCCAATGAGAAAATCCTTTATACCCCCAAAGGATGATGTTTAATTTTATCTTAATTCATGGACACCATCATGCCTCTTTGGGGTGATCTTTTTTGATTTGAACACTCCACCATACTCGAACAACATCCGATATAGTGCGTCGTAGCACACTCCATTTCACGGCTGTAGACTTTCCTGTTTTTCGGTGTTCGACATCAACAGGATATTCTGTAATTTTATAACCAGCCTTATTCGCTTTAATTAATCTCTCCGCTTCAGAGAAAGGTGTGGTTGAAATTAGTGGAAATCTGGTAATGATCTCCCTCCGAATCAGTTTGACCGCACCGGCATCATAAGTTTCAACATTAAAAAACACGCGGGGAATTAAATTAAACACAGAGGAAATGAATAATCTACCGATCCCGTACGGTTTCTTTTTCCGACTGGCAATGATTACGTCATAATCACGGGTAAATGGAAGCATTTCAATCAGACTCTCAGTTTTCCATTGACCATCTGTCGAATTTAGAAAAATAAAATCGAATTTTGATTCATGATTCAATTCCTCAAAAGTATCACGAATTCCCTTATTGACCGAATGATGAATAACTCTTACTTCCGGTTTTGAGATAGAAAAATCATCGATGATTTTTGCCGTACCATCGCTGGAAGCGTCATCACATACGATCATTTCAAAAATCAGATTCCAACCCTTTAAAAGTTCATATGCATGTTCAAGAACAGCACCAACAGTATCCTTCTCGTTATAGGCGGGAAAACAAACAGAGACACTAGGAAATATCATGAGTAAAATCCGTATTCAAAAGATAAGCCCCTGACAGACGAACGAGTCAGGGGCTTATGATACTACGGAACTATCCAGGTTCCGGTCTCGCCGTTCAAAGCACGGCCAATATTTTCCGGATTTGTAATCAGGGCTTTCTTTCCGCCCGCATCCAGGAACTTCAAAATTGCCTGGATTTTTGGAAGCATACTCCCTTTTGCGAAATGCCCTTCTTCCATGTATTTTCGGGCTTCCGCGGCAGTCATTTTGTCAATCCACTTTTGGTCTGGTTTGTTGTAATTTAATGCCACTTTTTCAACAGCAGTCGAAATTAAAAATAGATCGGCGTTGATCATATTGGCTAATAACGCAGAACCAAAGTCTTTGTCGATTACGGCTTCCACGCCAACAAGATTCCCATTTTCATCTTCAATTACTGGAATTCCACCACCACCTACGCCGACAACAGTGAAACCAGCTTTGATCAATGTATTGATAGCTTCAGCCTCAACAATTTTCTGAGGGATTGGCGAAGCCACCACACGGCGCCACCCTCGTCCGGCATCTTCCACCACAACCCATCCTTCTTTCTGCTGGCGTTCTTTTGCGGTTTTTTCATCCATAAAACTGCCAATGGGTTTTGTCGGGTTCTGGAAAGCTTTGTCGTTGCGGTCAACAATTGTTTGTGTAACAACTGCGGCAGCCTGTTTTTTCATTCCGCGGGCGAGGAACTCATTGTGCAGGGACATGGCAAACATATAGCCAATGGAGCCTTGTGAATCCGCACCGCAAAAATCCAATGAAACGTCATGCAATTCATGGCGCGAAAGTTCAGACCGGCGAAGAATGAATCCAACTTGAGGTCCGTTACCGTGAGTCACAACCACTTCCCATCCCTGCTGGATCATATCTACGATGTGCTTCATCGATTCCATTCCGGCATGGTACTGATCCGGAATTGTTTTGTGGGCTTCATCCTTGATTAAAGAGTTACCACCTACAGCGACAACAGCAACACCTTTTTTTTCCATTCTTATCAGGTCCTTTTATATGATTTAACCCATGGTTAAAGCCATTACAGCTTCCTGAGCGTGCATACGGTTCTCAGCCTCATCGTATACAACAGAGTTTATTCCGTCAATCACGCCGTCAGTAACTTCGACATTCCGGTCAGCCGGCAATGGGTGCATGTAGATGGCATCCGGTTTCGCCAGTTTCATTTTGCGCTCATCAGTGATCCAGGATTCGTATTTCTTGATAATTCGCGCACCTTCTTCTGTATCCGTGGTGGTTTCCATGGCACCCCACGACTTGGCATAGACGATATCCGCGTCTTTGAAAGCTTTATCCATATCATCCACTATTTCAAATTTTGTGTTGTAACGTTTCGCCTGTTCTTCTGCCTGGGCCATGATATCAGGCATAAGTTTAAATTCAGGCGGATACGCGAGGGTGACATCCAAACCAAAACGTGGCATCTGGAGAATAAGGCTCTGTGGAACAGACATCGGTTTCTGGTAAGAAGCCGCATAAGCCCAGGAAACGACCATTTTCTTCTTGCGAAGGTCACGACCTTTCTTCTCGAGAATGGTCATCAGGTCAGCCAGGCATTGGAAGGGGTGATAGATTTCATCCTGCATGTTTAAAACTGGTACACGTGAATACTTCGCTACGTCGTTCAGATATTTATTACCCACACCCCAGTCAACGTGTCGAATGGCTATACCGTCATAATACCGGCCAAATATTTCGCCAATTTCTTTTGGGGTATCGCCGTGCGCGATCTGAGTTGATTTTGATTCAATGAACGCCGCATGTCCACCAAGATGGGCCATACCGGCTTCAAAAGAACCACGCGTTCTCGTGCTGCTGAAGAAGAACAGCATCGCTAAAACTTTATCACGTAGCAGCGGGAATGGTTCATTAAGAGCACGCTTGCGTTTCAAATCAAACGCCACATCCATTACGGTTTCAACTTCTTCTTTGCTAAAATCCAGGTCACCGATTAGATCACGTCCATGTAAAAATGTTTGCATGTTATTTTCCTTTCAATTTAATTTTCGCAATTAAATTGCGCCTAATCACTTATTGACAACCGACCTGTTGTTTTGCCAAATTGGCTTTTGAAATCACCTCCATATTAGTAGATTTTATCGAAATGGCATTTTTCCAGATCACGCATAGCGATGATTTTTGATCCTGGTTCTGTGAATTCTCAAGTGTCAAATGTACCGCTTCATCAAACTTTTCCTCTTCTATCATAGCCATAAGAACAGCTTTAACGACATTGAAATCAAAATTTTTTGAAAATTCGTCCTTTGAATTTGAGTATTCAGATAGGATGTCTTTCCATTGAGAATTTTCCGCAAAACGTTGAATCAATTGTGTAGAAAAACATAGGTTTGGTTCTATTGTAGTACGATATCGATTAAGTTGTAAGACATCTGACATATATTTTACACGAATTAATTCTGGTTTTGAATATTTCAATGCCAGGTTTAATCCCTCTGGCAATTCATCGTACTGCCCGCTTCTATCCAGAACTTTGAGACAGTCATTCGGTTTCCACCATATCGCAACAATATTATCTTTATCCAATAGGAACTTTGTATGTTTTATATCTATCTCAACAGTTTTTTTATCACTATCACCTAAAAATTCGCGAACAACCGTGTCATCGGAAGGAATAATGTGAAAGGTTTGTGCCGCTTCATTGTTTCCCATGTACCTGCGTAAAAGCGCTTCGATCGATTCCCTGGATGTGTATTCGAAAGGCAACTGCTCCACAAGCACAGCCGTCTTCTCGCTTATGGTGTCTCCCCGCACCTGCATTTGTCCAAGAAAACTCATTACGCGATTGTTTTCACGGATTAATCGATCCATTGTCTGCAACCGTGTTCCCCCTGATAACCCGATTAGTAATGCCATCAAAAATAATTGATATTCTTTTATAAATATAAATCGAATGAGAGAAAGAATAAAAAGTGAGGCAAATATCCCCATAACGATCGAAGGGGCATTAAACGGATAATCGATGCTGACAGGAATTGAAAAAAAACGTAACAGTACTATATATATTGCTCCACAAGAAAATGACAGTAAAGCAATAATTAAATATCGCTCATCTTCCAAAAAACTCGCATTTCTTTTTCTTTCACAAGTTTTCAATAATAAAAATAAAACAATGATTGCTAAACCTATCACGAGCACATAAATAAGTGCCGAGGAGACATTTGATGGATATGAAATAATTTTCCGCCAGGATAGGAACATTGTATCAATAATAATTTTCAGGGAACTTATCAAAGATTGAAAAGTTAAATCATTTTTTTCAATAGCGAGAAAGCCGGTAAGTATTAATACCGAAATAAATTGAAAGAAGCCCATTCCAATTGTTTTTATTTTGCTGATTAAGTCGTTTTTTGCGTTACATAAAAAGATTACAAAACTTGATAATCCAACAAAAACAGCCGTCTCAGTGGATATAACGGCAGAAACCAAAGAAAATATCCCTCCACAGAAAAACCATATCCAGTGCTTTTGTTGGAAAAACCGTTGATAAAAAAGTATAGAGAATAAAGTAAAAATCATTCCCAACAGAAGAATAGTCAGGGAAAATGCGCCACCAATTTGAGTAAAAGCGGGAAAGACGATAAATAATAGAGATACCGCCAGGGAAAATGAAGGATCAATTCTAAATTGTTTTAGACAAAGATCGACCAGAAAAGCTGTAACAAAAAGAAGCGCAAAATTAAGTAAATGATAGAAAATTACATTAGCGCCAATCAATTGGATCAATCCAATAGTTATCCAACGAGACAAACCATACATTGGAGATATGTCATCTGGATAAATTACCCAATTCCAATGAGAACCATATAAACCCAGTTGACTAACATAAAAACCAAATGAAAATATAACAGCTAAAAGAATAGTTGCTTTGGACAAAAAGCTGTTTTTTATATAGTCTAAAAAAAATTCTTTTTTGGATATCATAAAAATTAATCACACCCGAATTTCTTTGTCACATTATCCTTGATAGTAGCCTGTGAATTTTCCAATATGATTTCAGCCCATGTTGCACAGATTAATGGCTTTGTACCTTCCTGTTCCAGAACATGTTCTGATAACTCTTCCGCCTTTTCGGTTTCTCCGGTAACAGCCAATGCGTGAATAAAAGGGACCCATTCAGTTTTATCGACTGGTGAAAATCCCAAATCTTTCACGACAGAAAACTGATTTCGAATTGCCTCCCAATCGGAAAATTGCGCATTCAATTCCGCTTTCTGGTAGTAATAACACCAATCATGTACCGGTTCCGGAATAACGTTCGGTGGATTTGAAACCGGTATTTTCTGTATCACTGTATCCGGATTTGAAAATTTGGCTGCAGTCCTTAATTTTTTGGGAATAGAAGTATCCAGTAATGTAATTTTATTTACAATTTTTAGACAGCTTTCTTCTTTGTAAAAAACAGGAAGGAGATTATTACTATTTGATTTAAATGTAACAAAGCGGTAACCATGTTCCACGGGTAAATCCGGTTTCAGCTCAGGCAGGTTTTTTCCTAACCGCTCACCCATATCAAAGAAATTGTACGGAAGCGAGGTGGATTTATTCTCAGGAGCATAAGTCCAGTTTAGAACTGGTGTTAAATTGTTATCACCATAATAAAAAAGAGGGACTACATCCGATAAAACAATTGTCCCGGATTTTAGTGAAGGAGCTCTCCAGGTAAGCTGCCAGAAAAATTGTGAAAGTTTATTCCATTCAACCTGATAATTCGATGCACTTTGATAATGCATTCCAATCGAAAAACTGATTAATAATGCAGCGATAAAATTCCTGAATTTAGGTTTCAACAGTAGAAGAAAGCCGCAAAGGATTAAGCTGGCACCTACCATAAACGGCAGTGTTGACCGGTCCCATGGGAAATCCAGTTGCACTGGGATCCCTGTGATCCAGAATGGAATCCCCGCAAAAACCACAGCGCATAAACCGGCTATTAGCGGAATCAGAGGGAATGATTTATCTGCCGCGGTTTTTCCAGATTTCATAAAAAGAAAGATTATGATGAAAGCAACAATTGTTAGAACAAAATATACGAAATCTGGGGAATTTTCTATTGGGAGCGAGAAAATTTGCCTCCATGCTCCTAATATTGCCGCACGGAAATCCTCTAAAAATACCTGACCCAATCCCATAATCGCATTAATCGGATTGGAACTTACCTGGTTTAAAAATGTTGGCTTATACGTGGGAAATTTAAATACAAAAACACGCCAGTAAGCATACATCAATAGAACCAGAATGTACGGTGACCAGAAAAGAATTACTCTTTTTAGCGCGTTTTTCCACTCTGTTCGCTTACGATACTCTAAAATCAATAAAAACACCGGGCGAAGTAATTCAAGCCCGATGAAATATTCTACAGAAAACATGGAAAAAGCAGCGATAGTCCCGATAATTTGCGATAGCCATGTTCTACTCTTCCCCTGTGCGGCTTTAACCATGCAAAAATTGGAAACTAAGAACAAGTTTAGAACTGTAAAATGCAGAATAAATTCAAGGGGTTGGGGGCTCTGTCTAAATCCCGGATATAACAAAAAGAAAGATGCTGCCCAAAAAGGTAAAGGCTCGCTTTCTGGCAATAATTCTTTCACCAGATAAAAAAATAGAACTGAACCTATCCAGCGCAACAATAAAAGATATGTGTGATAAATCCAAATCTGATCTCGTCCGATTGGAGCGATCAACCAGTAAACCCAAGCAGAAAATGGTCGATCCCAGGCGACAAGTTGGTTTAGCCCTTCAAGACCGTATGTATTCAATACCCAGAAATGCGGCCAATCATCACCAAAAATACCGAGCCATGGAATCAAAAGACCATAAGCCATAACGGCTATTACCAGAAGTAATAGCGGTTCTGTCCATTTTTGTTTAATTAATATCTTCATTCAAAAAGGGAAAAAGGATTGCCGCTAAATTCTTCAGCGGCAATCCTATCTTAGAATCCAGTTCTATTCCATCTTACCCAGGACAAGGGCAAGTAAAGCCATACGCATAACAACACCGTTGTAAGCTTCCTGCCAGTAGCGGGAATGCTTTGTGATATCCACATCCGGGGGAATTTCATCCATACGCGGCAGGGAATGTAACAAAATGGAACTACTTTTCGCTTTATTGAACAGCAGATCGCGAGTGATCTTGTAATTAGCAGGTGTCTCGCCATGTTCACCGGCTTCCTGGCGGCTCTTTGTATAGTCTGGTTGAACAACAGGTTCAACCAGAATTACATCCGCCTGATCGATCACATCGCCAACATGATCGGCTTCTGTAAAATCAAGGTTATACTGTCTGAGTTCTTCTTTGAACTCGGGTTTCATTGACATATCAGGCGGAGAGACAAAAATAGCCTTGGAATCAAACTGAGTCAATGCATACCCGATAGAATGCATTGTACGCATACGCATATCGCCAACGCACAACCAGGTCAGGCCATCCAGAGTACCCAATTCGGTCATCACAGTATACAGGTCGGTCAGGATCTGTGTGGGATGCTCACCCCAACCATCTCCACCGTTTATGATCGGTACGGAAGCCCACTTGGCAGCCTCATGAGGAGCGCCCTGCTGGAAATGGCGCATGACAATAACATCGCCATAGAATTCCAGCATTTTGACTGTATCTTTGATGGATTCCTGATACCAATCACCGGCGCGTGTCATTTTTGCATCAGAGAAACCAGTAACATGTCCGCCCAGACGGTGCATGGCGGCTTCGTGAGCCAGGCGGGTTCGGGTGCTCGGCTGGTAGAACGCTGTGACCAGTGTTTTCTCTTTCAACATGTCAACATTCTTCCGTGATCGGGCAATAGGCTCCAATTCATTAGCCACATCCAGAACATGGAAGAATTCATTTCGCTCAAAGTCTTTCAAAGAAAGAATGTCACGACCGGCAAAACTACGCATTTTTACCTCCATCAAGTATCTTGATTAAGAAATACGGTTTTAGCTTTCCACAGGTCTGCCTAACCGTCTCATCACATGGAATTGAAATTTCCCGGGAACAAAATAACTGTATGAGTAATCGACAATTTGTTCCCCTGTTGTGTAAAGCTGGGCTGTCAATTTTATAAGCGATGTTCCCTTATGCACTTCCAACTTTTTTGCCAGGTCATCGTCGGCGTTTAAGGCCATGATCTCGGTACGAGAATAACTTAATTGAATATCTTTTTTTTGTACCAGAAGATCATAAATGGAACCGTGAATGCTGCTTTGAACTTCATCTTCTGAAAGAACATTATTGGGAATAATGTCAATGAGGAAAGCAACTATTTTTCCCTTTATGCCGATTTCGCGGGAAATTTCCAGAACCGTCATCTCTTCGTTTCTGGAAAAATAACGTCGGGCCGTTTCTACATCCAATAATTTGTTAGTAATCGTTAAATCACGAACTTCGGTCTCAATTCCAGTTCGTTTAGCCAGACTGTCCAGACTTTCCAAAACTTCCAGCCCATAGTCGATAAATGGCGTCTGGCTGGCAACAAATGTCCCTATACCCTGCCGACGAATTAACATACCTCGCTCAACCAGTCCGGTTACTACTTCGCGAAGCATTGCCCGTGAAACACCAAGTTGACGGGCCAGGTCCGGTTCAGGAGGTAATCTGTCCCCAGGTGTTAAGGAATTCAAGAGTTGAAGCAAAGAATTCTCTAACTCCACTCTGGGAGCTTTAATCATCTGTGGAATAATTGGTGACATTGAATGTGCCATTAACTCAATTATACGTCAGATGTCTGACATTTCAACCTGCAATTTCTTTTTTTTAAACTTCTCTGATTATTGGAATTTAATCAGAACTTTGCCACGATTCCACAATTCTTCTAAACCATAATATTTGCGGCATTCCGGGTCAAATAAATGGATGACAATATCACCCATATCCATTAACACCCATCCATCATCCGCATTTCCCTCAATTCGAGAATGTATGCTTAACTCAGTTCTTGCAACCCGTTCTATACTCTCAGCCAGGGCATTAAGCATACGATTGCTGCTACCACTGCAAAAAATAAAAAAATCAGTAAATGATGCTACACCAGTGACATCCAGAAGAACGATATTTTCCCCTTTTTTCTCTTCAAGAGCATTCACCAGTTTCTTTGCGGTTTCTACAGTATTCAGACTTCACCTCAGTTAGAAAATATAATTAAGTATATCCCAGTTTGTCTATCTTTTGTTATTAACCCAGTTTGAAAATTGAAATTTTTGTGTATTCAGGTCCTTTTTGAGAAAGTTGACTTTTATAAAGCACGATTTGATTGACTGACATACTATTCAATGGTTTTAGCGATTCTGCCTTCTTTTGGTTTTCCAACATCGTTAATTCAGAAGACGTCAGGCTTTGTTTAATCCGCCCCAAAGTCAAATGCGGAGAAAACCGTTTCTCGTCCTTGGGAAACCCCAAATCAGACAAAGTGTCGTCGATCATTTTTTGCAAGAAAATCAATCGAGTATCCTGTTGTACACCCAACCATACAACACGTGGTTGACGGATATTTGGGAAGAACCCTAGCCCGCCACAAATTATATTAAACTCTTGAACTTCACGGGTGATCTTTTTAAGATTTTCATTTAATAATGGTATTGAAAGCTCATCAATCTCCCCGAGAAACTTAAGCGTAATATGAGCATTCGATGGATCAGCCCATGATATTCCATAATTGATTTTCTCACGCAATAGTTTTTGCGTTTCAGCCAATCTTAACGATATTTCATGTTTGAGAGGTATAGCAATAAAGGATCGCATATCAAAATATCTCTGCAGTTTTCAAATTTGAAATCCATTCCAGGCTACTATACATCAATTCTAGATTGTGGTATAAGAAAATTACCCTGCTGTGTTCGTGATGCTGCGACCGCGGTTTTGCGCCAACAGTTTACAAACGGATCCTACTCTTACAGCAGTGACGCGATAGGCTTCGGCCAAGGCGGATCTTCTGGGTCGGGGTCCTACCTGCTTTAGCAGGTGCAAAACTACGCAGCACATCGGCATGGCGGGGGTTTTTTTATTAAAAAAGGCATGTCAGTTTGTTCTGACATGCCTTTCGTTTTAATCCTGTAATGCTGTAGGCTTGCTTCCTCTTCCCACACCAAAGTATTGGAAGCCCAAATTTTTAAGTGTTTTCTCGTCCCAAAGATTGCGCCCGTCCATAATAACAGGGTTCTTCATCAAGGACTTTATCCGAGAAAAATCTACCTGTTTAAACTCATTCCAGTCCGTTACCAGAATCAGTGCATCCGCTCCTTCAGCCACCTGGTATGGATTCTCGCACAATTTTACTTTTGGTAAAACGCTGGCTGCATTTTCCATAGCCTGAGGGTCGTAAGCCTTGATATGCGCCCCTTCATTTTCAAGTAGATGTATCACTTCAAGCGCGGGAGCTTCACGAATATCATCTGTATTTGGTTTGAATGAAATTCCCAAAACGCCTATTGTTGTTTCATTCAATCCTCCAAGCGCTTTACGCAGCTTATAGACGATACGCCGACGCTGATTTCGGTTGATTTCCATAACAGCCTGTAAAAGCTGCGGGTGTGTTCCATGAAGTACGGCCATATGCGCCAGTGCTTTAACATCCTTCGGGAAGCACGAGCCACCCCATCCCAGACCGGCATCCAGGAAAGCGCTTCCGATACGTTTGTCCAATCCCATGCCCTGGGCAACAACCTTGACATCAGCGCCAAGCTCTTCGCACACATTTGCGATTTCATTGATGAAGGATATACGGGTAGCCAGGAACGCGTTGGACGCGTATTTAATCATTTCGGCAGTTCTCAAGTCAGTTATCAATATCGGGCAACGAAGCGGGGCGTATAACTCTGCTACTTTCTCAGCCGCGGCCCGATTCTCTGAACCCAATACAACCCTGTCAGATTGCATGAAGTCATTGATAGCAGAACCTTCCCGTAAGAATTCCGGATTGGAAACAACATTCAAATCTAATGGCTTTCCATTTCTACGTTTTTGAATAACATCAGCCACCCAGTCGCCGGTTCCTACAGGGACTGTGGATTTATTTACCACAATGATCTTGTCACCCACCAGATCGGCAATAGACTCTGCTGCCTGCCGAACATATTGAAGATCCGCTTCCCCATCTACACCAGACGGAGTACCGACAGCGATAAAGGCTATTTCGGCATCTTTTACAGCCTTTTCATAATCTGTTGTGAAGACAAGACGACCTGCCTTTACATTTTGTTCAACAATTTCCTGCAAACCGGGTTCATATATTGGCATGATCCCTTTATGAAGCTTGGAAATCCGGGTTTCATCAACATCTAAACAGGTAACACTATTCCCCAGATCGGCAAAGCAGGTGCCTGTGACCAGCCCGACATAACCGGTTCCAATGACGCAAATTTTGCTCATGTTTACCCTCCGAAAGCTAAATTATACCGGATGATATGATTTCTATCCTTCAATAACAAATGATTTTCAGGGAAAAGATCAGTTTGTTATGAATACCCCCGACTGTATAATTCTAATTGTACTTACAAAATATATTTGTGGAGGGAATGATGCCAGCTTCGATTATTGATGGAACCGAATTAGCCCGACAAATCCGCGCTGATGTTGCGCGCGAAGTTTCCGAACGGTTACAGGCAGGAAAACCGCAACCTGGACTGGCTACCGTGCTGGTAGGCGACGACCCGGCCTCCCATGATTATGTTAGATCAAAACATAAAGCTTGCAATGAAGTCGGCATCCGGTCATTCGGGAACGAATTGCCGGCTAATGCCTCTCAAAAAGAAGTGGAGGATCTTGTCAGGAAATTGAATGATGATCCAGAGGTGAATGGCATCCTTGTTCAATTACCTCTTCCCAAAGGACTGGATGAAGAACGTATCTTAAGCCTTATTGATCTTTCCAAAGATGTCGATGGATTCCACCCGATCAATGTGGGCAGACTGGCTCAAAAAGGCAGAGAGCCATTGTTCGTTCCCTGTACACCGGCCGGCTGTATGGTAATGTTGGAAAAATATTGTGACAGGATCGAAGGAAAAAATGCAGTTGTTCTGGGCCGCTCTAATATTGTCGGCATGCCAGTAGCGCTGCTGCTAGTCAGGGCAAACGCCACTGTAACGATCTGCCACTCCCGC
This sequence comes from Leptolinea sp. HRD-7, assembly GCA_024363285.1. Lineage (GTDB taxonomy): Bacteria > Chloroflexota > Anaerolineae > Anaerolineales > Anaerolineaceae > Leptolinea. Next base: position 2,770,429 of record AP024710.1, on the reverse strand, counting down.
TCCGCCGATCTGCCCGGTATTATCCGCCAGGCAGACATTCTTGTGACAGCTGTTGGCCGCCCGGAAATGGTTCGCGGTGATTGGATAAAACCGGGTGCGGTTGTAATTGATGTTGGTATCAATCATGTGGATGATGCCACTAAGAAACGAGGCTATCGTCTTGTTGGAGATGTGAAATTTGATGAAGCAGTTGAAGTGGCAGGTGCGATAACCCCTGTCCCCGGAGGGGTTGGCCCCATGACTATTGCCATGTTACTAAAAAGTACTCTGTATGCTTCTAAACTTGCTCACGGATAGGATTCGCGTATGTCATCCCTTTTGATTAAGAATGCTGAAATTCTCGTGACAATGGACGACAACCGTCGAGAGATAAGAAACGGCGGTTTGTATAGTGAGAATGGATTCATACACAATATCGGTAAATCAAACGAATTACCTGAAACTGCGGACGAAGTATTAGACCTCTCAGGTTACATTGTGCTTCCAGGATTAGTAAATACCCACCACCATTTTTACCAGACTCTCACCCGAGCCTTACCAGCCGCGCAAAATGCGAACTTATTTAATTGGCTTAAAACCCTTTACCCGATCTGGGCACGCATGAAACCGGAGGACGTGTTTATCTCTGCCGAGACCGCCATGGTTGAACTGGCATTATCCGGGTGCACCACCGCCTCAGACCATTTATACCTTTTCCCCAATGGATCACGGCTTGATGATGAGATCGCAGCCGGTAAAGAAGTGGGCATTCGGCTGCACGCTTCACGTGGCTCCATGAGCCTTGGAGAGAGCAAAGGCGGATTGCCCCCCGATAGCGTGGTGGACTCAGAAGAAAATATTCTCCGTGATAGTCAGCGTTTGATTGAAACCTACCATGATCCCAATCCGGGCTCTATGCTTCAAATCGTGCTTGCCCCCTGCTCGCCTTTCAGCGTAACGGGTGACTTGATGCGCGAAAGTGCAAAAATGGCCCGACATTATGGGGTCCATCTACACACTCATCTTGCTGAAACAGAAGATGAACAGGAATTTTGCCTTCAGAAATTTGGATATAGACCTGTCGGATATATGCAATCTGTTGATTGGGTCGGGAATGATGTTTGGTTCGCTCATTCAATTTATGTAAATAAGAACGAGATAGATGTCTACGCGCATGAGGGTTGCGGAGTGGCTCATTGTCCCTCATCGAATATGCGTCTTGCCAGTGGTATTGCTCCTCTGCGGGAATATATGGCAGCAGGAATAAAAGTTGGGCTTGGTGTTGATGGCTCCGCGTCAAATGACGGATCACACCTTCTGGCTGAAGCGCGTCAGGCACTGTTGCTTTCTCGTTTACGTTCAGGTATTGAGGGTTTTTCTTTATCAGCCGACAAAGTTCCCCCGCTGATGACTGGCCGCCAGGCACTTGAACTGGCGACCCGAGGTGGAGCTTCAGTGCTAGGACGGAAAGACATAGGCTCATTGGAACCAGGAAAATGTGCGGATCTAATCGCGATCAAACTGGATAAATTAACTTATGCCGGCGCCCTTCACGACCCGGTAGCCGCCCTTGTTTTTTGTGCGCCACAAAATGTTGACTATAGCTTTGTTCATGGCCGGATGATTATTAAAAATGGACAAATGCTTACTATCGATACCGATAGATTAATTGAAAAACACAATCATGCATCACTTCGGCTGCTTCAATAATGATTATTTGTTAGAAACGATATGAGGTAGTCCAGTAAGTCATTTTGCTGAAGCCCATAATCGAATGAACTTAATAAAAATCGACGAATAAGCGGGCTATTCACCCAAAATTCGTCGATTTTTCCTACATAGATGGATGATAATTTATTCTTCTTCCATAGATTTTCCAATATCAATAATTACATCTTTGCTATGTTCTGCAGGTTTTACATTCTCATACACCTTTTTAATCCTGCCGTTTTTATCGATTAAAAAAGATGTTCTGAAAACTCCATCATATTCTTTTCCCATAAACTTTTTCCGTCCCCATACACCATACAAATCGCATACTTTGTGATCAATATCAGCAAGAAGTGTAAAAGGAAGATTGTACTTATCTTTAAATTTCTTATGAGCTTTCACCGAGTCTGGGCTAACACCGAGTATTGTTACACCAGCTTTTTCATAATTCGAATAATCATCCCGGAAGTTACAAGCTTCTGTTGTGCAGCCAGGAGTGTCATCTTTTGGATAAAAATACAACAAAACAATATGTCCTTTATATTGACTTAATGTATGTTTATTGCCACTTTCATCTTCAAGTGTAAAATCAGGAGCTGTAACATTTTGTTCTAATGGCATAATGCCTCCTTTTTGATACAAATGTATCACTTGAACCACAGCATAAACAACAGACCGTACAACATTAATCCGAGACCAGCATATCCACAGAAAGTCAATAAGGCCCACCGTGGTTTGATCCCATTTCGGATCCTTTGAATCTCATACATGGCAAAAATAAATACCGGCAGGGGAACAAACGTTGTCCAAATTAGATTCCAGGATATTCCATGTAATAGTGCAAAGCCCAGTAATGCATATCCTATAATGATGAACCAGTCATGCAAAGTCATAGCGAGTTTCCAACCTAGCATTAACACCAGATTTTTATCGCCTCTCATCATATCTTGCAGGTAATCTTTTAATCCAGTTGAAATATACATCACCAATAAAAAGAAACATAATGGTATAGAGATAAACAATAAAAGGTTATGCAATGAACCGTATTGTATGGTAAAAGCCAATGCTGGGTTAATAATCGCTATACAAAGTATTAAAAGCAGATCACCATAACCTCGTTCTACCAATCGAATCGGTGGGATAGCGAACAAAAATGGGAATATGAGAAGGATAACCAAGAAAAATATTGTGATCGTTTCAATTTTTGAAAATGATATTAATAAATATACAATGACACTACTAACCATAAGGAGAGCAAGCCCGATCAAAAAATTTTGACGGCTCTTAGTAATGCCATCTTCTGACTGATTAGCTTTCTTCAATTGGCTCGGATCAAAATAACGTTGAAGCAAAAATCCACTTGAATAGATTAATAAAATAAACAAAAATCCATACCAGAAGTCCGGTATATTTTGAAAAGTTCCGAGATATCTGGCAATACCTGCTCCTAAAATGTAAAAAAAAGCGCTAAAGAGAAATAACGCAATTTGATGAACGGAGAATTCAAAAATTAAGTTTTCCAAAAATTTATTCATAGGCGCATTCTAGCATGGAGCCACCGCCATCTCAAGGTGAAGCTCCCTCTTGATGCGTCATCCTTATACAGAATCGGTGTATACTTGAAAAATTAATCGTCAAAAAATATCTCACCAAACACAATTGGAGACACAGATGAATCAAAAAAATCCCACAAAAATTTTGTTATCGGACTGGTGAACAAATGGAAATGCAAACTGATGGAATGGTATCGCTTAGTCGTCCTGCCGATGTCAAGCCCGGGGAAAACAACAATCGTTTTGACAAATGGTGGATTCTGGTTTTTTTTGTAATTTTTCTCATTGCCTATCTTTCAATAACCAAAAGTGATCCGTATTGGAGAATTATCTTATTTGTACGGGACGGAATCTGGGTATCTCTTACCACAACAGTGGTGTCCTTCTTCCTTGTCCTCGTAGTTGGTTTGATTATTGGATTAGGCCGTCTATCAAAAAATATAGTAATTAATGGGATTTCTACCATTTATGTAGAAGTCATTCGCGGTATTCCCTTATTAGTCCAACTTCTTTTCTGGTATTTTGCTTTTCCCTCGGTAATTCAATCCATTGGTAATTTAATAAATTTTGAGCCAATGAAAAATTACCTCGCCAATCCAGTAGGCATGGCCATCCTGGGTCTAACCTTTTGCTACGCGGCATACATGGCAGAAATATACCGGGCAGGTATCCAGAGCATTCCCAAAGGACAGATGGAAGCAGCCCGCAGTCTAGGTATGTCACATATTGAAGCCATGCGGTATGTTATCTTGCCCCAGGCAGTCCGTATCATCCTTCCACCGGTTGGCAATGAATTCATTTCTCTTCTGAAAGATTCCTCGCTGGTCAGTGTTGTTGCAGTAGCCGATATCACTCGACGCGGCCGCGAGTTTATGGCAGCGAATTTTATTCCGATCGAAACCTGGGTCATGATCGCTTTGATTTACCTGACAATGACTCTGTTTTCAGCACGGATCGTTACATTCATTGAGCACAAAACCCGTTTAGAGAGGTAGCCATGGAACCGATTATCCATATTGAAAACGTTACAAAGAAATTTGGCGCCCTCGAAGCCGTGCGCAATGTGAGTCTTGATGTTCAAAAGGGCGAAGTAGTGATGATCATCGGCCCTTCTGGGTCTGGAAAATCAACATTATTGCGCTGTATCAATCGTCTTGAGAAATATGATGAAGGTCTGATCATTGTTGATGGAATTCCTTTAAGTACCGCTGAGAATATTAATGCCGTCCGCACTGAAGTTGGTATGGTTTTCCAACAATTCAACCTTTTTCCTCACCTCACAGTATTAGACAATATCATTCTGGCCCAAAAAGTAGTGCGTAAACGTGGAAAAAAGGAATCCGAAAAAATTGCCTTTGACCTGTTGGACAAAGTAGGCATCCCTGATAAAGCCCATGCCCGCCCAGGCCAACTCTCAGGCGGACAGCAGCAACGTGTAGCAATTGCCCGCGCTCTGGCTATGAATCCTAAGATCATGTTATTTGATGAACCTACCAGTGCTCTGGATCCTGAAATGATCCAGGAAGTACTGGATGTTATGCTCAATCTGGCCAAAGAAGGAATGACTATGGTCGTTGTTTCGCACGAAATGGGTTTTGCCCGGGCAGCAGCACATCGTGCTATTTTGATGGATGGCGGCCAAATAATTGAAGAAGCCCCACCAGAAATCTTGTTTACCAATCCCAAAGAAGAGCGTACCCGTCTGTTCTTAAGCAAAGTGCTTTAATATAAAAAGGTGACTGAAATCGATCAGTCACCTTTTTTGACTTTTACATTATTTTATGCTATTCTACGGACTTGAATAAATTGGCAAAGATGTCTAAAAAATCACTGCCCATACTACAAATCAGGATTTAGATAATGCAACACGAACGTGTGTCAGAAAATGTTTACTGGTTCCAGAGTGAAGTTTACGCCCAGGTAACTGCCGGCGCAGTGACTGGTACTCAATGGGCTGTAGTTATAGACACATTGGCCATGCCCGAAGAAACGCTACAGATGCGGCAATATATTGAAGAAGTTCTTGGAATGCCTGTTCGCTATGTGGTCAATACACATTATCATGCTGACCACACATGGGGAAACTGCTTCTTTCCCGGCGCGACCGTATTGTCTCATTCGCTTTGCCGAAAATTGATGCAAGAAAAAGCCATTCCTGCTCTCGAAGTAACCCGACAAAATAATGCATTATTCAATAAGTCAAAAATAGTATTACCCCAACTGACATTCAGTCAGGGAACCATGACTCTCCGGGTAGGCAAGAAAAATCTCATTCTGATGCCCACCCCGGGTCATAGCCCTGATGGTATTTCTGTTTTAATAGAAGAAGATCGTGTTCTGTTTGCCGGTGATGCGTTCATGCCTCTTCCATACATTGTCGACGGTGATATTGATGTTATGGGAGATATGATCAAACAAATTGGGAAAATGGGACTTGAAAATATCGTTCAGGGGCATGGAGATATTATCCTTCGTGGTGAAATCGAAGGTGCCGTTAAAGAAAACCTTGCCTATCTCGCAAACATCCGTAAAGCGGTAAAATCTGCTTCCAAAAAACGAAGCCCGGAAGAAGTATTAAGCATGGTTGATGTTGAAAGTTGCGGAAAATCACGCGTCAATCTTGGCGGGCTTGGTGAAGACCTTCACCGCCGTAATTTGAAATCACTGTATATGAAATTCCTCCGTGATGGAGCCTCTGCTTTATCATTGGATGACACGGATGATAAGAGTTCAACCAATCTTCCTCATGAAGAAGAACTCGATTTTGAAGAAGATTATTCAGAAGACTATTCCGATGATTTCGCGGATGAAATTGATGATGAAGAACCGGATAATTCCTTTGAGGATTAATCCAAATCTTCACCGTTATAAAATTCAGGGCGTTTGCCCGCCTTTCGACGTTGAACATAAGATCTGATTCCAACGGACCGTTCTTTGCCCTCAATCAGACGCTTGATGTTTGGGCGTAACGCCCAGATCAATAACAATTCTGCCACAACACCATAAACCACATAAATCCACGAAGCATATCCCATTGAGGCACGGTAAATAAAAACACCCGTCGCTATCAGGGCTATGCTCATAGTTGTTACTGAAGCATATCCGACAAAGATATATACCATCAGCGCCAGTCCGATTATGAACCAGATAATGGGAGGCCAGATGGCAATGGCACCTCCCAGGCAGGTCGCGCCGCCAGCTCCGCCTGTCAAACGGATTTTTCCTTCTTCATTTCGATACATTAGAAAGATTGAATAGTTATGACCTAATATGGCCGCCAACCCGCATAGAACCTGGAGCCAGATGATTTCTATGCTTCCCATTTGGATGTTCGAATTTGCGAGGCTAACGACAAAGTAAGTCGAAGCGCCTTTCAAAATATCAAAAACTGCTGTCAATACTCCGGCCAGTACTCCAGCAGCACGCATCGCATTAGTTCCGCCTGTTCGGCCTGATCCAACTCCCCTCACATCTTTTCCAGTTCTGATCTTTACGATAATAAGTCCAAAGGGGATAGCTCCAAGAAGATAAGATACTGCGATGCATAAGACAAAAGCCAAAAACACCATATTTCGTTCCTTTGTTTTTATATTTATGGAATGGATAACACTCAGGTCATTGCCGCAGTTACGGAAATTCTCATTCAATATTACCAGACTGGAAATTATTAAGTACCCTCCAAAGGTAATATTTTAGACGAAGTTATGATGGTAAAAGTAAAGCCACTCCTATGAATAATGTCAACAATAAGGATGCTTCTAACCAACTTTTTTTAAAAGCATTCTCTTTGTCAAACGCGATGGCAAAAACAACGATAGAGTAGCATAAGCCCGTCATTATCAATCCAAATTGGATAGGTTGAACAGGTAAATAATGTAAGCCTATTGCTACCTGAGCAGTGACTATTGCCGTCACAATGGACCAATGCATTCGATTATTTCCCCTCTGACGCAACTTTAAAACCCGCCAACTGATCACTCCAGCTGCGATGAAGTACACCGGTAATGTTAAATACAACCTTATGGATGCAGCGCGTAAAGCGACACAGAGAATCAGATCGACAACATACGCCACTGCAGATAGTCCAATAATTGCCAGGTTGGCTCGTTGATCATCAAGATCAATGACAATGAATTCAGATAGAAAAACGGCAGCTAAAATGAAACCGCCAAAAATAAACACAGCCCACCATTGCAGGTTGATTTCCAATGCCCCAAGTGGAACTCCGATTGCCCAGGCTGTTAAAGCAGGCAACAAAAGATGTTCCAATTCTTTTCCATCAGCTAATTCATCTGATCGAGTTTGCAGCAACCATGCCATTCCTGTCGCGCCTAAACCCGCAGAAAGAATTGAAACCAACCCGGAATAATCTGCCCTAAGTAAAAAAAGAAAGCCTGGGAGTTGCATAATCAATTCCCGATCGGGTATTTTTATAAAGGGAGAAATTGAATATGCAAGCAAAATGACAGCCATAACTACGCTGAATCTGTTTGTATCCAACTTTTTTTTGCTATCTGACATAAATTGATTTTATCATCCCCGGGTTTATCTGATAAAAAGTTTGAAATCAAATGTTCTATAAATTATTTTTCTCCTGACAGGTGGTAAAATTATCAGGTTATGGAACCTGACACATTTACTGAAACCAACACTGCTCCACGTTTGATCAGTACAATTACTGAAGGATTTAATATAATTTCCAACAGAATCTACTTGATCTTATTCCCGTTACTGCTTGATGTTTTTTTGTGGCTCGGACCACATTTGCGAATAAAGCTCTTATTGCAGCCATATGTTAATTCGGTTCTTTCAAGTATGCCCGAATTATCGAATTCTGACTTTTTAGAAATGTCGCAATGGACTTCCGAATTATGGGACATTGTATTGAATCATTTCAATCTATTTTCCTTACTAAGAGTTTTTCCAATTGGAATTCCCAGCCTGATGACCGGAATGGCGCCTATTGAAACACCGCTTGGCATGGCTTCAACCATTGAAGTGACAAGTGTATTTCAGGCAATCATTTCCTGGTTATTATTTTCAATGGTTGGCCTTATTATGGGATTTTTATACTTTTATGCCATTTCCAGAGCTACAGATAACAAAAACATCCCGGTTTCAATATCTGCGATAATTAATTCGTTCTTTCAAATACTATCCTTATCAATTGCCTCCATCGTAGCAGTAATGCTGTTCATTTTTCCCACCATGCTGATGGTCACTTTATTATCATTAATTTCAATCACGTTAGGTCAAATAGTTCTTTTGTTTGTATTTTTAATTTTGATCTGGTTTTTGATGCCTCTGGTTTTTTCTCCTCATGGTGTTTTTGTGGAACAACAATCGCTCATAAAATCAATCACAACGAGCATCCGATTGGTACGCAATTTTCTTCCAGGAACAGGTTTATTTGTTTTGACTGCGTTGCTTCTATACCAGGGATTGAATCTGCTATGGAGTCTGGCTCCTGATAGATCATGGATAACAATTTTTGGCATTTTTGGACATGCTTTTATCAGCACCAGTCTAATAGCATCAAGCTTCGTTTATTACAGAAAAGGCCTGGTCTGGATGGAAAGCAGATTCCATCAGACCGGTAAATCTGCCATAAATTTGTAAACACAATTTGACTTAATAATAAGGATTCAACATGCAGACTGATGAAGTTTCGTATGGCGCAAAAGATATTCAAGTTCTTGAAGGGTTAGAAGCAGTACGCCGACGCCCGGGTATGTATGTGGGCGGTACAGATCTTAAAGCCCTTCACCATCTTGTTTATGAAGTAGTTGATAATTCTATTGACGAAGCTCTCGCTGGAGCCTGTACGAATATCGAAGTAATAATTCACCCGGATATTACTGTCACAGTATCTGATAACGGTCGTGGTATTCCTGTGGATATTCATCCACAGAAAAAGAAATCAGCTCTTGAAGTTGTCATGACCGTTCTCCATGCCGGCGGCAAGTTCGGTTCAGGGAGTTACAAAGTTTCAGGCGGTCTCCACGGTGTTGGGGTCTCTGCAGTTAATGCGCTATCAGAATTCTGTGAAGTAGAAGTCCGCCGTGAAGGTAAGGTCTACTATCAAAAATACAACCGTGGGGTTCCAGAGGAACCTGTAAAAGAAATTGGCACATGTGATCCAGGAATTTCAGGAACAAAAACAACATTTAAAGTAGACCGCCAGATATTTAAGGGTGACGATATTGATTTTAGCTTTTCCACATTAACCCAGCGTTTCCGTGAAATGGCATTTGTTACAAGGGGAGTACGTATTCATCTCTTTGACGAACGAACTTCTCGTGAAATGACCTTTTATTTTGAAGGTGGCATTACATCATTTGTTCGATACCTCAACCGCAACCGCGAAGGGCTTCATCAGACCGTTTACGCGGAAAAAGAAATGGAACATGTAGGTATTGAAGTTGCCATTCAATACACTGACGCGTATTCTGATTCTGTTTATTCTTTTGCCAACACCATCAACACCATTGACGGCGGCACTCACCTTACTGGATTACGCACAGCTACGACCCGTGTGATCAATGATTATGCCAGAAAAACGAACCTTCTTAAAGAATCGGACGCAAATTTCACCGGAGACGATACCCGTGAAGGTATGACGGCCATTGTAAGCATTAAGCATCCGGATCCTCAATTTGAAAGCCAGACTAAAGTCAAATTGATGAATCCAGAAGTACAAACATACGTCCAGCAAGTCGTAGTTGAGGCTTTTTCTACTTTTCTCGACGAGAATCCGGCTGCGGCGAAAGCGATTGTTTCAAAATGCCTCACATCTGCCCGCGCCCGCGATGCTGCCCGTAAAGCTCGCGATCTAGTTATCCGAAAATCAGCTCTGGAAAGCCTTACTCTACCGGGAAAACTGGCAGATTGTTCAGACCGCGACCTGACAAGAACTGAACTCTTCATTGTGGAAGGTGATTCGGCTGGCGGTTCTGCCAAACAGGGGCGTGACCGCCATTTCCAGGCCATTCTTCCTCTACGCGGTAAGATATTAAATACTGAAAGAGCCCGTCTCGACAAGATTTTATCCAATAATGAAGTTAAAGCGATCATCTCGGCCTTAGGGACCGGAATTGGTGATACCTTTGATACATCAAATTTGCGCTATGGGAAAATCATTCTAATGGCCGATGCAGATGTTGATGGCAGCCATATTCGCACCTTGCTACTCACCTTCTTCTTTCGGTATATGCAAGCGCTTATTGATGATGAGCATCTTTACATCGCGCAACCGCCTTTGTACCGCGTTGCGTATAAAGACAAAATAAAATATGCCTATAATGAACAGCAAAAAGATAAGCTGGTAAAGGAATTTAGCGTACCAGCCGACAAACTTTCTATTCAACGGTACAAAGGTCTTGGCGAGATGAATCCGTCACAATTATGGGAAACCACTATGGATCCCGAAAAACGAACTCTCCTTCTGGTTTCCATTGATGACGCTGCTGCTGCAGACCGCACCTTTGACATGTTGATGGGTGAAGCCGTTCCTCCTAGAAACAAATTCATCACAACTCACGCGAAAGATGTAAAAAATCTGGATATTTGATGTAATTTACACAAAATAGGCTTTCCAAATTTTAGAAAAGTAACCTTTTGTAAGAAAAAAAAAGACGAATGAACGGGTTTTACCCCGTTTATTCGTCGAATTTTTTAAATTTACAAGAGAAATTAAAAACAATCTCTTTTATTTCTTGACACTTCGCAAATTAGTAGCCTTTGCCGGGCTGATAATTTCGACAAGAATAATTGGCAACAACCATATCATCATTCTCATGTAAACTACAGCACCCAGCGTGTGGCGTATCAATCCCCCGCTATCGCCATAGAAACTGGCTGCATATTGACCATATACCATACTGATTAACCAGATTATTAACCAGAACCAATGTCCGTTTCGATTAAGCGAGATGCGGATTGAAGCTATGATTACTAATAATCCACCGAAAATTGGAAAGAAAAATGCGGTGCTGGATAATGGATGGAAAATATCACCTATAGCCAGGACCATTTTTCTCGGCAAAGTGGGGTATGTAAAGAAGAAAGGTTGAATGTTTTCAGAGAAAGCGTCTGACAATCTTCCTAACAATTCAGTTACCATAAAACCAGGGTGACTTACTAAGAATAAGAAATACGTCTTGGTACCAGATTCTTTGACCCATTCATGAGTCCATGGATCAGGCATGCCGTGATCGAGAAAGAATTGCTTTCTTGCCGGATACAGGCTTATCCAGTGGTTATAAATGTCAAACCAGCCCCATGCCCATCGGTTAGCTGCGCTTGTTGTGTAGGAATACCAGCTATAAAGGAATAATATCCATAAACCTATCCCGGCTATCCAAAATACAGGAATATTTTTTCGTATACTCGGGATCAGGAAAAATGAAATAAAGAACACCACTAGAATGATTAAAGTCTGGGCATTTGAATCGCGCATAAATGCCCACATCGGAACAATAACCGCCCATAAAACCATCAAGATTTTTGTCAAAGGTGTGGTTGACTTTTTTTCTTCGGATATTCGAAAAAACAATTCAAGGGTCAATGTCATCATCAGGGTGAAAAGAGAAAAGCTTAATGACTCAGACATTAAAATAGAATCCCACTCAGCCAATGAAGGTGAGAAGGCAAACAACAGAATAACGCCGGCTGCTATTGGTCTCAAAATTTTTATATGCAAATGCCGGCACAATACCAATACAAATACAACCCATGAGATCATAGAAATTGCAGCCTGGGCAATAACAACTGACTCAAACCCAGGTTGAATTACCTTGTCTCTTTCGCCCACCCCTGGTGCTGCCGGGTAACTGACAGCTATCATGTCAGGGTATCCACCCTCAGGCTGAAATAACCTGAAAAACATTGGATAACTGGGTAACCTCCGGGCCGTCCAGGCTTCCCATGAGAATAATGGAATATTTGCCTGTGTATAGTACGAAGAAGAATCATTGGTTCCTATCGATAGACGCATATCTCCGTAAATGCCTATACGCAATATCAGGCTAATTAATATAATTAATCCAGTCAGTAAATTGAAAAAATTTTGTTTTAGCCAATTCCATCTCTTTATTTGTTTCTTTGACATCCGCAGGTATCTCCGACCTAATATTTTTTCCGTATGATGTGAATCAATTGACGTGTATCCTTTGTAAAACCACCAGAAAACAAAAATCTATAAATTTTGTAGTCTATAAGAATATCTTGAAAAAGCTACTTTCACCCGCTTTTAATCACTTTGTTACATCATTGATCCAGTCCGATTGGATTAATGAGGATAACTGTTATTCTTTCCACAATAATCCATGTCCCAATCCTTCAGGTCTGTTTCATGGTCACCCTATTGAAGATTTCTTCAGTGGGATGAAACCTAAAATATTGATTCTTATCAGTGGATCAAATAGAATTGCACCAAGTATACCCGAAACTTCTTGCCAAAGATGTTCGGCTATGCTAAAATAATGTAGCTTTTAGCTATTTTGTCGTCCTTGAAAAGTGGGCTTCCTCCCACTTTTCTGTTTGTAACGGGTTTAACTCGGAGTCTGCGAAGAAATGAAAAACGAATTCACACTGGCTTTCAATGAAGTACTCGAAGAAAAACAATTACCCAAGGAAGTCATCCTTCAAGCACTTGAATCGGCAATGGTTTCCGCTTATAGAAGGGCAGTAAATGCTTCTAATGCCCAGTTGATTGAAGCGCGGATTGACCCGGACACCGGACAGGTGACCATTTTCGCGGAAAAAGAAGTCGTTGAAGAAACTCAAGATGAGCGAACTGAAGTCAACCTGGAGATTGCTCAAAAAGTTAATCCTTCTGCTGAACTCGGCAGTATGGTACTGGTTGAATCAACTCCCAAAGATTTTGGACGTGTAGCGGCCCAGACTGCTCGTCAGGTTATTCAACAAAGAATTCGTGATGCCGAGCGTCAGTCACAATTAGGTTTTTACGAAAAACAACTTGGGGAGATCGTATCCGGTGTCGTTCAGGCTGTTGGCGCACAGGGTTTGACCATTGGTCTGGAAATGAAGGCCGAAGGCACCATGCCGCGTAAAGAAATGATCGGCGGTGAACGTTTCCGAATCCATGATCGTGTTCGTGCGTTAATCTCCGAAGTAAAAGATTCTCAGCGTGGACCGCAGATCATTCTGTCTAGAACCCACCGAAATTTCCTTCGCCGTTTGCTGGAAAACGAAGTCCCTGAAATTTTCCATGGTGTCGTCGAAATTCGCTCCATCGCACGCGAACCCGGTCAACGCGCCAAAGTGGCTGTATCGGCCGCTCAAGCTGGAATTGATCCTGTTGGAGCCTGCGTGGGTATTCGCGGGGTTCGTATCCAGGCGATTGTTCGTGAACTTCATGACGAAAAGATCGATGTTATCGAATGGAGCAACGATCCGGCGGTATACATTGCGAAAGCAATTTCCCCTGCCCGAGTCAGCGGCGTCTATCTGAATGAAATGTCAGAAAATGGCAAAACAGCCACAGTTGTTGTTCCTGAAGACCAACTGAGTCTAGCTATTGGACGTGACGGCCAGAACGCGCGCCTTGCCGCCAAGTTGACCGGCTGGCGTATTGACATCAAGAGCTTGCCGGAAGCAGCCAGTGATGCTCTAAACAGACTGAGCAATGATGACTCGTATAAAGAAATGGCAGAAGCTGAGCAAGACATGATCCCGGTGATTGAAGCCATGTTGGCCAAAAAAGCCGATGGACGCCCGCTTCCTCCGGAAGATTACGACGTTATGACCAAATTTGTGGATCGTGTCGAACGACGTGCTTTGAAACACTTGCAACCGGTTATTTCAGTGGAAGACAAAAAAGTTACGGAGATACTTCAGGATATTCCCGCGGAAAAATTGGAAGTCGACATACTGGATTCCGGTTTACCCGAACATGTAACATATCTGCTCCAGGAAGCAAGTATTTTAACCGTTCGAGATCTCGCGTATACATTCCGAACTTCTCCCGATTCAATTCTGAAACTTCAAGGAATTGGTCCTCGCGCCATGCAGGAAATTCAGAATTTGATGAATAGCCTTTCGGCTATACCAGCCGTTCAGGCATCAGAGAATGTGGTTTCGGTTACTTCTGCTGAAGTGCCTTCTTCTGACAATCTGGCGACTGATACATCTGTCGCAGAAACACCCAGTGATGTTCAGGAACAGGTTGAGCCTGAAGAAGAGGTCTCTTTTGATCAATTATTCGCGATGAAATCCGAGACATTTACCGCTCCGGATGTTTCAGTTGAAGAAGATGAAGAAATTGAAGACCTGACGAAAAAGAGTTCAAAAAAGAAGAAACAGAAACATGTTGAATTGACTTATGATCCTGATCGCGATATGACCACAGTTGTCAAAAAACACAAACGTGGTGGCGGTTGGGACTGGGATGAATAGAAGTAGATAGAAAAGGAAAGGTGGTTAAAAAACAAGGTTTGCGTGTCAAACATATACCTCAGCGAACGTGCGTTGCGTGCCGACAGATTATGGAAAAAAAGAAATTAATCAGGCTGGTGCGCACAGATGAAGGTGTTGTGATTGACCTGAGTGGTAAGTTGGCCGGTCGTGGAGCATATCTTCACGATAACCGGTCGTGTTGGGAGAAAGCGTTGAAAGGCTCTCTTGCCAATGCATTAAAAATTGAATTGACCGAGAAGGATCGTGATGTTTTGCGGTCATTCCTTTCTAAGCTTCCTGATGATTCTGTTTCAGAAAACACATCTACAGAAGTGACAGATCGAATGTAAATCCTTCTGAATATCCGTCATTCTCGCGTCGTTTCATAACTATATTAAAGATCGGGCCCTGATTTCCATAAGTGGGGTAGGAAAGACAGGCTCGCGAATATCTGGAGGTGCAGTATGAGCGAGAATGGGCAAAAGACAATTGAACTGGCTGGTAACGTAACCGTAAGAGATTTAGCCACAGCAACATCAACCAGCCCAATACAGGTAATAAAAATATTAATGGCAAACGGTGTGATGGCAAATATCAACCAGTTGGTTGATTTCGACACTGCGGCTATTGTAGCTTCAGAACTTGGCTTTGAAGCCACTCTAGAAGTTGAACAGGAAGAAAAAGAAGACGAAACCGGAGAAATTCCTTTCTGGCGTCAGATTATTGCTAACGAGAATCCAGCGAAATTGGTCAATCGACCACCGGTTGTGACAATATTAGGTCATGTAGACCATGGAAAAACCACCCTGCTCGATGCTATTCGTCACAGTGAAGTGGCAGCCGGTGAAGCTGGTGGTATAACCCAACATATTGGGGCTTATCAGGTAGAACATCAGGGTAAGTTGATCACATTCCTGGATACGCCCGGTCACGCCGCATTTACTGCTATGCGAGCACGTGGTGCGCAAGGGGCAGACATTGTTGTTCTGGTAGTTGCAGCGAATGATGGAATTATGCCTCAAACTCGAGAAGCCATAGCTCATGCACGAGCGGCCCGAGTTCCCATCATTGTTGCCTTAAATAAAATTGACCGCCCTGATGCCAATCCCGATTTTGTTAAAAAACAACTCGCCGATCTTGGCTTAGTTCCGGATGAATGGGATGGAAACACAATGGTAGTTCCCGTCTCTGCCAAACAGAAAACAGGGATCGAAGATCTTTTGGAAGCCATTCTTCTTGTTTCTGAAAGCATGGATATTAAAGCGAATCCTTCCAGCAATAAAATTATTGGAACAGTCATCGAAGCTGAACTCGACCATGGAAAAGGCGTAATGGCTACACTTCTCGTGCAGAATGGTTCACTCGAAGTCGGTGACGTGGTTCTGGCGGGAAAAGCTGTTGGCAAATTGCGCGCCATGTTTGATTTCCACGGCAAGAAAATTCGCAAAGCCGGACCTTCGACACCAGTTCAAATTATGGGCCTTTCGGATGTTCCTGAAGCTGGAGAATTATTTCAAGTTTATGATAGTGAAAAAGAGGCACGTGCTATTGCGGAAGAGCGCAAAGCCGCACTTCAACAAAAATCTATTAATTCACCTAAAGCATCACTGGAATCTCTTTTTAACCGTATACAGGCTGGAGAAACCAAGGAATTACGCTTGATTGTTAAAGCAGATGTTCAGGGTTCTCTTGAACCTATCACCACAGCATTGACAGAAATAGAAAAAGGCGACGTAAATATCAACGTTTTGTATTCTGAAACCGGTGATATTGGTGAAAATGATGTCAACCTGGCTTCAGCTTCTAAAGCTATTATTGTCGGGTTTAATGTGCAGGCAGATGCCGGAGCCAGACGTTTGGCAGAAGCAGAAGGTGTATCTATCCGACTTTATCAGATCATCTATCGCCTGACGGAAGACATTGAGAAAGCTCTTAAAGGTATGCTTGAACCGGAATTTAAAGAAATCCCCATCGGAAAAGCTGAAGTATTGGCAGTTTTTAAGATCTCTAAACTGGGTAATATTGCCGGTTGTCGGGTTATACAAAACGAGATTCGCCGAAATGGAAAAATTCGCGTTATTCGTGGCGGCGAGAAAATATTTGAAGGAGATATTTCATCTCTTAAGCACGAAAAAGACGACGTAAAAGAGGTACGACAGGGGTTTGATTGTGGTATCTCACTTAAGAATTTTGAAGCCTTTGAAAAAGGCGATATTCTTGAATGTTTCACCCTGGAACGTTCAAGTTGAGCTAATTTCAAGTAGAAAGAGTAAACCATGCCTTCAAGTTTAAGACTCCAACGGATAGGTGATCGAATCCGTCAGGAGTTATCAGAAATGGTCATAAAAGAAATCTCAGATCCTCGTTTAGAAGGAATTTTCATCACAGATGTAAAGGTTGACCGGGAACTGGCGTATGCAGATATTTTTGTATCCGCCCTGGAAGGTGTCTCCCGTTCAAAAGAGGTTATTCATGGACTTGACCATGCATCTGGTTTTTTGAGAAAATCTCTTTCAGACCGAATTGAACTTAGAGTATTCCCTCGCCTACGGTTTCACTGGGATCCTACCCCGGAAAAAGCGGAACATATTGAAACTCTACTGGCTTCATTACGAGATGAAGGAAAAAAAGAAAAAGAAAATGGGAAACCCGATTGACAATGAAATCCGTTCCGCTATCTCTAAGGCGAAACGGATTGTTGTTACATCACATATCCGCCCTGACCAGGACGCGGTAGGTTCTTTGTTAGCTTTAGGAAATGCTCTGGAAGCAGCTGGAAAAGACGTGCAGATGGTTCTAACAGACAGTATTTCTGTATCTTTGCGATTCCTTCAAGGATCTGATAGAGTCAAACGCCAGGCTGAACAACCATTTGACCTGTTCATTTCGCTGGATTGCTCAGATACAAAACGTCTCGGAGACGCTCTCCCGGCTGATGTAAAAGTGGATATAAACATTGATCACCACCTTTCCAATCTATACTTTGGCCAAATCAATCTTGTAGAACCAGAAAATGTAGCCACCTGTGCTGTGTTAGCGTCTCATTTACAGGATTGGGGATTAGTGATTGACAGACCTGTTGCAGAAGCTTTGCTGGTTGGAATACTCGGAGATTCATTAGGCTTTCGCACCAGCAATACAACAACAGACACACTTCGCCTCGCGGCCAATCTGGTAGATATGGGGTTGAACCTTCCAGAAATATACGCAAAAACACTGGTTGGCAGGTCATTTTCATCAGCGAAATATTGGGGATTAGGTCTTGAAAAACTTGCGCGCAAAGGCCGTATTGTTTATACAAGCCTTTCTCTCGCAGATAGAAAAAAAGCGTCATATCCCGGAAATGATGATGCAGATTTGATCAATATGCTCAGTACAATAGACGATGCTGACGTGGCGATTATGTTTGTTGAACAGGGTCAAAATAAAGTTAAAGTTAGTTGGAGGGCCATACAGGGTATTGACATCTCAAAACTGGCATTATCCTTTGGTGGCGGTGGACATCCGGCTGCTTCTGGAGCGGAGATTGAAGGTCCCCTTTCAGAAGTACAAGAAAAAGTCATTTCTGCCACTATCAATTATTTAAAAAATGGCGATAATAAATTTAATTAGGAATAAAAGGCGAGGAAATAAAAATAAGATGGGAGAACTCAAATAACTATGTATGAGGAATCCTTCAACGTAAATAATGCCATTTCCGGCGTTCTAGTCGTTGACAAACCAGTGGGTTTAACATCACATGATGTAGTCCAGATTATCCGTAAAGGAACAAATATTCGTAGAGCTGGACATACTGGGACATTAGATCCCCGGGCTTCTGGCGTATTGGTAGTGTTACTGGGCCCTGCTGTTCGCTTAAGTGAATACGTTTCTGCTTCAGATAAACGCTATCAAGCTGTAATACGCCTTGGGCAGTCTACCGACACGTATGATTCAGAAGGACGTATTACTGGCGGCTCTTCACCGGTCAATATTACAGAAGATCAATTCGAGAATGAATTGAAATCCTTTATTGGTGAGATCGAACAGGTACCACCTCCGTATTCAGCGATAAAAGTAAAAGGCAAAAAAGCCTATGACATGGCCCGCGATGGTGAAGAATTTGACCTCGCTCCCCGCACCATTCATGTTTATAACCTTGATCTTCTTGAATGGGCTCCACCTGAAGCAGTGGTTGATGTATATTGTTCTTCAGGAACATATGTCAGATCACTTGCCCACGACCTTGGTGAAAAATTGGGTTGTGGTGCGCACCTCGTTGGTCTTCGGCGCACAAAAAGCGGCCGGTTTACATTGAGAGACGCTGTACCTCTTCGCAAGCTTCGCGAATCGTTTGACGCCGGGAATTGGTACCAGTACCTGATTCCTGCGGCGGAGGCACTTTCTGATTGGCCAGCCCTGGAATTATCAAATGACCAGGTGGAAGCCGTGCGTCATGGCATAAAAATACCTTCCCCCGCCCTTTCATCAAACTGGGCTCGTGGAATTAATGAACAGGGCGAGCTTGTAGCTCTAATGGAATTTAGCCCTGAAACCAATGAATGGCAGCCCAAAAAGGTGTTCTTCTCCTGATTCATTATGATCAATGCTGGATCCATTGAAGAATTAAATCTATCGGGGTCGTGTATAACAATCGGTTCATTTGATGGCGTTCATCTGGGTCATCAAAAAATAATCACTGACTTAAAAACGACATCCATCAAACACAACCTTCCGGCTGTTGTTTTAACATTCTTTCCGAACCCGGCAGTGTTCTTGAAAAATATTGAATCACCGTATTATTTAACTTCGCCGGATGAAAAATCAGAAATTTTGGCCAGGCTCGGAATTGACGTTCTTGTCACACTGCCATTCTCGCAAAAATTGGCTGACATGTCTGCCAGTGAATTCATGGAACGGTTAACAAAACACGCAAGACTTCGCGAACTTGTTGTTGGCTGTGGTTTTACAATGGGGAAAAATCGTTCAGGTACAGTAGAGTCACTTGCAGAAATGGGGAAATCACTCGGCTATTCCGTCAAATGTATATCTCTTGAATCGCATGATGATGTAACAATTTCCTCCAGTCAAATTCGTAAATTGATAGAGTCCGGAGAAGTGGAACTGGCGGCAAAAGCTCTTGGACGTGAATACAGCGTAAAGGGTTTCGTAGTAAAAGGTGATGGACGTGGTCGAAAGATCGGATTCCCAACCGCCAATCTGAATTCCTGGCCAGAAAAAATGCTCCCTGCCGTAGGGGTATATCGCTGCATTACTGAGTTAGACGGAAAAGAAATTCTTTCAGTTGGCAATGTCGGATTTCGTCCAACATTTACGGATAACACCAATAAAGTCTTTGTTGAAATTCACCTGTTGGATTATAAAGGTGACTTGTATGGTAGAGAACTTCAAGTAAAATTTACTCATCGGTTACGCGGTGAGGTGAAGTTCTCTTCGTTTGAGGAATTGGTTCATCAAATTCACTGCGATATTAAAACCGCCAGAGAATTATGAATCATGCCGCGAACAAGAGATGTATACCTGCTTGATCCTCGAGAATACTCACCAGAGACCATTGCAGTAGCCTTTGGTAAAACATCTCGCTCTCCTGAAACCTTCCGGCAGATCGCATCGGAGTTGACCGGCGAATCAAGTGCCGAGTTCAATGAAAAATGGGTGGTTGGATACGGACATTCATCTATCGCAGAACATGCGGTTTTACATATTGCCGTAGAAAACATTTCACGGTTGGCTGTAGAATGCCTTGAATCCAACCGCCTTGCATCATACACAGAAAAATCCACCCGATACCAAAAATGGAATTCGGATGATTTCTATATTCCTGAAGAATTTTCTGATCCCAAATCGCGAGAAATCTATTCAGATATTTGCAGTCAATTATTTCAACTATATGAAAGTTCTTTACCTGTTGTTTTTGAATATATTGATAAAAATTCCCCGGTTGATCCTTCGCTTTCTGACGCACGTCGAAAGCGAATAATTCTCACCGCCGCTGGCGACGTCTGCCGCTTTTTTCTGCCAGTTGCTGCGTTTGCCAATGTAGGTGTAACTATCAATGCTCGAGCACTTGAACACGCGATAACAAAGATGTTGTCGAACCCGTTACAAGAAGTTCGCGCATTAGGTGAAGAAATTAAACGTATATCACAACAAACCGTACCGACTCTTGTTAAATATGCCGATAGACAGGCATCTTTGAATTCAACCGCATCACATTTTCAAAGTTTTGTCAGCGATCGGGGAACCTTAAATTTATCCCAGGATAATGACATTAAAGGAGCGCGATTAATCCATTTCGATACGGATATTGAGAAGATTATTCTGATTGCTGCGATAATGCGGTACTCCGATGTTACCTATGCGCAAGCATCGAAAATAATCTCTAACATGAGTGATAATGACAAAATTGTCTGTTTTGATGCGATTTTTAAATCGCTCTCTGAACATGACATCCCTATTCGCGAACTGGAATATGGAAATTTTGTTTTCGAGATAATTCTCGATCAAGGTGCGTATTTAGAATTGAAACGTCACCGAATGATGACTCAGACACCTTCGCCCTTTACTCCCAATTTCGGATTTGCCATACCTGCCCAAATTGAAAAAGCCGGGTTGCTTGACTCGTATATCGAAGCGATGAAGAATGCGGAAGATGCTTATAACAAATTAAGATTGATATCTGAACCTGCTGCTTCCTATGTGCTTCCAAATGCATTCAATCGCCAGGTATTACTGCAGAGCAACCTACGAAGCCTATATCATTTTCTTGCTTTGCGAACTTCACCGACAGCCCATTTTTCTATGAGAAGAATCGCTCATCAAATGGCAGACCAGGTCAGGTCTTCTTTACCTTTGATTGGCAGATATATAAAGACAAATGATAAAGAACTCTGTGAAGAGATTACCCAACATTATTTTTATCGTCTTTAATAACCACCTTTTCTCTTGTTTTATCAACCTCACGGTAGTGTGACGGTTATCAACGTTTCGGGTGGGAGTGTTGGAATTATCTGATCAGGTGGAAATTCCACTGTTGGAACCAGTGTCGGCGTAGCGGTTAAAGTAGGAACCATGGTTGCTGTTGCCGTGGGTGTTGGTGTAGCGGTCGCCTGTGGAATATCGAGAATCAGGTGAATTCTTTTATCAGCATATTGACCGTCAGTACCGTGCAATATAATTCGAAGAGTGACCATATTACCTGCGTATTGGGTGGCATCCCAGCTTACCAGTCGATCAGGAACTGGTCTTGGTGAATCAAAAGGACCGGCTAAAGTCTTCCATTCTTCCGGATCGTCACCGACACCATAAAGTAATTCAAAATCCTTAAACCCCTCTGCGACATTGACTAATGCGTATACGTCTACCGGGTTGATGGTCAAAACCTGATTATCCTCCATCCCGGCAAAAATTATCTCTGGTCTTGGATCACTGGCACGGCATTCCCGTTCAGGAGCGAACTTAACGTTTTCGCTCAGATCAACACTGGCTAACCATTCCCTTCCCTGGTCGGTTTCTGTAAGCCATTTACGACCCCATGGATCATCAACAGACATCACCCGCATGGATTTTTGATAATCTTGACATTCTCCTGAAGACAACAGACCGGTCCATGTATCAATTGTGGTATTGGCGTAAAAATCTTTTGTTTTGGGAAGAGGCATCTGATCAGACGCAAAAATTTCAGATCGTGTTTCCGGGCAGCCATCGGCTGGTTCAGTGCCAGAAATTGAGCAGATAACTTTGTCAACTATCCCACCCGGACGTCTAAAAGGAGTTGGATTATCATGTGTAAGATAAGGTACAGCTTCACGCATAAATGCCGACCAAATTGGAGCGGCTCCTGTAAGCCCGGTAGTATTTAGCATGGGTGAATAATCTGCGTTGCCCACCCAAACACCCGTGGCAAGATCAGGGGAATAGCCCATTGTCCAATTATCGCGAAAATCATTTGTTGTACCAGTCTTGGCTGCCGCGTCAAATGGCATACGTAAAACACTGTTTTCACCAAACATCGGCGCACGAGCTTTATTATCAGAAAGAATGGATGTAATCAGGTAAGCATGCTCCGGTCGGATAACCTGTTCCGGAGTTTCGGGTTTATATTGATAAATTATGTTGCCAGTATAATCTTCAATTTTTAGAATTGACACTGGTTTTACCCGAACGCCCTGATTTGCGTAAATTGAAAAAGCGGAAGTCATATCCAGCAGGGTTACCTCACCACCTCCCAGAGTCAATGCCAGTCCATAATCCTCGCGGGTTAATGTTGTTATACCCATTCGCCGCGCAAAATTGATGAATCCGTCCGGTTCGGGCGTATTTTTATTATCATACACACCAATAAAATTCAGAGTTTTTACAGCCGGAATATTATAAGAATTAGCGAGAGCTGTACGAACAGTAACCGGACCATGGAATTTTTCGTCATAATTGACAGGTTTATATTTTTCATGCGGGTCGTTGGGATCTCCACTCGGAGGGAACTCACTGGGAACATCCCACAATAATGTCGCCGGTGTCCACCCTTTTTCAAATGCCGCCGTATATGTGAGTGGTTTAATCGATGAGCCGGGTTGCCTGGGGCTAATAGCCATGTTGACCTGACCACTGATCTCAACATTATTAAAATCAGCAGAACCGACCATACTCAATATTTCACCGGTTGAAGGTTGAATAGCTACAAGAGCGCCATCGGTCACATTATAGTCACCCAGTGTTGAAACCTGCTCCTTTACTACGCGTTCAGCAAGACCCTGTAGCACCGGGTCTACAGTCGTGTAGACTGTAAAACCCGATTTGTAGATGGTCTGAGGATCATAGAGTTTTTCAAGTTGCGCCCGTATGTAATTCACCCAATGAGGAAAACGCATATTGTTTTCGCGAAATTGAAATTGGTAGTCTGCAGTCTCCACGGCAGCCCGTGCGGCGTTATTCGCATCTATACATACAGGTTGAACATTCGTACTTACGTAAATGCAGTTCTTTTCTTCTGACAACTTGACCATCAGATCAAGAACTTGTACCTGTCTTTGAAGAGTTTCGTCACGGTTTGTGAAAATATCATAAACGCCAGGAGCCTGAGGTAAACCAGCAAGAAAAGAAGCCTGGCTTAAAGTTAATTTGTCAGCTGTGGTATTAAAATAAGTCTCTGCGGCCGCTTCAATACCATACGCCATATTACCGTAGTAGACCTCATTTAGATACATTTCAAGTATTTGCTCTTTTGAGTATTTTCGCGTAATTTCTGCCGCTAGAACAATCTCTCGAGTCTTTCTTCTAAAAGAGACCTCATAACGTTCTTCCTGCGAAAAAAGCAGTGTTCGGGTCAACTGTTGGGTAATGGTTGAAGCACCCGAAACCGTTTCACCGGTAGTTGTATTTTGAATTAAGGCCCGAAAAATGGCAAAAGGGTCAAAACCCGGATGAGAGTAATAATCTTTATCTTCTGTAGCGATCGTAGCA
Source organism: Leptolinea sp. HRD-7 (assembly GCA_024363285.1). Classification (GTDB taxonomy): domain Bacteria; phylum Chloroflexota; class Anaerolineae; order Anaerolineales; family Anaerolineaceae; genus Leptolinea. Next base: position 2,746,307 of record AP024710.1, on the reverse strand, counting down.
GCTACAAGGTATGGTGAGATTTTCTCTAAAGGCACATATGTCCTTCTGCCGGCCGTAGGACTGATCATTTCATAAAGCAGATCCCCATTTCGGTCCATTATTCGAGTGGTTTCAAATTGCGATGTCTTTTCTGATAGATTATTAATTTCAGGTAACGTAGATGAAAGCGAAAGATATTGGTAAATGGCAATTATCGCAAGAATGAATACGCTGGCAATACTTAGAATAAGGACCGCTATCACGGCTTTAATGAAACAACCACTGTCTTTACTTCCACCCCCCTTACGGTTAGCGGTTTTCTTTGACGATGGTGGTTTTATCGTTTGCGATTGATTTAATGGATCGACCGGTTTTACCGAAGAAGTAGTGGTATTTGAAACCACTGGTTGTGAATTTATTCGAGTACCGGCAGATACCTGATTGTAAAAAAAAGGTTGCGTAGCGTATGGAGGTGCGTGCCGCTTTGGAACCGGTGTCGCTCCAGTAGGCACCCGCGTGTCGTTAATGGTTGTTGTTGGTCCCGTCTCAGTGATTATAAACTCCCCTGTACTACTCACTGGAAATGGCGGTTTCTTATTTTGTTTTTGTTGTTCTATTTTACGTTCCTCTAAATCTTCAAGAGGAAAATCAGGTTTTATTTCATGGGTAATACTATTCGTGTTCTCTAGATCAGAATTGTTTTCAGGCATATTTGAAGTGTTGTTTTGTTGTTCTTCAGAATCTGAGTTATCGACTGAGGAATAATAGTTCATATTGGGTTTCCATTTTCTGATTCTTAGAGATTTCTCACTTTATTATAAATTCAGATTTGACCTTTCATGTCAGTATATGTACAATACGGAAAGAGATTAATTATTAATTAATGATGAAAGATATGTCCAGCATGAGCAAAAATGAAACTACAAAAATGATCATTGCGGTTATCCAGGCACAGGATATTGATGCTGCCTTCTCTGCATTGAAAGCAGTGAATATTTCAGCGACCCGCCTTCCAAGTGTTGGCGGGTTTCTTGGACGCCGCAATTCAACTCTTCTGCTTGGATTGAATCCATCTGATGTTCAAAAAGCGGAAGAAGCTCTAAAAAAAAGCTGCCAACAGAGAATTGAATACCTTGCTGTCCCTCTTGAAAGTGCCCCTCTTCCCCTGCCTACACCCACACCGATCAATGTGGGTGGCGCGACCATTTTTGATATCAATATTGAACATTTTGAGGAGTTTTAATTATGAAACTTATTATTACAATTATTCGAGATGTGGATAATGATCAGGTATCTCACGCGCTAACTGAATCCGGTTTTTCTGTAACAATGATCGCTTCCACCGGTGGCTTTTTTCATCGGGGTTCCACAACTCTTTTGATTGGTGTAGAAGATAATCAAGTTGATAAAGCAATAGCGACCATTAAAGAAAATTGTGTACAACCGCTTGAACAAGGTGGAAAAAAAGCTACTGTTTTTGTTATTAAAGTGGATCAATTTGTCCATTTTTAGACATCATTCATAAGGAGTTATTTAATGGACTTTAGTGCGCCCTTCGGATTTCCGTTTAAAGATCAAAACTGGTTTCAAAAATTATTGATCGCTGGTTTGATCACATTAATTCCAATTATTGGGTTATTGTATTTGTTGGGTTGGGGATTGGAAATCACCCGCCAGATCATTTTTGGTGAACCAATCGTTATTCCCGAAACTGATTTTGGGAAGTTTTTGACACGTGGATTGAAAGCCTTTGTGATTTCATTGGTGTATTCCATCCCCGCGATGATTTTGCAAGTTCCAAATGGAATTGCGAACGTAATGGTTGAATCATCCGCAAACAGCAGCGATCCCAGTACTGCTCTGGTCGGAGGAATAATGGCATTGAGTGTTTGCACAGGTTTATTAAACATGGTCTACAGCCTGGCTCTTGCGTTTATTCTTCCGGCTATTTATGGCCTTTTCCTGGTCAATAATGAAGAGATTTCAGCCGGGTTCAAGTTCGGTGAAATTTTCTCTTTAGCCAAAAAAGCTCCGGTGGCTTTTCTCCTTGCCCTGGTAGGATACATGATTGGTAGTATGATCTCAGGTCTGGGTGTGATTGCCTGTATCATTGGACTGATAGTAACGATCCCTTATGGGATTTTGATCATGAGCCATTTTTATGGGCAGGCGTATGTAGAAGCTTCAAAAGTTCAATAAATCCATCATTCATGAAACTCTTCAACCTGGTAGGTGTATACTGCCAGGTTTTTTGTTCTCCATAACTCGGCTGAAGCTCCCATTTTTAAACAGAGATGTGACAAAAAATCCTGCCTATCAGGAATTTGTTCCCATACCTGTGGTAAGAACGTCGCGCGTTTTCTTCCATCCTTAATAACAACACCATCAATACCCGGGCGTAATCGCTGTAACAAATCATCCGGTCCAGTATAGTCAAGTGGCTCCGGTTGTGAAAGAACTGATATTTCAATACGAATTGCCGGTACTTCATCAGGTTGTACCGGGTTAAATCGAAAATCGTCCATCGCGGCGGCTGCCGCGTGTTCTATCACATCGAGATAAAGTGGTTGATACGCCTCTAAAGTGCCAATACACCCCCTTAACGCGCCATTAATCGTCAATGTAACAAAACTGGCACCTAATTCCATTAACTTTGTAGGAATTTTATAATCACTTGGATCAAGACGTTTACCTTGTGTTGCGGCTTCAATCGACTTTCGGGCCAATCCAAGTAAAAAAGCTCGATCACTATCAGAAATTTTTTGATTTATCATAGTGAATAGTATTCCCTGTTATGGTAAACAAGAGGCCTGCCGGGTAATTGTAATTCTGCAAAAGTTACTTCAGCCACAAAAATCGTTGAATGGTCGAATTCAACTTTTTGAATTACTTTAGTTTCCAACACAGCCAAAGCGTTGGCAATTGCAGGTAACCCTTCCGGTAATATTAAAGTCTCGATTCCATGAAATCGATCATTCTGTTCGCTATCTTTTCCCGAAAAGCGATCAGCTATATATTTCTGATCCTGTTTCAAAATAGACACCGAGAATTTATTTGTTTTACCAACCAGTTCACAGGTTCGCGTTTCGTTAGCTAAAGTAACAATGACAAGAGGAGGATCCAATGAGACTGAAGTAAATGAGCTTACCGTCATTCCATGTGAGAATGATTGATCTTTTGAACATACTACACTTACCCCGGTAGTCCATTGTCGCATGGCTCGACGTAATGCTTCAGATTCTTGCGTCATTTTCTTATTTTCCTGTCTACAAACCGTTATACAGTTTAAAATACCAGCAGTCAAGAAGATTTTACTTGTTACCAATAGGTAAAATTTGGTATTATGAATACTTATGACAGACTTTAATTCCAAACGAATTCCACCAGTATCTGATTCTCAATCCAACAAGAAAAATTTCGGCACTGATTTTTCCGGCGATGATGACTTCATTGACTCATCGGAGGCTGCCGGGTTTAACATGTGGGGCGCGTTGCAAACTGTTTTCTCTGTGGCTATTGTGATGGCTACGTTGTTTACAATGTGGAATCCATCCAACCTTTTTTCAAATCAGATTTTGGACCGCATGTTCCGTTCTTCAGCAATCAATGCCACTTTGCCAACAGAAATCCCACTTACGCCTACGCCGTCTCCAAAACCCAGGATTGGTATTGTTGCCGGGCATTGGGGGAATGATTCAGGGGCAGTCTGTCAGGATGGGTATACAGAAGTTGAACTAAATCAAAAAATTGCATCGTTAGTGCGAGATGATCTGGTAAATGAAGGATATGAAGTTGATTTATTACAAGAAAAAGATGAACGGCTGTTTGAATATGCGGCTTTAGCGCTGGTTTCCATTCACAACGATTCATGTGATTACATAAATAATGACGCTTCAGGTTTCAAAGTAGCAGCCGCAATGTCTTCTGTTTATCCCGAGAAATCTTCACGATTATTAGCCTGTCTGACAGATCGTTACGGCAGCATTACCAATATGAAATTTCACGCCGGTACAGTCACAAAAGATATGACGAATTATCACACATTCAGTGAAATCCACGCGGATACAACAGCTGCAATTATTGAGACAGGGTTTATGAACCTTGATAGACAGATATTAACCGAACATACTGACCTGGTTGCGAGAGGTATCTCTCAGGGTGTTCTCTGTTTTATTCGAAATGAAGATTTAAATATCAAACCTACGCAGGATATTCTTCCCTGATGCCCCGTAATACCGCTCAAATCGCTCTCGACCGTGCATGGAACCTGGTCCGTAAGGGAGAGGTGAAAGGAGCGCGTTTCTGGGCCACCGAAGCGGCCAATCAGGATCCATATCTGGAAGAAGCCTGGTTGATTCAGGCAGCAACATCGGATCCAAATGAAAGTTTTGAATACCTTCACCGAGCTCTGGAAATTAATCCACACAGCCGCCGAGGTAACCGGGGTGTTCAATGGGCAGAATCAAAAACGGGAAGGTCGTTTAGTGAATTTCTTCGGTTAATTAACAATAACAATTCTGAGCAACCGCTTCCTTACGAGGTAAAGACAATTCAAGATATTGACCTTACTCCTCTAGAGTTGCCATCCTCACCATTACATTCTGATCCAACATTTGAACTGCCTGAATTTCAATCTACCATATCAGAATCAACATCTCATCGCAAATTTAATATTCCTTCTTATACAGAAGAGGAACCAGATCAATACTCTCAACCTGATGTTGAAAAGGTTGAGCCTCCTGCCCAACCACTTGAATCTCCTAAACCGGATAGTCAGACAAATACAATAATAAAGAAAAAAAAGCCCCGAAAAAAAAGGGCCGAACCTGAAAACCCCTGGGCAGTTCTTCTTCCGTATACGATCTCTTTTATCATTTTCCTTATTTTAGTTACCCTGTGGTTACTTTCAGGCTTACCCAGCATGACATCCATTCCTAAGACCACCGGTCAAACTACAGACGAACTTGTTAGTCAGATACTGACTGCCAATCCCAAACCAACAATTACTCTCACTCCAACTTCTACGAACACTCCCATTCCATATAACACTCCGACAAAACTTCCAACGATAACAATGACTTTTACCCCTGTTCCATCATCTACTCCCGTACCACCTACGGCTGAACCGGCCAATAAAGATGATCCTGTTTTTGACCCTGAGTTGGATCAATCCGGGGTATATCTTGTTTCAAATGGCAGTGAAAAGCCTACCTATCCTATTTTGATTGGTGACAAAATTGTTGAAACAATGGAAGATGGCAGATGGATCGATGTTGATCTGAAAACGCAAACTGTCAGAGCGTATGCCCGTGATAGTCTTATCAGAGAATTCACGGTTTCGACGGGTACTGCCGCCCATCCAACGGTAAAGGGTGATTTTCATATTTACATCAAAGATCGATATGCCGATATGCGTGGTCCGGGATATTATTTGGAAAATGTGCCGTATACAATGTATTTCTATCAAAGTTATGGATTACATGGAACTTATTGGCATGACAAATTTGGCACACCCATGAGTCATGGTTGTGTCAACCTTCGAACGGAAGACGCAAAATGGCTTTTCCACTGGGCTAGTCTCGGAACTCTTGTGCATGTTCACTGATTTCTAACAACTTTTATATACTTTGCACGTAATTATTTATAGTATAGTTGTCAGAGGAATAGAAGCTATGAATACTCACCCGCTCTTTTCAGGTTTGATTATTGATGAATATGGCAAACCAGTTGATACTGTTTCAATAAGTGGAGAACCATTCTATGTGGTTGATGATGCAGGCTTTCTCCGACATATTCCATCTATCGATGTAGATAAACAGGTTTTTAATACGCTGATGGATCAAATTCGCGGTCATGAAGATGTTATTGTTGAACAGGCATCGAAAATGCTTGATCAAGATAATATTTTTTCCCGGGCAATCCTAATGAATCAACTCCAAAATATGGATAAACAGTTTGATAGTCTGGTTGAATCAGGTATCCCTGAACCGACTCGTCAGTATCTTGGAATGATGGGGTTTAAGATCACCATTAATATTCATGGCGAAGTATTAAATGTTGATCAACCCGGACAAATGTCTCCTCCAGAAGAAGAGTAAAATAACATATTCCGATCTTTATCCACCTTACTCCATTTATAAGGGACTAATGGTTTCATCAGAATTCATTCTCCACGTTGACGAAAGAAGCTTCGAGTTTGAAGTTATCTATTACTCGAAGAACATTCCTGTTCTCGCTGTATTCTGGGCGGATTGGAGTCAATCCAGCAAGCAACTTATTCCGCTTCTGGAAAATGCGGTTACAGAAGCAGACGGGGGGTTGCGTCTGGCAAAAGTAGATGCCGATTCGAATCAACTTTTAGCCATGCAATATCAGGTTCGCTCTTTACCTACCGTACTTGCTTTTCATAATGGTAAAAATATTGGAGAATTCTCTGGGTTGATCTCCCAGGATCAATTGGATGAGTTTATTGAGGCACTTTTACCTCCCAGCCAGATAGAGCTTGATCTTGAAAAAGGAATCTCTCTTCTAAATCTGCATAAATGGTCAGAAGCAGAAGACATATTTAAAGTTTTAATGCAATCGGAAGATTGCCCGCCGGCCGCATTACTGGGTCTGGCGAAATCATTGATTCCCCAGGGTAAGATTTCTGAAACTCTAATGATTTTGAAAAAGTTTCCTGCCAGTAAAGAATACCGTCAGGCTGAATCTTTACTTCCACTTGTAGTGGATATGAATTCAACCGTACAACCCGAATCCGATTTGGATTTGATGTATTTCAATAGTTTAAAGCTTGTCGCCAGAGGCAATCTTCTTGCTGCGCTAGACGGATTGCTGGAAATATTAAATATCAACAAAAACTTTCGCAAAGGCAATGCCAAATTTGCTTTTCTGGGAATACTTGAAATACTCGGTGACCAGGATCTCGATGCGAAAAATTATCGGGAAGAATTATCAACTATCCTATTTAAATAATTAAAGACCTCACAGTTTGTGAGGTCTTTTCTTTCCGGTTCACCTTTATTGCATCAATGTCAGGTCACCCCATGTAGTGGGGTTAGCCAGTACCCGCTTTCGGATATTTGATAGGAAAGTCTGTTGCGTATCACGTAATGGATCGTCATTATCAGAAATTCCAAATGCGAACCCGTAATGCGCGCCCGTTTCCGGGGTGACATTGAATGTGGTCCACGGGATGGCAACTTCAATACGGGTAATGCCTCCAGATCGTTTTGTTGCGATATCAATATCATCACGAGGTCCAACCTGGTTGGCGGGGTACCAAACATAGGCTTCTTTTGGCCCTGAAGGACTTCCATGACCGGGATTTATCCCAATCTGGTAGTCATCATTATTCAACGATGTATTGTCAAAATCCCCAAAAAATTCTGAATCAAACAATACTTCGATGGAATCTCCTTTATACAACTGGTCGATTCGAGCATTTTGTACATATTTGTCGTCACGGATTTTTGCCGCGATATACAGGAAGTTTTCATCCCACGCAAGTTTATACGAAGCGTCAAGATCTGCGGTACCACTGCGGTGTTGTCCACCAACCACTACAAAACGAGCAGGGTTTTCAGGGCTTGACCAGTCGCCCCAGTCACCATCAATTGACGGGGCAACAGATGTGTAATACGCTTTTACCGTACCATTCATACGCACCCGAATAGGTGTGGGTGTCCCGGCTGCCCCACCTGTACCATCAGGAACAGGTTCTTCCGGATTCTCATCATCGAAAAGACCGTTTGAAGCCTGAACAACGCCGGCAAATGGGAATGAAATTCCAATTAAAACGATCAAAACAAGAAAGATTTTAGCAAAACGATTCATACGTCACCTCCAGGTGTTTCGTTTTTGCCTCCGTGTTTTTGGGACCCACCTGATCTTTCCTGGTGGTTATTCCAAAACTCCGTTAATATTTTATGAGTTCTGGGCAACATCCCTGCCGGCGAACCGGAAAGCTATTTTTTTCACCGTCAGCTCAAAAGTAGCAAGAAATATACCAACGGTTATTATCGGAAGCATTAATACCTGGATTTGATGAATATTTTATTGGAGAATTAAATCTCCCCAGGTTGTCGGGTTTAAAAATCGGCGGTTCCGAGCGTTTGACACCATTGAATCTTGCGAAGCTTTTCCCGGATTATCATTATCGGAAACAGAGACAGCAAATCCGAAATGCATACCACTGAATGGTTGTATATTAAATACCGACCACGGTATAGCCGCTTCTACTTCATAGCCATTATCGATGCTTCTTGACGCTATCAGAACGTTGGAAAGTGCTCCACGAATATTTGCGGGGTAATAGAGGTACGCTTCCTTTTCTCCCTCAATAACTTTCTTTCCAGGAGAGATTCCAATCTGGTAATCATCCGTTGACAGATTTTTTGTATAAAAATCACCGTCATAATTTGTATCCATTAGCACTTCAAGACTGTCACCCAGGTACAGGTTATAACCTGTTGAATTCTGAGAATAAACATCATCTATAACTTTTACCGCGATGTAAAGATAATTACCATCATAAGCCGCTTTAAAAGAGGAGTTCAGATCAGCAGAGTTCTTCCAATTGGATAATCCGAAAACCACATAACCAGCCGGCGTTTCAGCATTCGGCCAATCACTCCAATCGCCATCCATCATAGGTGTGAACTGAATGGCAGTCACAACAGAATCGGAACGAGTTGACGGCGGTAAAGCTGTTGGGGTGCGCGTAAAAGCGGCTTGTTGAGTCACTAGACTATAAGCGACTGGAATAGTTGGAGGAGGTGTTGGTGTGCTGTTGGGATCAAATGGAATCACTGTATTGGTATTAGTAGCAGTGAATACTTCAATCGTTGATGTGCTCGTAAAAGTTGGTTCAATCGTAGCAGTTTCTGTTGGCGGTACACTGGTGGCAGATGGTATTTCAATAGGCGGAGGGAACGTTGGAGGCAACACTTCTGTCGGAGTATCTTCCGGTGTCGGTGAAGAAATTTCTGTGACAGTCGGTATTACGGGTTCTGCTACAGTGGATAAATTGCAGCTCAATAAAACCAAGGCGACGATGACAATTCCAGTGACCCGTTTGATTTTATTGCTCATATACTCCTCCAAAAAATTCTTTAAATCTTGTGTTTCATTTTTCCAGAAAATATCATTACAATCATAAAACTATACATCATTTTGAGGTGAATATGGAATTAGATTGGGTGGACGAACTGGGTGCCGCAATAACTCTATGTGATAAATACGGCATAATTTTATATATGAATAATAGATCTGAGGTCACTTTTGAAAAAAGGGGTGGAAAAAACCTCATTGGTAAAAACCTGTTGGATTGTCACCCGGAGCCAGCCCGTTCAAAATTGGATGATTTGCTTCACAATCCCAGGGTTAATGTGTATACGATCGAAAAGAATGGAATCAAAAAAAATGATTTACCAGTCTCCCTGGTATAAAAATGGATATTTTGCGGGTCTGGTCGAGATATCACTACCAATTCCTGAAACCATTCCTCATTTCATCCGGGAATGAAACTATTGCGACATTTCGCTTTACGGTTCCGAATGAACTGTGAACCATACTATCGGCTAAACCGTTTTAAATTGGTAATGGATTCAATATGGTAAGTCTGAGGGAACATATCAACCGGTGTTATGGAATCAATGAGGTACCCTTCAGCCACCATGATTTTTAAATCGCGTGACAGTGTAGCTGGATCACAGGAAACATAAATTATCTGTCTCGGTTTGGATTTCATTAGAGCCTTCATGGCAACCGGGGCAAGTCCGGCGCGGGGTGGATCGACCACAACCAGATCAGGTTTAACATTCAATTGTGGCAGAATTAATTCGGCTGCTCCCTGATATAGTTCCACATTATCAAATTCGTCCAGGTTAACAGCGAAATCATTGCAGGCGTCTTCTGATGATTCAATTCCGATTAGCCGTCCAGCCCGACCCGCCAGAAACCGGCTAAAAAAACCCACTCCGCAGTAGCAATCTACCACAGTGGAGTGGTTGTCAATTTCTGCCAGACTTTCAATTAGTTCGACCATTTTTTCAGCGATGTCATTATTGGTCTGAAAAAAAGAACCAGCTGAAACCTGAAAATCTTTTCCTTTTATGGAAAAAAGATTTGCCCCATCGCCAGATAGGACTATATCTCCGGCTTTGCTTCGATAGACAACGTTCAATGGAAAATCGACTTCAAATTCCGGTGGATTGTTTGACGATCCAGTCAAAGAAATCAAAGGAGTACCAATCCCATCATCTCTCACTGATACCCGTTCAATCCCTGTGCCAGGCTCAAATTGGATTGTTTTTAACAACCGGTTGATCGATTCCTCTGCGATCAGGCATTCATCTACCGCAATAACATCATGCGATAATGCCTTTTGAAATCCAGTCTTTCCTTCCGGATCAAAGTGGAATTGAACGTGATTTCTGTAGTTGTAATCTCTGGACGAGGCTAAAAATTGATTTTCCTCAATATTTTTTAATGAACCCACTCTTTCCAATTGTTCGCTAAGAATTGTCTTCTTAATAATCAGTTGAGCAGAATAATTAATGTGTTGATACTGACAACCACCGCAGATACCATAATATGGACATTTTGGAACAATCCGATCAGCAGATGCACTTACAATTTTTTTAGGTAATGCCGTTTGAACTCCATTTCGCTCGTAAACATCATCTATGGAGACAATTTCATCCGGCAAAGTAAAGGGAACAAAAATGATGCCTCCTTCATCTAAACGGGCTAATCCACTTCCCTTGTATACCATTTGATCTATCTTGACGTCCATTTATATAAGTCCTGGCTTTTTTTCTATTTATTAAGATATTTTTGATTTGTGAAAAATATCACAGCTAATTTTTTGTATTTAATTAGCTATTTTTAGAGTTTTTACCTCTTTTTTACTGGATTATTAGAAAACGAAAATATAAAATAAAAATACCTCCCAATTGAATATGAAAGAGAGACAATAATGGATAAAAATATATCATTTTTCCATTCCATCCGGGGAAAATTAATTTTGTATTTCCTTGGAATTTCTATGATTCCCCTATTGACGGTAAGTATTCTAGCGTACATCCAGAGTCAAAATGCGTTACGTGAAAAGACGATCGAACAGTTGGATGAAGCGGCAAAAAATAATTCGGCAAATATAACTGATTGGCTGGAAAGTCGTAAAAAAGATCTTAAAGTAATGTCATCCAACGCCAGAATCCAATCCATGGACCCGGCGGCTGCTAAGTCTGCTATTGACCAATTTTATTCCGGTTGGGGACGATATGAAACCATAGCTGTGGTAGATACAACCGGTTTATCTATTGCGACCAATAATAACACCCAGATGGATCTTTCTGATCGCGCATATGTAAAAGATGCCCTTAAAGGAAATATCGTAATCTCTCAACCGGTTATTTCAAAAGCTACTGGAAATTTGATCATCGCCATTGCCGCGCCGGTTATTGTTGAGTCGAAAACAGTAGGTGTTGTTCTTGCCACAGTTCCTACAACATATATTGCTAATCTAATGAGTAACGCTCAGCTTGGCAAAACAGGGGAAGCGTATCTGGTAAATTCTGACAGTTACATGATCACACCCTCAAGATTTGAGGAAGAGTTAAAAAAATCCGGTTTAATAAAAACCCGGTCTGAGTTGGAGTTAAAAATAGATACATTTGCTACCCAACAAGCTCTCGCCGGGTTTGATGGACTTTCTGAATATAAAGATTATCGTGGAAATGAAGTAATTGGTGCTTATCATTGGATACCCGAACATCAATGGGCGGTCATTGTTGAACAAGATACGAAAGAAGCTTTTGCCGCTGTGACCAATTTAAGGAATGCCATCATTTTCTTGATCACTATTTCTTTGATAGCCATCGTGATCATTTCTCTTCTGGTTGCTCGATCAATTTCAAAACCAATTCAATCCATGTCCGAAACTGCACTGTTGATGTCACAGGGCAAAATCAATCAGAACATTACCTACTACTCTAATGACGAGATTGGAACTCTGGCCAATTCATTCAGAGAAATGATCAACTTTCAGATATCTATGGCGAATTCTGCTGAGCAATTATCCAATGGTGACCTGACTGCAGAGATCAGACCCAAATCAGAGGAAGATGTTCTGGGTGTGGCATTTGAAAGGATGATTAAGAACTTACGCGATGCGATAGGTGAAGTAGCTTCGAATGCTGCCAACCTTAACCAATCATCCGCTCAATTAGCCCAGGCGTCGGATCAGGCTGGCCAGGCAACATCTCAAATAGCCACCACCATTCAACAGGTAGCCCGTGGGACATCTCAACAAACTGAAGCTGCTACCCATTCAGCGGCTTCTGTTGAACAATTACGCAGAGCAATTGAAAATGTTTCCAGGGGAGCCCAGGCTCAGGCTGAAGCTGTATCTAAAATGGCTGCTCTTACCGGATCTCTCTCATCTTCTATTCAGCAGGTGGCCGGAAACGCCAATGCTGTCTCTGTTGAATCCAACAATGCCGCTACAGCAGCGCGCGAAGGGTCAACCACCGTAGCCGACACCATTGAAGGCATGGAAACCATTCGCGAGAAAGTCGGATTTTCCGCTAAAAAAGTCCAGGAAATGGGCAACCGCTCTGATCAGATCGGCGCTATTGTAGAAACAATTGACGATATCGCTTCGCAGACCAACCTGCTGGCCTTAAACGCGGCTATTGAAGCCGCCCGGGCGGGAGAGCACGGTAAAGGGTTCGCTGTAGTCGCAGACGAGGTCCGTAAGCTGGCAGAGCGCTCCAGCGCCGCGACGAAAGAAATTGGTTCATTAATCCGTGGTATCCAGGAGACGGTAGCCGAAGCTGTGACGGCCATGAATGAAAGCGCGGCTGAGGTGGAAACGGGCACGGAACGCGCATCCAAAGCCGGTACAGCTCTGGAAAATATTCTTAAAGCGGCCGAAGCGGTAAACGAGCAGGCTCAGCTGGCTGCCAGCGCTGTTTCTCAGATGGGAAGTCTATCCAATGAACTGGTTGCCGCCGCGGATGATGTTTCAGCAATTGTGGAAGAAAATACGGCCGCTACCGAAGAAATGGCTGCCGGATCCAATGAGATCACCCAGGCGATTGACAACATCGCGTCTGTGAGCGAAGAAAACTCGGCTGCCGTAGAGGAAGTCTCTGCTTCAGCGGAAGAAATGAGCGCACAGGTAGAAGAAGTTACAGCGTCGGCAATGTCACTATCTGAAATGGCAGATTTGCTGCAGAAGACCGTCGACAGATTCAAGCTAAATTAAAATCGCGGGCTTCTCAATCATCTCCACTTAAATTACAAACAAAAAAATCCGCCGAATTCGGCGGATTTTTTTTAGCGGAGAGAGAGGGATTCGAACCCTCGATACCTTTCGGTATACACGCTTTCCAAGCGTGCGCACTAGGCCAACTATGCGACCTCTCCAGCGTGAATTTCGACCGCTATTTTACCACAACCTTTAGAAATTGTTGCACCTTAATTTTATCAAAAATGAGAGCAAATTACTCACTTTGTTTTCTTGTCAATTCTGGATAATGGTCTTATAATAGCGACATTCGCTTTGGGCGGATAGCTCAGTTGGTTAGAGCACACGGTTGACATCCGTGAGGTCGTAGGTTCGAGCCCTATTCCGCCCACCAAATACCACACAACCACGTCAAAACAGTCTAAAACAGGCTTCCGTGACGTGGTTGTCAACTAAATAGAGATTTCCCATCAGTTGACCACCACACGGAAAATCTTAAGCTCCTACAGGAAACCCGATAAAAAAAAATCCTGCTTTTTGTTATCGGGCGTCTGCATAATTATCAGACGTGCCAGAAAGGACTAAAGGTTACACGGATGGAAAAGCTCACATTATCACAGGCGCTCAATGGGTACGATCTCCACGCGCAGGCCCGCCACCTATCCCAGCACACCCTGGACGACTACCGCAACACATTCCGCCGCTTCAAGGCCTGGTGGGGCAACTCAGATCCTTATTTTGACGAGATTCTCCGCGAACAGATCGAAGATTTCCTGAGCTCTCTCAACCTCAAGAAAAAGACCGTCCTCAACTACCATACTGGTCTGTCCGCCCTCTGGGAATGGGCTGTAGAAGTCGCCCGCATCGCCCCCACCAACCTGCTACACCGGATCGAGCGCCCCAAACCCGAAAAACCCGATATCATACCGTACACTGAGCAAGAGATCCGCCTCATGCTCTCCTCCGCTGATCGCTCAAAAGCCTACATGGCTAACGGCACGATGGCCTCCCACAATATCGCAAATTCTATACGCAATCGGGCAATAATTCTACTGCTTACCGATACCGGCCTGCGTGCCTCCGAACTTTGCGACCTCAAGATCCGTGATGCAGACCTTCGCGCCAACATCAAGCGCGTCCGGGTCATCGAAGGAAAGGGAGACAAAAGCCGCCATATCCCCATCTCAGCGCGCACTGCCCAGGCAGTCTGGAAATACCTGCTCACACGCCCGGACAGCCGCCTCGATGATCCCCTCTTTGTGACGCGCACCAACAGCCCCATGGACCGCCGCAATCTCTTTGATGTCATCGAATATGCCGGCGACCGTGCCGGAGTGCCTAACGCCCACCCCCACCGTTTTCGCCACACCTTTGCCATCAATTTTCTGCGCAACGGAGGAAATGTCTATGCGCTTCAAGACATACTCGGCCACGAATCCCTGAAAACCTGTATGAAATACCTCAAGATCGCCCAGACAGACATCGAAAATGCCCACCGCCTCGCCTCCCCCGTTGACAACTGGCAACTCTAAAAACATTGTGCTATAATCTTTTTTGAAAGACCCCCGGCTGCCCCCCTCAGTCGAGGGTCTTTCAGTTTTATCTCATCCCCCTTATGAAGGGGGAATTAAAGGGGGATTCTTGCCCATAGCATACACTTCCATTCAGAAAACCCCCGAGAGAATACGGGGGTTTTCCTCAAAGCGACCTACTACCCTGACATCGCAGGCTGCGCGCCTTCTCAACACTCCCCCTCCGGCAGCCTTATTTTGTGACAGTGTAATCAAGGCACACCCACCACTGCTGTGACGGGTGGATCCGCCCCCAATTCCGGTCAAAAGACCGGTCCAGAACCTTCACCTCATAAACCTGCATCCGGCTGGTGCTCTTCGTATACATCGGGTCGAATGGCACCGCATACAGTTTTGTTTTCTCTGTCGCGTCACCAGGCACCGACCGCACATTGCAGCCGTTCTTATCCCGCGGGTAAACCACTCGGACCGTGCTGGCAGCCGCCTGCATTGACGGGATCAGCAGACTTCGCTGCGGGTTTCCATCCGCCAGCGTCCCCCAGGCGTCCTCCCACATCTCCAACGGCACTGCGATTCCTTCGCCACTTGTTGGAGTATTCAGCGGATCATTGATGTAAACTGTGTCCAGGTCGATCCCAATTACCACAACAAAGTGGCTGCCAGTGAACAGATTCGGCCGGATCCGGGCCAGCGCCCCATACCGGATCAACGCGATCAGTGGCATACCTCTTGTCAGGTATTCATACAGCTTCCCGTTACTCACGCCCTGGTCATAATCCACATCGATTCCCCGGGCGTCCAGAAGCTTTGAAAGGTCCCCGAATGACGTGTATGCATCCCCTGCCGGCTGAACCTCATCAAACAACTTGTCGACCGTCGGGCAAACCGCACCGGCGAACGTGATCACCATTGCCGCGCTGGCTGGCCCGCAGTCATTCCCGTGGCCATTGGCGCCATCGCCAACCTGCCCCACATAAGGTACCGATAATTTATGGGTCATAACCTACCTCTAAATGAAGTACGTGCATTAATTGCACATACTAATCAGCCGCCATCTTCAGCCACACCTTCGTGAGTGCGATCGCATACCCGCCACCAGTTGACCCGCTGACCACACCCTTGAGGATGTGATACCCGGACGTTGGCACCGTGATCGTGGCTGTCTTTGTCACGTTATAGACGGCAGAGGCCGAATACCAATTCTGGCCCGAAACAACCAGCACATCATCCAGGTACCAATTCAATATTCCGCGGGTAGTGTATGAGACCCCGAAGACACTGAGAATATACGTACCGGCTGAAAGCATCCCGGAAAACGTGAAGGAATCACCATTATTTGCATTTGGAGCTGCCGTCTGCCATGAAGCACCGAATATCTGGCTGGCAGATGCTATCTCCAGAAGTGTAAGGTTATGCGCTGCCTCATTCATGAACCAGCTCGCCCGCCTCGGCAGTACCGGCCAGCTCCCGGAGGTATTCGCAGCCGGAGCCTCAGCTCCCAGGTCAGCATCGGAAACATTGTCAACAAAGGTGGTGGATGTGTTATTCCCCAAAGCCCCCACCAGGTAGAGCGGTGAAGTTGTACCGGCTTTTGACCGGTAGATCTTCCTGTCGACTGCGTAGGCATTACCTATTGGGATATTGGTAAGATTCACCTGCTTCCCGCCTGGCGCCGTCACGCTGGTAATTCCTGAGATCAACTTTGTTTCACCATAGGCATCAGCGTATGTAATGCCATAGGAATGAGCTCCGGCATCTACATTCCCATTGGTGGCAGAATTACTGGCTCCCATGCTCGAAGCCGGCATTTCGGGGATCCGGTTATTCACCACAGGGATAATATCCGCCCCCACATGGGCGCCGCGATCGGTCAGCATGAACCGCTTGGAAACAACGGCCTCTGAGAAGGAGAACGTGTCAAACCCATTCACAAGTGTCGCAGAATTTGGGCTTCCAGCTTCCAGAACAACCCGCGCGTTGACGGCTGCCGCCGGCGCTTCAAACATTTTTTCAAAGAAATTCCAACCGATTCCCCCGTACTCCGTTGGGATGAGAGTATCTGTCCGGATGACGGTAGCGCCAGAATTCAACCACTCCACAATTACCCGGCGCGAAGTGGATCCATCGCCATTGATGATGCACCGGCCGCTCACCAGGTAATTCTTCAATCCGGTCACAGCCATAAGATCTGCCACCAACACGCCAAAGTTATTGGCGGCTGTTGGGGTAAAGATGAAACAATACCCGCCATCATACGCACCCTGGTCAGTTACGGACCAGGTCCCATTGGATTCCGATGAGACTGGCCACCCGGTGAAATCGCCTGTTTCCGCGCCGCCGTTTGTCAATAATTCAGTGCTGGCCGAGCTTGTATATTCCAACGCGAAAGCCGGGATGGTTTCTCCATCTGGCAGCAGCATGGATAGCTTCCCGATCCGCTGCACATCATTATTTGTCGCTGTTTGCCGGATGAGAAAATTCAGACCGTCCATCAGGATCCCCAGCGAGTTGATCCGTCCCTTCCCGCCGGAGAACACCCCTTCATCAGGTCCAAAACCGAACTGTAGCTGGCCATCCTTGACCACCCCCAGGTTGATCAGAATATCACCGAACAACTCACCCAGCGCACTCATGAAGGAACCGTTCGCATCCGGGTCTGTTGGCTCCACCCCACTGGCCAGTGCTAGAAACCGCCCGGCTCTCTGATCACCCAGGTCGCTGGTGATCTCATCCAATCGGTTGAACGCCACCTCGCGCTGGGCTAATTGCTGTAATTGCTGTTGCATGTCCCGCACTACATTAAGCAGGTTATCCGGGTTTACTTCATCTAAATAGCTCATAATGCCCCTTCCATAGTCAGGTTGAATGTTTTTTTGGTTTCGTCAAAACTCATCCCCGTGATCCTGGCCAGGCCCTCCCAGCCCCTGATACCGCCAGGCAATAGAACGCGGCTCGAGTGAACGCGTAAAATATTCCCGATCCTTATGGCATAAAAAATATCTTCCTTGTCGATCACATTGATCGTCAGCTTAAGACGTGGATTCGCGTTGGCAGCTAGGTATGCGGCCGTAGCCGTGTCCAGGGCGGTTTGATTGCTGATCCCGGAAAATACAACCGTGGCCTGCCGGAGTCCATACTTTTTAATCGAAACATCATCCCGTAATGGCCCACATCGCCGACGGCTGGCCGCGGTGGATTCGTCGCTGGTGCCCACCACATGGTTCGCAATGACCCCGCCGGCTGTGGCGTCCGTCACTACCATGTTTCCGCGTTCGCCATCAAAAAGCATTCCCACCGGGTCCTGGTATACCGGCTGCCGCACCATCATCTGCACGCTTAACCGGTTGGTAGCCGGGTCCACTGACGGTTGGAAAGTCACCTCGCCGCCGTACTTCTTTGAGATCTCCACGATCTGATCCCAGATTGACCGCAGCTCCACTGTCTGGCTTACGTTTGTGTTATCCCCTATACTTACGTCAGTTGCCCGCACCAGGGAGTCCGTCCACTGGTTGGCCTGCTGCACCAGGTAATTGAAGATCGAAAACAGTGTCCCGTTCAGTGTGACGGCTGCATCAGGGAATCGGTATTTCAATAGGAAGGGGATATCGTAGATCGTCAGTTGTGGCGTTGGCAGGCACTTCCAATCCAGATCGATCACCCCGGCCCATGCCGGCAGTTTCCCGTCGTCATCCTCGATCAATGCGATGCACCCCGGCAGCAGCCATTCCTTGGAAGCTGTCTCGGCCGTGATCGCCACCGGTGCCGTGCCGCCGGCATTCACCGCCCAACCGCGGTTGACCGTAGCCGTAAACTCCCCAACCGGAACACCTTCCCAGTTAAATACCCGTACCTGGCTCATTCAATCCCCCGGTCGATGATTACCGGTTTGTCGGCAATGCGATTCATGCACTCCAAAAAGCAGCGGTAACAAATCTCCGCCGTAGGCATCTCGCATGGGACAGGTGAAGAAATGTTTGCGCGCCTGTCCTGGCGTTCTTTCCAGGGCAAACATTCGCGATTTACCTCCCCCAACGGGGGGAGGCTTGGAGGGGGGCAAGGGGCGATTCTCATCCTTCGCATATTCCGCTCCCACTGGCTCATATCCGCCTCACCTTCCAGCTCAGCTCCGAGGTGATCTGCCCCACATTGTCGCCGCTCACGCTGATCACGTTCTCCCCCGGCGCCAGCCGGATCCACGTCGACCGGCCTTTGTCGATGATCACCAGGCCGGCTTGAGCGTTCTCCCCGTCCAATGTCAACGCGTGCGATTCACCGTCTCCCACCAGTGTGGAGTACAGCAGTAGTGGGATCATCACGCCTACCCGGTCCCCATTGGTGGTATTCTCGATTGTCACGGCCAGCACCAGCGCGGCTTTTTCCTCCAACATTGTCCCGGCAGGCTGATTTGCCCCCACAAAATTGACCGTCAGCGTCTGGATCTCGTAATACCCGGCAGCGCCGGCCGCCGCGGCTAGCGAACCACTTAACATAAACTCGATCCAGGTCTGGTTTCCCGGCAGCAGATAATTGCTCCGGGAAATCGCTTCCCATGTGGCTATGGCGGTTGGTTGAGCGTCATAAAACAGGTATCCCCATCCACCTGCCACAGCAGCGCAGCGGAACTGTGCGCTTGTCGCTCCCGTCCAGGCTGCCGTGGCTTTGTACTTCCGACCGGTGTAGGTAATCGAATACAACTTCCCCGGGTGGTTGAATTGCCATTCAATAACACCGGCTTCTGCTGCCGGCTTTCCAAGCTTTGTATAAGTCGCCAGCAGCATCCCCATGGAGGGCGCTGCCCCTGCCACATTCCCGGCCGTGGTGTAGAAATTGGAAACATCACCCACCCGCTTAACCACCGGCTTCCATGATCCTGGCCGCGTGGGATACAGCGGGTCATAGAACAATGTCGACGCCGTATAAACCCAGGAACTGTTGGTGGAAGCCGTCAGGTCAAAAACAGGCTTCTCGCTGTCATAATATGGGTCATCCGCCGCCGGGTCTGTGGCGCTCGCGCTGCCGTAGAGCATAAGGATGGAATGCTGCACGAACTTGAATACATCCAGCGAGGCATGGTCCTGTTTGGTCGTTCCCATGGCCCCGCGCTTGGTGACAATTACTGAATAATTGGATTTCTTTCCGTTGTACTCGATCCATTCCGTGCCATGCACCAGGTACCCGCGTGTTGGCAGCGCGGAGATCCCGGCCGCGTTGGCCGTGGTCTTGGCAAAAACCAGCTCTGTGATTCCCGCGGAGCTGGTCAAAGCGGCATTCAGGGTCAATGAAACCCCGGCCATCAGGCTGACGTTGAACCACACCCCGGTATGGTCCGTGTTCGGGTCGGTAATCCACCTCTTTACGATCTGCCCATCGATAACAATGGCCAGGTCATCGCAGTCCGCCTGCATCTTGCCGGCAGCCACCAGCGCGGCTGTATCCACCGTGATCTTCCATGGCCGCGCCCCGAAGTTGATCAACGGCACATTGACCAGTTGATACAGCTTCTGGTACGCGTAACCGCCGGCCGGCACCGTCTGCGGGCTCATCTCGAACGATAATGCCGTTTCAGAGCATCCGCCTACAGTGATCGTTTTGGTTGAGCCGGATCCTGTGATGGCCCAGGCTGCCGTATCCTCCGAAACTGCCCGCCAGGCGCTTTCTCCGGTCTGCAGCACGATGGTATACACACCAACATACTTCTCGCTGGGTTCGATTGAAATAACCCTGCAGAACTTGCTGTAGTCCCGGTTTTCATCAGTGAACGTGATCACCAGCTCCCCGCCGGTTCCAGTCATCAACGCTTCTTTCAACTGCGATTCAAGCTGGTTCCGGTTGGGTCCGATCACGCTCACATAGATCGGCACAGGAAGTGCCGACCGGGTGTATACCCCGGCATCCTCCGCGTCCGCGTTCGTCTGGCTGATATACACCGCCGACGCGTCTGCCGGTTTCTTTCCCTTGATTACCGCCGATTTATAGTTGGCATTATTCAGGCTGAAACCGTTGAATGACTTGAGATAGATATCCATTTAGAACCTCTTGGCTTCGATCATCTGACCGATGGATTGGCCCGCCGCACCGACCAGGCTCACAGATCCGTAGAAGTTGTAGGTAGACTGTCCCCCCCCATAGCCGCCACCGAACGAAGAAACACCCGCCATCTCCAAGCTCATCCCGGCTAATGTCGTACGAAGCTTGGACTTAATTACTTCCAACCGCTTGAAAATACCCAGGCCAAAACCTTCACTTACCATTTCTCCTGGCCAGATCAATTTCCCAGCTGGGGAGTGGATATCTAAAACATCCATCACCACATTAACTATTCCCCCGAAGAAATCCTTGATATTGTTATAGAACTTCTGATAGTTATTCTGGATGCCTTGCCAGACGCCATCGACTATATTCTTTCCAACATCCAGCAACTTGTTATTGATCTCCTTCACCCCATTTACAAAAGATTTGATCAGCTCAGAGGCCGATTTCTTCATCTCTGGCAGATTGTCATTGATCCCGTTGGCCAGGGTAAAGATGATCTTGAGAGCCGCATCTCCGATCATTGGGAGAGATGTCGTTATCGCATCGATCAGCGAATTCAGGATCACCGGAGCTTGCTCAATAAGAATAGGCAGAGCAGCTACGATCCCCTGAGCCAGCGCGATTAGGATCTGCAGTGCCGCCCCGATCAACAGCGGCAGATTGGTCAGAAGAGCTTCAATAATGATCGGTATTGCTCCCACCATAGCTGGTATCAACGTCGGCAGCGCCTGTGCGATTCCAGTGGCCAGCGCCGTGATGATCTGAATGGCCGCCGTGATCAATGTCGGCAGGTTCTGGATAATAAAATTGACAATGCTCATCAGCATCTGGATCACAGCCGGCAGCAGTGTTGGCAGATTGGTCATCAGCCCGTTGATGATCCCCTGCAGGATGGATAATCCGCCCGTCAGCATCGACGGTCCCTGAGAAGAGATATCCGCCACGATCTGGCTGACCAGCCCACCGATACCGCTGGCCATCTTCCCCAGGTCACCATCGGAACCGGATACTATTGTTGCCAGGTCCTTCATATATCCGGATGCTTTTCCGGCAAGTCCCTTGAAAGCTGGCAGGAATGCCGCGGCTACCGTCATGCTAGTGCCCTTGAGTCCGTCCTTCAGCCCGTCAAGCGTGTCGTTTAGTTCACCCAGCGCCTGCACGTCTTTATCGGCTACAACGGCTCCCAACTCGTGCGCCTTTCCAACCAACCGGTCAAATTCTTCTTTGCTGGTTTCGATAAGCGGGTTCATCTCCCGGGCCGACTTTCCAAATAAGCTCATTGCGGTAGCATCGCGTTCTGTCTCATTGGACATTCCCCTGAGCGCAGTCATTGCATCTGCCCAAACATCCTGAGAATTCCGGAGATTCCCGGCCGCATCGGTTACTGGGATGCCCAACTTCCTGAAGGCATCAGCCGCTTCACCAGTGCCATCCTTTGCGCCTTTCATATTGCGGATCATCTTCCCCATAGCGCCGGTGACTGTATCGGTGTCCGTTCCTACTTGTTTGGCAACAAAACCTAATTCCTGCAATTGCGTGGTGGTCAGGCTTACTTTAATTGCAGTTTCGCTCAGGTCGTCCCCGGCCTTCGCGGAATCAAGCACCATCTTTCCAACCGCGCCACCTACCACGCCGACCGCGGCTGCCACCCCGGCCACTACCGTACCGATGGTCTTCAATCCACTGGCCAGCCCTTCCATCGTGCTCTTGAAATTTGCACTCTTGCCGGCGGTTTCATCCTCACGGTCACCCAGCTCCTTCACGCCTTTGCCAGCATTCTTGGCGCCGTCCCCCATATCGTCCAGAGCTTTTTTATTCCCGTTCAGCTCAACCTGGAGCCGCGCCAGTTTCTCATTTTCCTTGTTGATCGAGATCTGCATCTCATCTTTGGCTTTCTGGCTTGTTTTCTCATCAGCGGCCATCTGTTCATAAACCTTTGAGAGCCCTTCAACCTTTTGCCGCTGCAGATCGATCTGTTGGGTCAATGTCTTATTGCGCGCCTCTAACCCGGTGGCGGTGGCGGACCAGTCTTCCATGCCGGCAGCAGTAGCCCGGAAACCGGATTCCAAAACGCGGATCTGCCGGTTTAGTTCTGTTAAACCAGCCTTGTAATTGCTGGTATCGAGTTCAAGTTTGGAACTGAGATCTTCGTTTTTTGCACCCATAATCACATCCAGGGGACTTCATCACAGTAGGCCAATCGTGGCGCACCTGCTGGTGCCGGCCCGCTCTTGTTGAAACTACCAATAAAATCCATCATGCTTTCCGTGTCGGTGTTGTCGATATCGAACAATGACCAATGGAAGTTCTCGATCAGCGTCCGTTCTATCTCGATCAACATCTCGAAAAGCGATCTTTCACTTTCAGCAGGCGCTAAGCCTGCGTCGTAGGGTTTCCATCTGGCAGCATTCCACTGACCTTGGTCATGATTGCCTGGAGCACTGTGACCATTTCCTCAAGGTCGGTATGGTTTTCTAATTCTTCTGCCGTGAACCGTCCGCAAAAAACATCGACTACGAGACCGCTGATCTCATCAACGGTTTTTTCATCGAGATTTTCAGGGTCAAGGTTGATCTTGAGCAACTTGGCTACTTTTTTCATCATCCTCCAGGGAATGAAAGCCTGGGAGAATGTCTTCTCAACATCATGTGTTTCCTGGTTATAAAAAGTCAGAACAATAGGCGCGCCGCTCATGTGATTCTCCGTTGGTACCAATAAAGCCCTCTCCATCTGCGTATTCCAGCAGATGGGGAGGGTTGGGTGGGGCTTCTTACGATCCGGTTGTGAATTTGACGATGCTCACCAGAGCCTGTCCGAAAACATCCACCACAACAGCCACGATCGTGTGAGCTGTAGTGGCTGCCAGGGTCGGTGTCGGGTCGATGGTGATGATCTTCCCGGTGGAATCGATTGTGATCGTGCTGGCTACAACAGTGTTGGTGGCATCCAACAGGGTGACATTTTTCACCGCGTGACTGTTCAACGCGTTATTGAAGGTCAGTGTCAAATTGCTGGTTCGGCTTACACCGGTGGCGCCGCCTGTCGGCGTGCTGGAAGAAAGCGCCAGCGCGCTGGGAGCCACTGATCCAGGAACCTGTACTTGCGTAAACCAACCGGTCCCGGAGAAGTTGACAGTATCCTCATCTCCCATGATCCGCTTCAACCCGTCAGTTGTGGAATCCGGCAGCGTGAACTGGTGAATAGTCTTTACCGCAGTGAAAACAAGCTGCTGCGGCTTAGGTTCGGCCTTGTCGGTCTTTGTGGTAGCTTCATCCTTGGGTGGGCTGAACTTCCCTTTTTGATAACAGAAGTACCGAAATTTCCCATTGCTTTTCCGCGACCGATACAGGATCGCCACGTCGGGTGGAGTGGATCCTCCGCCGTTATCGATCATCCGGCCGGTGGAATCGTCAAATGGTTTCCCCAGCAAAGTAGCCAGTGTTTTCATGGGAACAGATGTAACGTCGATAGTGAGTTTCGATTCACCTTCGCTGGCATTCACATCAAATGGTTGATCATCCGCATACTGAGTATCGAGACTGCTGGTATGCTCAGCGCTGATCTGCGTGACAGGCGCCAGTAATTCCGGAGTACCAGCCAGATATGCGCTGGCATCATCCTGGGTGATCAGGGCGAAATACAGATCCTTCACACCTACATAAGATTTAAATTCACCACTATTTGGGCTCATACTTATAGATCCTCCAACCAATAAAAGTCCATGGACCACCCGTAATGACCGGTGGTTTCATTAAAAGCCAGCTCACGTTCCGTGCTCGGTGTAAATCCTGCTGTTTTCATCGCGCTTTTGACATCCGGCAAACTGACCAGACCGGACCGCGAGAAAGCATTTACCATTACAAGGAAATTCCTCCCCTTCTCTTCATCATCAGCGTATTCAACGCCTATTGCGGCAGGAATACTGTAGACCAGGTAAAGATCCGGGTACTCGCTGTTTTCCACCTGGTACTGATTTTGAGCCAGCGGCACAGCCAAAGGCGTAAGCGCGTTTTTGACCCGCTCCCAGATCGTCATAGCATCTTTTCCTTTTCCAACGATTCGCGGATAGCCTTGTTAATCTCAGCTTTATCCTCGATCATTGTGGGCCGGGCATAAGGATGAGCCGGCATGGAGCTGGTCCCATATTCCTGGGCGTTGGCTTTTCGGGCGATCTCAGCCGAGGCGCCTTTTTTACGTAACACGCCTATCTCCACAGAATGGACGTTCCCGTCACGCCGCGGTCCATCGATTTCGATATGCTCCTGCAGCTCGCCGGTAAGTACCGCCACTCGCCGTTTCATGCCTTTTTCGGCTACTCTTGCGCCAGCAAGTGCAGCGCGATCCGCGGCGCCGTCGATATCGGCTATGGTCCGGTCAAGCTTTGCCAGGTACCCATTGAAATCCCATCCCAATTTCGCAGATGCCATGTTTACCCGGCCTTCATTCGCAGAACCTTCACAACATGGAAAAGGTGCTTATCATGCACATCATCCGGTTCGCCGATGATCTCGTACCGCACGCCGCCTTTATTGACCACCCAGGTGCCATCCAACCCGGGGAGATACCGGAACGTGACGTCTGCCGGCGCTTCAGCGAAGTTCCCGCCGGCTGCCTGCACATCATTCCCGTGGGCATTCACCCACTTGGCCATTCGTGTACCTACAGCCGTGTAACCTTTTTGCTGCGCGCCTCCCGCATCCTGAGTGATCACCCGCCGCTCCAACGTTATGGCAGTGGTCAGCTCCCCCGGGTTAACAAACATCCGCCCGTTGATGATCATTCAGCCTCCTGAAAAATGTTTGCGCGCAAACATTCCGTCATAGCGCCTCCGGAGGAACGATGTATGCCCGGAAATAGATTCCTGAAAGGTCCTCATTGGCCGTCTGCTGGATCTCACCGTCCACACTGATCACACTCTCAAACTTGGCAGATTGATCACCCGTGGCGCCGATCAAACCGGTAAGCTTGCTCACCGTGTCGCCGGCATTCACACCATCCATGGCAATGGCCCCAGCGCTTACCAGCCCCTTGAACACCTTGTACCGCAGCGCGATCACCTCGAGCTGTGTCATCAGCGATGCGATTCCATGTAACGGAGCATCAGAGATCCGGCCCGGGTCCTCATACCAGCGCACCAGCAACACCCTTGCCGCGGCTTTGGCTGTATCCTGGATGGGCGAGTCGGCTGTCCAATCGTGACCCGTCCCATCCTTGATATACGCGTCGATCTGCGGAAGCAGGGCCAACATCGCGGCATCCGTTGATTCGCACCGCAGAACCGCCGCGGCTTCGCTTGCTGTCAAAATGTTGGTCATGCTTCCACTCCCTTATTCCGCGGCTTTCGCGGCCTGGTTATCACCGGCGGTTTCGTCGGTTTTCTCGACTTCGGTTGTTCCGGAGTCATCCAACTGCGATTCCGCGCCGCTGATCTTATCGGCAACAGCCTTGTCAGTTTTGGCCGCCTCTTCAGCTTCTTTGGCCTTCGCGGCTTCTTTAGCCCTGGCA